>JAHLWP010000042.1 GCA_019057865.1 Promethearchaeota archaeon
ATTATAAATGATTTTAAAAAATCTTTTAAATTCATCTCTATATTTTTAAAAGAAAAAAAATATAGATTTTTATTAATCTAACATTTACAATAATCTCATAAATCTTCGAATTTGTGATTGAATGAGAAGTAATTGAATATTCCTTGCTCCACCGATGACTTCTTCTATTTTACTTACATCCATTAACTCATCAACAGGTGTATTATCGGTTACTGACACTCCGCCCATATGTTGCTGAACTTCATAACAGATATCATGTGTTAGTTTAGATACATAATACTTACCTTGAGACGAGATAGAGGCAACCCATTTTTCTGCTTCTTTTGAAGATTTTTCAGCGAATAAAATCTTATCATCATAAACAGTAGCAGCTTGTAAAGCTAATGATGTCGCCGCTGTAGCCTTACTTAATAAGTCTGCTAATCCATATCCCACTCCCTGGTATCTAATTACGGGCTTACCAAACTGTTGTCTTAAATTAGTGTAAATTATTCCATTAATCAATCCTGCCCAGCAGATACCGATTCCTGAACCCATTATAAGCACGGTGCGGAATTCGCAACTTAATTTTTTTAACTCATTATACTTAAGCGTTCAGGAACTAATCCCTCAAAGAGTCTTGTATATCCGAGTCCGTCATCTGCGAGTACGTATTCTTTTGGAACTTTAACATTATCCAATATTGTATGTGCAATATGAACTCGAGGAACAGAATTAATCTTCAATCGTTCAGTTTTTACACCAAATTCACGAGCAATCATTCCTTGAACCATTGTATCTCTTGGATTACCTGTATCATAAACGCCATAACAGCAGAAATAATCCGCTTTAGGTCCATTTGTAGTATAAACTTTTTCTCCATTATAGATAACCCCTTCATTTGTTTTTGTACATCTTGTTGTCAGATTTACTGCATCAGAACCTCTCTCAGGTTCTGTTATTCCAATACAGCCAACTTTTTGCCCCGAAAGTAGTTCATCTTGAACTTTATATATTGTATCTCCAGTACCTCCATAATGATAGTAATGAAAGGTAGGATTAGCACATAGAATTCCGCTTGCAACTCGTCCTAATTCTAATTGAGGGTCTAAAATAGAAATATGAGTACCTAGTAAAATTTCTTTTTTCATTCCATACGGTTTAAAGTCCTTCCACTCATTAATCCTTTGTAAATATCCATTTTTCCCTAATTCAGGAAAGAGAACATACACATCTTTAGATTTATCAATTTTTGGATGTAACTCTATACAAAATTGTTGCAATTCCTCACAATATTTCCGTTCTTCTTCATTTAACATTGGAAAAACATTGTCATTGAATATTTTGAAGATATTTTCCAATGACATTTTTGCAAGAATTTCATCGTTGATAATTTTCTCTTGAAACATTTTTTCGTCAATTTTAATAGTGTTTTTTATAATTTGAAAGAAAATATATTAATTAGTCTAAATTTTTTATTGCAATTAAATTTTTGATATTGATAAAAATAAGTTAAAACTAAAAAAAAGATTTAATTTTTAGTATCTACAGTTTCGATTATTTTACCATCTCGCATTTTTAGTATTCTTTCAGCAAGAGCACCAACCATAGGGTCGTGGCTTACCATTAAAATCGTTTGATCAAGCTCCAAATTAAGTTCTCGCAATAATTTAACAATCTCCATCCCCTTTTTAGTATCAAGTTCGCCTGTCGGTTCATCAGCAATTAATATAGAAGGTTCATTACATAATGCTCGTGCAATTGCAACTCTTTGTTGTTCTCCACCTGAAAGCTCAGATGGGAGGTGATCTTTCTTGTCACTTAGACCTACAAGATCGAGGAATTTATTAGCATTTCTTTCTATTTCCTGTTTAGTCCTAGCTGCAAATAACATTGGTAGTTCAACATTTTCATAAGCTGAAAGAACGGGTACTAAATTATAAAACTGAAATATGAATCCTATTTCCTTGAGTCTTAAATTTGTCCGTTGTTTATCATCCATATGAGCTATATTTGTTCTATTGATATATACAGCACCACTTGTGGGATTGTCGAGAGCTCCAATCATATTTAAAAGTGTAGTTTTTCCGGAACCTGAAGGTCCCATAACTGATACAAATTCACCCTTCTTAATATCTATACTAACACCATTTAAGGCTCTAATTTCAATCCCTTCGGTTATATTATAAATTTTAGTTAAATCAAAAGTTTGAATCATCGAATCAGGGTCTAGTTCATAATCTTTTGGCTCCTGAAATACTAAACCTTGTTGTTTACTCTTTTTGGCTTTTCTCATTTTTTATATACCTCTGAATTAGAATTTATATATTTCTTCAATTGATTTTCCACCAGTCTTTTCACCAGTAAATTCTCCATCAGTAAGAGTAATAACCCTATCTGCCACTTCTGCTATTCTTACATTATGGGTAACCATTAAAATTGATTCTCCAGCTTTCTTTAAGTCGAGGAAAATTTTCATAATATTTGTTGTTGTCTCCGTATCTAGTTCACCTGTAGGTTCATCAGCAAGAATGATAAGAGGATCGTTAACTAAAGCTCTAGCTATAGTTACTCTTTGTTGCTCTCCACCCGACATCTGTGTGGGTAAATGTTCCATACGCTCCTCAAGTCCAATTCTTTTTAAAAGGCTTTTAACTTTTTCTTTTCTCACTTTAGAATCCTTTTTATCAATCACCATTGGAAGCTCTACATTCTCGTAAGCTGTAAGAATTGGAAAAAGATTATAGAACTGAAAAATTAATCCTATCTTTCTCAATCGCATTTTTTTATGTTGTTTATTGGTCATTTGGGTAACGTCAAGTCCCATCCCCTCAGCATCAACATTATAAATGATCTTACCTGAGTCTGGGAAGTCAAGAGCACCCAAGCAATTTATTAAAGTTGTTTTCCCTGCACCAGATGGACCAACAATAGCAATAAATTCACCCTTCTTGATTGTAAGATTTACTTTATTGAGTGCTGTGATTGTTGAATTACCTACAGTGTAAGTTTTAACAAGATCATGCACTTTTAGAACTATATCAGGATCTATCCTCACTGCTTTTGCTGTGGACCTTTGTTCTTTGTTCATTCTCACTTTTTTCTTTTTAGTCGATATTTTTAACACCTTTTTTTATATTATATTATTCTAATTATCTCGTTCTCACAGCATCTATAATATTTAAGTTGGCAGCCCACTTTGCCGGATATCGTGAACTCAGAATTACAGTGATTAAAACCGTTAATACTAAAATGCCAATAGTTAGCCATGGAATGGTCCAGGTGACTGTAATGAGTCCACCTGCAGGCATCGTATCTACCATTAAATAACCTTGGACTAGACCAGCGAATATACCTGTAAATACACCTAGAAGTGCTAGAATTAATGTCTCTCCTGATATTGATCGTATCACACCCTTTTTACTTAATCCTATTGATCTGAGCATTCCTATCTCCCTCCTACGTGCCATGGTTGTTAGTAGACTATGAAGCGTTAATCCAATCATTGCAATTATTATTGAAAAAATTAGTAAGCCATTAGTTATGAAGGTAATTAAATTAATCATAGTTCTGAAAATAGAACTTGCAAATGATTTGGTAAAACCAAAAATCACGAGATAGCCTCTATCTTCTATGTATCCTAATATTTCTTCTAAGACATCCTCATCACTTACTCCCTTTTCCACCCATGCAAACCAATCATATACATTAGTTCTAATTACAAGAGTGAAAGTTTTGAGATCGATTAGTGACCAAGAACCTCCTGGAGGAGGAGAAAATAGATCTGGCAATAGTAGATCCTTAATAGTTGTAATATTTTCTGGTTGATCACAATGAACTAGCACTGAAGTTACCTTATCATTGGAATAGTTGGATCCCTTATAATCTGAATATACAATATCTCGTGCTTTTTCGTAATTTATATATATAGAATTTCCACTTACATCATAACCTATTTCATACGCATCATAACCTGTTTCATATGCATAACTGGCATACCAATCATATCTTTCTGTATTATACAAAGTTGGTGCTTCTATAATACCAATAATTTCAAACTTTGACGATTCCGGCCAAGATAAAGGGTTGGTTGGGGAATAAGTTGAGGTAGCTACTCCAAATTTTAAACTATCAATAGTTAAATTATAATTACCATTATATGTGGCATTATGCCCTATTATTCTTAATTTGATATTATTCATCGAATCAACATAATAATGGTTTAAATCGAAAATAAAAGTATTATTAGCTTCTTCAGTATTATTAATTGAACCTAGTTCTTCAAATGTGTTAGTGTTAATGTTAAGCGCTTCCAATTCGAGGTGATCCACAGTTGAATTTACAGAAGTTTCAATTGTAACATTAATAGCTTTATAAATGTTAGGTGTTAGAAAACTGGTAGTAATGTTAAATGCAAGCCACTCCTGATTACTCACATATGATAAGTAAACATTATCAGAAAAATATAAATCTGTCGCGCTACCTGATGTTGATGTATAATTATTCATATAAGGAACAATAGTTGTATTATAAGGAAGAATTCCTACGGAAACCGTTTTCAAAATGAATTGTTGTGGAAAAATACTTATATTATTACCAATCCCTAATAAGGGATGATTTTTTATGAAGGTTTCATCAACTACACATATACTTTCCGTTGTTGTATTTAGGATTTCTTCCATTGTTGTTCCAACATATCCAATTTTCTGTTCAATAAGACTATTGTTTCCAAAATAAGAATCAGATTTTAAATTTCCGCTTGATTCTGTGTGAATACCAACAACTGGGGTTTGAAAATCTATTCCTAAACCATCAAATATAGGTGTATAATAGTCCATTCTTGTTGTATAATATTCAATTCCGCTAATGCTATTTAAAATTGATTCCACGGTTGAAAAATTAAACCAATTTGGTTGAACTTTATCCACCGTAGGATTTCCAGTTTGAGTTAGTTGTCGGAAAGCCATATCTGTTCCTCCACCAGGTAGGTTTCTATCCGCTATTTCTTCATAAGTCCCCCAAGAGATAAACATATTATAAGTTTTTCCTTCACTTGAAAATCCCATGAGATCAAGCGTCGAGAACCCTTGAATACTTCTAACAATTGCAATTACACTCATATTTATTGCAACTGTATCTTCATGCGCATTATAATTATCTCTATCAAGGAAGGCGGTAAAATTTGCGTAAGTTATACCGAGAGAGAATTTAACAGATAAGTTTTCACCAACTTTCACATCATAGTCATCAGCAAATTCTTCATCAATTATAATTTTATTTCCAATTTCGATTTCATCCATCATTTCACTAAGAGACATTGATGAAGGGGATACAATTGCAGTTTTAGTCATATGTTCCTTAATCTTTGCTGGATCTATTATGTTTATCATAATAGATTGATTCCATTTACTATCAAGTAAGCTATGTCCAATCCAATCACTATCTATTTGAATAAGGGCATTTTGATGACTCACACCCATTACATCTTCTACTCCCGATTGATTGAGAAGTCCATCTTCGAAAGATCTGGGGGTATTATATGTATATACTCGAATATCAGCACCCATAAAGTTATTAACAGTAGTGTTAATACCTGCTCTCATTGAGTCCATCATAACACTTATCCCGATAAGAAAACTGGTTGCTAAAGCAATCATAGTGTATGTAAGGGTAGTCCTTTTGCGGTGTCTTAAGATGTTCTTTTCTGTTAATAATTTAGTTTTCCGGAGATATGGAGAGAAAATTATTACAAAAGCTTTATTAAGCGGTTTTATGCTAAGTGCCAATAACCAAATGATCCCAAATAAAATTAATACAGGGGCAAACATTGTTAGTACCACTCCTTCGGGTGGACCTGGACTTGCCTGAACTTCAGTTGTAGTTTCAGGGGCAGAATACATAAGCCAAAAACCAGAGAAAATAAGTAAACCCCCTAAAATAAAGAAGAGTAGTTTTTTCCAATAATGTTTTCTCTCCCTTTTAGACTTTTCTTCAAGGGGGTTTAAATTCTCAATAATGGGTTTGCGACTTGCTTTCCAACTAGGATACAGAGAGGCTACAATACAAGAAACTAAACCTACAATAAATGTTAATGCTAAAGTTGTTGGATATAAAACGATATTAAAATCTGAAATTTCTAATCCGCCCATTTGAGCTACAATATCTTGAATAGCTTGTAATGTGACTGAAAAGATTACGTACGATATGAAGTAAGAACATATTGTTCCTAATAACGCTCCAATTACCCCCATTACTACACCTTGAGTTAAGAACATCCTAAAGGTTTCTGCTTTAGATGCCCCTATTGCTTGGAACATCCCCGTCTCGTACTCTTGTTCTTTTTTAATAATGTTAAAGATATTCCACATAAGTATGATTGAAAGGATTAATGCGATTAGACTAAACATCATAAACATAGTACGCATCGTGCTCATTGTAGTGTCTATCCTCTCTAAACTATCAGATTTTAAGTCATTAACTTTCCAATCCCTTCCATCATCAAAATCTTCTAATCGGGTTTCAATATTCTTAACAACAGAAGCAACTTTGTATATGTCGTCAACACCTACAACACCTAGATTATATTCACCAGTATGATTTTCTGTACCATCTGCTAGTTCATGTGTATTATTAATATTTGCAAAAATACCTGTTCCTTGTGTAAACATTGTAGACTCTGAGGGGTTTTCTGGATCGAAATCGCGTGCTTCCCCAATATCCCGTATTATAGCAACAACAGTATATTCGAGCCAAGTCCCTGTGTTTCTAGGGTCATATTCCGGTAATTCTCCTTCATTTGGCAAAATCCAAATACTATCATTTGCTTTAAAATCTTTCCCTAATTGAATTTTTAATGATTCTGAAATAACTACTACTTTATCGCCATTAATTGAATCGCTGTATTCAAGAAGCTCTTCAATTGTGTCTTCACTACTAACTGAATCTAATATAAATGGTTTCCCACCTAATTTTCGCTCATCTGCATCTTGATGATCAATACCGTAGATCCCCGTTCTAGTACTATTATCAACTTGGTTTCCACTATCAGTTGCACTTGCATAAACATTAAAACCTGAAATCCTGTAAGCTATTGACTCGACATGTTTTACATCCTCGAGTTCACTATTAATTTCATCGGAATCAAACCAACCATCAGTACTATTTGCAGATCTAATTAATATGTCTGCAGTACCCATTTGTTCATCAATAGTTTCTAGCATCATTACTTCGAAAGAATCAGAGACAATCATAACTCCTCCAAATAAGGCAACACTAATGACTAATGTGATAGTTGTCAAAATATAACGTATCTTTCGTCTTCTCATATTACGTAATGCAATCTTTAGTACTACACCCATTTTTCACTTGCTCCTTTTTTCATTACTTGATATATCTGTTCTTAATAACATTAAAGTTATTATTTTTATTTCCATAGAAATAAACATCTTTTTGTTTTTTGTAGAATTTTTAGGTATATAGTTACATATCTCATATAAATTTATTGAGAGTAAAAAATAGGTTTATCTAAATAGCCAATTTATGTAATTTCCTATGAGCTAATTAAAAAAATATTGAAAATAGTGCGCTAGAAGTAAGTAGATTTAAAGAATTTTGTTGAATAATTAATAATATTTGAAATTATTGTCTATATAATTCATTACTGTGTGTATTTCTTCTAAATGGGTTTCTTTTTTACCAAAAATGTAGAATCTAACATCTGGCCCTGTTCCACTTGGTCTGAAGTAGAGAGTAGAATCTTTGCTCTTTAATTGAAATATATCAATTGCATCAGAATTATCTGATAATACATGTATTTCATAATCTTTTCCTTTAATGCTTATAATTTTATTATCATTTTTTTCGAAATTTTTCATAATACGTACCTTTTCTTCATCAATAGCTGGAATAGTACGGTTAATCCCCTTAATAGTCCAATCTATTGATTCTGAAATAACATGTCCACGACAAATTAGCTCTGCAATTAATACTAATGCAGGAACAGGATATTTATCTGCAATTAGAGGAAAATCTGTTGAAAACTCAAATGTTCTTGTATCTGGATTCTTGGATACATTTAATATATTTAAAGTATGTCCACCAGATTCTTCCCACATAACAATTAAGAATTGTTCTTTATCTAGACCATTTCTATCCATTAAATTTATAATCTTTTCTTTTAGAGGAGTAGAGCTATTAATTTTTTTCAAACTTTTATCTTCCTCTTCAATGTAAAGTATTGCAGTATCCACTTTTGATTGATCAACTTCAACACCAAAAAGAAAATATAAAATAATTCCCAAGTGCTTATAGCCAACACCTGTTAAAATGTTTAAGACGCTAGTGTGGTCTCCTCTTAAATCACTTGGGATCGTTCGAACATTTATAATTTTCTTATTATATTCCTTAGCTAATATATTATGCATTGCTGAGTAGATCTCATTAGGGATATAGGTGAAATATTTTCCATTTTGTTTTACATATAACGCAATTCTGTCTCTGTCAGCATCTAATAACAATGCTAAATTAGAATTGCCCTTACTCATAACATCTTGTAATTTTTCTTCGCGAATTTCTTTTATGGGGTTTGGAGGGTTAATTTCTTCTTCAATTAAAATTACATTTACTCCAAGTTGTTTAAATAGGTTACCAATTCCTCTAGCCTTTCCGAGATATGGCCAAATTACAATATTCTTTCCCTTTAGACTCTCTATCTCTAAAATTTTTGATAAGAGTTTTATTGTATAATCATTATTTATTTGTTCAGCATCAATTTGTATAGGGATTATATCAGGTTTAAGATGAACTTCTTTAATTTTTAATGCTCTCCTTGATACATCCTTGAATAAATCTCCGGACATTGGAATAGGATAATCGATATAAAATTTAATTCCATTCCAAGATAATTCATTATGAGATGCCGTTAATACTATTATCAAATTGATATCTTCTAACAAAGCTACTGAGGCAGCACCGTAAGGCGCTGAAAGTTTAGATTCTCCGGGATCATCTGTTTGATAACAGACCTGATAACCATCATACCCAAATATCTGAGATGTATAATTTAATAGAGTATTTCTACTTGGACGATTATCAGTGACAATTAAAACTTTTAAATTTTGAGCATTTTTCATCTCTTTAAATTTTTGACTAATGGCTTTAAAGACTCTGAGAAATAGAAATAATTTACGGTTAGTTAATACATATTTTTTTTTACCATTTTCTTCTATAATATCAAAAATTTGAATTCTCAATCCAGATGTAGGAGCAACAATAGGATCTATAATATTTTTTTCTTCTTCAGTTAATTCTGGTAATTTTATGATTTTTATACCTTCTTCCAATTCTTCTAATTCAATTTCCTTTACTTCAAAGTTAATCAGAATCCTCACCATTTAAATGAAAATATAATTAGGAATAATTTTTTTATAATGATTTAATAAGTTAATTTATTCAAATAATAAATTTCTTTTTTATTGTAAATTAAGTAGCTTCGGATATTTTACTTATAGCATCTCTCAAAATTGCATGTATTTTCTCTCGATAATTAAGATTTATGGCTATCATACCATGTGTTTTTATTTCTCTCCCCCTATCAGAAAGTATTTTCTGGCAAAATTCAGGAGTAAGCTTATTTACCAAATCTTGTTTATTTGCAATACCAATTACTAAGGTATCTTTATAAAATTTATCAAGGATATCATGAATGATCTCTTTTGAAGAATTAACATTCTCAAAGCTAGAATCTAATACTAATAAAGCTATGTCTGTTCCATCGAGTAAACTCTTCCAGAGAGACCTGAAGTTACTTTGACCAGCGAAGTCCCAGAATACAATTTCACGGTGAATATCTTGAGATATTTCCTCGCCATCATAATTTGTAATATCAGCAGTAATTGTTGGAACATATTCTAAATCGATATCTTGCCCACATATCAATTTTAATAATGTGGTCTTTCCAACACCCCCTAATCCAATAATAGATACTTTAATTGCGCCTAATATTGTATTATCCAATTCTTTTTCAAAATCAGTAAAATAAGCACGATTTCCCGCCCAACTGCCATCCTCTAAGATTTTTCCATACTTCTCAATAAATCTTGCTCTTATAGTTAATATTTTTGAATTAATTGTTGCATCATCATCTTGTAAATCTGAACAAACAACTATGATGATTTTATCAATAATAGTATAAAAATATTTAAAATCTTCAGTTGCAGTAGATTTAATGTCACTTTGACTGATTTCTTTCATAAAACCTGAAAAAGCACTTAAAAATCCAGCCAGTAGATCACGATCAACTTCAGAACTTCCATAATTCCTAAACAACAATGATTTTCCGTCCTTAGTTAGAATATTGATATACTGTATCAACTTTTCCACTTGAGAAGTTTTTTATAATTGTACAATATTAATTAAATAATAACTTCGGATAAAAAATAATTTTGTGTATAATACTTCACCTTTTGTTTTAAGGATTAATCCTTAAGTAAAAAATAACTAGAGGAATTTGAATGACAAACACAGAAAATTCGAATAAAGAAGAACTTAAGAAATATATAGAAGAAACTAACGAAAAACTCTCAATTTTCTCATCCATACTTGAAAAATTTGGATTAGATTTAATTACAAAAATGGGTCAAACAAATTTGAAATTAAATATGTTGACAGATAAAATCGATGAATTAAGTAAAGCAACAATCGATGTTAAGGCATTAATACCTCAACTAAATAATGTAATTGAAAATCAAAAAATTCTAGAAGCTGAAATTAATTTAATTAGAACCTTAATACAGAAGTCAAGTATCTCAGTTCAACCTAAAGAAATGGAAAATGAGGTTGTTGAAAGAGATATAGCTGCTACAGATAAAAAAGAATCAATTATAAATCAACTTATAAACTTAAAAGACGAAGTTGACAATATAGATGAACCAATAAAAGTTATTAAAACACTAGAAAATATAAAGGAAGATATATTTGTATTCACAGGTGGCCATAGAATCCTCTATGATATCTCACAAATTATTAATAATTTAAATGAGAAAGAAACAATTCCAGAAGATTTAAAGGAAACAATTAAAGAAAAGACTGTATTTTGGAAAAATAAGTTATAACTTAAATATTGAATTATATTGTGTTAAGAAATTTTTTGTTTCAAATTTTTGAAAAAAATTTTCTAGAGAAACCTTTATTAATAATTGTAGTAAAATTATATTTAATAAAAATCGATATCCAGAATTATAAAAATATTAAATTCAATATAGAAAATAAATAAAAAAATAAATTAAAAAAAAGGTTATGAATATGGGAAATGGAAAATTTGTTGCTATAATTGGTGGTATTATTGGAATAGTGTTCGTTCTCCTTAGTTTAGTTGGAGGCAAATTTTTGTCTTGGTACCAATTTAGCGGAGAAATAGTTGGTATTTATGGATCTTCATCAGGTGGACTTTATCTTACAGCATTTGGAGATATTATTTCTGATCCTACAGGAGGACCTGAATTTGAAATAGCTACACTAGTATTGCTTGGAGGTATCATGGTATTAGCAGGAGCTGGTTTATGTATCGTCGGTGGTGCTACAGAAAAGAAACCCCTTGGGATCATTGGTGGAATTTTGATGATATTAGGCCCAATGATGATAATTTTTGACCTAGTGGGTGAAGTAAGTGAGTTTTCTGAATATATAAATGATTTGAGTACTGCCTATGATAGTAATGTTTTTTTTGGTTCATTTAGCGAAACTTATGGTTACTATTCACTAGACTTTACGTGGAGCCTAACGATTGGTTTTTTCATTACTATAGGCGGTGGAGTTGTGGGGCTGATAGGTGGAGCATTAATATAATTTAAATTTTAATTTTTCTTTTTTTTTTCTAATTTTTTACGAAATTAACTTAACTAAAGTTAAATTAAGAAAAATTTAAAATAAGAGTTAGAAAATTTGAAAAGCTAAAGTTATTTAATCAGCTAATTTTGACTGATACGTCAGGTCTGCAATTTTTTGAAAAATGGTTTTAACGCCCTCTCCTGTTAACGCAGAGGTTTCAAAAAAAGGAGCACTTAGTTTTTCACTTAAATGATCAGCCATAGGATGGATAATTTTTCTCTCATCTTTTAGATCTATTTTGTTACCTACTAAAATACGGGGAATTCCGCTAAGACCGTACCGAACTGCCGAATTATACCAGTTGTTTACATTAGAAAATGAACTTGAACGTGTAATATCATATACTAAGATCATACCATCTGCACCATTGAAATATGGACGATGAAGCATATAAAATTGGGGTTGTCCTGCGATATCCCAGAACATGAGAAATACATTAACATCACTTCCTTTTTCATCAACTACATTAAGTTTTGCTTTCAAAATGTTTACGCCAACGGTGGGTATATATTCTCCTTTGATTTGTTTACCTAAAAAATTGTCAAGGAGAGATGTTTTACCTACTGCTGGGTCTCCGATAACAATTATTTTATAGACTAATTCATCTCGAGATGTGAAAATGAGTCCTTCTCTTTCTTCAGTCATACTAAATTCAAATTTTTATAGATAATTTTAGAATTAATTATATAAAATATGAAATTGACATATAAAAACTTTAATTATTCGTAATTAGTTAGATAAAGGAAATTGTTTTTCAATTTCAAATTTCGCAATTCTACTTTTTTCACGGGCGATAAAAAAGATATCATTCACGAGAAACTCTAATTGTATCCAAGAACTTTGTAATTCATTTATCACTTTAAATAGCTTTTCTTTTCCCTTTATTTGCCCTACACTTAGATGAGGAGTAAATCCCTTTTTGTGTTTGTTCACATCATTACAATCAGGAACTAGTTTTAATATTTCAGCTTGAAGGGTAATAATTGATTCATTTAGTTCAGGTTCTAACCAGATTGTATAATTCTGATGTCCATGATTATAGAATTTAAAGCTTTTTAATAAAAGCTTAAATGAGTTGATTTGTGAACAGATTTCTGAGAATTTATCTTCAATTTTATAATAAGAGCTTTTTGGTCTAAATGGATATAATAGTGTTATGTGCGGCATCCATCTATCGACATTTCTATCATATTTTAGTCTAATTTCTTGGATGGGTTTCCATTTTTCTTTTGGAGGGATAATAACTACAGCAGAGGTATAAACTTTACTCATTAGTTTAAAAAATCATATTTATTAATTTCTAAATACGTTAATTTTTATTTATATATGATAATTTTAAAAAGTAAATATATTGTTCTGTTATCCTTCAAATAAGAATATCCATAGGTAAGATACAATTGTATTAAAGAAATATAAAGCCAAAACGCTAGTCAGAATGTAAATTAAAATTCTATATACTTGAAAATCAAATATTTTTCTGTAACTTTTCTTTTTACTCTTTTTTACAGCCTTAGTGAATTGTACAGTTTGATATATTATGCCAAAACAGATTAACAAAAATGGGAACGCCCAATTGTAAGGAAACCCTATTACATGAATAACCGCCTCTGAATCATAATCGATAAATAAAATATTGCCCCCCAACATATTTCCTACTAAAATTTGTCCATTATCTAATAAATCTGACTCATAGGGGGTTGATAACCAAGGATTTCTTATCTCTTTTATAATTTTTCTAGATTTGGTATCATAAACTAATAAACGATTATTACCTGAATCTGTAATTAATCTTAAACCATTTCCGATATCATCACAATCTCTTACCCATCTAAATTTACCATAAGGAAATTTTAATTTTAATTCCCATACAATTTCTTTTGTTGTACTATTAATTTCAATAACCCTATCATTTTCAGAATCGCATATAATTGTATTTCCATTATCAATTCGATCTGGTTCATGCTGATGATTGAGTAATGTTAAATTATTTGGTTGTCCATACCACCACACTATTTCTTTTGAATCACTATAATTTACTTCTATAACTAAATCAAGATTTCGTAATGAAAGTAAAAGTGAATCATAATTACGCCCAAATTTAGACCCATTAATAAAATCTACATCATTAACATAAGCCCACGGTCCTAAAATAGGTTTATTACTTTCATAGGAAGGGAAATCAGACCATCCTCTATCATTCGCAAATTTCGTCCAATTTATATCAGATACATTTGTAGCATTCCAACTCCAGAGAATATTTTTTGGATCATCGATATCTACCTCATATACGAGATCATTCCAAGTTGCTGCAATAATGAGGTTGCCATTTGGGAGCATATCACTGTCATGAATAAAGAACCCAGGAGAACCCTTCCATTTTAAGTTTCCATATTTATCTATAATAACTACGGGTCCTGATACAGAAGTGACTAAATAACATCCAGAATATTTACCTTGTTGAATGTAATCAACACTTAGCGGGTTATTGAAAGGGATGAATTTTGGGATTATACCATAAAAAGAGACCAAACTACAAGTTAGAATTACTATTGAACAAAATATCATTATTATTTTCTTTTTTTCCAAAAGTTCTTAACCTCGTTATAAACTCAAAATCCAAGATAATATGTAATACAGGCACTTAGTAAGAATAAACTAAAATATATAAAAAAATATCTCAATGTGAAAATCCAAATATTTTCATTTTGAAGGTTAAATCTGTTAGAATATGATTTAACGATATATATTATGAATACGATAAGCAGATGTATAATAATAAAATATCCAAAAATCACAAGTGCTATTAAAATAACTCGTAACGATGTATCTATGTTAAAAAACTCTCCTGAATATAAAGCAACTTGAATAAAATAATGTGTACTTCCACTCACTATTCCTAATATAATTTTTAGCCAAAATAGAAGGATTAATAATGAATAGTTTTCATAAGAATCATCCTTAATACTAAATTTTTTCCCTTTGAGATCCACTTTTTTCCCTTCCATCTAATGGCAATATTTAATTAAGTTAGTTATTAATAAAATCTCTATGTCTTTTTATTAAAACAAAATATTTAGATGAATTAAAAGATTTTTATTTTAAAAAACTTTATTTCTTTTCTATTAGGAGATTTTTATTATTGAATTAAATTTAATTAAAAGATTTTTATTTCAGAAAATTAATTGTAATTTGAAGAATGAAAATTAAACATCGCCATTTTATTAGGAAATCCGAATTAAAACCCCTTAAGGAAGAAATCTTAAAACAATATAACCAAAAATTCATTGATCAAATATTTCCTAAGAACTCTAAAGTAGAAGTCATTCAAACGGAAGCAGGAGATACACTATACGCAATTAATAATGAGTTAAAGCTTTGGAAATCAAATGAAGGATATATTCCCGTTTTAACGCTTCTTTTAAACAAAAGGGTCGATTTAAAAAAGATTATAGTTGATAAGGGTGCAATTAAATATGTGGCTAATGGAGCAGATGTTATGCGTCCAGGAATTACAGAAATTGATCCAACTATAAAAAAAGGAGATATTCTAGTAATTGTAGATGAAACTCATGATAGAGCTCTAGCAATAGGAAAAGCACTATTTGATGCTAAAGTAATGAAAGGAAAAGATTCAGGTAAAGTGGTTAAAAATTTACACACAATTAATGATTCCGTTTGGGAATTCGAGAAACTATTTAAATAATTTCTACTTTTAATGTTGATAATAATATTTGTCTATCTGATTCTACTAAATCATCAATTACTTTACTCTCACATTCATAAGAATCTATAAAATTATCATTAAATAGAGACATTATAAATATGAGTGAATTCTGAATGAATTTATGATAATGTATTTTTTCCGAAATTTTCATCAGTTCAATGATTTTCTCGTTTCTCCATAACTCTCTTTGATAAACGTCATTACAGATATATGAGAATTCTTTCATTAAATCTGAATAGTACTCTGTTTCATTTATCATATTCAGAGATACCTCAATTCATAAATAAAAGTACTTATTATTCTACAATCTTTTTTAGACATTTTTGAGATTTAAATGATTTTTTTTTTAAGATTTTACGTTGCTGTATTACAAACTTAACAATTTGTGTGTAAAAAATTGATTTCAACATCTAAAGGCTTGTTATTAATGTTTTATGATTATTATTCCAAATGAAATTGACCCCAAGTAAATTTTTTTTAGTTAGTAGTTCATAATCCTTTACTTCATGATTTAAAAAGGAATTTGAGGTGACCATATCTTATGTGATATAAAGTTAAGAATTTGTAATATCTCCATAATATGTTATACAAATATTACACGATATTATTATAAAACTTGCTTTTATATTACTTTGGACTATATCATGATGATATTAACACGTATATTGTTGAATATATCGTGATAACTCATCATAATTAGAGAAAATAAGAGGTTGTGTGTGAAAGTATGAGCATGTATCGATCATATTTACTGAAAAATAATTTTTGGGCAAAAAAAGGTAATGAAAAGAATCCAGAAGCCGACAAGGTATTTATCAAACATGATTCAGAAGTAGGAGGTATTTACGCTATTATTCATAATGATAAAAGAGGAGTTAAAATTATTGCTGAAGGGAATGAATACTTCTTCAACAATTTTGATAAATTAGACACTTTTTTAAATCGACTTCAACAAAGAAGAGACGATTTCATGAAAATTCTCAGAAGAAAAAATATTTCTAAAAGATTGAGAATGTTAGATATTTAAATATAAATTTTCTATTTTAAACACGATTAACTTTAAGTAAGATTAAAGTTAAGACTTACCTTAATTAATATTATTAAAGATAGTCTTTTGGAAGTACATTATTTGGAGATATATTTTTGAAAATTTTAATTAATAAAGTCCATCAAAATTATAAAGATGATAATTGCCATGAAGCATGGATACAAGCTCAGCTAACAAGTAATCGCGAAATTAAAATTTTCGACCCAGACTGTTTAATTCCTAAGGATTGTGAAAATAAAATTATTGAGTGTTTAATTTCACTGATGATATGGGAAGACGCTCCTTATTTTACCGAGTTAAATGGGAAATATTTAGGAAAGTATAGAATCTCATCAATAGAGAGAGAGAAATATGTAATTCCTACCTATTTAAAAGATCTTGATATAGACAAAAAAAATTATCTCGAAGGACTTTATGCTTTTCAAACTGAAGAGGGTTTATTTTTTGTAGAAAAAGATAGATTACATGGAAAAGAAGGTGAAGAAATCAAGATTAAAGTGTTTAGATTTGATGTCTTTGCATGGTTTCCGAGTCAATAATCTATTTAATATAAATTGGTTGAAGCCCTGTTTGAAAATGACGTAATCTGAGTTTGGCACCTCGAGATATCTTTACTTTAGGGATTTTATCTCGATTATAATATAATTCTGTTATTGCTGCTACAGCATAATCTATATGTTCATTTCCATATAAATTTCTAGGAATTGCAAACCTTACTAAGTTTAGGATTCCTTCTCTTTGTTCAGGAGTTTTTTTATCCCATTCAAAAGCAAACGGACCTAATTCACAAGCTCTAATCCCATAATGTCTTAGGAGTTCAATCGTAAAACCAACTCCCCCAAAGTCTCCGGTTTTTATATTAGTCCCCTCGAAAAATTTATCCATATTTAGGTATACTGCATGTCCCCCAGCAGGTAGAATTACAGGCAATCCATTAATTGCTAATTTTTGGGCAAAGTTCCTTACCTGCATTATTCTTTTTCTTAACGAATTTTGATGAATAGTTTCATAGAGACTTGTAGCTAGGGCCATTATATCTCGCCCACTTAAGCCCCCGTATGAATCATTCCCAAATGTAAGTATTTGCTTTTCTTTTAATTTAATTCCAATATCGTCTTCAACTGAGAATTTTTGATGAAACATACCTCTATCTTTAAAGAACAACCCTCCTCCAATGTTTGCCATTCCTTTTTTAAAGCTAATGGTGAAGCCGTCCACATAAGAAAACATTTCTCTCACGATACTTGGAATAGTTTTATTCTTATACCCATTTTCAAATTCTTTAATAAAATTGGCATTTTCAGCAAATCTGCAAGCATCAAAGAAGAGAGGGATATTATATTTTTTGGCAATTTTATTAACTTCTTTAATATTACTCATCGAAACTGGTTGACCAGCAGCAGTATTATTAGTAATTGTTATATAGATTAATGGAATAGATTCTACTGATTTTTCTTGAATAAGTGTTTCTAATGCTTTAACATCCATATTCCCTTTAAATGGATTTCTAATATTCATCTCATCATAAGGAAAATCATCTAAAAGATTAGCCGAAAAAAAATTTATAGGAATGATACCATTAGCATTAATATTTGCTTCAGTAGTATCAAAATGGCCATTATTAGGTATAAAATATTCTTCTTCTCGATTTCTTTCCTTTAATATTGGGGCTATGGTCGAAAAAAGTAAATGTTCAGCACAGCGACCCTGGGGAACGATAAAAGCATTGGGGCGCGAAAGTTGGCTAACTCCACCGTTAACAAATCCTCCTTGATAATCTGTTATATAAAGCTCATCCATCAATTTTTTAATATTAGTTTCACCAGAAAGAACTAAATCTATAGAATGTTTTGGTTTATCTCCTCTTTCAAAAGTGTCTCTAATGGCCTCAAGAAGAACATAATAACCTTTATTACGGGCATATGATTCATCTCCATGAAATAGTGCAGACCATTGTAAATCTGTCATTGTCCCAGAGCCAGAATCTGATAAAAAATCTACGAAAATTAAATCTGCTGGAAATGAGAACATATTATATTCAGTTTTTTTAAGCGCGTATTCACGTTGTTCTTTTGTAACCTCTTTTATTGTTCTAACAACTAAAGGCTTATTTGCAGGAATCGCAACTCCTAATTCATTTTGAGATTTCAAAACATTTCACCTAGTTTGAAAATTCAAACCAATTTTTTAATTATTTTGGTATTATCTGAATGGTGATTCATAATTTAGAAATATTATAAGAAATATTCTAAGGCATTTAGATTAATTTTTCAATGTTTAAAAATTTAAATATAACTAGTTATTTATGAAGAAAGCAGATTATTGAAGAATCGATTAAAAGATTGATTTTTCAATCATTATTCGACTTATCTTTTTAAAGACTTCTTCTACATTTTCACCAGTTTTAGATGAACACTCAATAAAATCAAAAAAATTATTCTCCTTGGCAAAATTTTTTCCTTCTTCTTTAGATACTGTTCTATTTTCTTCAAGATCGAATTTAGACCCTAATAGAATTGTAGAAACTTCCTGACTATATTCTTTATTGGCTTTAATAAATGCAGCTAACCACTCATTTAACGATTCAAATGTTGGATATCTGGTAATATCATATACAAATATGGTACCTTGTGCCCCAATAACAGCACTAGGTAAAAGAAATCTGAATTTTTCTTCTCCGGCAAAATCCCATATTTGTAAAGATATTTTATTTCCATCAAGTTCAAGTTTTTTCAAATAAAAATCCATACCAATTGTTAATTGATATCTTTCTTCGAAAATTCCTGTTAAATATCGATTAGTTAGAGTTGTTTTACCAACTCCTCCATCTCCAAAAATACATACTTTATATTTTGTATAAGCCATTTTCTAGAGCTTTTTCTAAAATAGTTGGTTCTAATTTTTACCAATTTATAATGATAAAATCTAGCTTAAATAAATTGAATTTTTAATTTAAAGATTTATTAATACATAGATTTATAAGTGTATAAACATAGGAGTGCTATTTAACTAAAATATCAAAATTTTAAATCGAATGAATATTCTATGATTTTAAAATAAAAAGAGTATGTAACAATAAGTGAAATAATTATGGAGTTACCAGATTATATAAAAAATCAGTACTGGAAGGATTATTTACCTCCAGGAATATCTTTAGAAATCGAGATTCCAGAAGATATCTCTTTAGTTGAGATTTTTGAAAAAGGTGCTAAAGAATATAGCGATAATATAGCAATGGATTATTATGGAAGAGAATTTACGTTTAAAGAAATGGACAATTTAACAAGAAGATTTGCCAGTGTCTTATTGAATCTAGGTCTAAAAAAAGGAGATGTTGTTGCTCTATGGTTACCAAATTGCCCACACTTTAGCATTTGTTATTTTGCTACATTAAGTCTTGGTGCAACCTTAACAGCTATTAGCCCTTTGTTTATTGCGAGAGAAATGGCTTATCAAATAAAGGATTCAGGTGCTAAATTTCTAATAATGATTGATAGATTTTTTCCTCAATATAAACGAACTAAAGATGAGTTACCATTAGAAAAAGTAATTCTTGTTAATGTTGAAGGTAAAACTCCCGATATTCCTGAAGATGACAAAATTATCCATTTTAATACCTTAATGGATCAAAATCCCGAACCTATCAATGATTTTAAAATCGAAATTAATCCTAAAGAACATATAGCTGTTATTCAATATACAGGAGGAACAACAGGTTTACCTAAAGGAGCAATGCTTACGCATTATAATATTATTGCAAATATTTATCAAATGAAGCAAATTTCCGATTATATGAGAGAGGTATATCTTAAAGAAAATTTCATAAGTCTTTCAGTGCTTCCATGGTATCATATTTATGGGCAAACATGTGAACTTGCTCAAGGTCCTTTATTTGGTTCAAAAGGAATAATAATGGCTACATTCGATATCCCCAAAATCCTTGAAGTAATTCAGAAGCACAAACCAAATTTAATGCTTGGAGTACCAACTATGTTTATAAATCTCCTAAATTATCCCCAGAGTAAAAATATAGATTTTTCTTGTTTAAAATATGTAAATGTTGGAGCAGGAGCTTTACCTACAGAATTATTTAAAGCGTGGGAAGAAAAGACGGGTTTTGCTATGGGAGAAGGCTATGGGTTATCAGAGACAAGTCCAACAGTCACAAATTCTCCACCTTGGGCAAGAAAAAAATTTGGAAGTTGTGGTCATCCAGTAGCAAACACTTTAGTAGGTATTGTGAATGAAAATTTAGAATTTTTACCTATTGGTGAAGCTGGAGAACTTGTGGTTTCAGGTCCCCAAGTAATGAAAGGTTACCATAATAGACCAGAAGAAACCAAAAAAGTATTCTTTGAAGCGGGTGGATATCGTTGGCTTCGAACTGGAGATTATGCCAAACTTGATGAAGAAGGATATATATTTTTACTTGATCGTATTAAGGATATGATAAAGTACAAGGGACACAGTGTATATCCGAGAGAAATTGAGGAAATTTTATATGAACATCCAGCTATTTTGGAATGTGGGGTAGTTGGAGTACCTGATCCAGTAAAAGGAGAAGAAATATTGGCTCATATAATACTTAAGCCAGATTATAGAGGTAAAGTTACTGAACAAGAAATTATTAATTGGACAAAAGAAAATATGGCAGCATTCAAATATCCTAGAATTGTAAAATTTGTACGCAGTTTACCTAAAAGTGCTGTTGGAAAAGTATTAAGACGAGTTATTAGAGAGAAAGAAGCTAAAAAAGCAGCAAAAAAAAAATTAATAAAATAACTTTTGGTTTCCAAAATGACTATTGGTCATATATTTTAATTTATTCGAATTTCTTAGATTCCAGAAATTTAGCCCGTTCAGTTAATATCTGTTTTATGTTTTCTCTATCACTTGGAAACCATTTCAATGCTATTAGCCAAAGTATAACACCAGGAACAATACATAAAACAACAATTAAGACAGTAATTTGGTAATTTGTACTTGTGTAAGCTAAAAGAATTCCGCATAGTAGAGGTCCTATTCCACGCCCAAATTGTTCTAAAAATTGATTCCAGGAAATTATTTGCCCTTGAGCTTCAGGTAAATTGATCTGTTGAATTATTGGACTTTGATTTACTAAATATAAAGAAAAAATAGATCTAGAAGTAAAAAATAAAGCTCCCATCACCCACATAGTTGGAAGGGACATTAAAAAACCAATATTTTTACCTTGTTCAGGAGTTAAATGAACCCAAGGAATAAAAAAGAAGAGAGCAAAAGTAAATAAACCTCCTATTATAGCAATAACAATTATAGGTAACCTTCTCACTGGATCTTTCAAAGCAATTTTGTCACTAATTCTTGATAAAAATATTTGTCCTACTAATCCACCAGTTAAACCAAAAAAAACCATAAACACTCCTACTGAAAATGGAGCAATATTTATAGGTGGATTTTGAACGTAATTTAATATTAAAAAAGTAAGACTGCTCATAAGAATACAAGTAAATATTCCCTCAATAAGAGCCACAAGATTTGTTTTACTGAGCATTGTCTTATGCATCATTTCTCTATCAATCTGAAAATCATATTCAATGTTAGAGTCTTGCAGGATATGAAATAATTCTTCTTGCTGGGCACCTCTTTTAGGTTCTTTGTTATGAATTGCAAAGATGATACCTCCTAAAAGAATGAATACTCCTATACCCCAAAAAAATTCTCTCCATAGACCATTTTGAACTAAATAGGTTGCTATTAACCAACCGATTATATTTGTTGTAGAACGTACAATTTCATATACCCCAAAAAATCGAGAACGACGATCTCTAGCAACAACATCGTTTGATAATGAAATTACAGCAGGCCAAGTACCCCCTGAAAAAAATCCAAAAAGGGCAATGAAAGTAAAAAAGTACCACCAAGTATTAACTTCACCTCCTTTAATAGCAAAACCTAGCATAAACATTGAGATCCCCCTAAAGAGAGAGATTATGATTATAATTTTCTTTCTAGAGTATTTATCAATAAGTCGACCAAAATATAGCCCAGCAAAAGAAGAACTCCAAGATAAAGTTGTATAGAGAATACCCATTTCTAAAGCATGAATATCCGCTGGATCATTTGGCCAAATAATTAAAGCAAGGGGAACTACAAGTACAATTATTGCACCATAAGCTATACTTTGGAACCCATTTAATAGGTATAATGGCCAAAAGATTTTATTGAAAGATTTTTCAGAGTTTACTTTATCATCGTTAGCCATATTTGTAAGCTTACTATACTATATTCTTAAGTTGTTTTGTAAAATGAGTTTTGAAATTTTAAGATATTGAAATTGAAGAATTACGAATTCTTTTAAAAAAAAAATAGAAATAAAGCTATTTATTAGATTTCATGAAAATCTAACAACAGCCACCATGGTCATGGTTGTGATTATGATCGTGTCCACAACTACACATGTTTGGTGTATCAGGTTCACAATTGGTTTCAACAATTTTAATTTTAAAATTTAAAACCTTACCTGCCATTGGATGATTTAAATCGATAATAACATCATTTTCCTCAATTGACTTAATTGAAGCAAGCATTTGACCTTGTGGTCCCATAACCATCAGCATCATACCTGATTGGGGTTCAGGACCTTTGGGAAATTGATCTTTTGGAACTCTTTGAGTGAGACCTTCCTTGTATTCTCCATACGCTTCGGAAGGTTTAAGTTTAATTGTATATTCTTCACCAGGTTCTTTTCCGATAACAGAGTTATCGAATCCCGTAATTAATTGCCCTTCTCCTACTTGAAACTTTAAAGGAAGCCCTTCGTTTTTTTCTGTACTATCAAAAACTGTCCCATTATCAAAAGTTCCTAAGTATTTAACTTTTATCCATTCTCCTCTTTTAACTGCCATTCTAATCATATTTAAGAATTATTAAGAAGATAATTGAATCATAATTTATTAGTAAATTGATTATATTTTAAATACCAACTTTAGAAAGTAATTTTAATGTCTTAATTCATTTTTTATTCTAACTTCTATTAAAGTTCAATTAGATATTCTATTTATTTTTTAATTAATTAAATTTTATAAAGAGAAGATATTTCTAAGGTGAAATAAGGAAATGTCAAAAATAAAAATTACTGTTGTAAAACAATTTGGTCCTGAGGATGTGTTAGGGCATGAATTTATACGAGCTGATGGGACCCCAATTACGAAATGTGGTTTGAAAGAAGGTATGGAATTTATAGTGGATGAAACAGGCGACATGCCAGAAGGGTTCTGTCATCATGCATGGTACGGATTATACAAGAATGTGTCAATTTTACAATACGGGGGTGGATTTCCCACTTGGACTGGAGAGAATATGATTTATACCGCATGTCCAGATGGTATCCGACCTGTATGTTTCAAATTAGAACGAATTACTGATTAAATCATTTTTTTTTTTTTGTAAATTAAACGTGCGAATGAATTAATACGAGCAAAAATTTACTTTCTTAAATAAATCTGTTTTAAGGTATTGGTTTCATGGTTTTAAAAGAGTGGAAATCATGGTCATTTATTTTTATAATGGTTGGTAGTCTCCAATTTATCGTTTTAACACTCATCGCAATGTTCTATTATAAAGGGGGGACATACATTGACCAATCAACGTCAGGATATTTGTTCTGGAATAATTTGTTTAGTGATTTAGGTAGAACTATCGCACACTCTGGATTGACTAATAGAATTTCATTCATCATATTTACAGTAACACTTTTAATCTGGGGTTTTTCTCATATTCCTTTTTATATTGCATTTTCATTTATTTTAAGAGAAAATAAAAAACAAAAACAGCTTAGTAAGGCAGGATCTATTTTAGGTGTTCTTACAGGAATTTCATATATGGGGATTGCACTTACACCATCAGATATTTTAAATGATGCCCATAATTTTTTCGTTCTTATGGCATTTTCACCTATATTTGTTAGTATTATTATATATTCTATTGTAATTTACCATAACAAATCCTATTCTAATTTTTACTCTTACGTTCTGGTAATCTCAGCAATAATTCTAGCATTATTTTATATTTCACTGCTTCTAATGCCAGATAAGTCGATACAAATAGAATTATTTATTCAAGTATTAGGACAGAAAATAGCGATGTATACATTATTGATATCTGGTTTTATTCAAGGTTATGGAGCATGGAAGTATTTAGATAGAATGAAATAATTATACACTTTTAGATAAAAAGTATAAGAATAGTGATAACTTATATTATAATTATATTTATAATAAAAAATTAAAGCGAAATTGTAATGAATTCAAAACTAAAAAGAATAATTACTATGGTTTTTGGTATTTTTTTAATACTTATTATATCATTCTATTATCCAAATTTCTATTTTAATCAAGAACGGAGCAATAATGAATTATTAATTCCAGAGGATCATAATCCAAAGATTGCTGCTGGCGATTGGGATAATGAAATAAAAAAAAATGTTGGACCCGAACCCACAAGCGTTTTTGTAGGAGATGCTAATAATGATGGGTATAATGATATCTTAACTGCTAATTGGGGTGGTAATGCTTACTCTGTAATACTATGGAACCCAGTTAATAATGATTGGGATTTTCATTTTTATAGAGTAGTTGGAATACGACCATATAGTGTTTTTGTCGAAGATGCTAATAATGATGATTTTAATGATATTGTAGTTTCTAATTCAGCAGATCGAGATGTTTCAATAACGTTATGGAATGAAACTGAAGGAGATTGGGATGACCAAATAAGGAGATCCGTTGGATGGTTGCCTAGAAGTGTTTTTATCGGGGACGCTGATAACGATGGATTTAATGATATTGTAACTTCCAATGCTAATGATAATAATGTTTCTATTCTACTGTGGAATGGAACAGATTGGGACCCCGAGATTACAAGATCAGTTGGAGTAGGTCCTTATAGTGTGTTCGTTGGAGACGCAAATAATGATGGATTAAATGATATAATAACTGCAAATATACTTGACGCCACTGTTTCAATACTGAGCTGGAACACAACCCTTGTAGATTGGGATTCTCAGTTAACAACTTATGCCGGTTCCACTCCTCGTAGTGTTTTTGTTGGAGATGCAAACAACGATGGATATAATGATATTATAACTGCTAGTCAAAGTGGTGAATATGTTTCTATACTTATATGGAATCCACTTTTTAAAAATTGGAGTTGGCCATACTTTTTAAGTAATATAAATGGTGCCTATTCTGCTGTTATTGGTGATATAGATAACGATGGCTTAAATGATATAGTAACAACAGAAACACATAGTAGTAGGATCGCAATATTCTTATGGGACATAAATTTAGGGAATTGGTCTACCCGAATATCAAAGAATGTTGGAAGTGGTCCTGAAAGTATTTTTATAGGAGACGCTAATAATGATGAATATAATGATATTGTTATTGCTAACCGATGGGATGATGAAATTTCTATATTTTTATGGCATGAGAAAACCAAAAAAGAACAAGTTATTCCCAGTTACAACTTAGCAATTATATTAGGTCTCTTATGTATAATATCCATAATCTTAATTAAAAAACGACTTAAATCAAATATTTAATATTTTTTTTTTCTATTTAGTCCATACATTATCTTTTTTTCAAAATCTTGCAAAGTACTCAAGAAAATATCATACTTTTGATACTTGAATTGGATTAAAAATCTTTTTATACAATAGATGAATATTTGAATAAATAACTGGATATCAAAACATTACTTTATTAAATTTTTCAACCATTTTTAATAAATCAATCATTTAATATCATGAATAACGGGAATCAATTAATAAATCATCTTCGATCTGGGTCTCTTCGTGGAATCATTTTTGATTTCGATGGAACTCTACTCGATGTTAGAGAACCTCTTGAAAAGTCAATAAATGAAGTCTTTACTTATTATAAGGTTGATGTTGATATGGATACTACTTTTCAAGAGATAGGTGCATTGTTAGAAACCATTCAAGGGTATCCACTCCCTAAAGTCTTATTAGAGTCTTATGAGATATTTAAACACATTACTGCACTTGAAGGTATAACTTATTTCAAACAATTGAGAATAGCAATCAAAACTTTCTCAAAATATTTAGAATATTCTAAAGATGCTACCTTATATCCCGGAGTAAAACCAATATTGAAAAAATTTAAAAAATCTAGTGATCTTTATATTGTATCCCATAATAAAACAGAAACTATTATGAATCACTTGGAGAATGAAGGAATAGATAAATTCTTTAAAGGTGTATATGGGAGCGATAAAATTCCTGTTCAGAAACCAGATCCAATGGCACTTCAACCACCTATTGAAAATTATGAAACACGAAAGAGAAATGAATTTTTAATGATTGGCGATATGCCATCAGATATTATGGCTGGTCGAGAAGCTGGTTTTTGGACAATTGGAATTTCAAGTGGGGTAAGTAAAAAAGAGATTCTGGCTGAACAAAGACCAGATTTATTAATTAATTCATTAGATGATTTATTAAAATTAGTTGAGAAAAAAACAATATCAGAATCGAATATTAAAAAATCTATAAAGATAAAATCTGAGGAGTAGAAATTTATGCAACTTGAAAAGAAAGGATATCAAATAGCAGAAGAGCTTGAACGAAAGAAATCCACTGAACATAAGATGCAAGAAGAGCTAAAGTACCAAAAGCGCCATCAAGATTGGACTTATAAAATTATGAAATTCAACCCAATCGACCCTTTGAATGACCTTTATCGGTACATCATCAAAAGGCTAGATTTGAAGAAAATTGAAGGACGACTCCAATGGTGGGCTGCGTATATTTATATAAAACAAGCTGCCCGTATGTTCTGGAACTTCAAAGCAGAATATCCGAAGGGGAACATATTTCCAGAATATGGTCCGGGCATTCTCGTCGCCAATCACGAGTCACACATCGATCCCTTCTTCTATGGGGCCGCTTGCCATCGCCGTATCCGCTACATGAGCAAGTTGGACAATTTTAAGACCCCCATAGTCAGAACGCTCTTCAATAATCTTGGAGCTTTCAAAGTAGACCGTGAAAATCCCGATCGGGCATGGGAAAAAGCAAAGGAAATTATCCGAGGAGGAGAATGGGTTGGAATATTTCCTGAAGGTACTCGTAGTACTGAGGAAAATGGATTTGCCTTAGGTGAATTCAAAACTGGTGCTGTTAGACTGGCAATTGAAATGGATGTACCAATCGTTCCGATGGCTGTAGTTGGTTCAAGGAATGCTTTATCTAAAGGTAAACTAGTTATGAAACCAACTCAAGTAATTGTAAGAGTAGCCGATCCAATTTATTATCATGATTATGATATTAATATGATATCATATGAAGATATAAGAAGGTTAACTGATGAGTTAAGAACCATAATCTTTGAGCTACGTGAAGGTACTTATGGGAAAACAGAGGAAGAACTTTCAATAGGTTCACTTGAAGATGTTGAGAAAGAGCCAAAATTTAATTTTAAGACTTATTTAAAAGATATGGGAAAGGGAGTATTACAACTCATAGATGATTCATGGTATGTTCTTTTGAGAAGTCTAGAAGTGTTTGGCTTACGAGAACAATTTCAAAAGATTGTACAATGTTTCTCAGGAGATTTAGTTTGTGGTTGGTCTGACCTTATGATGCCGTATAAAGTAATCGACTTTGAAAAATACATCCCACAAGAAGGTGCTGCGCTTATATGTCCAAGTCATAATTCAGAATGGGATGTACTTTTACTGGCTGCAAGTATGATACATCATCCACCAAGGCGAGTAATGTGGCAGATGGCAAAACAATCGTTATTTAAAATTCCACTCGTTAACGCCTGGGTAAGAAATCATCATGCATTTCCCTTAAAACGGGGAGAGCATGATGTAGATTCATTTAATTTTGCTAAAGAACTTCTTTCTTCAGGAGAAATTGTATGCACTTATCCTGAAGGAACTACTAATCTTGGAGGTGGTGAACTTTTAGAAGGTCACACTGGTCCCATGCGATTGGCAATAGAAACACAAGTACCTATAATCCCAGTTGGTATAACAGGGACAGAAACTACATATCCTAAACATGCGAAAATGCTGAAATTTTACAAAGGTCAAATAATAAAAGCAGGGCCACCATTTATGGAACATCAACAGTATTGGGGTAAGCCAGTACCGGATTATGATGAACTTAAACGATTAACTGACAACATGATGGATAGGATCCGAGATTTACTTGTATACGATACGCCTGATACGTGAAAATTCTGAGGAATTTTTGAAATGGAAACAAGCGAGCAAACAACTAAAAAAAAGATAAAAGTTGGAATACCAAGAGCCCTTCACTTTTATAGGTATTATCCTTTTTGGAAAAAGCTACTTGAAGAATTAGATGTAGAAA
>JAHLWP010000015.1 GCA_019057865.1 Promethearchaeota archaeon
TCGGCTTTCCGACCACGGAAATTAATAGAAAAAAAAATAAATACTTGAATACTATTAGAAAAAAAACATTTTCTTAGAAAATTTTCTCATCTATCATTTAGTAAGGATTTTAAAAAAATTGCTCTATTTCAGCGAGAAAAAGATCTGCAATTGCGAGCCATTTCTGCTTTGTCTCAGGGTCAGATGTACTTTTCTTTGTTAAATTTTTACCTTTTTTGAGATTTTTAAGTGCTAAATCATAATTTTCAAGCGCTTTATAACAAATCCCTAATTTAATATAAGTTTGATAAATGTACCAATCATCACTTCCAATCACGATTGCTTTAAGGAATCTTTTTACGGCTTCATCGTACTCTTCAAAATACATCAAAATTTCACCAAAAGTGTCTTGATAAATTCCATTTTCTGGGTCATCTTTTATGAGCTTTTGAATAATTTGTATCGATTCTTCTTTTTTGTCTAAATACTGCATCCAATAAGCTTTATAACAAATAAGATCATTATCTTTTGGAAATTTTTGAATAAGTCTATTAATTATCTCTAATCCTGCTTTAATATTTTGCGTTCTTCTAAGAACAGCTGCCTTTAATATTTTAATATCTTTTTCACTTTCAGGAAAAAGTTCAAGCAAATTATCCAATAGTTTTATTGCTTCTTGGTATTGATTAAAATAAATCAAAATTCTAATCTTCAAATAATATAAATCAAGGTCTTCGGGGTTTAATTCAATTTTCTTATCAATCCCTTTTATTTGTTCTTCATATTGATTTTCTAAATTTTCAGAGATTTGTGATTGAAAAATATCTGTTATGTTCTGCCAAATAATTCCTTCTAATTTATCATAAGTTTCTTTTAATTCTTTTTTAGTCTCAATTTTATAAGCAAGATATTTAATATATTCTGGTAAAAATTCTCTTAATGACGCGTTCAAATCTTTATTAAATAAGAATTCACAACTCTTGTTTGCGATATCATTTATAATGGATTCCAAATCTATTGTAGGCACATTTGGCGTTGGTTTTGAAAAAAGCTTATTCAAATAAGAAACTTTAGTAATTTTATTCTCTGTAATTACTCGAAATATTCTTTCTAATCTTCCATCTGATTGAAAGTAATATTGCTCACCCGATGGTTGTTTTAACTTGAAAAATCTTAATGGATATATTTTACCTTCTGAAATTTCGTCAATATAATAATCAAGTGTAGTTTTTTTAATTTTATAGAGTTTTGAGAAATCTTCAGAGGAAATAAAGTTTGGATATTGATCTGGATGATTAATTGAAAGAAAAAGTAAGATTTTATGAAATATCTCCTCATCTTTTAATAATGGTTTTACTTTTTCATAATCTAATGTTAATATATTGGTAAGAAATCTAAATTGAATATCTTTATCTTTAATTCTGAATGTATCTAAAAATTTAATAGTTTTATTAGTAATCTCTTCAATTCGTTTACTCTCCTCCTCTAATATAGTTTGCCTATCTAAATCATAATTTTTAAGCATTCTTGAATACTCTGATTTACCTGCTCGGGTAATTATATATTTTCCATCCTCCTTTATTACAAAACCCTTTTCAATTAATAAACTTAAATTCTTTGACAATGAAGATTGATTTATGGATAAAGGATCTTCAAGGAAGTCAGACCTTTTGCAATAATTATTATTGTAAACCATCCATAGAATCCAGTGGGAGTAATTTCTTCCACTTTTTAAGATTATTTTAGGAGGATAATTTGGTTTACGTGTCTTTTTCTCCGCACTTGATAACTCATGAAACTTATTTTTCCCCTCTGAAGTGATTCTGTAATGCCCTCTTGAAAAATTTTCTACAAAGCCCTTACGTTTTAATGTTTCTAAATGTCTAGATAAAGTACCTGTAGGAATTTCAGTTGGTTCTTGACGGAAGTCTGCCCATTTACACACGTCATTATTATTCAACATCCAGAGAATAATATGGTCATAGTCTGGCTTTTTCAACTTGGAAGGGCTATAGATCTTTTCTGGAGGATAATTTATGATTCCCATAATTTGAGAAAACTTAATTTTATTTTCTAAATTATAGATCGTTTTCTTTTCTATTTATATCTATTTCATAGAACTTCCATAAAAAATCGAAACTATCATGGAAGTATCGGAAGCTCAATTATAAAGGTAACTATATCTCAACATTTAATTGATCATCGTATTGATGATAAAACCAAATTTTTAAAAAAAAAAAAGAGTTGGATAAAAAAAATATTTGAGGTGAAAATGGTAGTGAAAAAGAAATCAAAAGTGACTACAGCACTGATTCCGGTATTATTTTTAATAGGTATCATAGCAATTGTTACACCAGTGAACGCTTGTTACACTAATCGCATTTACATCATGGCAATAGGAGATGATCTAGATCTCCCTAGAACTAGTAATTTTATCATAGGGAACATTAAATTCAGTGGAGACAGTGAGCCCCCATCGGCAGGAGTATTTTTCTATTCAAAAATCTATGGTGAATCAGGTGAAAAATATGCGATGCTAGGAATGCTCAAAAATGGATTCCTTATAATGACCGATTTCGAATTTTATTGCCCAATCTTTGATGTCTGGTGGATTAACGTTTGGTGGGTCATGGGTGAGGGAATATTTAGAACTACTGATACCGATATCGAGGTATATTTTCGAGAGTCGCTTACAATAGCCATGCCAAATACCGAAGGTCAATGCGTTCCAGCTTCCATTTTTATGTGGCTAAGCCCTACAGCTGAATATCGTGAATCGGAGGGTAATCCCACCGATCCCGAAAATCCCCTAAGACCAACAGGCCCAGTTAAAATTTGGGAACAAGGAGGATGGGCCCTTGCTGGGGTTTTTTGGGATGTTGGCATCCCTATGGATTTTGGGTTTGGAGTTGGTATATTGCCGATCGGTGTGATATCCTATTTGACAATATCCATAGGAATATGAATCCCATAACGCTAAGTCAATCGTAAGAGATAAAAAATAATGTAATATCTTAATTAAAATATAGAAAAAGAGAGGAACATGTTTAGATAATTGGCTTCTCGAATGACCACACCTAAACCAATATTCCTCCATTCTATATATCTTTTTTTTAATTATTAAATTTAATGGACTATAGAATCTTTACACTATTGTATAATACACTAATTAAATTAATAATTATAACATTGATTTCAAACCCAATTTAAGTTAATATTAATGGAGATAAACTCTCTTGAGCCTCTCATAAAAGAGATTTTTATTGCGAGAACTCTTCATTAAGCATTAGATTTAAAATTCTAATTAGCTTAATATTTCATAAAGTTATAATCCAAATCAAATGAATACATGTCTCACATAGGGCTAAAGCAATTAACAAGAGCGGAACAGTTTTTTGATGCTGGTAAGCTTGATGAGGCTCTTGAAATATTAAACGATTGGAAGCAATTTGAGGGGCTTAATCCTCAGCAAAAAAACCATTTTCAGTTTCTTAAGGGCTTAATTCTATTTTATCAGAATAAAAGTGAAGAAGTTTCTAAATTGGGTGAACAGTTATTAAAAGAAGGGCAAAAACTTAATGAACCTCTCCAATCGGTTGATGGATATTTTTTTATAATCGTTGGACCAGGTCTAGCTAATAAATTTGACGAAGCATCCAAATTTCTTGAAAAAGCTGAAGGTTCGTTAAGGCTTATTTCTAATAGACCTAGAGATGTTTTAATTCAAAGAGAAGTTCGTATAAGATTGGCAAAAGCATTTATTAATGTGTTTGGAGGTAATATAGAAATAGCAGAGAAGTGCGTAGACTGGATCTTAGGGTCACAAAAAGACCTTGGTATATCATTCGAAATTGTTTGGGCTAATATATTAATGGCACTAATAATGGGTAAAGCAAAAAGTAAATTTGATCTTGGTCTGGAATACATCAAGAAAGCAATGTCAATAGCAAAGGAAATTAAATTTAACCACTTCTGGATTGCTATATGTCATCTAATTTTTGGGGCGTTATATAATGCTATTGGCGAATTTAATATTAGCTTGAAACATCATATGAAGTGTTTAGCGATATTTAAAGAAATTAACAACAGTTTCTATACTGCAGGAGCACTTAATAATATAGGATCCACCTATATTTCTATTGGTGATTATGATCTTGCTTTGGAATATTTAGAAGAAAGTTTATCATATTATGAAATCCAATCTATACAATTACAACTCCCTCTTGGTAATTTAATTGATGTGGCTCTGGAAATAGGAGATAATCAACGTGCGCAAAAATATTTTCAACGCTTAGAAGATATGTACAATCAAACAAAAGATGAAGATGTCATTTTAATCTATCAATTCGCTAAAGCTTTAATGTTAAAAAGCAGTTCTCGAATCCGCGATAAAGCTAAAGTTGAAGAATTATTGAAAGAAGTCATCAAAACAGAAACTATTCGTTTTGATCTTATTATTTGCGCAATTATCCATCTTTGTGACTTGCTTCTTTTAGAATATCGTCTAAATAATAATAGTGAAGTACTTGATGAACTAAATCACTACATTGCTAAATTATTAACTATAGCTGAGAAATCACATTCATATCTAGTTTTTTGTGAAACATTCATATTACAAGCCAAATTAGCTTTAATAAATTTTAATCTGAAAGCAGCCCGACGATATTTAACTCAAGCTCAAAAGATAGCGGAATCATATGGTATAAAACGATTAGCAATGAAAATTTCACATGAGCATGATGAATTACTTAGACAAATAAAGATGTGGGAGAATTTAAAAGAATCAGAAGCGTCTTTATCTGAACGCTGGAAATTCGCTGGTTTGAACGAGCAAATGGAGAATATGGCAAGAAAACGAATGATTGAAGCTCCTAAGATCTCAGAAGAGGAGCCTGTTTCAATTTTAATCATAACCGAAGGGGGAACTTCTATATTTTCCCATTCCTTTATTAAAGATAAAGCATTTGAATCTCATATTTTTGGTGGTTTTATAACCACTATTGATTATTTTATTAGGGAAATGTTTTCTGAAGGACTAGACCGCGCAATCTTTGGTGAATATACTCTTCTTATCAAATCTATTCCCCCTTTTTTTATTTCTTATATATTTAAAGGTGATTCTTATTATGCTTATCAGAAGATAACTTATTTTATTGATCATATCCAAAAAGAAGATGTTATTTGGCAAAATTTACTTAAATCTTTTCAAGTAAGCCAGTCTATTCACTTAAAAGATATCCCCTTACTTGAATCCTTAATAACAGATACATTTATCACTAAAAATATCGTATCTAGTGAATTATAACTTCTAAATTAAATAAATGCTGTTTTTACCAAAATTCATTTAGCTAAAATTTTATATTTTACAATATCTAATTTTACATACAAGTATAATAAAATTTGAGAAACACTTACTGATTTAATGACTAAAACTCAGGAATTTGGATTTAAGATATCTATAATAGGAGATGGAGGGGTCGGTAAAACATCTTTAATAAAAAAATTTACGAAAGGGACCTTTGAAAAAGATTATATTAAGACTATAGGTGCCCAATTTTCGAGATATGATAAAGAAATTAATGGGGATGCTATTAATTTAGTATTTTGGGACATAGCTGGCCAAGATGATTTTAATTTTTTACACCCTTTATTTTATAAAGAAAGTAGAGCCAGTATTATTGTATGTAGCCTTGAAGCAAATGATTTAGGTAATAATAGCTTTCTTCATATAAAGAATTGGTATAATGAATTAAGCAAGTATTGTGGCGATATTCCTGTAGTTTTATTTGCCAATAAATTTGATTTGGTGAATGAAAATAATTTAAATGAACTTGAAATACAAGAAATTGTCAAAGAATATAATTTTCTTGGATACTATATTACTTCTGCAAAAACAGGACAGGGAGTAATAGAAGCATTTAATGCAATTATTGAAAAATTATATTATAAATATAAAAAGTTATCCTCCCAGGAATAACTTAATTGTAATTCTCTTCAATCTGCATAATCTCTGCAAATATTCATGATAATGAAATAGAATTTCTAAAAAAAAAATGATTAGAATTATCAATTGAATCTAGTTTCATTTTTGAAATTCTTTTGGAATATGGACAGCAAACTTACATTCCACTTTTCCTGTAAGAGGGGTTTCAATTGGCTCTACTTTAGTTGGTTGATCGAATATGATATCCCAATATTGTTTAGTGAATCCAGCACTGCAATGACAGAAATTAGGAGAAATTTCTTGCTCAGTACCGTTCTTAATTGCACCTCGTACCCAAGCACAGTAACAACTATAATATCTTTTCATCCTTTCGTCCTCAGCATTTAGAAGTTTTTTTATTTGATACGGTATTTTAGTAACAATTATTTTATCTCCTTCTCTTATTCCAGGAGTGATTGTTGGATTGCTTTTTATATATTCTACTACTTCTTCATCAATATACTGAGCATATTCTAAAGTACCCTCTTTTTGGTGTTTTTGAACTCTTTCTACAAATTCCTGCTTTTTCAACTTTAAAAATTCATCAATATCACTTAATCTTAAAAAATCCTCTCTATCTCTTTTAATGGGTTCAAGAGGGCGTCCATGCAGGCAAGGTGCTAATAATTTTATGGTGTCTTCTACACTGAGTTTCTCTTCTAGTCTTTTCATAATCTCTTTTGTAAATTCTGGTTTTTTATCAGGATCGCCTCCTAAAGGCGGAATGTCTATATTTTCAAAAATTTCATCTCGAATTTTTTCATCGAATTGCTCAGCAATTCTGAGATATAGATTGTCCATTGCATTAGAGGACTCTTCGATATCAATAATCTCAACGATATAATCATATTTTTTTGTGAAATAAGCATAGTGATATAGAGCTATTAACAATTCTAATACAGTTTTACTTTCATTTTCAACTAAATATTCTGTATATTCGAGGATTCCTCCAGTGGGAATTGAATCAACATTCAAATCCTCTTTTTTGAGATAACTATTAAATTGGTTTAATCTAGAAACAAAACCCGTAGCCTGCTCTTGAGTAATATTATTCTGTAAAAGATATTTCATGAAAACTTTTTCTTTCAAAATAAAATACACTTTTATTTTTAGTTATCCTGGAAGAATAAATTAAGGATATAATTTATCAACTTCGATATGCTTATATTTTCAATAATCCACTTTTATATTTAATTTAATAAAATTGTTCTATTTCTGTGAGAAAAAGATCTGCGATTGTGAGCCATTTGTGCTTTGTCTCAGGGTCAGATGTACTTTTCTTTGTTAAATCTTTACCTTTTTTGAGATTTTTAAGTGCTAAATCATAATTTTCAAGGGCTTTATAACAAATCCCTAATTTAATATAAGTTTGATAAATGTACCAATCATCACTTCCAATCACGATTGCTTTAAGGAATTTTTTTGTTGCTTCATCGTACTCTTCAAAATACATCAAAATTTCACCATATGTATCCTGATAAATTCCATTTTCTGGTTCGCCTTTTATGAGGTTTTGAACAATTTTTATCGATTCCTCTTTTTTGTCTAAATATTGCATCCAATAAGCCTTATAGCAAATAAGATCATTATTATTTGGAAATTTTTGAATTAATTCATTAATTATCTTTAATCCTGCTTTAAGATTTTGCATTCTTTTAAAGACAGCTGCCTTTAGCATCTTAATATCCTTTTCACTTTCTGGAAAAATTTCTAGCATTTCTTCTAATAATTTTGTTGCTTCCTGGTATTGGTTAAAATACATCAAAATTCTTATCTTCAAATAGTAAAATTCAAGATTTTCTGGGTTTAATTCAATATCCTTATCAATTTTTTTTATCTGTTCTTCATATTGATTTTCTAAACTTTGAGAGATCTGTGCTTGAAAGAGATCTGTTATGTTCTGCCAAATTATTCCCTCTAATTTATCATAAGTTTCTTTTAATTCCTTTTTAGTCTCAATTTTATAAGCTAGATACTTAATATATTCTGGTAAAAACTCCCTTAATGATGTTTTCAAATCTTTATTAAATAAGAATTCACATGCCGTATTTACAATATCATTTATGATAGATTTCATATCAATTGTAGGCACTTCTGGCGTTGGTTTTGAAAAAAGCTTATTCAAATAGGTGATTTTAGTGATTTGATTCTCTGTGATTACCCGAAATATTCTTTCTAATCTTCCATCTGATTGAAAGTAATATTGCTCACCTGATGGTTGTGTTAATTTGAAGAATCTTAATGGATATATTTTTCCTTCAGAAATTTCGTCAATATAGTAGTCTAGTGTAGTTTTCTTAATTTTATAGATTTCTGAGAAATCTTCAGAGGAAATATAGTTTGGATATTGATCTGGATGATTAATTGAAAGAAAAAGTAGGATTTTATGAAAAGTATCCTCGTCCTTTAATATTGGTTTTACTTTTTCATAATCTAATCTTAATATATTGTTAAGAAATCTAAATTGTATATCCTCTTCTTTAATATTGTAATTCTCAAAAAATTTGATGGTTTTTTTAGTAATCTCCTCAATTCGTTTACCCTCCTCCTCTAAAATAGTTTGTCTATCTAAATCATAATTTTTAAGCATCCTTGAATACTCTGATTTACCTGCTCGGGTAATTATATATTTTCCATCCTCTTTTATTGCCAATTCCTTTTCTATTAATAAACTCAAATTCTTTGACAATGAAGATTGATTTATGAATACAGGTTCTTCAAGGAAGTCAGACCTTTTGCAATAATTATTATTATAAACCATCCAAAGTATCCAGTCAGAGTAATTTCTTCCACTTTTTAAGATAATTTTTGGAGGATAATTTGGCTTACGTGTCTTTTTCTCCGCACTTGATAACTCATGAAACTTCTTTTTCCCCTCTGAAGTGATTCTGTAATGCCCTCTTGAAAAATTTTCTACAAAACCCTTACGTTTTAATGTTTCTAAATGTCTAGATAAAGTACCTGTAGGAATTTCGATTGGTTCTTGACGAAAGTCTGCCCATTTACATGATTCATTATTATTCAACATCCAGAGAATAATGTGGTCATAGTCCGGCTTTTTCAACTTGGAAGGGCTATAGATCTTTTCTGGAGGATAATTTATGATTCCCATAATTTGAGAAAACTTAATTTTATTTTCTAAATTATAGATCGTTTTCTTTTCTATTTATATCTATTTCATAGAACTTCCATAAAAAATCGAAACTATCATGGAAGTATCGGAAGCTCAATTATAAAGGTAACTATATCTCAACATTTAATTGATCATCGTATTGATGATAAAACCAAATTTTTAAAAAAAAAAAAGAGTTGGATAAAAAAAATATTTGAGGTGAAAATGGTAGTGAAAAAGAAATCAAAAGTGACTACAGCACTGATTCCGGTATTATTTTTAATAGGTATCATAGCAATTGTTACACCAGTGAACGCTTGTTACACTAATCGCATTTACATCATGGCGAAAGGGGATGACGAAGATATTGCTGGAGCTACTACTTCAATCATAGCAATGATTGAATTCGATAAAGCTAGCGGCATCCCTTCAGTGGCACAAGTAGAATTCCAAACAAAAATTTATGATGAATCAGGAGAGAAAATTTATTCGATGAAGGGAAAGCTTATAGATGGTTTAATAATAAGCGATAGCTTTCAATTTTATTGCACAGTACGAGAAGTCACGTGGATTAACCTTTGGTTTATCATGGGTGAGGGAAGACTTAAAACTACTGATACAGTTATCGAGATAGAATATCGAGGGCAAACAATAACCTTGCCAAATACGGAAGGTCAATATATTCCATTTTCCATTTTTATGATGGTAAGCCCTAAAGGTGAATATGTTTTAGGTGAAGATCCCGAAGTTTTTATTTGGCCACAAGGAGGATGGGCTACTGCTGGAATTATGGTTGGTGGAATCCCGAGCTTCGGTGTGGTAACCTATTTGACAAAATACATGGAAAAATTGGTCCCTTAACACTAAGTCAAGCGTAACAGATAAGAAATATATTCTAAAATCTTTTTTTTTTTTTTTCATCTCATTTTAAATTAAATATAGGATTGAATGTGTTGTGCTAGAACAAACATTTCTAAATAATAACTCTTCTAACTTCACAATCCTACACTTCACAATCCTACACTGTATCATAACTGATAAAGTCACGGGTGAAATATTACAACATTCCATTTACGGAGATACTTCAAGGGACTATCGGATTAACGAACTTTCTGAACAGTATATAACAAACTTCAAGACTCATAAAATACCTACAACCTATTTAGTTAGTATTTACAGGAGAGGTTTCTTTATAGGTGATTTTACCTTTACTACAGTCAAATAAATTCTAATTCCAAACTTTTTTTTTAAATATTCTCATCCTACAAATTTTTTCGAACTAGTTTTTCACATCAATTTTTTTTTCACTTTGTCATCTTACTCTGGCATACATGAGGCAATTTATTAAATTTTCTTTTCTTCCATAAAGAATCGAAAGTTCCATGGATATATCGGAAGCTCAATTATAAAGGTAATTCTATCTCAACCTTTAATTAGTCATCATAAAGATGATAAAACCTAAAATTAAAAAAAAAAGAGTTGAATAAAAAGAAATATTTGAGGTGAAAATGATAGTGAAAGAGAAATCAAAAGTGACTAAAGCACTGATCGCGGCATCATTTTTAATATGTATCATAGCAATTGTTACACCAGTGGTGGCGGCTAATACTAATCGCGTCTTCTTCGTAGCAATAGGAGATGATCTAGATATCCCTGGAACTACTAATATTATCATAGGGAAGATTAAATTCGGTGGAGGCAATGAGCTCCCATCGGCGCGAGTAGTTTTCCATTCAAAAATCTATGATGATTCAGGTGAAAAAGTGTATACTATGATAGGAATGCTCAAAGATGGATATCTTATGGACACCAGCTTTTCATTTTTTTGCCCACTCTTTAAAGTCTGGTTTATTAACGTGTGGCAAGTCATGGGTGAGGGAAAGTTTAGAACTACTGATACCAATATCGAGGTATATTTTCGAGATTTGCTTACAATAACCATGCCAAATACTGAAGGTAAATTTGTATCAGCACCGATTTTAATGTTACTAAGCCCTACAGCTGAATATAGAAATGGTGATCCAATAACTGGACCGATAGGGCCAGTTAAAATTTGGGAACAAGGAAGATGGGCCCTTGCTGCGGTTATATGGTATGTTCCTGAAATTGGTGATTATTTGCCGATCGGTCCGCTATCCTATTTGACAATATCCATAGGAATATGAATCCCATAACGCTAAGTCAATCGTAAGAGATAAAAAATAATGTAATATCTTAATTAAAATATAGAAAAAGAGAGGAACATGTTTAGATAATTGGCTTCTCGAATGACCACACCTAAACTAAAATTCCTCCATTCTATATCTCTTTTTTTGTATTATTAAATTTATTGAACGATAGAATCTTTACAATATTGTATAATACAAAAATTATACTTATAATTATAACATAGATTCAAAACTCGATTTAAGTTAATCTTAATGGAAATAAACTCTTTAGAGCCTCTCATAAAAGAGATTTTCATTGCGAAGATTCTTCATTAAGCATTAGATTTAAAATTATATTTACCTTAATATTTCATAAAGCTATAATCCAAATCAAATGAATATATGTCTCACCCAGGGCTAAAGCAATTAACAAGAGCAGAGCAACTTTTTGATGATGGTAATCTTGAAGAGGCTCTTGAAATTCTAAATGATGAGAGTCATTTTGAGGGGCTTAATCTTCAGCAAAAAAGTTATTTTCAGTTTCTTAAGGGATTAATTCTCTTTTTTCTTAATAAAGGGGAAGATCTCATTAGTTTAGGCGAGACAATTTATAAAGAAGGTCAAAAATGTAATGATAATCTCCAATCTTTTGATGGATTATTTTTTATTATTACTGGATTAGCTATAGCTGGTAAATTTGAGGAAGCGTTCAATTTTTTTAAAGAAATTGAATCATTAATAAAGTCTATTTCAAATGTGTCTAAAGAAATTATAACTCAAAGAAAAGCTCGTCTAAGTGTAGCAAAAGCTTTTGTTGGATTGCATGGTGGTAAAGTAGATTTGGTTGAGACGTCTTTAGAGTGGATCTTAGATTCACAAGAAAAATTCGAGAAATCATTCGAAATCGTCTGGGCTAATCTTCTAATGGCGAGTTATTTAGTACGAGTAAAAAGCAAGTTTGATCTTTGTAGGGAGCACATCAAAAAAGCATTATCTCTTGCAAAGGAAATTAAATTTAATCACTACTGGATTGCTCTGTGTCAACTCTATTTTGGAGTATATTATATATCTATTGGCGAAATGGATAAAAGCTTGAAATATAACATAAAGGGTTTAGAATTATTTAAAAAGATAAAGAGTAGTTTTAATGTTGCACTTCTATTAAATAATATTGGGAATTTATATGGTGAAATGAGTGAATATGAACTTGCTGTGGAACATTTAGAGGAGAGTATAAATCTTTTAGAGCAGATTCCTCAAAGTTTTTTTTCTATTGAAGGCACTATTGAAAGTTTAATAACCTTAGCCGTTGAACATGGAGATAACGAACGTGCTCAAAAATATTTTCATCGTTTGGAAGATATTTATAACCAAAAAAGAGACGATAGAATTGAATTTCTTTACAAATTTGATAAAGCCCTAATTTTAAAAACAAGTTCTCGAATCCGAGATAAAGCAAAAGCAGAAGAATTATTCAAAGAACTCATAGAAACTGATACTATAGCTTTTGATCTTATTATAAAAGCTCATATCCATCTTTGTGACATACTTCTCACGGAATATCGTATTAATAATGATAGTGAGATTTTTACCGAATTGAATTATTACATTTCCAAATTATTGACTATCGCGGAGAAACAACATTCGTATATTGTTTTTTGTGAAACCTTCATACTTCAAGCCAGATTAGCTCTACTAAATTTTGATATAAAATCGGCTCGACTGTTTTTGACTCAAGCACAGAAGATAGCAGAGTCCTATAGCATGAAACGCTTAGCAATGAAAATTTCACATGAACATGATGAATTACTTAGACAAATAAAGATGTGGGAGAATTTAAAAGAATCAGAAGCGTCTTTATCTGAACGCTGGAAGCTCGCTGGTCTGAACGAGCAAATGGAGAATATGGTAAGAAAACGAATGATTGAAGCTCCTAAGATCTCAGAAGAAGAGCCTGTCACAATTTTTATCATAACAGAAGGAGGGTCAACTTTATTCTCCCACTCATTTATTGATCAAAAATCTTTTGAATCACATCTTTTTGGCGGTTTCTTAACAACTATTGATTATTTTATTAGGGAAATGTTTTCTGAAGGACTAGACAGCGCAATCTTCGGTGAATATACTCTTCTTATGAAATCTATTCCACCTTTTTTTATTTCTTATATATTTAGAGGTGATTCTTATTATGCTCATCAGAAGATAAATTATTTTATCGATCATATCCAAAAAGAAGATGTTATTTGGCAAAATTTACTTAAATCTTTTCAAATAAGCCAGTCTATTCACTTAAAAGATATTCCCTTACTTGAATCCTTAATAACAGAAATATTTATCACTAAAAGTATTGTATATAGTGAATTATAACTTCTAAATTAAAGAAATGCTGTTATATACAAAATTCATTTAGCTAAAATTTTATATTATACAATATCTAATTTTACATTAATGACTAAAACTCAGGAATTTGGATTTAAGATATCTATAATTGGAGATGGAGGGGTCGGTAAAACATCTTTAATAAAAAAATTTACGAAAGGGACCTTTGAAAAAGATTATATTAAGACTATAGGTGCCCAATTTTCAAGATGTGATAAAGAAATTAATGGGGATGTAATTAATTTAATATTTTGGGATATAGCAGGTCAAGATGATTTTAATTTTTTACATCCTTTATTTTATAAAGAAAGTAGAGCCAGCATTATTGTATATAGCCTTGAAACAAATGATTTAGGTAAATATAGCTTTCTTCATATAAAGAATTGGTATAATGAATTAAACAAGTATTGTGGCGATATTCCTGTTGTTTTATTTGCCAATAAATTTGATTTGGTGAATGAAAATAATTTTAATGAACTTGAAATTCAAGAAATTGTCAAAAAATATAATTTTCTTGGATACTATATTACTTCTGCAAAAACAGGACAAGGTGTAATAGAAGCATTTAATGCAATTATTGAAAAATTATATTATAAATATAAAAAATTATCCTCCCAGGAATAACTTAATTTTATTTCTCTTCAATCTACATAATCTCTGCAAATATTCATGATAATGAAATAGAATTTCTAAAAGAAAAAATTATTAGAATTTTCAATTTAATCTAGTTTCATTTTTGAAATTCTTTTGGAATATGGACAGCAAACTTACATTCCACTTTCCCTGTAAGAGGGGTTTCAATTGGTTCTACTTTAGTTGGTTGATCGAATATGATATCCCAATATTGTTTGATGAATCCAGCACTGCAATGGCAGAAATTAGGAGAAATTTCTTGCTCAGTACCATTCTTAATTGCACCTCGTACCCAAGCACAGTAACAACTATAATATCTTTTCATTCTTTCGTCCTCAGCATTTAGAAGTTTTTTTATTTGATATGGTATTTTGGTGACAATTATTTTATCTCCTTCTCTTATTCCAGGAGTGATTGTTGGATTGCTTTTTATATATTCTACTACTTCTTCATCAATATACTGAGCATATTCTAAAGTACCCTCTTTTTGGTGTTTTTGAACTCTTTCTACAAATTCCTGCTTTTGAATATTGTCTGGCATTGACTTTTGGTGCATGTGTTGGTATTTTAGAAAAAACAGCTGGATCTGATTTAAAATTGCTTCAAGATCCAGCATGGCAGAATGAAAATTTAACCAATGTGGAAAATAATTCTGAAAGTATTAAGGCTTTTCTTACCCAATAATAAATTTTTATTCAAGTTAACCTAATTCAGTTTTAAGAAATGACTCTAGGTTTGTATTACTTGCAATAAAAGGAAATCTTATATCTATTGATAAAGTTTGATCAATTTCAGTTCCATTTAAAGAAAAAATTTTGCCACCCGCTTCTTTTAAAATCAACATTCCCGCAGCCACATCTACTAAACGGTTACTTTTTCTTAGGTTGATGAATGCCTCCATACTTCCACTTGCAATTTGACAAAGAGTTAAAGCAGTGCTCCCTAATATTCTTACCCTATAAAATCTCCTTATTAGTGGAGTTAATTTTTGTAAATCTTCCATTAAGTTTTTCATTGGTAGATTAAGTTCAAAAAAACACTTTTCAGAGATATCAAGATCCGAAACATGTATTTTTTTATCATTAAGATAAGCACCTTTTTCTTTTTCTGCCCAATAAATATCTTTAGTAAACAGATTAAGAACTACTGCCCTTTGAATATCGCTAATTTTTGATCCGATCGCATGGGCAATAGAAACAGAACAATATGGTATGCCTCTTACAGCATTATTCGATCCATCTAAAGGATCAACAATTAGAACATTTTGATTATTCATTGCTTTTTCCTTATTTCCTATATATTTTTCTCCAATTTCTTCGCTGATTAACAATGTATCAACATTAGCCTTTTCTAACGATTCTATAATCACATTTTCTGCTATAATATCAATATTCATGGAAACATCTCCACCTGCACCCCTAGTTGACTTCAATCCTGCTTCTTTTTGTCCCAATAATGGAGAAACTTTATTAAATACATTTATAGTAATTTGTTTCAAGAAGTTAATATCAATTTCCATTAAAAATCAAATAAAACTATAATTAAATTAAAAAATCAGAAATAGAAAATAATGTTTGCTTTTTTAAGAGATTTCAATCATATACTATCTCTTTCTTTTAAGATCTTATTTTTTTCAATAATCCATTTATCTACAACAAATTTCTGAAAATCAGTTTTATTAGTAACATCATATTCCGAATGTATAGTGCTTTTCGGAGCCCAAAATTCTTCTCCTGTATCTAATGTGATTAATAAAGCCTTAGGGCTCTCAACTTTAATTTTCGCTTTAACTTTAACTGTATCAACCAACACACCAAATTCTGTAGTTTCAACAACTTGAAGACCATCTCGAGCTGTGATTTGTTCTGAAAAAAGACTATATTCACTTTCCTCATCGACTAACTTTTCTTTAGCTTTAGTTTCAAAAGCGCCGCTCGTAGCATACTCTATTTTTTCAGTAAGTATATGATCAAGCAATAAAGTCATTAAATTAATGCTTGGAAATCGAAGTTTCTTTTTATAATCTCCAATTTTTATTTGTAAGACTTGACGGGATTCATCTTCCCAACCTACATAAATCTCTGTTTTACGATCTTCAAAGATATGATATCCTCTCCAGTTTGCACTCTTTTTATTAAGAACCTCTAAAATGCATATCATTTCCTCTATTGAGATTTTGACTGTTTTTCCTTCTCCTTTGGTAGTTTTCTCCCAAGATCCATCTTCCTTTCTATTTATACAACTTAAGAAAATATATGGAACCATTTTGGTGGGACTTGTAACAATAATGCTCGAATTCTGCCCATAAATAGTTTTTGTATGAAAATCTGCCATTATAATCAATTCTTATAAAAATTAAAAATAAAACCCATATTATTATTTGGAATATAACAGTTTAAGGATTTAAATATCGCTAAAATATAGAATTTAACATATATAAAATTTAAATCACATTAACTCAATCTCTACTAGAACAGATTCAGGAATCTGAATCTTCATAATAAGATGCATACTTCTCTCATTAGCAATGATTTCAAAAAGACGTTTATGAATTCTCATTTCGAACTTAGCCCAAGTGCTCGTTCCCTGGCCAGAGGGCGATTTTCGAACAGGCACACGTAATCGTTTAGTAGGCAAAGGTATTGGTCCATGTTTTTTGATCCCTTGACTCTTGCATACATTTTCAATTTGGTCACATACAGATTGTAATGCTCCTAATTCTGTCGATGATAAACGTATGCGTGCTTTCTGTATTTTTTATTCACCAAGGGAATTTATTTAAAATTTACGGTTTTAACTCTTACTCTAACTATTTAATGTAATATCGATAATAATTGCTATTAAATAAATTTTTTTATCTAACCTCCTTTTGAATAAAACTAAGAAAACTGTAATAGAAATTTATTTCCTAAATTTACATTATCCAAATATTTTTTTGCAACTTTTAAATATTTTAAAGCTTGTTCTTTTGGTGTAATAGGTAAATCCCTCATTTGGTAGTCACCGTGAAACACTAAAAGGCTATAGGGGATTTCAGGATTTATCTCACTAATAAATCTCGCAATTAACTCCACTTCTTCATGGTTAACATAACCCGGAACCATTAAAGTACAACCGCTCATTTCTGGCATTTCTTTTCCCCTGGTTCCAAAATAATCTTCAGCCAAGAATTTGAAATTTTTAAGAGTTCTGTTATTACTGATACCACATAATGCTAAATTTAATTTCTCATCGAAACTTTTTAAATCGAATTTAATATTTCCGCCCGTTTTTATTGCGATTTTCATGCATTTTTCTACTAAATCTTGTCTTCCACTTCCATTCCATTCCCAACATATACGCATTATCCTCTTAGGGTCTTGCTTTTCGATTTTCTTTAATATTAGTTCTGCTAAACTTATAGTAAAAGGTAATTGCACCTCCGGAGTACCTCCAAAATAGCATAGACAAGTAATATTTTCATTCTTTACTATTTGATTTGCTAAAAATTCACTATCAAATAGATTTCGCTTCTGAAATTGCTTATGACTACTATTCTGGCAGAAGAGACACGAATACGAACATCCATACAGGAAAGCAGCATAACTATATGTCCCATATTCAGGTTCATTATAGTCAGAATATTCAGAATAACCTGCTGAAGTGCCTGCAGGACAAAACCATGCATTACAACAATTGGTTGGATTCGCATCTAAATAACTATGTATATAACCCTTAGATTTTGTAGGAAAAGGCAAATCTCCTTTCTTGTTTTTTTGAATATTTCTCAAACCACAATAGCTTACATCATTCTCAGAAAGGGAACATTCATTTATACAATAATTACATTTCAATTTAATATTTGGTCTTTCTGCTTTAGGAGGTTTATCGGGCAAATCTACAAGTTGTCTAACCTGTTTATGAACTGATAGGATATGAGCTTTAATTAAATTCCAATCTTCTTCTAAAATACAGTTCCTACATACCTGTAGAACCTCAGAGATTAGCCTATCGGTTTTTCCACAAAAATTACAAGTTCCCATTTTTATTCTTTTTTCTTTAATAGCAAAAATGTTTGACCAGATTTCTGTTTTGGATTGTTTTTTATCATAAATCCTTCAAACCCATTATTAATAAATGATTTATTAAAAATATTTAATTCTTTATCATCCTTTGGAAAAAATTCAATAATCACTCTTCCTTGTTGTTTCAAAATTTGTTTTATATATTTTGCTGTGTCATTAAGGAGTTTAACCTTCTCACCATAGTTACTTTTTCCGTATGTTATAAAGTTATACGATGAAATAGAAATAATATGATTAATGATATTTGCCTTTATAGGTAAAAAATTAATATCTGCTAAAATTAATTCTATATCTTTATAGTTTTCATATATTCTCTTTTTTTCTCTTACTCTTGAAATCATATCAATTAAAATATCTACTCCAATTACTCTAAAACCATGTTCAATTAGAATTTCTGATGAAAATCCTGTTCCGCACCCTAAATCTAAAATTAAAAAAGAATCGTTCTTTTGAACAATCGTTTCCTCTTTATCATTCAATTTATTATCAAAAAGATATTGGATACTTAATAAGGTGGATCTTTTTTGATTGCGTTCCATAGATTTTGAACTATCATATTCACCAGCTTTGGTATCGATATAATCATCTGGGAATTTTGGGAGACGATTTTTTCTTGTCAATAGTGATCACATATATATAAATAATTAAAATATATAAATAACCTAAAGTCAATATAGGTATAGAGAAATTAAATTAAAATTAATTGTTTAATTTCGAGACAAAAAATTATAGAAAAGAATTGAGATTTATGTCAAAAAAACCTGTTGTGGTAGTGGTAGACGATGAGCCAGATATTCTCAAACTCACAAAGAAATTCTTGGATTTAGGAGAAATTGAAACAATAACTTGTGTCAACGCCAAAGAAGCTATTAAAACGATAGAGGAGAAATATAATAAAATTTCTTTGGTTCTCCTAGATATTATGATGCCAGGGCAATCTGGATACAGTGTGCTTGAGGAAGTAAAAAATAATGACAGATATAACCATATTAAGGTCGTTCTATTCACAGTTAAAAGTTTTAATGAGGATATCCAGAAGGGCAAGCGTCTAGGAGCGGATGGATATATCACTAAACCGTTTTCAGGAAAAGAACTACTAAAATATATACAAAATATGTTAACTGAAAAAGAAGAAACTAACTAGACTTTAATCTCTATATAAAACTTAAATTCCTACTTGTTAATATTAATTAAAATGGATTCTTTCTTACTTATTGTAAATTTCCCAAGGAATTTTTATAGAGAAATATTTCAATTTCTAGTTTTTAAAATTTTAAAAAAAATTATTAATATGAAGTAAAGAAAAGATAATATATTTAAAAATTTAAAAACGAAGAATAACAGCGAGTATGATTAAAAATGGTATATGAAGCAGAACCGGATAGAATTCCTTTTGTGAAACAATATTTCTCTGTAATCATATTAGCCGCAAATATATTCGTATTTATTTGGCAAATAATGGATCCAGCAGGGGATATGCATATTGAGGCAGCATTTGTTCCTTCTGATTCTTTTGAAGGTAAGAATTATTGGACTTTAATAAGTTCTATGTTTATGCATGGAGATATAGTACATATAATCATGAACATGTGGTTTTTCTTTGTAATAACTGATAATTGTGAACATGGTATGGGTCATATTTTATATCTAATTACTTATTTAGCTTCAGGTTTTTTTGGTAGTATACTTCATGCTTTGAGCACATTAATCGTTCCAATATCAGGATTTGAAGATATCCCTTCACTAGGAGCATCTGGGGCAATATTTGGACTTATGGCTGTTTACGCTATTCTCTATCCTGGTAATAAGTTTAATATTCCCTCTTCAACAGGCATGACAATGCGAAAAGTGGGTGCGGGAGTTTTTATCGCGACTTACTTTATAGCGGAATTAACTTATGCTATTTATTCGATTGCTGCTCCCTTTGGTTCCCAAACCGCCCATTTTGCTCATGTTGGTGGATTTATTGCGGGGGCAATAATAGCTCTAGTATTTAAAGGAATAAAAGGGACATCATATAAGAAAAAACCAAAATAATCCCTTTTTTTTTAATTATTTTTCTTTAATCTTGTTTTCTTATTTTTATTAAATTTTTTGAATAAAGGATAATTTAATGAATTAATGTCTACAAATATAGTTGTAATAGGCATGGGATATGTAGGTATCCCAATGGCGGCTTTGTTAGCAGATGTAGATGATTTTTATGTTACCGGAATTCAAAGAAGATCGAAAAGATCAGGATGGAAAATAGATTGGCTCAATAATGGGAAGAATCCATTCGAGGGAGAGGAACCAGGGTTAGATGAGCTGATAGATAGAGTCGTAAAGAGCGGAAAATTTAAGGTTACAGATAAATATGATGATGTTGATGATGCTGATTTTATTCTCATTGATGTACAAACACCAGTTGATTTAGACTCTAAAATTCCTCGATATGAATCATTAGAAGAAGTTACTAAAAAAATCTCAAAACATTTAAAAAAAGGAGTTACAGTCATAATTGAATCCACAGTAGCACCAGGGACAACTGATAATATAATCCAACCGAGATTAGAGGAAGGGAGTGGGTTTAAAAGAGGACAGGATTTTTATTTAGTATTTTCATTCGAACGAGTTATGCCAGGAAAAATGCTCGAATACATAACTGATATGGAAAGAGTGATTGGAGGAGGATGTGATAAAGCAAACAACAAAGCGAAATCCTTATATGAGAAGGTAGTTGAGAAGGATATAAGATATACTGACACATTAACTGCAGAATTAACGAAATGCATTGAAAATACTTATAGGGATGTTAATATTGCTTTTGCTAATGAAATGGCATTGTTATGTGAAGATTTTGATAGAGATATATTCGAAATTATAGAATTGATTAACCAAAGGCATGATAGAATGATGCATTATCCTGGTTCTGGTGTAGGTGGTCACTGTCTTACGAAAGATCCTCACTTACTCGAGTATGGTCATCGTACATACACAGAACATAAATATAATTCTGATATCTTATTAAAAGCAAGAGAATTAAACGATTTCATGCCTCGCCACATGGTAGAGTTGATGGAGGATACGTTTAGAGAATCTCGCAGATTAGTAGATAATATTAAAGTAGTTCTTTTAGGAGTTTCTTATAAGGCAAATACAGATGACACAAGGAATACCCCTACTGAGAACATAGTTAAAGTATTAAAAAGCAGGTACCATTCTCATAATATAACTTTTATAGCACACGATCCATACGTTAAAGAGCGAGAATACAAGGAAACTGAACTAACCGATGATTTTGATAAGGCAGTTTCCGGCGCAGATGTTCTCATTTTTGCTACAAATCACAATGAATATTATAATATTGATCTCGAGGATCTTAAGAGGAAAGTTAGAACACCAATTATTATTGATGGTAGAAATATTTTTAAAAAAAAATTAGTTGAACAAAAAGGTTTTATCTATCGTAAAGTTGGAGAAGGACCTAAAAAACCTTAAAATGTATTAGTATATCTTATAGAACTTGTAATTAAAGCTTTGCTTTATCGATTATTCATTCTTTTTCCTTTAATTTTTCTTCTTGGTGCTTTAATTTTAATGCTCGTCTATGCCACATGTTAATTAATGAACAACTAGTATAATAGCAATCATCATCAAATCCCAAATCTAAATAATCTTCTTTTTCATCCATCTTATGATACCCTTTAAATTCTTATAAATTTCAACATAAATAAGGATTAAAAAAGTACTGCTTATAAAAAATAGAAGAAGAATGATTATTATTAATTATTAATAAATAGGTTAGTGTTGAATAAATTTAAGAGTATTGATCTCTCAAGTTCTTGCGGAACTTTAAAATTAAATCCTAACATTTAATGATTTAATTCTTTGAGATGTTAATTATTTAGTTTTAATGATTTTTTGTTGTGACGTCGTTTTTTTATATTTTGAATACAGTTTATGATACCATCAATAATGCCTCAGCCTGTACAATACTGTTCTGTTTCATGTTCTGTGCTGTCTAATTTATTTTTCCATCCAGACATATTCATCCATTGCTTCAAATATCTTTTAATTTAAAATATTAATAAGAAAATAAATAGATTGTTGTTTTAAATAATAAGATTTTGAGAGAAGAATAAAAAAAAAGATAATATAACAATAAATATTTAAATTAATTAAAAAAAACGGTTGAAATATTGAAAAATGGGTAGTATTAAAGATTTAAAGAATGAGCTTTCAGAAATGAGAAAAAGTATGGAAAAAATGACAGCTGAATTACATGAAACAAATTTGGTTATCCGCGACTCGTTAAAATTAACTTCAGAAACTATTAAAGAAATGAGTGAAAATTTCACTAAAGCATTAGAAGATGTTTTGAATCAGATGTCTGATTTAACAATTCAGATGAATATAAAAGATACAATTCTTAAAACGCTGGGAATTGATGGTATGATTCCAGATTTTTTAAAAAAAAAAAAATAACAAAAAGAATTACTTATTTGATATTTTTGCTTCCTTTTGCCAGTTTTTAATAACAAAATACATTATTATAAGAGATATCACATAAACAACAGTAATTAATGACCATAACATAACTTCATTAGGGTTTTTTGAAAATGATGCATCTATTGCCTTGTATATGAAGAAAATACTAAGGAGTAATAATAGTTGAATTCGAAATCTCAGTTTATTATCCATTTTTCTGAAAATTTTTTATTTAATAATTAAAATATTATATTACTTAGAATTAAAAGTATAAGTATAAAAAAGAATTAAATATAATTGTTTACTAGAAAAAATGACAGAAAGGGCTCCTCCCTTATGTTATATATGTGGTAAAAGCTGTACAGATTCAGTAGAAGATTTATATTATTGTATTTGTGATGCTGCTATTTGCCATAGTTGCATAAATACTGTCAAAAAAAATGATAAAACTTGGGTTTGTCCACATTGTAAGGAAGCCAATGATTTAGAAAAAAGCAAGTTATTTAGATTAACTTGATCTAATTTTCTTTATTAACTAAATTTAGAGAATCTAAGAATTAATCTGATTTCAATAATTGCCTATGATGAAAATAATTATATTATGATTTAAAATCCTTAAAAATGAATAAATTGAGGAAGTCTGAGGCATTATTCATTTATAATATAAGAATTATTAAATGGTTTCAAAATTTTAATTATTTAAATAGTCAAGAATAAAAAGTTGATTTTACTAATGAGTGCTAATATTATAACGAAAGTCTTAGAAATTAATAATTGTGATAAAGAAACTCTTATTAGAGCTTTATATAAAGCAGAATTTTGGGAAGCTATTAAACCCACAAAAAAATTAGAAGCTAAGTTTATAGCTCCAAATGTTTTATATAGTAAAATGTATGATGAAATGGATTTGATTAAAGTTCCTATTGAAATGGAAGGTGAATTAGTTCTCACAGATAAAGGAGAGCAAGAAGAAAAAGGACGATTAATCGAATTAAATGTTCGAAATAATAAGGACGTTAGAAACTTAGAGGGAAGGTTAAGAATAAAAGAAATTACTCCTAATAAAACCAAACTCGGTGTTTATATAACTAAGTTTACATTAAGCAGTGATTTTTTGAATTTGATAGGAAAGAGTGCTGCATACGTTTTGAGACGTAAAATAAGTGATATAACAAGGAATTTAGAAAATTTTTGTAAAACGAACTCATTGAGTAGTCTATTATAAAATCACTTTATATTTTCCTTTTCAAAAGTAATATATTTCTGAAATTTTATTATATAAATAAGAGATATTTTGATGTCAAGGGTTAAAATATGAATATCTGGATTATGGAGAGTGACTCAGGAATCACACTCTTGTACAAGCCGTACATGAATTTTTCTGTGAACGAGGATTTAGTATCTGGTCTCCTCACAGCTTTAAATCAATTTACAATAGTTGAATTTAAACAAGGAATCGACTCAATTGAAATGGGAGGACTAAGATGGGTTTATATACAAGATAAAGAATCTAATTTATTATTCATCGCTGCTGATACTAAAGATGTAAGTGCAGATATGTTAAGATCCCGTTTGGATGTTATACGTAATACTTTTATAGAGCAATACTTGAATGACAAAGCCTATTGGTTAAATAGATGGAACGGGAATGTTGAAATTTATAGACCTTTTGAGAAAACAATCGATGAATTTTATACTCAATGGAAGCAAGCAGAACACATAACCACAGTAGCTGAGTTCTTTGATATTTTAGGAATATTCCAGCAAATTCTAAATTTGGTCATCAACGTAATCGAAAGTCATTTATTGCCAGAGAAGAAAGAAATTATCTATAATCGTATTGAAGAAATGTTTGAACATTATGCAGGTCATGATTATGTAAGAAATAATCCTGAATTGAGCAAAATAACTTTCAATAGAGAATCAGGGATCAATATTATTAATATTAATCCAACTAATTGTGATATGTTTGTTGTTGAGAAACAAATAATAAATTTAATTAGACGAATTGTAGATATTATTAAAAGTGAAGAAGATTTTTATTCAAGTTTGAAATATTTTATTGATGAGAATATTTTTGATTATCTTATCTCAAACTTTTCTTTATTGAATGAATTAAACTTGTTCAGGTTCTTATTACAACTTTTTTTATCAAAATAATTAAGGTTCAGGCAAACATTTGATTGAAGATTCGATTTAAATAGAAATTCAAAACAGGATCTTCAAAATCTTTAAATTCTCTGAGCTAAATTTAAGAACGATTAATTTCAAATAGATTTATTAAACTCTATTTATTTAATTTATTATTAATTTCAAGTAATTGATCCAACTAAATTATGGAGCCATATCTTCTTTTAATAATTTTCATATTGTTTGCTCTAATAATTTTAAGTTATTCAAAATCAAATTTGGATTTTGTAGCAATTTCCTTATTATGTTGTTTTACAGCAGCATCAATTACATCTTTAGTAGTTGGTACTACATTTAATGATTTCATTGTTGGGATTCAATGGCAAGCAATTATTGTAATATTATGTATGAGTTTAATTACAAAAATCGCCCAAGATTCAAATATCTTGGAATTTTTGGCTGTAAAACTCTTTAAAGTTTCTAGAGGCAACCAAAGAATATTTTTTTGGCTTCTTTGTACAATCACAACACTTTTAGCCGCAGTTATTAGTGATATAGTTGTCGTTTTGATATTAGCACCAATCGTTATTCGGTTATGCCATTTTTTAAGAATAAGATCGGGGACATATCTTTTAGGGATGACCATTTGTATTAATATTGGCTCTATAATAACTCCTTTTTCAAGTGGGGAAAATATTATCATATCCACTGAATTTGAACTTAATACATTTTATTTTATTCAAAATTTTTGGATCTTTTCATTTTTCTTGTTATTTTTAACAATATACTTACTAGATAGATTTCTTTTATCAAAAGAACCTAAGATTGATGAAGAACAGAAAAAGTTTGTTATTGACTTAGTAGATACTGATATTATGATAAAAAATAAGAAAATGTTCTATTTTAACAGTATTGCGATAATATTTATTTTTGTTTTATTCGCCATATTACCTTTATTATATTTAACAGCAGCAATGTCCGCTTTAATTTTGGTACTAGTTAATAGAAAATTTACTAAAAAACCAATGGGTGAACTTTTAAAAGATATTGAATGGGAAATTATCTTCTTTTTCATTTCGTTATACGTAGTTATTAAATGTCTTTTAGATGCTGGATTAGAAGAACTTTTCACTTCGATTCCATTTGAAACATTCAATCCAATTCTCTTATCTTTTTTAATTCTAATAATTGTTAGTGCAGTCAGTGGATTTATTGCTAATACTCCAACTGCATTAATTTTTAATGTAATAATTCAAACTTTAATAATCCAGTTTGAATTTGTTCCATTACCTCTTTTATTTGCCTTTATCATTGCAATTAATCTTGGGGGTAATTTTATACCTCAAGGAGCTGCATGTGATATGATGACATTAAAAATAGCAAGAGATTCGGGGGTAGATAATTTAAGTTATAGAAGATTACTAATTACTGGCGCTACTTTTGCCTTAATACATATAGGAATTTCAGCCATTTACTTAACAATATTTACAGTAATATTTGGCTAAACCTAAATTATACTATTTCATTATCAATTAAAGTATAAGAAAAATAAAGAAATTATTAAATTTAACTTCCTTCAGCGAGTTTGGATTACAACCACAATCTGAGTCGCATCGAATCAATAACTCTTTCAATTGAAATCATTAATACTCCCATTCTATTATGAGTATTATATTTTTTAGCTTGATCTAAAGTTGAGTGATATGCTTTTGTCATTATCCAATCTTATACTTAAAAAATTTAAAATTAAAAAAAGATTTTAATAATATATTATTCAATTATGGAAAAATACCTCTTAATTCAACAGCTTTTGCTACTCGAGAAAGAGCAATAATATAAGCGGCTGTCCTTAAGATTAAATTCTTCTCTTTTGAGATTTTGTACACGTTTTCAAATGCATCTACAATAATTTTTTTTAATTCTTTATTGACACGATCTAAACTCCAAAAGTAACTGTGTATATCTTGAATATATTCAAAATAAGATACGCAAACACCACCCGCATTAGCCAAAATATCTGGAATCACAAAGATTCCTTTATTATGTAGAATTTTATCTGCTTCTGGAGTTGTTGGACCATTTGCACCTTCTAAAATAATCTTACAATTTATTTTATCAGCATTAATATTAGTTATTTGATTCTCCAAAGCTGCTGGAACCAACACGTCGCATTTTGTAGTAAGTAATTCTTCGTTTGAAATATGCTTATAATTATTTTTGTTAAAGTCTCTTAAAAATTTTCCTTGATCTCTCCATTCTAATAATTCTTTAATGTTTAAACCTTTTTCTGAATAAATTCCACCGAAGATATCTGAAACTGCAAATATTTTACTACCATAGTTATATAATATGTTAGCAATCCATCCTCCAACATTCCCAAATCCTTGAATTATAATGCTCATGGATTTCAAATCGTAATTTAATTTATTACATAATGCTTCAAGCACATAAAACATGCCCATACCAGTAGCACTATCTCTACCCACAGATCCTCCTATTTCTATTGGTTTTCCAGTAACAACTCCAGGTATAGTTCGTCCTTTTTGCATGCTATATACGTCCATGATCCATGCCATGATTTGTGCATTAGTATTAACATCTGGTGCAGGGATATCGATATCTGGACCAATAAAATTTATAATTTCAGCTGTATATCTTCTCGTAAGTCTTTCTAACTCTTTTTTAGATAATTTTAAAGGATCTACGAATATACCTCCTTTTGCTCCTCCAAAAGGTAAATTCAAGAGACTACTTTTCCAAGTCATCCATATTGCTAAAGCCTTTACTTCATCAAGAGTAACATTTAGAGAATATCGTATACCTCCTTTCCCAGGTCCTCTAATTGTTGAATGATGAACTCTATATCCTTCAAAAATTTTCAACTTACCATCATCCATCATAATCGGAATAGAAACAATTAGGGAGCGTTCTATCCGCTTTAAATATGGAACAATATTTGAGTCCAAATCCATAACTTCTGCTACAATATCTATCTGTTTTTTTGCCATTTCATAAGGATTTATAGCTATTTTATTTCACCTTAAGATTTTTTCATAATAAATTAAAATTTAAGCAATTAGGGAAATAATCCTCTTAATTCATGTGCTTTAGCTAATCTTTTTGCGCCAATAGCGAATGCTGCTATCCTAAGTGAAGTATTCATTTTTTTTGATAAATTATATACATCCTCAAAAGTTTTAATAATAATATTTTTCATTTCTCTATTAACACGATCTAATCCCCAGAAATAACTGTGTATATCTTGAATATATTCAAAATATGAAACACATACTCCCCCGCTATTTGCAAGAATATCTGGAACGATAATTACGCCCTTCTCATTCAAGATGGCGTCCGCTTGGGAAGTTGTTGGACTATTTGCGCCTTCCAATATGATTTTACAATCTATATTATCAGCATTTTTACTGTAAATTTGATTCTCAACCGCAGCAGGGATCAAGACATCACATTTTAAACTAAGTAATTCATCATTGGTTATAGTACTAATATTTTTTCCATTATAATCTTTAAGTGAATTCCCTTGTTGCTTCCATTTAATTATTTCGTTAATATCTAATCCGTCTGGTGAGTATATCCCTCCTTGTTTTTCAGAAACTGCAATGACATTACATGAAATTTCACATAACTGTTTAGCAACAACCGATCCCACTTTTCCAAATCCTTGAATCACAATTTTCATTTTTTTTAAATCAAAATTTAGTTTCTGGCAAATGTGTTTAAGTAGATAACCCATTCCAGTTCCAGGGGCTTCAAGTCTTCCAACAGAACCCCCTATTTCAATTGGTTTACCAGTTACTACGCTTGGGATAGTTCGACCCTTTTGCATACTATATGTATCCATGATCCAAGCCATTGTGGTTGAATCAGTATACATATCTGGTGCTGGAATATCTATATCTGGGCCAATCATACTTATGATTTCAGCAGTATATCTTCTAGTCAATCGTTCTAATTCTTTTTTCGATAATTCTTTAGTATCTACGCAAACTCCCCCTTTAGATCCTCCTAAAGGTAAATTTAAAAGACTTGTCTTAAATGTCATTAAAAACGCTAAAGCTTTAATTTCGTCAAGAGTAACATCTGGAGAATATCTTAAACCTCCTTTTGCTGGACCTCGTAAAGTTGAATGATGAACTCTGTAACCTTCAAAAATTTTAAGAAAACCATCATCCATAACTATAGGGATGGAAACTATTAGTGAACGTTCAACCTTTTTTAGATATTCTAAAGTATTTGGATTTAAATTTATTAGTTCCGCAGCAATATCAAGTTTCTTTTTAGCACTTTCAAACGGATTTATTATCAATATTTTCACAATATACAATTATTTTTATGATAATTAACTTAAATTGTGATCAATATTTAAAATTAAATTTTTTTTAAAAAAATTAGGATTTATTTGTAGAGAATATGTTTTTGTTTAATAAATTCTTAAAATTTATAAAAAATTTTCATCTAAAAATTATAACCAACCACGTAATTGCATAGCATCTACAACCCTCCCAACTGCTATTATATAAGCACCCATTCGATTGTGAGTATTATATTCTTTTGCTTTATCAACTGTAGAACGATATGCCTTAGTCATCACACGATCCAAAGCTGTAAATACTTCCTTTTCATCCCAGAAATATTGATAATATCCTTGGACCATTTCGAAATATGAAACAGTAACTCCTCCCGCATTACATAAAAAGTCAGGAATCACGAAAATTTCATTCTTAGATAAAATTTGATCTCCTGCAGGTGTAGTTGGTCCATTTGCAAGTTCTGCAACAATCTTACAATTTAATTTTTCTGCATTCTTTCGTGTTATAACATTTTCAAGTGCAGCAGGAATTAAAATATCACATTCTAATTCTAATAATTCTTCATTGGTTATCATTTGAGCATCTTTTAGACCTACCAATGTTGATGTTTTTTCCTTTTGAACCAAAGCCTTGTTAGGATCGATACCATCCTTATTATATATTCCACCCTTGGAATCAGATATTGCAATAATTTTACAATTAAAATCTTGCGTTAAGATTTTAGAAGCCCAAGATCCGGCATTTCCAAATCCTTGTATAACTACCTTTGCACCATTTAGATTTAATTCGATATCTTTTGCAGCTTCTCTAATACAAAACGCGCCACCTTTAGCTGTCGAGATTAGACGTCCAGCACTTCCACCTAAAGGCAAAGGTTTTCCAGTAATTACAGCAGGTGCATGTTTACGCATAATTGTTTCGTATTCATCCATCATCCACGCCATAATCTGAGGGTTAGTATAAACATCAGGTGCAGGTACATCAATTGAAGGTCCAATTATATCAGCTAATTTTCTAATATAATTTCTTGCAAGTATTTCAAGTTCTCTATTACTCATCTCTTTAGGAGTACAAATAATTCCTCCTTTAGCACCTCCTAATGGAATATCCACACAGGCACATTTCCAAGTCATCCAAGCAGATAGAGCTTTAACAAGAGCAGCACTTTCATCGGGATGCCATCTAATTCCCCCTTTCATTGGCCCTCTCGCTGAGTTATATTGACTCCTAAAACCCTTAAATGTTTGCAAAGATCCATTGTCCATTCTCATAGTTATTTTTATTTCGACAAATCTTTCTGGCTGATTCAAAGCCTTATAAATTTCTCTATCACAACTCATTAACTTACAGGCTGTGTAAAGCTGAATTTGAGAAATCTGAAAAGGATCTAAATTTTCACTATCTTTTAACTTTTCCATAATTTAGCTATGATTTTTTTTTAGAAATTTTATTAGTTAAATAATTGTCTATTTCTTTAGCAGCTCTCTTTCCTGCACCCATAGCAGATATAACAGTAGCACTTCCAGTAACTATATCTCCACCAGCAAATACTCCCTCTATATTAGTCTGTCCATTTTCATTCGTATTAATATATCCCCATTTGGTCAATTTTAATTCTGGAATTGATTTTGTAAGGATAGGATTTGCTCGTGCACCTATGGCTATGATAATGGTATCAGTGTCTATTAAATATTCCGAATTTTCAATACGAATTGGTCTTCTACGTCCAGATTCGTCAGGTTCTCCTAATTTCATTTTAATAACCTCCATTTGCTTGACGTTTTCATTTTCATCCCCTATAAATCTCACTGGGTTTGTTAAGAATTGAAATTTAATGCCTTCTTCTATAGCATGATGATATTCTTCCCTTCTTGCAGGCATTTCTACCTCCGACCTTCTATATACGACTATAACCTTCTCCGCACCTAACCTTAGTGCTGTTCTGGCTGAATCTAAAACAACGTTACCTCCTCCAATAACAGTTACGATTTTTCCAATTTTAATGGGTGTATCATAATCAGGAAATCTGTAAGCTTTCATTAAATTTGATCGTGTTAGGAACTCATTAGCAGTTAGAACTCCATTTAAGTTCAGTCCGGTTACTTTAAGAAATATGGGAAGTCCCGCGCCAACTCCAATGAAAAAGGCTTTGAATCCCATCTTCTTTAACTCATCAAGAGTTAGGGTTTTTCCAATAATTGTATTATACTCTATTTTTACATTTAGCATCTTCAATGTCTCAATTTCATCTTTAACAATTTCTTTTGGCAACCTAAACTCTGGAATTCCGTATGTAAGGACACCCCCTCCAGCATGGAATGCCTCGAAAATAGTAACATCATAACCCCTCATTGCTAATTCTCCAGCAGCTGCTAACCCGGCAGGTCCTGAACCTATAACAGCAACTTTAATACCTTTAGGAGCTGCACATTCGGGACATTCTTTTAATTTGTTTTTTCTTTCCCAATCAGCAATAAATCTTTCTAAATAACCAATTGCAATTGGTTCTCCAAGAGAGTTTAATAAGCATGTTTTTTCACATTGCATTTCTTGTGGACATACTCTTCCACAAATGGCAGGTAATAAATTATCTGTTTTGATTTTATAGAGAGCCTCAATAAATTTTTCCTGTTTTAAAAGTTTTATAAATTCAGGGATTCTAATATCTACAGGACAACCAGTAACACAGAGCGGCAATCCACATTGTAAGCATCTTTGAGTTTCTAGTTTGACTAATTCAGTTGTTAATCCTTTTGGTACTTCTTCAAAATTAGTTGTTCTTATTTTTGGATCTTGTTCAATCATCTTCACTGGATATTGATCAATATAATTTTTTAACTTAGACTTAGCGATTCTACTTAATTCATTATAACTTCTGCTATCTCCTTTTATATCTTCTTTAATAATCTTATTAAGGTCTAATGCTTTTTGAAAAAACTCAGCACCTTGTTTAGTACGTATAATTACTGTTGACCAACCAGGTTCAGAACCAATTGATCCTACTGAAATATCTGCATGTTCAGCTGTTAAATCATCACAGAAAAAACAACCAAATCTCCCATATTTCTTAATTCTTTTTATTGGAATATCAGAAATTTTACTATCTTGATCATAAATGATAAATCTTCCCTTATCTATATCCATCTTTTTAACATCAGAAGGATAAACTTGAAACTCATTCTTCAAAAGTTCAATAATTTTATTATAATCAAAGGACTCCATGCAAAAGACTCCAATTTTTAGCACTATATTATCATAAAATGGCTTATTTAAAGGATAAAAAGAGATTTTTTTAAGAGCTTTCATAATACAAGGTGTGCCAACTACTGCAATTTTATCATGATCCTTGGCATCGTGAAAAATTTTTAATACTGGGGTATTTGTATACTTTGTACCTGCAGTCATTAGGAGTTCTTCATCATTTTCAACTAAAATTGGTAATGGTTTTAGAGGTTCATCTCCTACAGTAACAGCAAAAGAACCATCAATAAACCCTTGTTCAAATGCGGTTTTAAGTAATGTAGTAACTATTCCTCCATCTTGTGCTACTTTCTTTATACGCGGATAGGTTGTCTGAGCTGTATAAATATCCCGATAATAATTGAACTGTTCTAAGAATTTGATATTAGGAGTGTGATTTTCTTCATGATTTTCTAATACTTTTGGAAAAAAGGATCTGGGACAACATGAATAACATAATCCACATTCAATACATGACTCATCATCAATCTCAAATGTCCCTTCAGAATAATCAATTGCATTAACAGGGCAGATTGTAACACATAAACCACAACCACAACAAAGGTTCGTCTCTTTAATTATGGTGGTATTAGGAAAAACTCCCTTTTTTTCAGACTTTTCAATTATATCTTGAAAAAATCTAGGTTTCTCCCCTACAAATCCTAGTAATCCTAATTCTTTTAAATATTCGATATTAGCGAATATATTTGTGTCTGATAAGTTTAATTCCTCTTGTAATCTCTGAATATCAGTAGTACCTAATTCTTCAATTTTTTTTAAAATTCTTTGCCTGTCACTTTCTGCAATAGATAAAGAATTAATCAATTGTTCAAATTCTAGTTTATTATATTTTCCAATTTTTAGGATTTTATCCTTATTATTTAGTAATGTATCAATTAAGGGGGATTGTACTTCCATCCTATGATACCTCACGTTCATATTTTTCTAAAGCTCTACATTCCTCCTCATAACATTCTAAAGATTCTTTTTCTTGAGCAAGAAATCTATTAGCGCGTTTTAGTAGATTATCAAAATTAACAATATGTCCATCAACATCAGGACCATCTACACACGCAAATTGGATATCTCCATCAATAGTGGAAAAACGACAACCTCCACACATTCCAGTTCCATCAATCATAATAGTATTCAAAGAAACATAAGTCTTTACTTTAGGTAAATCACCAGATCCATTAGTAGTAAGAGCGACAAATTTCATCATGATTAGAGGTCCAATCGCAATTACAATACTAATTTTCTCTCTTTTTAGTATATCTTTAAGTGGTTCAGTAACAACTCCCTTCCTTCCTTCAGTCCCATCATCAGTACAAATGATTAATTCATCACTTACAGAACGCATTTTTTCTCTCCAAAATAGTAAACTTGTGTTTCTTGCACCCATTATTGTAATTATTTTATTTCCTGCTTCCTTTAATTCTTTCACTTGAGGATAACATGGAGCAATTCCAACACCACCCCCAATTATTATTACAGGAAATTCATACTTTTGAATGTGAATTCTATTTCCTAAAGGTCCAACAACATCAAGGATCTTATCACCTACATTTTGATGAGACAATAATTTAGTACTTTTCCCGATAACCTGAAAAACAATAGTTATTATTCCTTTTTCTCTGTTATAATCTGCGATTGTTAATGGAAATCTTTCACCAGTTTCATTTATTCTTAATAATATGAAATTTCCAGCATATGCTTTTTGAGCGATTAGTGGAGTGTGAAGAACCATTTCGAATAGTAATCCACTAGTCCCAAATTCCCTTTTCTCTAATATTTCATATGGCAATTTTACTACATTTAGTTTGGTAAATTAACGGTTTAAATTCCTTTCTTAAAATTTAAGAATTAATTAAATTTTTTTAAATTATTGATTATGAAAAAGAGGAAACCATTTGGTTAAAAATTATTTACAGAATATAAGTTTTAAATATTTAAAATATTAAAAAAAATTGAAATTTTAAAAAGAAAAATAGTACATATTTAATTTAGGAAAAATAATTCTCCAATAAAAATAGTTAAACCTATAGTTTTAATTCTATCTTTTAATACCTTATATTCATTCAAATAGCAATTGAAATGAGCTAAGCTCTTCGGGCAACTAACAGTCATGTATTTTGCACCACTTTTTATAGCTTCTTTAATCTGATTTCTTTGAATTATTTTAGAATAATCAGTATAGATTAAATAAACAAACACTCTGCAACTATTTTTTAATCCTTTCAGAATTGAGAAGATAATGGTTGTAAAATTAAACTTGATCAAAAGATCCAATGTGTTATAGAAATTTCTAAGTTTTTATGGAAAAGTTAATTTGGTTAGAAAAATTTATAGAGAATAAGAACTAATTCAAATGCCTATAGATTCTGCTAATAATTGATATGATTATTGTCTTAGATTTTGGGGGTCAATATTGCCATTTAATTGCAAGAAGAATTAGAGAGTTAGGAGTATATTCCGAGATTTTACCTTATGATATTGATTTAAATAAAATTAAAGAAATAAATCCAAATGGGATTATTTTATCTGGAGGACCTGGAAGTGTATATGATAAAGGCAGTCCGCAATTATCAAAAGAATTTTATGATTATGTAAGAGGAAATAAAATTGCTGTTCTCGGAATTTGTTATGGTCTTCATTTACTTATTCATCAACTTGGTGGAAAAATTGAACCGCATGTTCAGAAAGAATATGGCCGGACAGAAATAAATATCATAAAACCAGAAGGACTGCTTGATTCTTTAAAAAAAAGAGAAATAGTATGGATGTCTCATGGAGACCAAGTAAAAGAAATGCCTGATGGCTTTCAAATATTAGCTAAAACAGACACATGCCCTATAGCTGCTTATCAAAATAAAAAACTAAAAATATATGGGGTCCAATTTCATCCTGAAGTTATACATACGCCAAATGGAAACATCATACTCAATAATTTTATTAGTAAAATCGCAAATGCGAAGAAAGAATGGAAATTAGAGGATTGGATACAAAAAACGATCAAAGAGGTTCAACAAGAAATAGGTCCGAATAAAAGAGCTATTTTAGGTCTTAGTGGAGGTGTAGATTCATCTGTTACTGCCTTATTGATTCAAAAAGCAATTGGTGATAGACTACATTGTATCTTTGTAAATAATGGACTATTGAGAAAAAATGAAGAAATAGAGGTTCAAAAGACATTTAAAGAAAATTTAAAATTCAAAAACTTTCATTATGTGGATGCTGAAGATCTTTTTCTGGATAAGCTTAAGGAAGTTGAAGATCCAGAGGAAAAACGTCGAATTATAGGACACACTTTTATTGAAGTATTTGAGAATAAGACTATTCAATTAGAAAAAGCGTATCCTAATATAAAATACCTTGCCCAAGGTACAATATATCCAGATAGAGTGGAGACAAGTGCTACAAGTAATGCATCAGCGAAAATTAAATCACATCATAATCTTACCCTGCCTGATGATATGACATTGGAAATTATTGAACCATTGAGGGACTTGTATAAAGATGAAGTTAGAAAAATTGGAATTAAATTAGGCTTGCCAAAAGAAATAATTCATAGGCACCCATTCCCAGGACCAGGATTAGCTGTCAGAATTATTGGCGTCATAGACAAAGAGAAACTTGATATTTTGAGAGAGGCAGATGAGATTCTAATTGATGGATTAAAAAAGGCAGGAATTTATGAAAGTCTATGGCAAGCATTTTGCGTGTTTTTGCCCTTAAAGACTGTCGGAATTATGGGTGATTATCGAACTTATGAGTATATATGCGCAATAAGAGCAGTCGAATCTCTTGATGCAATGACTGCAAATTTCGCTAAATTAGATCTGGATTTATTGGAAAAAATTGGTACAAGAATCATTAATGAAGTAAAAGGAATAAATCGAGTAGTATATGATATCACCAATAAACCCCCAGGTACAATTGAATATGAATAAATATTACCCAATCATGCTAGATTTGAAACTATACCCTCTTTTTCTATTGTCCAAGCACCATAACCATGGATAAATAAACATATAGCAAATGTGTATAATACGATTTTTTGACCCGTTACTTGAATTATTAGTCCACTAGTTGTTTCTATGCTCGGTCCTGCAAATAGTAATACTAAATATAATGCTAAAATCACTGAAAACACCATAAGATTATATCCATATTTTTTTGGGTAAGTTTTATCAAGAAAAATAGAGATTAAATATAAAAAGGAGGCAAAGAATCCTATTAGAAACCCTGCATAGACAAAAAGTATGTGTGCAGCCCGATGAATATCTGACGGTGCAAAAGTTATAGCAGAAAAACAAAACGCAGAGAATATTCCGAGAATAGACCCTCCAAGACTAATCCAATGTTCTATACTCCCTTTATCGAAAAAATGTGGAAAAGCTAAAAATGATGGTATTAATAAGATACCCACGAAAAAAAATGCCGTGCTAAAAAAAACAAATGCCACGAAATTAGACTCTCCTGAGTGTGATACCGTCCGACCTATATCACTAAAAAAATTTAAAAAGAAAGAATATCCTGGAATAGTATGGTCGTTATATGTACCTCCCGTATAGAGTAACATTCCTATAAATGTGAAGAGGATAAATTGAGCACATCCAACCATATTCAAAATGTACGCCCATTTTTTCCAATTTGTAAGATTCACTCTAATTCTCCCTAGAAAGGATTAAAAATTAAATTAATATCAATTTGAAATTATAAAAAACTATTGCCTTTTCTACTTCAAGACAAAAACTTTTAATTTGGTAAATATTTTTTAATATCCAATTTTTAACATCTTGATTATAATGACTGAAAAAGAAATTGCATGGGATTTAACTGAAATTTTTTCTGGGTCTGATGATACTAAAATAACTGCAACTATGGACAACTTATTGAAAAAAGCTGATGGATTCATAAATGACTATAAAGGAAAAATCATTACACCTGATTTTAATTCCCAAAAATTGCTAGAACTGTTCAAAAAACAAGAGGAGTTTCAAGCAGATCTAGCTGAATTAAATCTCTATACAAATAGATTATATAGTGGGAATATGACAATTCCAGAAAGCGAGGCTTTGAAAAATCGAGTTGAAGATTTTGGAACAAAAATATCAAAAGATTTAGCATTTTTGGAGTTAGATACAGCAAAATTTGTGAATAACAATCCTGATCTTGTTAATGATCCAATTTTATCTAATTATAAGCATATTTTAGAAACGATTCAAAGAGCATTTCCTCATTATTTATCTGAGGTGGAAGAGCAACTAATCCTTGAAAAAGATCAATATGGGATTAGGGCCTGGAGTAATTTACAGTCTAAATGGTTAAATACAAGAAAAATAATAGTAAGTGTTGAGGGTAAAGAGAAAGAGTTATCATATGGCGAAGCAAATGCTTTACTTACACATCCAGATAGGAATACTCGAATATCAGCAAATAAATCTATTTATGGTTTGCTAGAGAAGGAAGAGTATGTGTTTTCATCAGCACTACGGAGTGTTTGTGGAGATTGGGTAAAAAATTCTCAAAGACGAAAATATGATACCCCAATGCACAATAGTCTTATAGTAAATGATACAAATCAAGAAATTATTGATAATTTAATGAAAGCAATAGAAGAAGGGGTAGAAGTATATCGCAAATATCTAAGCCTAAAAATTAAAATATTAGATCTTCCTAAGTTAAATTGTGCAGATGTTCGAGCTCCGCTCCCAATGGCGCCTCACAAAAAATATTCATGGGAAGAAGCAAAACAATTGGCAATTCAAGCCTATGAAAAATTTGATCCTGAATTTGCTAAAATTGTAAAAGATATGTTTACTCGAAATCATATTGATGCGAGTCCTAGAAAGGGTAAAAGAAATGGAGCAAATTGTGCTTCATGGTATAAAGGTAAATCTGCTTATATTCTTATGACTTATACTGGAGAAATCAATGAAATTTTTACGCTTATTCACGAGCTTGGACATGCCATCCATGGTTATTTGGCTATTGCTGAACAAACCTACTTTAATATTCATCCTGGTTACACCGTAGCAGAAACCGCATCAACCTTCGGGGAATTATTAATAACCGATCTCCTCCTTGAAAAGGCAGGTTCAGATGAAGAAAAAATGGCGATATTAGCGCATGTATTGGATGATGCTGGGCAAGCTGCTTTTCAAGTGAGTGCTAGAGTCTGGTTTGAACAGGATCTCTATAAGGCTATTGAAAGTGGTGAAAATTTGGATGGAAAAACGATTTCAAAGTATTGGTGTGCTGGTAGAGACAAAATTTATGGAGATTCTGTAGAATGGTTTGATGAAATGGATTGGGAGTGGACAATGAAACCACATTACTTTATACCAAATTTTCGTTTCTACAATTATCCATATGTTTATGCTCAATTGTTTGTTTATGCCTTATATAAAACGTATAAACAAGAGGGAAAAGAATTTGTCCATAAGTTCAAAAAACTTCTCGCTGTGGGGGGTAGTTTGTCTCCAGAAGACCTTGGTAAAATTGTAGGATTAGATGTCACAAAAAAAGATTTTTGGAAGTTAGGAATTAAACAATATGAAGATTTCGTAAATCAGTTAGAAAAACTTATGAATTAATTGACTTCATTTGTTATTCTGCCTTCAATTGTCTTGGTTAGATTGGAGGGTCTATTTTTTTTTTAAATATCCATATATCCAACGACCAATTCTCCTAAATAAGGTGTAGGAATTGATCCTTCATTCATCCTACTCACTGGACTCTTGCTTGTACCGCTGCCAGTACCATCGAAGGTCATTCCATCCACCTTTCCTTCTTGCATATAGGCCAAATTTTCCTATAACATGAAAATCTTTTTAACATCACCTCCTTATCTTTTACAAGGCCTCATATTGACGTGGTCTACGATTATAATATATTTTTAATCTTTCTGGTGCTTTTATGTTAATTCTTCGGATTACTTTAGAGAGAGAGTTGGGATTTGAATATCCCATCGCCGCAGACCATTCTGCTGCTGTGGATCTTCCTAATTCTCTTAATTTTTCTAAACATATTTGCTCGTATGTTCTTGTCTCTTTTTCTATCGTCTTTAACTTCTCCTGAAATTTATATCTAAATTGTTTTAATGACATCTTAATTCTGGGTAAAGCATCATTTCATTTTATGTGGGAATGCTTTCCCATTACTTACTTAAATAATAATACACGCGGTCATATATAAATCTTCGGATTGTGATTAAACAATTCTATAATATTTCATCAAATTATTAAATAACTCGACAAAAATAATAAAACAGAATGAACAAAGCACCTAGATCGAGTAAATATTATGAACTATTTTCAATACTATATAGTCATATATTTTAAATTAATGGTTAATTATTGAAAAATTTTTAATTTAGTAGATGTATTTTTATAGAGCTAACAAAATAAGTGTTAAATATCTTAGTATCAATATACAACTTAATCCAATATTTTCATTTTAATATATATATAAAAAAATAGAATTGATTTAAAATGAGTTTAAAGTGTTATTATCATCCTGAAAGAGAATCTATTACCAAATGTGAAACCTGTGGGAGATTAATTTGTGTAGCGTGTAAAACAGTTGTTCATAGAACACATGGAACTAACGAAGATAGATATTCTACCCGTCATGAAGTTTGTGTTCCATGTAAACTCGATGAAGAGCTACAAAAATTCAGTATGACCCGAATTATTGCTACTTTTTCTATTTTCTTTATTTTCATAATTATATTCATATCTATAACTACTGTTACCAATACTCAGATGAGAGATCCTATTTTGAGATTTCTTCCTATTATAGGTATTGTAGCATTAATTATTATCACCATAGGCTATCTTATTTGGATGATATTTAAACGGCCTAAAGAAATAGCAAAGATTAAAATTCAGAAAGAAGAATTCTTAAAAAGTATAAAAGTTCCAACAAGTATTAAAGAAGAGGAAATAATAACAAAGTTTTGTCCTGAATGTGGTACTCGAGTTGAACCCGATACTTCAGTTTGTAGCTATTGTGGCTTTATTATTAAAGAATAATTTGAATAATTCCTATTTCCAATTTTAATTTATTCTTCTTCTTTTTCTTCTTTTTTTAATATTTTTACAAGAGAACTACCTTCTTTTATGACATTTAAGACTAAGTGAGTATTAGTACTTTCCACATATTCAGATGTATGAATTTTTTTAATCATCACACTAAGCTCTTTTCTAGTCTTAAATCTTACGAAGATGAGGGCATCGTAGGTTCCTGTAATATCATAAACTCCAAACACATTCGGATTTTCAGCAATCATTCCCTCCACCTCAAGCATTTTACCTTTTGAAACAGTAATTTCAATAATCGCTATAATATCATAACCTAATTTTTCATAATCAAGTTGAGCTCCGTAGGATTTTATTTTTCCTTCCCTTTCTAATTCTTCAACATGACTTTTAATGGTTACAGGAGATTTACTTAATTCCTGTGCTATTTTTCTATAGGATTCACGGCCATCTTCACTTAAAATTTTTAATATTTCAAGATCTACATCTTTTGAGAGGATTTCTTCATCATTCATATTTAAACCTACTTTCTTAAATCATTAATATTAGATCACAATAAAAAAATATCTTGGGATTTAATATTTTAATTATTAATATATTATTATTTGTTTAAAAATTTGTCGGATTTCTGGACGTTTGATATAATTATAAGCAATATTTTTATATCTTTGATCATATATTTATATATAAATTGGAAATTAGGATTTTGATATTATATGATAGAAAAAAATCATCCTAAAAGAAAAGAGTTATGTGAAAAAGTAATCGAAAAAGTTAAGGAAAATGATATTAAATTCATCTATCTTCAATTTACAGACATGCATGGCATTATTAAGTCGTTTGAAATTAATTCAAAGCGAATAGAGGATTTTTTTGAAATAGGTGAGAGTTTTGATGGAAGTTCTATAACTGGTTATGGAGCGATTGAGGAATCAGATAAAGTTGCTCTTCCAGATCCATCAACATTTTACATTATACCTTGGAGAAATGATAATAGAAAAGTTGCTCGAGTATTTTGTGATATCTACAACCCTAATGGCTCAAGATACGATGGGGATCCGCGATATATACTTCAAAAAGCTGCGAAGAAAGCAGAAGACCATGGATATACTTATTATTGTGCTCCAGAAATGGAATTCTTTATTTTAGAGAAAAGTACTAAAGCAGAGGTATTTAATCCATCAGATATGAGAGGATATTTCGATTATGACCCATATGATATTAATGAGAAAGTGCGCTATACTATTGCTGAGTATTGTGATATAATGGGAATCGAAATAGAAGCTTTACACCATGAGGTAGCGCTTGGACAACATGAAGTTGATTTTCGTTATGATGAAGCAGTTAATACAGCTGATAATACAAATACAATTAAAATGATAATTAAGACTGTAGCTGCCAAAAATAATATGACTGCTACATTTATGCCCAAACCTTTCGCGGGTATTAATGGTTCAGGGATGCACGTACATCAATCATTATGGGAAGGGCAAAATAATGTTTTTTATGACGAATCTGATAAAGATAATATTTCAATTATGATGAGGAAGTGGATAGCTGGTCAATTAAAACATGCAAGAGCAATGTGTGCTGTTCTAAGTAGTTGGCCTAACTCTTATAAAAGGCTTGTGCCTGGCTATGAAGCACCTGTTTATATAGCTTGGGGATTCAGGAATAGATCTCCCTTAATTAGAGTACCAGATTTTCATGGTAAACCAAATGCTGCTCGATGTGAGATTCGATGCCCCGATCCTGCTGGAAATCCATATCTACAATTCGCTGTACTCTTGTCAGCAGGGTTAGATGGAATTTTATCTGAGGATATTGAGATTCCAGAATCTCGAGATGAGAATGTATATAAGCTTACAACAAAAGAAATGGAAAAAGCTGGAATTGTTGCATTACCTGGAAGCCTATCTGAAGCATTGAAGGAATTTAGAAATTCAGAATTCATGAAGGAAGTCTTTGGAGAGCAACCCTTCAAGAACTTTTACTATGCAAAATTAGAAGAAAACGATGCATATCGAGTTGTTGTAAGTGAATGGGAGAGAACTCGATATATAACACGCTTATAGGTAAATTTTCAACTCAAATTTCTTTTTATGATCCGATTTACATAAATGTAAAATTTCATGGAATGAAAATTTTCATCAAAAGCAGGCATTTCCAAACCTTTAATTTGCATAGCAAAATAGATATAGGTTGATAAAGGTTAGTTACAAGAAAGATTATTAATTATACTAATTCTTTCATTTTCTCTATATATTCTAGTGATTGGTGGCGGAAATAAGTGTTATAAAGCTCAGCATACATTCCACCTTTAGCTATTAACTCATCATGATTACCCTCTTCCATAATTTTCCCATGATCGAGCACAACAATCCTGTCTACGTGGCGTACTGTCCAGAGACGATGAGCAATTATGATTGATGTACGACCTTCAATTGTCTTCTGTAAGGCATCTTGAATCCGAGTTTCTGTGAAAGGATCAACTGAAGCTGTTGCTTCATCTAAAATAAGTATAGAAGGGTTTTCTAAGAGAACGCGCGCAAAAACTACTAATTGACGCTGACCCATTGAAATTAAACTACCTCTTTCACCAGTTTTAGTTCCTAATCCCCTTGATAGATCTTTTACCCAATCAGACCCACTTGTAGTATTCAATGCGTTATAAACATCCCTTCTTGACGCTTTTCTATTCCCATATTTTATATTATTTTCAATTGTATCTGCCCAAAGGAATGGAGTTTGAGGAATGATTCCTACTTGTTTACGGTAATCCATAAGATCATAATTTCTTATGCTTATCCCATCTATTAAAATATCTCCTTCTTGAAATTCATAAAATCTCGCTAAGAGTTTTGCTAAACTTGATTTGCCAGCACCAGTATGACCAACAATAGCAAGAGATTCTCCAGGTTTAATTTTTAGATTAAATCTCTCAAAAACTTCTTTGGATTCTTCATACTTGAAGGAAAGATTTCTGAATTCAATTTCACCATTAAGTTTGGATGGTTTTACGTTATCTTTTTGAATCACTAAAGGTAAGGTATCTATGAGCGCAAATATTCTTTCTGATGCTGCCATACCAGTCTGAAAAGTAGGCCAAAAAGAAGCTAATGTTAATAATGGAAAGAACAGATATATTAAACCTTGTATGAATAGACTTAATTCTCCCACACTTATATTATTTCCTAAAACACTACTTCCACCATAAAAAATTAACAACGTTAAGACTATTCCTTGGATAATACCTAATGAAGGAAATATAGCATTCAGTACAAAGGCTCTTCGTAAATTAACTTTATAAGATGTAGTATTTACTTCATTAAAATTATTATATAATTTCTCCTCCTGTCGAAATGTTTTTGCAATTTGAATACCAGAAAAACTTTCTTTAACATATGCATTGACAGAAGCTAAGGCTCTTTGACCTAATAATGTTTTTGAACGGGCTAATTTTCTAAAGGATAATGCTAATACAAAGAACAGTGGAAAAGTGATGATAGTAATTAATGCTAGTGTAAGATTGATAAAGGACATAATAATTAGTAGAAAGATAATAACAAATAATGAAGAAATTAATTGAAAGGTTAAATCTACTGTCTGTCCCCAATCCCTAGAATCAGTATTAATTCGGCTAACGATTTTTCCAATGGGGTTTCGATCAAAAAATGAGAGATCATGATTTAAAACGGCTGTTCCCGCATCTTTTCTTAAATCTAAAACAACATTTCCGATTACTTGCGAAGAATATCTTATAGTAAAATAATTAAAAACCCATGAAAGTAGATTTAATATTAAGATTATGGTTAATAAGAAAAAGAGGTATGAAATATTTCTATTTGTTTCTAAACTATTAATTGCTATACTAACAAGAATAGGTACAAAGGCATAAGTGAGTGTAGAAATCGTTAAAAAGAGAATCACAATTGCCATTAACCGTTTATACGGACTGAAATAGTGAAATATGCGTTTTAGTAATATTTTATCACGAAACTCTCTGTCATACTCTTCAGCTTCAAGTCCCACGTACATCCCCATCTAAGAGTCCTCCTTTTGGCTAATTAATTGTCCAATATCAATATCAAACTTTTTTATAAATATTTTTTGATATTCTTCGGATGATTTCAAAAGATCTTCGTGAGTGCCTATAGTAGAAATTTCACCTTTTTTCAGTACAATTATTAAGTCTGCCCATCGAATTTGTGAAAGTCTATGAGTTATAAGAATTGTAGTTCTATCTTTAAGGATATTTTGAATTGCTCTTTGTATTTTATCCTCGGTATTTGAATCAATTGCTGAAGTTGAATCATCTAAGATAAGAATTTTAGGATCAGAGAGAAAAGCACGAGCAATTGCTATTCTTTGTCTTTCACCTCCACTTAGTTGAACACCTCTTTCACCTACTTCTGATTCATATTGATTTGGAAAATCTCTAATAAAATCATTAGCTTGGGCTTCTTTAGCAACTTGAATAATTTCATTCATTGAGGAGGTTCTCCCAAATGATATATTGTTGAAAATTGTATCAGAGAATAAGAAAACATCTTGCTCAATAAATGAGATCTGGTTTCTTAATGATTCTAAAGCATATTCTCGAATATCAATATTATCAATTAAAATTCTTCCTTCATTCACATCATACAAGCGGGAAATCAATTTAGTAAGAGTAGATTTTCCAGATCCAGTAGTTCCAACAATGGCTACCGTTTGACCAGGGTGAACAGTAAAGCTGACATTCTTTATTACAGGTTTTTTACTCTCAGGATAAGTAAACGACACTCCTTCAAATTTAATTTCGCCTTCTATTGCTTTTTTAATCCCTTCTATATTTTCATCAATTTCAGTTTCTCTATTCATTAACTCAAGTAGTCTATCAGAGCTTGTAATTGCTAGTCGTACAATTGCAAATACAAATATAGATATGAAGGTTGGAAAACGTAATTGCACGATTAGTCCATAATATGCAATAATTTCTCCTATACTCATCAAATTTTGAAAATTCAAAATTATTGCATGAGCAAATCCTAAGGTCATCGATATTGATAAAAATAATATTGGAAGATACTTTGCTTGAATTTTTCCTTGATCTATGTATGCATTTCGATACCATTCAGCCTTTGAATAATATTTTTCCATTTCTCTAGCTTCTTGAACGGTAGCTTTAACCACTTCTATTCCAGTAAGAGTTTCATTTAAAGTGGCATTCATCATTCCAAAAGATCCTCTCAATCTTCCTGTGATTGGACCCAATTTACGGACATATGATCTTAAGGAGAATAAAAAGAGGATAGAAAATAATATAGGAGCAAATATTAACTGAGGTGGATAAAAAATGACTATATATATAAGAGGTACAATTAATGCTGTAAATGATTCAAAAATTAGAGAGAGTGCTGGACTTATTAAGAAATTAAGCATGCGAACATCATCTGTTACTCTCGCCATAAGATCTCCAATCTTTTGTTGCTCATGAAAAGACTGACTTTTTCCTAAGAGATTTGTATAAAATTCCCTCCTACAATCTCTCTCCATTCTTTGTGCTATTACTTCCCGTAACATATAATTTATTAATCTCATTATTGGTGTTCCTACACCTAATGACAAGATAATAATAGTATAGAAAATTAACTTAGAATCATTCCCGATTAAAAAATCAGATATAGCATTTCCTATAATTATAAAAATAATAGAAGATAAATTTGAAGCAACTATAGTTGTAATTAAAACAATGATAAATAGAATCTTATTAGAACCATGAAAAACATGTTTTAATATCCATCTTCGAGATCCTTTACGTCTAGCTTTCTCAAAAGGATCTTTACCAGGTGAAAACTCTACTTTACTATTCTGCATTGATTAATTCAATCTAATTTAGAAAAAAATATAATTCTCGAGTTATTATTCTTGAAATGTTCGATTCTTAATAGATTTTTTACAATTAAATTATAAATTCTAATTCTTGATAATCCTTACATTAAATCTATTAAATTATTAACGGGTTAATAATGAAACTGAACTATTTATTCTATTAAGGATCCATTTAAATAGAATAAACATTATTTATCAATTATGTCGGATAAAGAAATAATGTACGACATTAGGTTGGAAGAACAGCTAGATGAATTAAAACTTGAAATATGGATGAATGAAGAATTACAGATTCAACCTAAACAACTCCATCCATTAATTTTGAAGCTCATTAGTAATAACTAGGCTTTACTTCTTCATTAATTCATTTTTGAGTTAATCTTAATTTTATTTATTTTATGGAATCTTGTTTCTCTTTTATAAGAATAATAGGAGATATATATTTCTATATAGAATATATAGATTAATATTAATACATTTTATTTTTTTTTTAATTCAATTATATTAATCTAATTTAGAAAAAATGGATTAATATTCTCTAAATAAAATATTTATAGAATAATAATTAAAACATAAAATTAAATTTAGTATGGAAATTATCTAGAAATATAACTTGGTGCTAAGAATAGATTGCAAATCGGAGTTAAAAAATTATTAATACACTTTAAAAGGATTTTAAAATGAGTGAAAATAATCAGATTGAAATTGATGAAAAAGTCCTCAAAAAATTAAATATCGATGAATTAACGCATCTTTTTATGGATAATATAAATGAACAAAATTTAAAATTAATTGAGGGAATTGAATCTCTTGTAGAAGAAAATTTTGAGAAATTTAAAAATAATATGAAATACGTCATAAAAACTAATACTGAAGTCCAAATCAAGAAACAATTTGAATCTAAAATATTCAAATCAAAACTTATGTTTTCTAAAGCAGATAGGCTGAAATTATTCACAAAAATTAATGATATCAAAAATATAGGAGAATTTATAGCAAACAAGATGCTTCTTTATAGAGCTGTTTTCCCTGATGAGGAATTTAAAATTCATATTCGGAATATTCTCAAATCTTTAAAAATTATTTCTAATAAATTATCCAATGCAGTGAAATTAATAGGATCTGATCTAAGCATAGCTCGCGATGTTTGTGAGGAGATTAAAGAAGAAAGAAGAAAAATGAGAAAAGAAGAATGGAACTTACTTAATCGTCTTTATAATTATGATATGGATTATTTATCAAGAACATTCTTATATCTAAAAGAATTGATTGATAATGTAATGATGTTGGCTGATCATATTAAATCCTTCTCTGAATATATTCAGTTTCTTGCAACTAAATATTTAATTTTTGATTAAAAGAAAAAAGTTAAGATCTGATATGGCTGACGATTTAACTTCAATCTTAGTTATTGTATTAATAGTAATGGCTATTGCTCTTGCTTTTTCTATTGGAGCTAATGATGAGACTTTATCGGCATTAGTAGGGGCAGGAGTCTTAAAATTCAAACTTGCACTATTTATAGGTGGTGTAGCTATAGGGGCGGGGATGATATTTTTCAGTGGTGGATTTGTAGCAAAAACAGTCGGATCTGATATTTTAGGAGAAGGTATAACATATACAACTATCATGCTATTAACAGTGTTAATAAGTAGCATACTTTGGTTAGTTGTTGGAAGTTTTGCAGGGATACCTTTAAGTAGTACACACTCTTTGGTGGGAAGTGTGGTTGGAGTTTTAATAGTCTATGCAATTTTTCAAGGGGGTGTTAATCCTGATACTGCCTTAAATTGGACTAAGTTAGGAAATGTAGTGCTTAGTTGGTTTTTGTCACCCCTGTTTGGCTTGATAATCACTTTTTTGTTATTTAAATTAATTGCAAAACTATATTTATCCCGCTTAAAAGGCTTAAATCAAATCGAATTATCAGAAAAACATTTCAAGTGGCTTTTACTTGTTGGTGTAATTTTTGCTGAAATATGGGTAGGAGCTAATTCTGGCGAAGCTTTAGGAATCCTTTATGGTCTCTTGGATAATGGCTCATTAAATTTAACACAATATTTTACATATTCAATTATTTGTGGTATTTTTGCCTGCGTTGGAATATATTTTGCTGCTCGTTATGTTATCAGAAATCTAGCATCTCACATGGTAGATTCACGACCAAGTGAAGGACTTATTATTCAAATGAGTTCTGCAATAATTTTAATGGTAGCGACGATTCTTGGTCTACCTATTTCACATAGTCATGTAATAGTTTTCTGTATAATAGGAATGAGCATGGCTCAAAAAAAAGAGGTTGATTACAAAGCTCTAAGGAAGATGGGAATATATTGGTTTTTAACCTTCCCTGTTGCAGCTCTTCTAGCGGGTATTATTTATTTAGGTTTCTTTTCATTTGGATTTTCTTGATAATTTAATAATTTTAAAAAATATATATAAATTTCGATATACTCTATATAATGTTTAAGAATAAGATAGAAATGATGTGATAAGAATGGGTTCTTTAATTGAATATTTAAAACGAGAAACAGCTTTAAATGCCTTAGAAAAAACTATCAAACATGCTCAAAAAGTACAAGAGTGTGTAAAAACATTAGATATTGGATTACAAATGCTTTTAAAAGAAAAAGATTATGATAAAACGCATGATATTTTCCATAAAGTTGATCTTTTAGAAGCAGAAGCTGATAATTTAAGACGAGAACTTCAGATGGATGTTTCAAGAGGAGAGCTAGATCCCAGTGTTAGACAAAATTTGTCTCATTTAATTAAGAGAATAGATGATGTTGCTAATTGTTGTACTGGTGTCGCCCGAAGAATTGATACAGTACCTATAAAATTTTGGGAGCAAAGTAGTGATGAGACTATAAATTTAGTTAGTGAAATTATAAAAACAACTGTAGATTGTGCTCAATTTTTAGACAAAATTGTTATAAATTTAGTAGAAGATAGGAAGAATGTAAAAGAAATTGCAAAACAAATTAACTATTATGAGCATGAAGTTGATCTATTGAATATAAAGTTAAGAAGGAGTCTTCAAAAAACAGATTATCACGTTAATTTTTTTACAATTTTCACAATAGGAAATATATTTGATATCCTTGAAGCTATTTCAGATTCAATTGAAGAAGTCGCAGATTATATAATGGTTCTGTTAACTAGTTCTGAACGTCTTTAATATATTAATAATTCTGAATTCATAATTCTGAAAAAATAAATTTTTCCTATATTAAAAATTTATTAAAAGTTAATTGATATTTTGAATAATTAGAAAAGACAGGTTAAATCTATATAGATGATTTATCCATTATTTGAAAGTTTTGGAAATTATTATCATAATTATTTTAAAGTCTATATAGAATATATAGATCAGAGTTTAAATATATTGATTATTTGTTTTATATAATAGAGTTATTTAAATGAAATATGTGTTATTTATGACACTTCATATAGAAACAAGAAAAGTGCAAAAAACAGGTGGATCAAGTTATATTATTTCATTACCAAAAGTTTGGATAGAAAAACATGGTATTGAAAAAAAAGATACTTTAGGTATCCTTAGTCAACCCGATGGGAATTTATTAATTACTCCTAATATAAACTCGGAAGAATATATAAAGAGCAAGAATTTTGATGTAGATGGCATAACTGATCCCCCATATCTATTTCGACTTTTAATTGGAGCATATATTATGGGATATACGATCATTACGATTACATCTAGTAAAAGGTTCGAGCCAATCATAAGAGATTGTATAAGAAATTTTACTAAAATAGCTATTGGACCAGAAATAATAGAAGAAACAAATCAAAGAATATTAATAAAGGATTTGCTCAATCCCAAAGAGATGCCATTCGAAAGAACGATAAAAAGAATGTATATTTTAGCTCAAACTATGCATGAAGATGCTATAAGGGCTTTAGAGACTGGTGATAAAGAATTAGCAAAAGAAGTTATTGAAAGAGATAATGAAATTGATAGATTACATTGGTTAGTAGGTCGTCAATCGCATATCGTACTTCGAGATATAATATTATGTCAAAAAATGGGTATTACATTAGAAGATGCCAGTCATTATCAGTTTATGAGTAAATTTTTAGAGCGTATTGGAGATCACGCAGTTAATATAGCAAAAAATTTATTATTAATTGATTATAAAAAAGTTGACAAGAAATTATTAGAAAATATTTCAAATGTTAGTAAATTTTCCTTAGAATTGCTCGATGTCAGTTTGGATGCTTGGCAACAAAAAAATATTAAAATTGCAAATGAAAATATAGAGAAAATTAAGAATTTAACAGATGAATGTGAAAAAATCATAACTACAACAGAAAATAATGTAGAAATATCAGTTCCACTTGGATATATAATTGAAAGTATTAGAAGAACCGGAGAATATTCTGCTGATATATCAGAAATTATTATAAATAATCTAATCTGAATTATTTAATCTCAAATTTGAAAGTAATTTATATTAAGAATTAGAGTTGATAGTCTCTTCTTAACCCAATAAGGGTTGTTGTTGCTTCAGTCCATTGTTGTAACTCCTCATCACTTCTAAAAAAAGAGATAATTTTTTCCATATCTTCTAGGTTATTAATAACACATTCTACTAACAAATCCCACGCTCCGTATAATGGGGTTGCGTATGTAATTTTCCAATCCTCATCCGAGCTAATCGGTCTTAATTGCTGTATTTTTTCAATAACTTTCAGCTGAGTCCCAATTATTTTTAGCCGGATTAGAATATATCCACGAAAATAAATTTTAAGAGCACCGTGATTGTTTTACGTAGAATATTAATATATTAGTTTTAATCTTAATTAATAATTTTTTAATAAGCACTTAAATTTGGTTTTTCATAATGATCTACCAATAAATTTCTTTTAATGAATCATGATATTCATTAAGAGATTTAATTTCTATTTTTTTCTTACGAACATTTTCAATTGCTTCTACAATTGCTTTAGCTAACTGTAAATTAATAATAACCGGGATATTATAATCTACTGCCATCCTTCTAATTTGATACTCATCTTCTATTACTTGTCGGAACTTTTCTTCTATGGTTGTTGGTAGGGGGATATTGATCACCATATCGATTCTCCCATCTACCATGCACTCCTTTATATTTGGTTCCATTCCACGATCGCTTACTTTATATAGTTTTACAGCAGGAATTCCCTTTTCTTTAAGCGATTTTGCCGTGTGTTCTGTAGCAAAAATGGTGAATCCTAAGGTTATGAGCTTTTTAGCGATTGGTATAATTTGTGTCTTTAATTCGTCTCCACCAACCGAGATTAAAACATTACCACCATCCACTGGAATGTACTGTTCTGCGGCCTCTAACGCTTTCATCAGAGCATCGGGGAGGTCTTCACCTATACATGCAACCTCTCCCGTAGAATTCATTTCTACAGAGAGAATTGGATCTGCGTTGTCTAAACGCATGAAAGAAAACATTGGGGATTTTACTGCGACAAAATCTCCATAAGGTAGATTTAATAACCTTTCGGGGATTTTTTCGCCCATTATAACTTCAGCAGCTAATTTCATCAAATTAATTCCTCTCACTTTAGAGACATAAGGCATGCTTCTACTCGAACGTAGATTCATTTCGATTACAAATACTCCCTCATTTTTAACCAAGTATTGAATGTTAAAAGGTCCCATGACTTTTAGCGCTAAAGCAATTCTTCTAGTATAATCTTCTATAGTTTCTTTTACTTTATCAGAGATCGTGATAGGAGGGATTGACATTGTTGCATCACCTGAATGGACGCCCGCATTCTCAATATGTTCTACTATCGCTCCAATAAGAACTCTATCTCCATCACATATTCCATCACACTCTACTTCTCGAGAATCTGTAAAAAATTTCGTAATTACTACGGGATATTCTCTTGAAACTGCTGCCGCTAAATCTAATGTGTCTATCAACGTTTTTTCATCATAAGAAACCCTCATTGCTGCACCACTTAATACATAAGAAGGTCTTACAAGAACTGGATATCCAACCTTTCTAGCAAATGTCAGAGCTTCATCTGGAGTTGTTAACATAGCCCACTCAGGTTGCTTTATACCTAATTGATCTAATAAACTACTGAACTTTGCTCTATCTTCTGCCATATCTACTCGGGAGCCATGAGTCCCCAAGATATTAATACCAGCTTTACGATAGGATTCAGAATACTTAGCAAATTTAGCAGCAAGGTTTTGAGCAATTTGGCCTCCAGCGTTTAAAACGATGCCTTGAGCTTTTTCAAGTTCAGCAATATCTAGAACTCTTTCACCAGAAAGTTCTTCGAAATAAAGACGGTCAACTAAGTCATAATCAGTGCTAACTGTTTCTGGATTATAATTTATCATAATTGCTTTATCTACTCCCAATTTCTGGAGGCCCCATAAGCAATTAACGCTTCCCCAGTCGAATTCACAACTACTACCGATTCTATATGTACCACAACCTAAAACTATTACCTTTTTTAGATTATCTTTTGTTTCTTGTTCATAATCGATGTCGTGTTTATTACCCCAATAAGTAAGATATAGGTACTGTCTTGTAGGAACAACTTGACCTGCTAGAGTATCAATTTGTTTTACATATGGAACTATGTTGTATCTCTTTCTAAGTCTCCTTATCGTTGGACTGTCAGTCCCTAAAATGTGAGCAATCTGTCCGTCAGAAAAACCATATTTCTTTGCTCTCAATATCCAATATTGCTTCTTATCATCAGAAGATTCTAGTAAATTTAATTTTTTAAGCTGTTCTTCTATGCTAACAATATTTTTTAACTTATAAAGAAACCACTTATCAACCTTCGATCTTTCATAAATTTCATCAATACTTATTTCCCTTTTAATAGCTTCTCCAATTCTTATGAATCTTAGATCTGTGGGATTTCTTAGCTCGTATTTCAATTCATTAATATCATCAATTGGTTTAATATCATTACCTACAAAACCTCGCAGTCCGATGTCAAGCATACGGATTGCTTTTTGGCAAACTTCTTCAAAATTACGCCCTATACTCATGCATTCCCCAACGCCTTTCATTTGTGGACCGATTCGACGGTCTACATTCTTAAATTTTGTCAGATCCCACCGGGGATATTTCATAACCATATAATCTGTTGCAGGCTCAAAATTTGCAGTAGTTTTAAGAGTGATTTGATTCAATAACTCAGGTATGTTATAACCAATTGCGATTTTCGCCGCTATATATGCCAATGGATAACCAGTAGCTTTTGATGCAAGTGCGGAAGACCTTGATAATCGGGCATTAATCTCAATTGCTCTATGCTCCTTTGAAAAGGGATCAAGAGCCCATTGAATATTGCACTCTCCACATACTCCTACTCCCTTTGTCGCTCTAATCGATGCTGACCTTAGCATTTGTAGTTCTTCATCTGGAAGGGTTTGAGCTGGAGCAACTACAATACTATCTCCTGTGTGAATCCCACAGGGATCTATATTTTCCATACTGCAGTTAATAAAACAATTATCTTCGGCATCTCGAAGAATTTCAAATTCGATTTCCTTCCATCCCCAGACACTTTCCTCAATTAAGATTTGATTAATTCTTGATTGAGCAAGCCCTCTTTTAGCTAATCTTTCAAATTTGTCCCAATTATAAATAAATGCAGAGCCTTGACCTCCCAATACATATCCAACCCTCAACATTATAGGAAATCCAATTTCTTTTGCAGCTTTTACAGCATCTTTATAACTATTTACTGCAACACTTCTACAAACAGGGCAATCTGCATCATTCATTGCTTTGACAAACAAATTTCTGTCTTCTGTTGCTTCTATAGCTTCTACAGGAGTTCCACATACTTTCACATCATATTTCTCCAAAATTCCAGCTTCATTTAGTTCTACGCCTACATTAAGACCTGTTTGCCCTCCAAAGGCTAAGCAAATTCCATCGGGTCTTTCTTTTTTAATTATTTCTTCGACGTATTTAACATTAATCGGGAGTAAATAAACGCGATGGCTCATATGAGGGTCTGTTTGTATTGTAGCAATATTTGGGTTGACGAGGATTGTTTTTATGTCTTCTTCATTCAATGCCTTTAAGACTTGAGAACCGCTATAATCGAATTCTCCTGCTTGTCCGATCCTCACAGCTCCAGAACCTAATATTATAACTTTCTTTAATGATTCATCTAATGGCACGCTTTTTACACATCCATAAGTTCAATAAATTTATTAAATATTTGTTCTTTCATATCTAATGCACCTGGAGATGCTTCAGGGTTAAATGCTACCGAAAATATCGGTTTGCTCTCGTGGATGAGTCCTTCATTTGTATTATCATCTTTATCATGGAAGAATTGCTTAAAACCATCTTTTTCAACATCCTTTAAGCAAAAAACGTGATTTTGAAAAGTAATATAACAATTTTCTGTCCCACTCTCAACTGTTGTTCTACCGCCTCGATGTTCAGCAGTTAATTTATAACAAGTAGCTCCGGAAGCAAGCCCCATAATAAAATTTCCCATTCCAATTCCCATTGTAGGAACTGAATTCTTTATTAAATTCTTTACAACTTCAATAGGTTCGTTATAGATATTAGGATTTCCAGGACCGTTTGTTATTAATACACCATTAGGTTTGAGTTCCATTATTTTATCATAAGAATAATTATAAGGAACTACAACTACCTCAATGTTTTTGGATAGTAAAGTTCTTAAAATATTATTTTTAACACCTAAATCTAAAACTACAACAGAACCTTTTGGATTATTAAGCGTGATCGTTTTAACTTCTTTAATAGATACAGTATCTATAAGATTTGTATTAATTGGATCTTCAATATTTTGAACCTCTGCTTTTAACGCATCAATATTTGGTTTCTGACCTTCCTTTAAAACTTGAATTAATCCTAATTTACTACCACTTACGACAAATTCTTGAGTAATCCTTCTAGTATCGATCCATTGGATACCAGGAATATTTTCTTCAATTAACCATTCTTCTAGAGTCCTAACACTTTCATAATGACTTGGATCAACACAGTATTCATTGACAATCAAACCCTTTATTTTGATAGAATCTGATTCAAACTGTTTAAGTATTCCAAACTCGTCTTCTACCTTATCTGGAACTCCATAATTGCCTATAGAAGGATATGTAAAGAGCACAATCTGATCTTTATAGGTTGGATCTGTAAGAATCTCTACATATCCTGATCCTGGAATAGTCGAAAATGTTATTTCACCGGAAACTTTTTCATTAGCACCAAAACCTAACCCTTCAAAATAGGTTCCATCTTGGAACATTAAAATAGCGGGTCTTTCTTTTTTATAAAGCATCTTAAAATAAAGATAACTATTATTTTTTTTTAAAATTGATTATTAATGTGTTAAATAAAAAATAAAAAGAATAATCTCAATGAAAAAGAAATCTAACAGATTATTGTTTGCTAATTGAAAAATAATACTCTTTATAAGTGATTTTAATAGCTTGAAAAATTGATTCTAAATCTATATCTTCAAAATTAGACCACCACGAATAAATTTTGGTGTCAGATTTTTCTAAATCTTTAGATTCTTGTATAGATATTACATTTTGATCAATTAAAAAAGAGGGATTCAATATATCCTCAGCACCTTCTTCTAAATCTACTAAGTTTTGAAGCATACATTCAAGTAAATCATCATAAAATAGAATGGGGATATATTTTTTTTCTCTAGGTCTCAATTCATTTAATAGAATATTCTGTTCGTCTTTATTTGTGGGAAAGCCCCTCTCATGAAGGTTAAAAACTTCTATATCTATAATTTCAGGATGATATTGAGTCTGTTTTACTTTTTCCCTCTTCTGACGGATCATTACTTCTTTTACTTGGAAAAGTAAAACATTTCTTTGCCTTCCTCTTATCTCAACAAGAATTGAATTTTCATCAATTCTTTTATTACAAATGTCTGTAATTATTTGGCAATATTCGGTAGCAGCTTTCACAAGATCCTCTTCATCTAACTTTGCTTTTAACATTGTATTCAAATAAGCTCTTAAAAAAGCTGAAAAATCTTCTTCTAAACGGTATAAATTTCCATAAAGATACCTAGTGGAATTCCACCACTTAATTGCCCGTTCGATTGAAAGAGGAGTAAAGAAATTTTCTCGAGCTCTAACCTCAGTGAAATATAATAATTTTTCTATTCCAAGCTGAATAAATGGATTTGGGTTGATTGCTGCTGCCAGATCTTCCCCGATCGTAATAGATATCGGTTCCCTTGGTCGAATTAGAATTGAATTTTCAGCATTATAAACACGATCAACTCTCATTGGTAAAGGCATTATTGGATTGGATTTAATAGATTTTATTATCTCGACATATTGAGGTTGTTTTAAACCTGAAGTATCTGCTTGGAACACATCAACAAAAAAGAAAAACGGTGCAGCGTCATATTTGTAAGTTTTAAATTTATGTATACTTATAAGGTTCACCAGAACATAATTAATAAAAAAATAATTCTATTTAGAAAATTAAAAAAAAGAAATAAAGTTATTTCATATCTACAAAATTTCCACTTTTAAATAAATCACATGGTTTTAGGTATTCACTCCCAATCTCTTCAGAAATATTTATCAATCTCTTAAGATATTTCTCATAATTTTTTATCCCTTCGCCAAAAGGACCGGGAAAATTCATACCAGCCATATTGGCATCATCAATAACTTTCCAACCACTTGCGATGCCTTCTTCCAATATTCGACATCCTTCATTGAGGCGAATGGCAAGAATCACATCATGATCAACCAATCCTGCTTTTTGAATTTTAGAAAAATCTGGTTTTGGTCTTCCTTTTGACCAATCATAAAATCCGAGTCCTGTTTTTCTGCCTAATTTTCCTTCATTAAACATTTTGGTTAATGCTTTTCCTGGTCTGAAATCCTCGTGCAATGTTTCAGCATAATAATTTCGTCCATGGTATGCGGTATCAATACCAGTATAATCAATTAAAACGAGAGGAGACATTGGTCCTCCGCTCCCATAATCTGCATCTAAAGACTCAAATGGAATTCCTTTTTCAAAACAAGTATCAAGAAGATAATTAAAATATATTGAACCTGGTGCATTGAGTCTGTTTACAATAAATCCCGGTCTATCTTTTAATACTTTTGCTATATATCGTTCTCCTCTAAGGCATGGTAAACTTTTGCTTACTTCTATTCCTATTTCCATGGATTCTTCAGAAGATTTTTCACCTGCTATAACTTCAATTAATTTCATTAGCGGAGCTGGATTAAAGAAATGCATACCGATACATTTATCTTCTCTATTAGTTACAGTTGCCATTTCTGTTACAGACATAGTTGAAGTATTTGAAGCAATTATACAGTGCAAGGGAGCATTATTATCGCAAATTTTGAAAATCTCTTTCTTAACATCCATTTTTTCAACTACGGCTTCAATGATATAGTCTGCATTTTTTACGGCATAAGATAAATCTAATGTAGTGTTTAATCGTGCCATATTTTCTGCTAATGATAACTTTCCTTTAGCTTCAAGTCTTTTCAACCCATCTTCAATGCTAGCAACACCTTTATCGATAAATTCTTGCTTTATATCCACCACAGTAACGTTATATCCTGCCATTAGAGAAATCTGAGCTATACCAGAACCCATTAACCCAACACCAATAACTACAATATTCTTAACATCACTCATCTTAATCTAAACCAACTTTTTAAAGATTTTTACCATAATAAATGCTTATTTGCAATAAAATCTATTGATTATGGATTTTTTTTAATGAAATCGACTATAAGTTCAGCTAGCTCAGAACCTTTATCTTCTTGTACAAAATGACCTGCACCTTTAATCGTTGTGTGATTTTGCCCTTGACATCCTGGAACAATCTTCTGCCAAAATCTCTCTCCACCTCTGGTGATTGGATCACTATCAGAAAATGCTGTCAAAAATGGCTTGCTCCATTTACTAAATTTTTCTATAGCATTTTTATTTGCTTTATGTTCTGGGTCATCTTTACTAATCGGGACTAATGAGGGCATAATTCGAGCACCAGCTTTGAAAGAGTCATCAGGAAATGGATCATCATATCCTCTTAAAATGTCATCTGATAATTGAGTTGTTGTACCTCCCTGAATGATTGCTTTTATATCAAAAACAGGAGAACTTCTTGAAAATTCTCGCCATTTTAAAAAGGCATTGGACATTCTTTGCTCTCCCGTGGGAAGTCCACCATTAGACAAAACAATTCTCTTAAAACGATCTTGATTTTCTATAGCTACCCGTAATCCTATTAATGATCCCCAATCTTGACAAAACAAGGTGATATTACGAAGTTTAAGTAGTTTCACCCATTCTGTAATCCATTCTACATGCTTACGATAAGTATGGTCACTTTTTTCTGTTGGTTTATCAGATTTACCAAATCCTACTAAATCTGGTGCTAATATCCTATAGCCAGCATTTATAAAAACAGGAATCATATGTCTATATAAAAAACACCAGGAAGGTTCTCCATGCATCAGTAAAATACATTCTGTATTTGATCCTTCATCTAAATAATGAATTCTGATACCATCAACATCGATATAATTAGGCTTATAGGGAAATTTAGGAAGATTTTCAAATCTTTCTTCTGGTGTACGTAATAATTTCATACTTTTTACCTTTTCATTCTTTAATTCTTGGTGGAACATAACCTATTTTATATCCACCTAATTTATTTTATTAAACTGTGAGCTTTTATAAGCTTTTATTTTTTTGGTTTGAAAATTATTGCCGGTTTAGTTCTCTCAGAATAAGTAAAATTATCTGCTTCTTTAATGTCGCCATATTTTGCTTTAAGTTCTTCTAAATTACCGGCATAGAGAGCTCTAGGTCGGCATGTCTGAACACATACTGGTATTTTATTTTCTAAGTTTCTATCTAAACAAAAAGTGCACTTTCGCATCTTCGCTCCTTTTTGGGGTCCAAATTGTGGCGCATCGTAAGGACATGCCTTTAAGCATTTAGAATCACATTCCTCATTACCTAAGCATTTAATGCTATCCACAATTACTATTCCATCTTCTCCTCTTTTTGTTATAGCATTAACAGGACAAACAGGGATGCAGACAGGATCTTCGCAATGATAACATGGTCTTATTAAATAACTTACAAAAACATTTGGAGTCTTTCCTTTTTCGTTATATAGTACGTTCATCCAAAATTCTGGTCCTGCCGTAACGTCATTCCAATCTTTGCAGGCGACTATGCATGCAGCACATCCTGTACATCGCGTTTGATCAAAATAGAAACCAATCTGCATTTTATTTCACCTCCGGTTTATCTTTGCTTACTTGAACAAGACAAGTTTTTAAACAACAAGCCCCATCAGGAGCATAAGCATTTTTAGTCAAAGTATTGGGACAGCCACCTCTATCAATCCCTTCCTCATCGGGAGTATACCATGCACCTTCATGGATGACTATAACTCCAGGAATAATCCGTTCCGTAACCCATGCTTCAATTGATAAAATCCCTCTATCATTATAAACATATATTAAATCTCCTGTCTTAATATCCCTAGGTTCAGCATCAATGGAATTAATCCAACACCTATGATGATCAACCTCTTTAAGCCATTCAACATGGTATAATTCGGAATGAACTCTATTCTTAGGGTGCGGAGAAAGCATTTGTAATGGATATTTTTCAATTAATGAATCAAATCTATCTTCCCAAGTACTTAAATATTTAGGAATAGGGGGTAAATTGGGATCATTTATATCAGCTACTCGTTGTGAAAAGATTTCAATCTTTCCTGAAGGCGTCTTGAAAGGATTGTTTTCAGGGTCTTCTATTTGTTTTTTAAACGCCACATAGGGTTCGTCTAATTTTACTCTCCAAATTCCATCTTCTTTATATTTATCGTAATCGGTGACATGCTCTTTAATATCTTTGGTCCCTCTCCAAAACCTTTTTAATTGCCTAGTTTCATCATAATGTTTAAAATCTTCAATACCTAACCTTACTGCGAGTTCCTCAGCAATAGTTATATCATGCTTGCACTCTCCTACTAGTTCAATAGCTTTATTCATGTATCCAAAATATGGTCCAGATGGCCAAGGTCGAGTTAAATCAGATCTTTCTGCCATACTAGTTGTTGGTAATACGATGTCTGCATACCTGGCTGTTGGTGTCATGAATTTTTCAACACTAACCATATATTCGAGCTTTTTTAATGCTTCTGCATTGTGATTAGTATTACCTAACTGATTTAAAAAATTATTACCGCAAAACCATCCAAATTTGATGTCGTATGGATAACCACCTTCCTTACCTTCTAAAATCTGATCAAACATCTTATTAGTATGAACCCTTGTGCGTAAGCGATGTTTTAAGTTCACTGATCCTCGTACTGAAATTCTATCAGGATGGTTTTCTTCAACCGGATTCCTACTTGGAGGTAAAATGAATGGTCCAAAAAACATGTGAGCTATTGGAATACCCATTAATCCTCCACAAGCAGCACCACCTTTTCGTCCAACATTTCCAGTCATTGCAGATAATGTCATAGCAGCTCTATTATATTGTCCACCCATTGCACTGCGTGCTGGACCTTGACAGTCCATTAACGCCGCTGGTTTAGTGGTTGCATATTCACGAGCTAATTCTCTGATCGTTTCTGCTAGTACGTTGCAGATCTTTTCAGCCCATTCAGGTGTTTTTTCAACATCGTCTTCTTCTCCCATTACATATTCCTTAAATTTCTCAAATCCAACCGTATATTTATCCAAGAACAATTGGTCATGAAGATTTTCTTTTATCATTACATTAGCCATGGCAACCATCATTGTCACATCAGTACCTGGTACAATAGGAATCCATTTGTCAGCTACAACAACATCTGTATCTGAGTATTTAGGATTAATACTTATAACTTTAGCACCTTTTTCATGTGCTTTTATAAGATAATACAAAGCATCTGTTCCTGAATTCATTCTCGCTGGATTCCAGCCCCATAATATAATTAATTTTGAATTTAACATATCTTCCCGGCTATGACCCACAAAAGGAGATGCATATTGAGTCATTGTCGCCCAAACAGCACCCTCAGAGGATACATTTCCATGATGCGTGGAGAAACCACCAAAATGGGTAAATAATCTAATCATTGCGAGTATAGGATGATGATATGCGCCGATATAACCACCACCCATAGGAAGAAATATTGCTTCATTACCATATTTTTCTTTAGTATATTTAAGTTTTTCAGCTATTTCAACCAATGCTTCATCCCATGAAATGCGTTTAAACTTACCCTCTCCTTTTAGTCCGACTCTCTTCAGTGGATACTTAAGCCTTTCTGGATGGTAAATCTCTTTTCGAAGAGCGCGACATTTTAAGCAGGTCCTAAGTTGGTTTTCTTCATCAGCTAAGTCATCCCCCTCAACACGGATAATTTTACCATTCTTTACATGAAATTTAATAGGACAACGTCCTCCACAATCGAATGCTGATGTAGTCCTTATAAACTTAATTTCATTAGCTTCCTGTTGTTCTTTTTGATTTTCCATAAAATCATCTTGTATATAATTGTAATATTTTTAGATGTATTAGTTATTAAATTTTTATAATTACATGTAAGTTAACCCTGTAATTACTATTATTATTTTTAATGAGCTAATATGTATCTTATATACGAGATACATTCATTAAGAATAATTATTTCATAAAAATTATTTAAAAACTGTATATTTTTTCTAGTTAAAATTTATCTTAAAATAAAAAAAATTAAGTGAAATAAAAATAAAAGAGAATAACATCAATATAATTAAAACTGGTTGTTGTCATGACTGTGGTGGACGATGTGTTCTTAGAGTACATGTTAAAGATGGTAAAATCATAAGAATTGAAACTGACAATGGAGAAGAACCTCAATTAAGAGCCTGTGTACGTGGAAGAGCCTATAGACAAAGAGTTTATTCCCCAGATAGACTAAGATATCCTCTGCGCCGTAGTGGTGAACGAGGTGAAGATAAATTTGAACGGATTTCATGGGATGAAGCTCTTGAAATAGTCGCTTCCAAACTTATAGAAATTAAGGAAAAATATGGTAATTCCGCTATACTATTGGTTCCAGGTGGTGGAAACCAGGGGATGATTCATGGAATCATACCAATTGCTATAATGTTACATCAAATTGGAGGATATACTAGAATGTGGGGAGCTCCTTCATATGAAGGGGCATTATTTGCCTCGATGGCGACTTATGGAACAATGATGACTGGTAATGCGCGTGAAGATCTATTAAATTCAAAACTCATTATTATGTGGGGCTGGAATCCTGCTAACACAATTTGGGAACCTGGAACAAGTCTAATGTTAGCTAAAACTAAAGAGAAAGGAATTAAAATAATAGCTATAGATCCTATCTTTACAGATTCAGCGGCAATACTTGCTAATCAATGGATTCCAATTCGACCAGGTACTGATACGGCAATATTAATTGCGATGGCTTACACAATTATTAAAGAAAATCTTCAGGATCAAGCCTTTTTAGATAAATATACTGTTGGATTTGATAAATTCAAGGAATATGTAATGGGAGAAGAAGACGGTGTTGAAAAAACACCACAATGGGCAGAGAAAATTACATCTGTACCTTCAGAGGTTATTGAAGACTTAGCACGGGAATATGCCACTTCTAAACCAGCGGCTCTTATAGCAGGGTGGGGTCCTGCGAGAACTGCCTTTGGAGAACAATATTCCCGCGCTGCTAATGTGCTTTGTGCTATTACAGGGAACATTGGAATTAATGGGGGTTATGCCTCTGGTTTTATGAGAGCATATTATAGTCGTGAGCGGATAGTACCTGGAGGGAAAAAAACGAGAGATATTTCTACTATAGAAGAAATGCCAAAAAAACCAAGATTACAAGATAATCCGGTTGATTTTAGGGCTCCACCTCGTAAAGATGCTTTATATAAAATAAAAGGTGGGACAAATCCTGCAAACACTAGAATTCACTATAATGATTATTATGAAGCAATTCTACAAGGAAAAAAAGCAGGTTACCCTGCTGATATTAAAATGGCTTATATTGCAGGAACAAACCGATTAAACCAGTTTAGTAATGTAAATAAAGGTGTTAAAGCTTTTAAATCACTTGAATTTATAGTTATTCATGAACAATTTTTGACACCTACAGCGAAATTTGCTGACATTATTTTGCCAGTAAATACTTTCATGGAACGTAATGATGCTGCTGTCCCTTGGCTTGGTTCTCCTTATTATATTTATTTGAATAAAGCTATTGATTCCATGTATGAATCAAAATCTGATCTAGAAATATGCCGGGAGCTTTTAAAAAGAATGGGTATTAAATCAAGTCTTTTAGATCTGAATGAGGATCAAATATTAAGGCTATTTATAGCTCCACGAAAGGACATTAAAAATTATAATAAAATGAGAAGAGATGGTTATTATAAAGTTAAAGTTGAGGAGCCATTTGTAGCATTTAAAGATCAAATAGAGGATCCTGAGAACAAACCCTTTCCTACTTTATCAGGCAAAATTGAAATATATTGTGAACATATAGCAGAAAAAAATATTCCCTTAATGCCACCAATTCCAAAATATTTTAGTCATGATGAACATTATGACTCTCCAAAAGCTAATAAATATCCTTTACAACTTATTACACCTCATAATAAAAGGAGAACCCATTCAACATTAAATATGATCCCATGGTTGGAAGAAATAGAACCACATGCGGTTTGGATTAATCCAGAGGATGCAAAACCAAGAAAAATCAATGAAGGAGATTTAGTAGACATTTATAATGATAGAGGTAGAATTCGAATTCCTGCTAAAGTTACAGAGAGGGTAATACCTGGAGTTGTAGTAGTATATCAAGGGAGCTGGTATAATCCTAATAAGGAGGGAGTGGATCTTGGAGGGTGTGCTAATGTATTAACAAACGATGTTCACTCTCCGGGTGGGGCTTTTCCAATGAATAGTAATCTTGTGCAAGTAGAATTATACGTAAAAAAACAAGCTGAGGGATTGTAATGCCACAAATGGGTTTTTATTTTGATCAAACTCGCTGTACTGGTTGCTTCGCGTGTGCCGTTGCCTGTAAAGATTGGCATGATATCCCAGCTGGTCCAATTAATTGGTTAAGAATTAAAGAAATTGAAAAAGGAAAATATCCAAAACTATTTTTAACTTACCTTGTTCAAGCATGTAATCACTGTACTGATCCTCCATGTATAAAGGCATGTCCCGTTAATGCAATAATAAAAAGAGAGTCTGATGGTGTTGTAGTAGTAAATCAAAAAATTTGTATAGGCAAGAACGAATGTGGATTTAAATGCCTAAAAGTATGTCCTTGGGATGCCCCTCAATTTGGGTTAGAGGAAAATGCTAAAATGCAAAAGTGTGATCTATGTCTAGAACGTTTAAAACATGGTCAACAAACTATATGTGTTGAAGCTTGTCCTATGTATGCTTTGGATGTAGGTCCTATGAATAAGCTTCGTGAAAAATACGGTAATAATGTTGATGCTGAAGGTTTTAACTATTCAGAAAAATATAAACCTTCAATAGTGTTTAAACCAAGATTTTATGATAAAAAATAGATTAAGTTTTTCTCTAATTCTGTTTTATTTAACAAATTAATAGATTTGAAAAATTAAATTTAAATCAAACTAAAAGGTGATTATTAAAAAATGTCTGAAGAAAAAAGGTACGAACATATTAAAATAGAAAAAGTTGCTGATAGCAACTATGCTGTAATCATTATAAATCGACCTGATAAATTGAATGCTCTTCAAAATCAAACATTGAGGGAAATTGCTGAATCTTTACAATCTATGGATACAGATCAAGACATACGATGTGTAGTATTACGAGGGACAAAAGAATTCACTAAAAAAAGAGCCTTTTCCGCAGGAGCAGATCTCTCTGATAGAGGAAGTGGTGATCTTGATCCTGATAATTTAAGACATCAAAGTCATGCTATGTACAGAAGACAAAAATACTATGATTTAATTGAAGAATTCCCAAAACCTTTAATTGCTGCTATAGATGGTTATGCTTTGGGTGGTGGATTTGAATTAGTTCTGGTTTGTGATATCTCTATCGCTTCTAAACGTTCAATATTTGGATTTCCTGAAATTCAACGAGGTATTTTTCCTGCTAATGGTGGAACTCAAAGATTAATTAGAAACCTTGGTAAAATGAGAGTGAAGAGAATGATGTTTTTTGGTGAACATTATACTGCTGAGCAAATGTTTGAATGGGGAGTTATTTCTTTTGTGGTTGATGACGATAATTTTGAGGATTTTGTTCATGAAAGGGCAACATGGTTAGGGAGTGCTGCGACAAATAGTCTATTTTTGATTAAAAAGTCTATTGACTATGGAACTCAGATACCCCTAAGAATAGGCTTACAATTTGAGCAAATGGGTTATGCGATTAATTCTCGGAGTAAGGATGTTACTGAAGGAGTTAGTGCCTTCCTAGAAAAAAGAAAACCTAAATTTCAAGGTAAATAGAGAGAATTTTGTTATAAATTCTTCATTTTTTTTCTCAATTGAAAACATTAAAAAGGATGTTAAATAAATTTTTTTATCAAATTTGCTAACTTGGTAAATTTTAAAATAAATGAAGTTTTTTACAATAAAAAATATCATAAAAATTGAGTGAAAATAGATTGAATTTAAAAGAAGTCTGGTTAGTTGATTACGCTCGAACACCTTTTTCGCGTTCCAGACCACAACAGCCTGAAAGGGATGTTTTTGGAGAAATTCGTGGTGACGAATTACTTGCGAATTTATTAATAAAGTTTTTTGACGAAAAATTAGCTGATAAAGGTATAACTAAAAAAGAAATTGAGGAAGTTTCAATAGGTATTGCTTCTGGTGTTTTAGAAAATTGGACTTATGGTGGAAAAATTCCTCTCTTTTTATCAGGATTTCCAAATGAAGTGTCTTCATTTATGATAGATAAACAATGTGCTTCAGCAGGTGCTGGAATGCATGCATTGATAATGCATATTATGACGGGAAATAGCAAAGTGGTTTTAGCGACTGGTATGGAACATATGACAAGAGTTCGGAGGGTCGGAATTGCACCTGAGTGGGAACGATTTTCTAACGAGAAAAGCAAATTTTATAACCCCGATATTGATATAATGAATTCGACTAATATGTTACAAACTGCTCAAAGATTATATGAAGAAGAAGTACCACGATTTACAAAAGAAGATTTAGACAAGTTTGGTGTAAGGAGTCATAATTTAACAGTTAAAAACCAAGAAGCTGGATGGTTTAAAGGTGAAATAATTCCGATTGAAGGTCATATTGAGGGAAATGTTGATGAGCCAATGATGGTTGATAGAGATATGGCAGCAAGAAAATCTACTTTAGAAGGAGTCGCAGGATTACGTAGAATATCTATACCATTCTATTTAGAAAAAAATGGTGGCAAACAGGGGTATATTGATAGAGAAGGAACGGAGGAAGGTGTAATAACAGCGGCAAATTCATCTCCTTTAAATGCAGGAGCTACAGCAGCAGTTCTTATGGAGGCTGAAGAGGCAAGAAAAAGAAGATTAGAGCCAATGGCACGAATTGTATCAATTGGTTGGGCAGCAGTAGATCCAAGAGTTATGGGACGAGGACCAGTTCCGGCTACTCGTAAAGCATTAGAATATGCTGGATTACAGGCAGATGATATTGATTACTGGGAAATAAATGAGGCCTTTTGTATAGTTGCTTTGAATTGTATGGACAAATTCAACATTCCGGAAGAAAAGGTTAATATTATGGGAGGTTCTACTGCAATAGGTCATCCTTTAGGATCAACGGTGATTCGTCTCACTGGGACATTAGCACGCATATTAAAAGATAAGAAAGCAAAATATGGTGTAGCTAATGCGTGTGTGGGAGGAGGACAAGGATTAGCAACCATAATTGAAAATCTAGATGTTTAAAATCATTTATAAATACAATATTTTTTATCTTTTTCATGTTACTATCTATTATTATTAATTTAGGAAAATCTAAGAAAACGTGAATACATTGGTCTTTATAAATAAAGAAGGAAAGTTTAATGATAATACTTGGTTGATTGATGGAAATTTATTCGGAGGGAAGGGAAATTTATCAATTTATATTATTGAAAATAATGGCATTCGAATTATGATTGATACTTCTGAAAAAGCAGCAGTACCCAAAATTATTGAAAAGTTGAAAGAATTTAAAATTTATCCCATACATAAGATCTTCCTTACGCATTCCCATTTTGATCATGTAGATGGGGTCCATGAATTACAGAAATCAATGAAGGATATAAAGATTGAAGTTTTAGCGTCGGAAAATGCAATAGAGAACTTAAAAAATCCCCATAACATGAATGATGTATTTGCAACCAAAATGGAACCAATAGAAGATGTTATACCTTTAAAAGATAATGAAACTATTGATTTAAATGGTTTAGAATTAAAAGTCCTGAATGTTTACGGTCATACTATGGATTGTATTGCGCTATTTGACAAAAAAAATAAGAATATATTCACTGGTGATGCAATTATCGATAAATCTAGTATTTATTATTTCCAACCTACTTTTATGCCACCAGATTTTCATGAAACGGAATTATTAAAAACATTTCAGAGACTTAGGAATATAAAAGATGAATTAACTTCAATATCATTAGCCCATTATGGTGTATGGACAGAGGAAGATTTCAAACAAATAATAAATAATATGGAAGAATTACATTTCGCCACAAAAGATTCAATTATTAAGTGGTATAAAGAAAATCCTTCATTTAATTACTTAGCTCTCAAGTTTCATGAAACCTTCACACCCAAATCTAAGATTATCAAATACGGAAATATAGGATTTTTAGAAAGACAAATGGAATTTTTTGTTGATAGTTTAAAGAGAAGTGGATTTATTTAATATAAAAAATTGATATTCAATATGAAAAATAAATAAATTATTTTGTTAAAGGTGATAAAATAATGTCTGGATTAGATCTTGATGTGATAGGTAAAAAATTTCCAGAGGTGACTTTTAAATATAATTGGAAAGATGTAGTACTTTATGCTTTAGGGATTGGGGCTCAAGTTGATGAGTTACAGTTTTTATATGAAGGGGTCTCTGGAGGATTAAAAATTTTCCCCAGTTACGCTTGTATAGTGGGAGGGGCAGGTCTTCAGCTTAATAGGCTTGGTAAAATAGCTTTTTCGCACTTTGTTCATGGGGAACAATCAATTAAGATTCATAAATCATTTTCTTCGTCAGGTGAAATAATTTGTCAAGGTGAAGTTGAAAATATCTTTGATAAAGGAAAAGCTGCTGTTATCCACATGAAAGTTTCAGGTCATAAGACAGGAGGTGAACCTATATTTGATACAAAATGGGTATTTTTTTATCTTAAGGGAGGAGGATTTGGAGGGGACCCAGGTCCTAAAACTGAACCATTAGATCCTCCTGAAGGGGTAGAACCAGATTTTAGTATATCCTATAAAACTAATGAAAATCAAGCTGCTTTGTATAGACTTAACGGAGATTTAAATCCTTTACATATAGATCCTGAATTTGCCAGTAGAAGTGGGAGATTTAAGGGACCAATCCTCCATGGATTATGTACATATGGTTTTGCAACACGTGCTATAATTTATGGTGCTTGTAATGGAGAGGTGGAACGATTTAAAGAATTCAAAGCACGATTTACAAGCGAAGTATATCCTGGAGAAACTCTAACCACGGAAGGCTGGAAAGATAATGGCCATTATTTAATTCAGGTTCGAACAGAAAGAGCTGTTGTTCTTGGAAACGCATATGCTATCGTAGAATGAAATTAAAAGAATAAAAAATATTTATTTTAATTTTTCCGATGTGGAAGCATTCTAACCATTCTCATGCCTTCAATCATGGAAATAGCATTTTCAGGACAAAAGTAAGCACAAACTCCACAACCTATACAAAATTCCCCGATTATTTCAGCTTTATTGTCATCATTTAAGAATATTGCACTATTATGACATTTTTCGACACAAGTTCCACATCCTAAACATAAATCCAGATTAATCTGTGCTAAATAAAATGTTGCATTAACTACAGCGTTAGTTTGCACATTTCTGCTATTTGGACAACAACATGAGCAACAGTTACATATTGCTACTTCTTCTCTTGAAATATCTGAATGCAAATGATAAGCCTTATGAACTAATCCATCTTGTTCAGACTGTTTTAATATTTGCAGTGCTTCTTCCTTGGTTACTTTTCTAGCAAATCCTTGAGTTGATGTATGTCTAGCACTTTTTCCTAATGTAACGCAATTTTCTCTTATATCTGTAGTTTTACACGGATCTCCTAGCATATCTTTATGTTGACGGCAAAAGCAATTGCCTACTGCAATATCATCGAATTTATCGATAATTTCTTTTACTGTTTGAACTGGTAAAACCATTTCTGTAGGGACTTCTAATTTTTTTTCAACAATTATTTCAATTTCATCGCCTTCTTCATTAATTAAATGAGGTACTGTTCTATCTAATGGTAACCTCTTTTCTATAGAAGAGGCAATAAAATCATAATTATTTTGAACTGAAGTCTCTACTTCTTCATCAAGTTTAGCATAGAGAGTTGCTAATTTACTAAACTCTTGTGTATTTTCAAGTTTTTTCATAAAAGTATACTCAAACTGCCTTGCAATTGGTAACAACCGATAAACCATTAAACCTGTGCGACTAGGTTGATTAAAAATCACACCTTTCTTTGCCAGAGCATCAACCTTTTGCAAAATGTCTTCCTCAGGTAAGCCACAACTAGCTTTTAACTGTTCCATTGTCTGAGAACTGTTTTTCTCAAAAGCCATAATAAAGTCTAAGTTTTCCTCTTTTATGTTATGCTTTAATATTTCAATTAGTGTGTCGGTTACAAGATAAGGGAACTGTCCAGCTTTATTAATTATGTTTGCTGCTTTCCTATATTTCATATCTATATTTTTATCTTTTACTTTCGACATATTCTTTCAATTTTTTCTTTGATATTTTTTCATAAAGTAAAATAATGTTAAATTAAATATATTCATAACCTTCTTTTTGGTATTGGAGGATTATAATATATTAACGGGTTCTGTTCCCTCTTCAAGCTTAAGTTGAAAAAGTTTCTTCTTAGAAAACTTCCTAAAGGTCCTAATACTGAATTTTTTAAAAGAAGAATGGGAAAATGAAAAATCAAGAAATAGAACTTGGGATGCCAAAATAAGAGATTTTATAAAATAAGAATAACTATAAAAAAATTTTATAATAGAAATTTAAATTAATTGTTGTACAAATTGACCAATTTTTCTCATAGCATCTTCTGATTCTGGTAAGTCAAACTGTTGAAATACATGTAATGTATCATTCCAAACTTGCATAGTTATATCAACACCAAACTTTTTAGCACAATCTAAAAACCTTTTTGAATCATCAAAGAGCATTTCACTGGCACTCACTTGAAGTAAAATTGGAGGTAATCCTGTTAAATCTGCATAGAGTGGTGAAACTGAAGGATCAAATGGATCAATTCCTGCGAGATGAGATTCAATCCACCAGAAGTACCCTACATTTGCTAAGATAGGATCAGTGGAACTATTTATGATACGAGATTCACCAGATTGTGCCATATCAGTGGAAGTTGAAATACAAATACACCCCGCAGGTAAAGGTAATCCCTCATCTCGTATTTTCAGGAGTGTTAAAAGCGCTAAATAACCTCCAGCAGACTCTCCCGCAATGATAATATTTTGAGGTTTGATTCCATTTGATCTTAACCAATTATATGAAATAATACAGTCTTCTAACGCTGCAGGATGTGGATGTTCCGGTGCTAGACGATAATTTATACTTAAAACACGCATTTTTGTAACAATCCCTAATTTAGCAGTAAGAACTTTAATATAATCAATAGAGCCTAAAATATGACCTCCACCATGGAAGAATAAAAAAATTTTATCTTTAACTGCTCCAAGAACGGTTTGCCATTCAGCTGGCACACCACCAGCATCCACGGATTCTATTTTTAATCCTTCTAAGATAGGATTTCCTTTTTGAAATAATTTCTCTCTGTACTCAACAGCAAAGCGATGTTGCTTTGCTAAAAAAATCATTTCTTCATATGTTAACTTACCTCCTACATCTTCTCCTCTAAGCCAACGAACATTTAATTCTGAGACTTTATTCCAGAGAGTTTGAAATTTAGAAATTAGTTCCTCATTATCTTTGAAGTATTCTGTAAAAGCTTGATTTCGCAATCTTTCTCGCTTATCCATAATCTTGAGGATTTCAGGACGTATTTTTGACTTATCCCATACAGACATTTTCTTCACAACATAGAAAAATCTTATTTTTTCGTGTAAATATCACAATATTCCATTCGGATAGTTTTTTTATTAAGCTTACCAACACTGGTTCTTGGAATTGTATCTACGAACAATATTTCATCTGGTAATTGCCATTTGGAAAATTTATTAGACAGATGTTTATGAATTTCTTCCTTACTCACAGATTTAAATTCTTCCCGCAGAACCACTAAAGCTAAAGGTCTTTCATCCCATTTTGGATGTGGAATCCCAACAACAGCCGCCTCAAGAACCCCTGGATGTGATATTAAAGAGTTCTCCATATCTATGGAACTGATCCATTCACCGCCACTCTTGATAACATCCTTGATTCTATCTGTTATCTTGAGATACCCCTCGGAATCAAGGGATCCAGCATCTCCAGTTTTAAAATATCCATCTTCAGTAAAACTTTCTTTTGTTTCTGGTGCGTTATAATAACTCCTAGTTATCCAAGGTCCTCGTAGAAGAATTTCTCCAGAAGAATTTCCATCTTGAGGAAGTTCAATGCCGTTCTCATCTACTATTATTATATCTAATCCTGACACAATAGTTCCTTGTTTCTTCTTAAGATTCCAAAGTTCTACTTCTGAGAGTTCCTCCTCAAGCCAAGGTTTTAATATATTTAATGTAGTTATTGCCATAGCTTCTGTAGAACCATAAGAATGAATGATTTCACCTCCGGTTTCATCCCTAAATCCGCGCATCAAAGCAATTGGAGGTTCAGATCCCCCACATATCAAACGAGCACCTGTAAGATCTGGTTTTTGTTCCATTTTCCTTATAAATTCAAGCATCGTCATGAACACAGCAGGTACTGCACCAGAAACAGATACTCTTTCTTGGACCATAATACTTGTAAGTTCTTCAAGATCATCCAAAGACCATCGTCCAGAAAAAACAAGTTTAGCACCGACATAAGTTGCTGCTTGTGGTTTACTCCACCCGAGCACATGGAACATCGGAACCATTTGGAATACAACATCATTAACATTCATGCTGAATTGAGCAGCAAACATCATTGCTTGAATATATGTATTACGGTGTGAATAATAAACTCCTTTAGGCTTTCCAGTAGTGCCTGTTGTATAACAAGCAGCATACGCTGAATTTTCATCTAGATTAGGCCATTCATATTTTGGTGATGCTTTACTTAAGAGATCTTCATAACTATAAATTGGACTGAGCTTTGTCTCTATTTCATTTATATTTTTATCGGTTATGATAATATAAGCTTTAACTTTTTTACACAATGGAGCAATAGTCTCGGCTATTTGGATTAAATCTTCATCAACTATAATAAAACTCGCACCAGAGTGATTTACCACATATGCTAAATCTTGTTTAGCAAGACGCATATTCATCGATACCATAACAGCTCCTATTCCAGGAAGTCCATAATATATTTCAAAATGTTGATACGTATTCCATGCTAAGACTCCTACTCTATCGCCTATTTTTACGCCAATTGACTCTAAAGAATTAGCTAATTGTTGCATTCTTTCATATGAGTCCCTATAACTATATCGGAATAAATTTCCATCCAAATTCCTGCTAACTATTTCTTGTCTACTAAAATTTCTTACGGCATGTTTAATCAGACTTATAACATTAAGTTGATAATTACCATTAGATTCCGCAGGAAATCCTTTAATTGTTTTCATAATTTTTCCTTTATAATGATTTTATCATTAATTTCAATATTGAATTTGATAAGTTAATATAATTTATCCTATTATCATTAATTTATTAAAAATTACAATTTAGTAATACAAAATAATGATGATAAAGAAAAAAAAAAAATAAAATTTTATAATTAGATAACATAAAATAAATCATCAATAAAATAATTTTAATAAAATATAAGAAAGAAGTAGGTTGAAATTTAAAATGGTTGATGAAAGTTTAATTAAAGAATTAAAAGAATTAAGAGAAAAAGGCCCAAAGCAACCTTCAGATGCTCTTAAAACCTATGAGTTTGTAAAACAATTTGCTGAAGAAAACGAAGAATTAAAGGAAGAATTAGAAGATATCGATCCTATGGTTGTTCAACTAGTAATTACTGATGTAGATTATAAATATTGGGTTAAAATTGGGGAAGGTAAGTTAGATTATGGTGAAGGTGAGGGTGAAGATCCAAGTGTTACCATGTCAGCAACTGGAGCAACGTGGACAGGATTAACCTCAGGTGAAATTGATTCGACTTCAGCATACATGTCTGGGGATCTTGTTATAGAAGGTAATCTTCAAGATGCAATTGCATATGGTGAGGTCCTGGGATTAGCACAGGAATTAGGCGCAGATTATTTTGAGTAAAAATATAAGCATTATTAAAAAATTTTTTAAATATCTTTTTCTTTTCTTTTGAAGTCTTATTTTGACTTAATACAAGCAATACATGCTTTTATGAATTCAAAATAAAGAGGAGAAGGTTTATAAGGTCTAGATTTAAATTCTGGATGAAATTGGACGCCGACAATCCAATGGTCTTTCCTATTTAATTCTATACTGTTAATTATTTTTCCAGATTTATCCCGACTAGAGACTAATAGACCTTTATTTTTCGCTTCTTCAGTTATGAATCGTTCTTGTATGTGATATCTATGTCTAAATCTTTCAAATATCTCTTTTTGTTTATAAGCATTATATAGTTTGGTGTCCTTTTCAACAATAATTTTTTGAGCTCCAAGCCTCATAGTACCTCCTTTTTCAGAAATTTCTTTCTGACTTTCTAAAAGATCCACTACTGGATAGGGCGTTTTAGAGTCAATTTCTGTTGAATTTGCTCTATTCAAACCAAGATATTTTCTACAGAAAGCTATGTAGAATAATTGTGCCCCAAAGCATATTCCAAGAAAAGGGATTTTATTTTCCATAGCATATTCAGCAGATTTTATCATTCCTTCTACAGCTCTTTCCCCAAAGCCAGGTGTGAGTAAAATCCCATCACAATCTTTTAACTGTTCTTCAATTTTTGTATTTTCATCAATATTTATCATTTTTAATTCTGTCTTATATCCTTGATGTGCAGCAGCATCTTCTATAGCAACGTTTATGGATATGTAAGAATCAGAAATATTAAAATACTTACCAGGCATTCCGATTCTAATGTTCTTTTTAGCATCTTTGAATAATTCAACCATTTTTACCCATTCTGAGTAGTTGGTTACCTCATTATAGGACACTAATTTTGCTTTTAAATCTATAAGCTCACAGATCAAATCACCTAAACCTTGCTCTTCAAATAATAGAGGTAGTTCATATACAACTTCTAAATCCGGATTTGATATCACAGCATTTTCAGGTACGTTAGAGTATAAGGAAATTTTTCTTTTAATATCATGATCTAAGGGTTTTTCACTTCTGCCTATTATTATATCAGGCTGTAATCCTAGACTTTGTAGCATTTTGACAGAATGTTGTGTTGGTTTTGATTTTTGTTGTCCTACAGCACGAGAATAAGGTATAAGAGTCACATGGACAAATGCAGTGCGCTTAGGGTATTCTAACTTTATTTGCCTGAATGCTTCCAAAAAGATACTTGACTCTAAATCACCCACAGTTCCTCCACATTCAATTAATAAAACATCTAATTCTTCGTATTCTGCAATTTCCATTAACCTTTCTTTTATGATGTCTGTTACATGAGGGATCAATTGAACTGTTTTGCCTAAAAACCTTCCCTTCCTTTCACTCAGGATTGTGGAGAGATAGATTTGTCCAGAGGTTATATTGTGTGAAGGATGCATTTCAATTCCTAGAATTCTGGAATATGTACCAAAATCTTGATCTATTTCTGAAATTCTATAAGATCTTTCATCAGATTCAAGAACAGGCTGAAAATCCCAGACATCCTCCGTAATAAAGCATTCACCATGCTCAATAGGATTAAGTGTGCCTGGATCTACATTTAAGTAAGGGTCTATTTTAACTACTGATACTTTGAAACCCCGAAATTGAAGAACTTTTCCAATACTTGCAGTGGCAACACCTTTACCTATACCTGACATAACTCCGCCTGTTACAAATACAAACTTGCACATAGAGCTCATAATTACAACTTTAATAATATAAATTTCTAATATAATAATTTCAAAATAAAATATTAAATATTAACCACATTTAATAAGAGTTTCGATGATAATAAAAAATAATTTTATTAATTTTATAATATCAAATAACTTATTTTCCTTTAAAAACTGGCTCTCTTTTTTGAATTAATGATTTCAACGATTCTCTGAAATCATGTGTTTTAAATAACTCTCTGAGTCCTTCATTTTCAAGATCTAAAGTTTTCAATATAATATCTTTAAAATAATCATGCATGGTTTTTTTCATTAACTTAATTGATAAGCTAGGTCCTTTTGGAGGTATTAACCGTAATACTTGTTCCCTAGAATATGGTATTAAATCTTCAGATGGTACAACCTTATTAACTAAACCAAGTTTTTCAGCTTCAATAGCACTAATTCTTTCACCAAAGTATACAATTTCTTTTGCCTTTTGAAAGCCTACGTAAAATGGAAGTAAGAAACTAGCACTAAATTCAGCTATAACAGAACGTTTAACGAAAGATAAACCAATCCACGCATCTTCTGCCATATAAATTAAATCAGCTCCAGCTAATGGCATTGTAAATCCTGCGCCTACCGCTAAACCATTAATTGCTGCAATAACAGGCTTAGAAAAATTCCAAAACTTTATACACAACCTTTTTTGAGCAATGTCCATTAAATCTATATCTTTCATAATTTCTGGAGGGATAGAAGCATACATTTTCATATTAAAATAACCTCCAGAAGAGAATGCATTCGCATCAGGATTTCCTGTAATTATTAGAACTTTAGCGTTTTTGTCTTCTTCCATATCAGCTAGCACTGTTTCAATTTCTAGAAAAGTTATGTATGACATTGCATTTTTTCTTTTAGGCGTATTAAGTGTTATTGTACATATTCCATTTATTTCCTTTTCATATGTTATGTCTTTAATATCTTCAATGTTCATAGTTACATTTTCAACCTGCTCTTAATTAAAAATTAAATTTAATTTATAATAGCTTGAATAATCGTCTTAAAGCCAAACTCATTATGTATTGCTGTATTTGCCGTGTTCCACCTCCCATCTCCTGGATTCTTGAGATTCCTAAGAGATCATGCATCAAGGTATTATCACAAGCTCCAGCACCCCCCATGAGGTTTGCGCATTCATAACACACTCTTTCACTTAGCTTTGCTGACTGAGATTTCAATTGTGAAGCAGTTGCTACAAGTGTTAAGTTGAATTCTTTTGGAAGTGTTCCTAATTTCTCCAATTTATCATCTATAATTTGACAAATATGCAATGTTGCTAATGTTAAACTCATTGTTTGAGCCCACTGATCTGATAAGGGAAACCCAACGCCTTGAAATTTTAATATTTCTTGATCAAATTGCTTTCTCATATTCGCATAAATTACTGCATGTGATAAGGCATTCCAAGCTTCTGCAACATTAAGAAATACAATTCCTAAACGTTCTAAATTTAATCCTTCAAATAGATGAGATCGTCCTTGTCCTGTTGGACCTAATACATATTCTGGAGGAACTTTTAAATTCGTGAATGTTTCTTTACCGACATGCATTCTTGGAGTCCAGGGTATATTTAATCTTTCAGCTTCCCAACCCTCCCATGATGTATCTACTAAGAATTGTGCCATTGTATTACCATTATTTTTTTCAGCAACAGCATAAATTACTGCCCAATCAGCTCTAGACCCATTAGTTTGATAAATTTTTACCCCATTGATAAGATAACTTCCATCATCCTGCTCATCACAGGTTGTTAACATATGGACAGCATCTGAACCTCTCTCTGGTTCTGTTATACATAAACATCCTATTTTTTCTCCCATTACCATTTCTTTTAAAGCTTTTAAACGTTCATCCACATCTTCGTGATGGAGCATTATGGGATTTATAACTAATACTGTAGCACCCATTCCCATTGCAAGTTGAGGGTCAAAGAAATCAGTAGCTAACATCCTCATGAATTCAGCGGTCATTCCAAATGGCTCAAAATTTAAACCTAGATCATCAAAATTATGAACACGAGTAATTAAACCCTCTTTTCCAATCTCTGGTATCCAATCATAAAAATCCTCGTTATGTGTAATATTATACTTTTCTTCAAATCGGATAAAAAATTTTTGACTTTTACGTAAAAAACTAAAATGTTCTGGTTTCAATATACTCATTAGATTCGTATTTAGAAATTTATAACGGTTCTTTAAAGAGAGCTTTTCAAGTATGCTATCCTCAATACACTGAACCTTTCCTTTTTTGCCAACCATTATATTAACCCTTAGTTTATTTAAATTTTCAATTATAAGTAGTATTAACCTAAATTCTTAAAATAATTTTAGGAATAGGAAAAAAACCTTTAATCATATTCAAAAACTACTTTGATTGAATTGTATTTATCTTTCTCTGAAGCGACTTTTAATGCTTCTTTATAATCATCTAATGCAAATTTATGGGTAACAAAACCTGAAACATCAATTTTACCAGAAGAGATCAAATCTAAAGCAATCTGCATTGTTCTTTTCTTCTCTGTATCAATCTTTTCAATACCAAAAGTATTTGAAGCAATACTAGTTATTTCCTTAACAAATAATGGAGTCCAATCGATTTCTAAGTTAGCAGGCTGTCCTATTAATATGAGAGTCCCTTTCGGTTTTACTAATTTAAAACTCGTTGTCAATGATGATGGGATTCCTACGCAATCAAAAACGATATCTGCCCCACCGCCTACGAGTATCGGATCCAGAAATGGAGGTGAAACTGTTCTTGCTCCTAAATATCTCGCAAATTTTCTAATATATGTGCTTTTACTTGCTAAAAATACTTCATCAACACCTAATTTTATCGCTAAATCAAGTTGTTGTTGTCTTGTATCAATAGCAATGATCGTACATTTAGAAAATACCTTTAAAGCTAGTATAACAGATAATCCCATAACTCCACATCCAACAACAGCTACATTATCAGTATCTTTTGGAAGATACTTAAAAACACCATGAATTGAACCCGATAGTGGTTCAACCATCAATGCCTCTTCAAAAGAAACTGTATTTGGAATCTTGAAAACTTGGCTTTTATGCGCAATAACATATTCACCCCAACCACCACCAGTATCTTTACATAAACCTATCATAAATCCTGGCGCAATATCGCCTTTGTCGAAATTATAACATAAGCTAAAATCTCCTTCTTTACAAGCATCACATAATTCAAGACCTCTTACTTCACAACTAAGAACCTCGTCAATTAATACTCTATCTCCCACAGAAAAATTTTTCACATTTGCACCTACTTCTATTATAGTCCCTACAATTTCATGACCCGGTACTGCTGGAGTCGAAACAAAATTAAGTTGATATGTAGATTGCTTAATCTCTAAAATATGAATATCTGTTCCGCAAATTCCCCCTAATTTAACTTTTATTTTAAGCCAGTTTTCATTAATTATTTCTGGCTCAGGGACATCTTTATATGAAACTAATTCAAAAATTTCCGGTGTAAAAGCGGGGTCTTCGATTTTTTTTTGTAATAGTTCAAGAAATTTTTCAGCTTTTAAGATTAATGCTTTCATAATACAAATTTCATTCTAATTCCAATTAAATATTAACAATAATAAAAAGAAAGAAAATAATTATAAAACTCCCATTGAACCCATTAATTTCGTGGTATCTGGGGTATCGAAATCTATTTTGATATCTAAAACTGCTGGTTTACCAGAATTTTTAGCTCGTTCGAACGCTGGTTTAATTTCATTAGGCTCAGTAACAACTTCGCCGTAACAACCAAAACCTTCTGCACATTTGGCATAATTGAATTCAGGAAGATCAACATCAATATATCGTTTACCCATAAATAATTTCTGACCTGACTTGATCATCCCCCATGCATTATTATTTCCTACGACATATATAAGGTTTTTTAAGTTTAATCTAACGGCAGTTTCTAAATCTTGAACATTAATCATAAAAGCACCATCTCCAGCTATAGCAACTACTTGTTTATCTGGTTTTGCTAGTTTTGCCCCAATTCCATAAGGAACAGCAGTACCTAACTGCCCCATTCCAACAGCACTGAGTGTTGAAAGTGGTGGACGTATTTTATACCAATCTATTTGCTCGACAGTAGAAACTGCAATATCTCCACCGTCTAATATAAGGATAGCATCATCATCTATAGATTCTAAGATATCCTTAATCAATCTCTTTGTTATAATAGGTATTTTGTCTTTTGATACCTTTTTGTTTATTTTGTTAATTGTATTCTGCCGAGTTTGAACAAGTTCCTCTAACCAATCTCTTTTATCTACTTTTTTAGACTTTTTAACTTCATTAAGTATTTGAATTAAAAATTGTTTGCAATCTCCAACTATACCTAAAGTAATTGGTTTTGAACGTCCGATTATTGAGGGATCAATATCTACTTGTATTAATTTTTGTGAGTTTTTCCAAAATGGTTCTTCTCCATGTCCTAAAGTATATGAAAATTTACATCCTAATGCTAATATAACATCTGCTTCTGGGGCAATTTTTAAACCAGGACCAGCTACTGCAGCACCCATTAAACATTTTGATTCATTTGTGATAGTTCCAATACCCATAACTGTAGTTATTACTGGAATTTGCAGGTATTCAGCAAATCCTTGTAATTCTTTCCAAGATTCTGATCTCGCAACACCTCCTCCAGATAAAATGAGTGGTTTTTCTGCTTTCGAAATTAGATCTAATGCACTTTTTATTAACTCATGATTTATTGCTGGTTTTTCAATAGAGCGATATCTTTTTAAGTCAAAGAATTGTATTTTCTCCTCTTCAATTTCTTCTAAAAATGCATCTTCAAAAATTTCTAGCAATACAGGTTGTGGTCGACCTCCTATAGCTTCTCGAAATACTTTGTGAACAGCATCAGGAATTTCTTCAATTTTTCGAATGCTTTTTTGATATTTTGTAACTGGTTTATACATTGTTATTTGATCAAGATTTCCTTGCAAAGTAAAAGAATCTTGAAATTTAGAAATCACCTGAGGTACTATTGTAATTACTGGTATATTATCTGCCCAGGCAGCACCTACCCCCGAAATTAAATTTAATGCTCCAGGACCAACTGTTCCAAAACATATACCGGGATTATTTGTTACTCTAGCCCATGCATCAGCAGCATGAGCAGCAGCAGCTTCATGTCTAAATAATACAGTTTCTATACCTTGTTCCCTTCCCCATCGGTATATAGCATCATACATATTTAAAAATTGACCCCCAGGAATGCCAAACATATACTTAACATTTTCTTTTTGGAGACATTTTACCAAAACATCTCCACCATTAATTATCTTTTTTTCTTCTCCCACTTGTTACACCTTTTTAAAAAATATAAAGCATTTTATACAATATTTTTTTATTTAAATAAATTATAAATTATTTAACTATTAAAAATAAAGAATTATGAATTTTAAATGTTCCAAAGAGTGTTTTAAAAATTTCCAATAATTTCTAAGATTAATATCTGAAAACCTTTAAAGAATCCAAAAATGATTTCAGCGAATTAGGAACTTTAAGAACTTTATTATGTATAAAATTTAAAGTCTTAAGTGAATTAAGTGAGCCGATTATTTGAGGAATTTCTTCAAATTTATTATAACTCAAATCCAATACTTCAAGATAATTTAGTCTTCCTAGTGATTCTGGAATATTTTTTAGTTTACTTCGCCTTAAAATTAATTTTTTGAGGTGAGTTAACACTCCAATTGATTCCGGAATTTCTTGAATTTGATTATAACCAAAATTATATTTATTGATTGAATTGAAATATATATCTAAATATTTTAATTTGTAAAGAGAATTGACAATATCAGGATTTTCTTTAACCCATTTCCAATTATAATAATTGAAATTCAAAATTTTAACATGTTTGTTTCTAATGACTAACCATGGCTCACCTCCCTTTACATCACTTAAATTTTGAAAAAATTTAAAACTATCAGGATTAATTTCATAGTTCTTTTTACCTTTCGCAATTAGAGCTTCAATATCCAAAAAGAATCTCAATTCTTCAGGAATAATACCTAAATTCTTTGAAAATTTAATACTCCAATGTTTTAGTTTATGTTTAATTGATTTGAATTCTTGGTTATTTGAATTTTTAAAATAATCAAAAATTATTTTCAGAACTAAAGGAGATTTATCATGTTCAACGACCCACTCTAACAGAGATAACCCGTTATCAATAAAATTGTGAATAACTCCTTTTACTGCTGAAGTCCTCACTATTGCATTTTCATCTGAGACAAGACAGTTCTCAAGAATTTTAAAGATTTTATTCCCTGTGCACCCTATTTTATCTAATGTTTCTATAGATTCTGATCTAATTTTAGCATCATCGCTACTCTCGATTAATGATAGTAAAAGTTCTAAAGCTTTTTTTTTACTTAATTCTCCAACGTGAAAAGATTTGTTAATTATTTTTGGTGATAAAGGCTCTCTCATCTATAACCTTAATTCTAGTGAAATTATTTAATATTACAACATTAATTTAAAAATTTTTATAAGTTTCCAAATCTAATTATGAAAAAATGGGAAGTAGTAAAAAAGATTATTTTTTTGTTAAAACCTTTGAGTCAATTTTTTTAAACTTTTTATCTTTTTGCAGCTTTGCTGATTTAAAATATTGATCGATATAATTTTCTTGAGACATTATTATAACAATTTTTTTTTGAGATATGAGCAAATAAATAAGGTTATAAATAGCATACATTGTTTAGAATTTCTTTTAAACTTCTTTAAAAATTAAATCTTTTACTTGTTTTTAGGAAAAATGTTAAAATAAAAAATAGGGTGTTAACTAATATTATTGTATTAATTTCAAATTTGAAAATACATAAAAATTTTAAATAAAAGATTTGGTGGATAGAAATTCGTACTTATGAGCAATATATTGAAGATTTGAAGAAAATGAAACCCAATATATACATAGGGGATGAAAAAGTTGATCGCCAGGATTACAGGCTTAAGGGAGGCATGCGAATAATGAAAGAGACTTTTGACAGAGCCCATGATCCTGAATGGGAGGATTTATGTACAGCAACTTCACATATAACAGGAAAAAAGATTAACCGATTTACCCATATACATCAAAGTGAAGATGATCTACTAAAAAAGCAACTTATGACTCGCCGACTCTGTCATCGGACTGGAGGATGCATTCAGAGGTGTATGGGTATTGATGCTTTAAATGCTCTCTCGGTTATAACCTATGAACTCGATGAAGCATTAGGAACTGATCATTATCAGCGATTTTTAAAATATTTGGAATATTTCCAAGAAAATGATCTTGTTGCAAGTTGTGCTCAAACTGATGCAAAGGGAGATCGATTAAAACGACCGCACCAACAAGAGGATCCCGATCAATATCTTCGTGTAATTGAATCAAGAGAAGATGGCATAGTTGTTAGGGGATGTAAACTTAATATTACTAATACTCCATATGCGGATGAATTTGTGGTTGTTCCATGCAGATATATGGGTCCAGAAGATAAGGATTATGCTGTTGCTTTTGCTTTACCATCAGATTGGGAGGGTGTCAAACTCTTAACAAGACCTGCATATATTAAAGAACCCAAACATTTAGAAATTCCCCACTCTGCACTTGGAGATGCTGAAACGTTCATTATTTTTGATGACGTATTTGTCCCGAAAGAGAGAGTATTTCTTAATGGTCACGGAGATCCCAGACAAACACCTTATGCTGGATTTTTAGCACTTATGTTTGCTCATTATCATAGACACAGTTATACTGGTTGCAAACCTGCTATGTCAGAAGTTATAGGAAGTGCAGCAGCATTAGTTGCGGAATATAATGGTATAGAAAACACTTCTCATGTGCGAGATAAACTTTCACACATAATTGGTACTGCAGAATTAGTTTTTGCTGCTGGAGAGTCAAGTGCTAAGCATTCAGAAAAAGCACCTTCAGGAACACAAGTACCTGATGAGATTTTAACTAATGCTGGAAGAAGGCTTGCTGGGGAAATGATATATGAAGAATATAAGATATTAGCTGATCTTTCTGGAGGCTTAATTGCAACATTACCCTTTGAAGATTCCTTCTTTAATGAAGAAGTTGGAGAGCTTGCTATGAAATATTTAACGAGAAATCCTCGTGTTAAACCAGAAAATATTTACAGATGCTTTAAAGGTATTGAAAATCTTGCAGTATCAGATTTAGCAGGATTAATGCAAGTAGCAGGACTTCATGGTGGAGGAAGCCCTCAAATGGAAACTATAACTATGATGATGAGATATGATGTTGAAAGACTTAAGGATATCGCTAAATATCTCTTCGGAATTAAATCTAAACTTAAACCTTATGAAAGACCAACTGTGACTCCCCGAAAACAACTTGAAAAGTTTAGAGCAGCAATGTTAAGAAAGAAGGAACAGAATCTTTAAATTCAATTTAAGTAATTTTTTTATTTTTTAATTGAAATGCTATGTTAATTAACTATTGAATATCATTATAATACACACAATACAAAAGTTTGACTTTCTGTAAGTAAATTAAGAGTTATTTTCTTATCCTTTTTTATGAACTGATTAATTGGAATTCCTTTTTCATAGATTTCTCTAAATTTATCATTAAAAATTTGATAAATATTTTTATTTCTAGAAATATAAGCCCCAATTAAAATATTAGTTGGATCAAAACTGGGTTGGATAAGTTCATTATCAGTTAAACTAAAATTGCTGAAATTCTCATCAGTTACATGAATATCAAATGTTTTGAATTCTAAATGGAAATTTTCCACATGTTTTGATAAAATTTCGAATTCTTTGCTCTCTAATAGCTCCTTTACTACCTCTGAATTGAAAATAACCTGTATCTCTATGTTTTTAAGGTTTTCCTTAATTCTTTTCATTCCTGTAGCCATATCATCTTTAATATCATCAGGAATCCCCTTAATTTGATGTTTTTGAATTAAGGAAATTAATGGATTATCATACCTAATTCCAACTGCAATTTTACATAATTTTGGTGCTAAAAATGAGTAGTATGTTTCAGCAAAATTTTTAATATTATAATTTATAAACTCAACAGGTTCTTGAACAACTTGTTCTTCTAGATTATACTTTCTTATGAATTCTTCAATGGAAGTTTCACATTTACTTTGCTTTTCAAGAAATTGATTTTGAAGTGCTTCAATTCTTTTATTGATCAATTTTTGCCAAAGTGTAAGCACTGGAGTTGCTATATGGACTTTCATAGGGCGATCATAAGTCTGAACAAGTTCCAAATCATTTAATACCGAACAAATTTTATAACCTCTTTTTAAGGAGAGATTAAATTGATTACATACTTGCTTTAAATCATCAATTCTCTTATTCAGTAATAGATAGTGGTAAATCCTCTCTATTCCCTTTTCGATAATGCCAATTGAATCGAATAATTGGCTCAGAGTTAAAAATTCGGTATCTTCCATTTAATCACCTATTACCAGTTCGTTCTAAAGTTAGTTCAGTCAGGACATTAAAAGACTTCTCAACATTTAGATTTTCTTTAGCGGAGATTTCAGCATAACTCGCCATTTTATTTTTTTCAGCAATTTGAATACCATATTCTCTTGGAACTTGGCGTTGGGTATTTTCAAGATCTATTTTCGAGCCAACTAGCATAATAGGTATAGGACCTCCTTTTTGTCTCACAATTGTAATCCATTCAGAGATATTATCTAACGTAGATGGTCTTGTAATATCATATAAGAGAAATGCAGCATTTGCCCCTAGACAGTAGGTTGGTAAAAGGAATCGAAACCTTTCTTCTCCCCCCACATCCCAAATTTGGAGCTTTATCTTTTTACCCATGAGATCAATTGTTTTTACATGGAAATCCACTCCAATAGTTAACCGCTCAGAGGGATTAAAAATATTATAACAATACCTCTTGGTAAATGAAGTCTTTCCAACGCTAGCATCTCCTAACAAAAGAATTTTAAAAGTATAATCATAATTTGAAATTTTTATACACCCAAGTTATAATTTAGTTATATTTTTTGATAAAATTTAATTTTCTGTCAATTTCACTAAAATTTTGTTTTCGTTTAATTAATATTTCAATTAATGTATTTTTATGTTATTATACCACTCTTGTATATCTTTAATAAAGTGCACATTTTTAAATATAGTTTGAAAAATTTTTGTACAGATTTTCAGCACATATATTGTTTAAGATCTCAATTTAAAAAATTTTTCATATGGATAAGATTTTACTTTAAATCCTTCAGTTAAATGTCTATAGTATTATTAATATTACGTAAAATCTGATAATATTAAATTAAAATAAAGAATAAAATAAAAAATTCGGGTATAATACCTTTTAGGTCATGGTGAAAAATAAACTTTTAGTCAAACGCACTC
>JAHLWP010000043.1 GCA_019057865.1 Promethearchaeota archaeon
TAAAGATTTAACTATAGATGAGGATAATTTTAACAAAAAATTACTAGTTCAAATTCCAATTATATTTAATAAAATGATTATCGGTAATTTTCAATCTAGTAAAATCAATCTAAATATCTTGAAAATCCTTAAAATTATTGCCTATTGGAGCCTCTCCATCTCCATATATTTGATATAATCCTGTTCTTCTAGCACATTCTGAAAAACTACGATATATATTTTTCCTTTGGTCATATAATGCACATGATTTATAAATGATGGGATTCCAAATATATAGCTCATGATTAGGTTCATACCAGAGTTTTTCATCTTTCAATACTTGCTTAAAATCTTCTTCTCCAATCACTTCTTTAAGATCTTGCTTATTTAACATGATTATAATAGGAATCTCTTTAATTAACTTTCCTCTTGTTACATTTTTTAACTCTTTCAATGATTCTATATTATCTTCGAAAAAGTGGGTTTGTGAATCAACAGCAAATATAACTCCATCAGTACCTTTAAATATTTTTTTTCTTAATGGGGAAAATCTTCTTTGACCTGCCACAGTATATACGTGATAAAATACTTTTCCTTTGCTTTTTTGTTTTGTAGATTGAAAAATCCCTCTATCAAAATAAAGTGTGGATCCACTTGCCATAGAAATTTTAGTTAAATGACCAGTTGGTTCAATATCTTTTTCATTTTCTTTTGTTAATCTGTAAAGCGTATCTACAATTGTTGTCTTTCCTGAGCCAGCCATTCCCCAATAGAGTATCTTTATATATACTTTATGATCTGCTGTAAATCGAACCATTGAAAATCTCCTTTAGAAATTTAAATTTAAAGGAATTTAACCGTTCATTTGAATAATAGTTAAGGAAATTATGTGATTTATGAAACGTTCTTTAAATTTATATTAAATTATATTATTTAGTATTATAATAATTTAAGTATTTATAATTCCTTTTTGATATTTTAATTTTTTGTTTAAATCAAATATTCATATTTTAAGAGTAATTTTATCAACACAAATAAGATGCTTTAAATTTTTACAGTAATCTCACCCAACCTCATCTTATAATTACACCATAATAATAATTGATTAAATTTTTCTTCAGTATCTCCTTTTCTTATAATTAAATTAATGATGTCAGAATACATAATTTCTCTCTTCTCCTTTAAATTCTGTTTTAAACGATTAAGAATTTCGTTCAATAAAGCAAAATTTTCTTTAGGGAAATTCTTTATTTCTTCAATATTCTTTTGAATTAAAGTCATTTTATTTATTCCTTATATAATTTTTATCAAAAATAGCATTTTTTCTTTTTAATTATTATATCTCTAAATAAAATTTTATAAATTACCCATTTTTTATTTCTTATCATCTCTCCCTCTCCCTCCAGAGTATTATTTTTCACTGTAAAGTAAAACCATTTCAATTGAAATAATAATTGTTTCAAAAAATCAAGTTAAATTACTTTTAAATTTGTTATATTAAAAATAAGATCTTTCAGTCTTAAAATGAAAGAATTAAAAAATCAATTTATTAATTATGAAGAATGTCCAGAATGTGGGGGAGGTATAGTCCTTAATAGCTTTGAACAAATTTGCAATGAGTGTGGGTTGGTAATTAATAGATTTTTTAGAGAGTCTTCTTACATTTTTGATGATATAAAAAAACTCAATAATTTAAGCAAACAATACGTAGCTTTAGGAGAACGAACAGATTTTATAGGGGGTTTAGGGTCATTTATAGATTATGAAAATTCTAAATATTTAAAGGATAAAACAGGTAAACTTTTACCTCCAAATGAACAAAAATTATTTAGAAGATTAAAAAAAAATTATTCTCAATTTTTAAGGATTAAAAACCATGAAACTGAATATAGAGTTTTTAATATTTTAAACAAAATTTCGCTATATCTAAATTTTAATAAAAATATTCGTAATAGTGCTGCTTATTATTACAAAAAAATCTTAAAGCAAGAAGAAAAAGTTATTAATAATATTTCTTTAATAGCTTTTTGTATTTTTTATGCTGCAAGAAAAGAAAACCAAAACGCTCCAATTACTATTAAGGAAATATCGGAAGCTTTTCAAAATTTTGGACATAGAGTCAACCCAAGATTAATTCTGAGGGATGGTTTAAAATATAAAAAACATTTGAATACCGACTCTGCACCTCATCGGAGCGAAGATTATCTTATTAGGTTAATAGATGGAGTGATTAATCACAATGATTTAGAGAATAGAATGGTTAAAAAGGGAGTTTCATGGTTTAAGAAAGAATATCAAAATATATTAACGATAAAATGTCGCGAAATATTGAAACATTTATCCTATTGGACACGTGGGGGTAGGAATCCATTTATTTTAACTGGGGCGGTAATATATTTAGCAGATAAATTAATAGCTAAAGAAAAGAATCAGAAATCAATTTTAACACAAAAAATGATATCAGAAGCCACCAAAATTGCTGAATATTCTATTCGAGACCATTATGTAAATTTATTGAAACCTCAATTTATTAAATGATCCATATATCTTATTCTTCATTTCGCAACTATTAAATCTCTAAAAGAGATTAGTACCTTATAAAAAAAGTATTAAAGATTTTGAAATTAAAATGGTTTAATCAATATATTTTTCATCTTTTCAAATGAAATGATTATAAATTTAATTCAAATTAACTTTAGATTATTCGATAAATTATAATTATATTTTTTAGGATTCTTTTTATGAATAGTATATAAAATAATTAACTACAAAGATAGATTTATTTCCAGGCAAATTATAGTCGTATAATATCATAAAGATCAAATTGCATTAAATTTTTTAAATAATTAGATTTTATTACAATTAGAAGATTTAAAAATATGAATAAAAATATCATAATTTTATGCTTCTGTAGTGTAGTCCGGTCAATCTTATCTTTCTTTTTGAAAAAGTGGATTAGGATCAGGCATGTGAGGCTCTCACCCTCACGACCCGGGTTCGAATCCCGGCAGAAGCAATTTAAATATTTAATATTAAAGTATCCTCTATTCTAATTTAATGTAAGCAGCGAATCAAAGAAATAAATCAATAATCATTGAGATTTAAAGTGCTTTTCATTACAGATAAATCGAAAAATAATATTAGAGATTAGATATCTAAATTAGAAAATTTATTCAAAATATCATAAAAATCCAATAATAGTTTTGCATATCTTTCAATCATATCAATTTGAGTTTCTTTTTTTAATTTTTTAGAAAATAAATCGATTTTTTCTATAATTACTTGTTTTAAAAAAATTACGGCATCGTTATGTTCTCGAACGGCATTTTTTTCTTTGATAATATTCTTGTCAATACTTGCTTTAGTTTTTGAATTTATTTGATTAGATTTACTTTCTATGATTAAAACTTCTCTATTGCAAGTGGGACAAAAAGTTTCCCCGTTTCTTCTTTGAAATATTGGATTATTACAAATTGGACATGCCATATTTAACATTTTATGCCCAGATCTAAGAAGATCTGCCATTTTTGAAATGTTTTTTTGAATTTTTATCACTAATAATTTTTAATTAATTTTTTAGATATTAGAAAATAATTTTGATTGAACGAATTATTCTTTATTTCTGAACTTTAACAATTTTACAATATATCCAGAGATTCTGTTTCTTAAATGCTTGGAATCTATTTCAAGATATTTATCTAATAATTTCTTATTTTCTTCAAAATCGGTAGTAAATACATTTGGATATTTGCCTATCAATTCCTTTGATACATTTTTTATTAAAATTGTTCTAACTTTTCCCATATACACACTTAAGTATTATTTTTCTTATTTTAATATAAAATATTCATTAAAATAAATTTATTTCTAAATGTTTGTCTTTTTATATCTCTAATTGGATTTAAATTTGTGAAGAAAATAAAATTATTAATAATTTTAATAATAATTCCTATTGGCCTTTTTATGATGCCTAATTTTGCTAAAGCCTCTAATTGTAGTCTAAATCTTTTGAAAACTGATAAAGATATTTACTATATTAATGAAAATATTAGAATTAATGCCTCTTGGGATTTAAATTATAATAGTGATATTGAATATGCATATGTGCAAATTCAAATTTTTGATATTTTCGACATTATCCTTTGGAATTCCTCAAAATATGATAAGGCTGGTACTTATGAAGAAAATTGGACAATTATTATTGAGAAATTGAATTTGGATTTTTCAAATTATTCTAATTTAATATTTATAAAATTATTTTATTATTATTTTCAAGAGGATATTGGAATTCCTCAAGTGGAATTTTTAGAAACGATAGAAATTACAATTATTAAAAGAGAAGCATCATGTGAATTAATTGGATTTAGAGATCATATGAGAATAGGTGAAAATCTTTCATTTAATGTAAGGTTTTTTGATTCCTCATCAGATAATAGCTCAAATTTAATTAATCAAGAAATTTTATTCAAAATAATTTCAAATAATTCGTTATTATATCAGAGAAATTTTACTGCAAACCAAACAGGGATGATTGAAATTTTTATCTCAACTATAAGCCATTTAAGATTTGGGCATAATATACTAATTTTTAAAATATTAAATACCAAAATTTATAATAATACAGAGTTTATGTATGAAATTTTACTAGAGAAGAAGTTATTGTTTATAGATGTTATTGAATTTAAAGAGATTTTAAACAGCAAGGAGAATCTAGAGATAAAACTATTGTTTTATTATTTTTCAAATAATACCATTGAGCCTCTTAATGATACCAATATAATTATGACAATTTTTTGCAACAACAACTTAACCTTCATGAATGAATATAAAACGGATAAAAATGGAATCCTTTCTATAAATGCCACTCAAGAATCTTTTAATTCTGAAAAAAAAAGTGAAGATTTGATAATTAAAATAATTTTCAATGGAAATTATTTTTTAGAAAATAAAAGCATGTCTTTAAACTTAAAAATAAATAGTAGTGTTAATTCGAAGAGGGGGATTTATTCTCAGTTAAGTGTTTATTCCCTTTCAATAATATTAGTCATTATTTCTATAATTATATCTCTAATTTTTAAAAATATTAAGAAGAATAGAGAAAGTCTTTTAACAGAAATTACTTTTAGGTATTGAAATTAAATTATTATATAGTTTTTAGAGGTTAATCTTAAAGTAATGAAAGTTACAATTTAACATTTTGATTGTCGGAGTCGACAAAAAACACTAAATCTTCATATTGCCATTTCTTGATAATAAGAACTTTTCTGAAGGGGCGGATGATTCACGAGAAATAATTAAGTGGAACTCTCAACAAATAAATAATTAAATTTTTATTATGAAAAACTATTACTCTGTATTTTATTATAAGCAACAGTTATCTTAAATTTATATAATTTTTATTGATTGTATTTTGTGACAATGGATTATTTTGAAGAATTATTGAAAAAACCTTCAATCTTTAAGGATGAAAGTAAACTAGATATTAATTTTATACCAGATGAATTACCACATAGAGAAAAAGAGTTATCTTTATTATCTCAACTTTTTTTAACTTTAATTACTAATCCAAATTCAATATCAAGAAAAATCTTAATAACAGGGAAAACAGGGATAGGAAAAACAGTAACGGTAAAATTATTTGGAGATATTTTAAAAAAAGCATCAAAAAAAAGGAATATTTCTATTAAATATGTTCATATTAATTGTAGAAAAGAAAGAAGCAGTTATAAAGTCTTAATTAAGATCATTCGTTCAATCCATAAAAACTTTCCACAAAGAGGATATTCACCACAGGATTTATTAGAAATCATTATTGAGTACTTAAATAAATACAATTTACATCTTTTAATTGTATTAGATGAATTAAGCTATATTATAAATAAAGGCGAAGATTTAGTTTATTCTTTAACTCGGATAAATGATGATTCTATGAATTCTCAACAAAGATTATCTATAATTGGAATAATAAGAGATATCTCATGTTTAAATAATCTAGATTCCAGTACATTGAGCACACTGCAAAGAAATATCATAAATTTTGATGAATATTCTAGGGAGCAAATTTTTAACATTATAAAATTCAGAGCAGATTTAAGTTTAAACCAAAATGCTCTTTCAGACGATTTGATCGAGATGATATCAGAGATTCTTTTTAAGAATGGTGATATTAGATATGGATTAAATATTTTATGGAGAGCTGCTAAAATCGCAGAGAGCCAAAGTCTAAAATATATTACTGCCGAATGTATTAGAGCAGGAAACCAAAATCTAGTTCCTTACTCAACCCAAGATATTTTAAAATATATGGCTTCACAAAAATTAATTTTTTTATTGGCAATAATTAAAAGTTTAAAAGTGAGTGAGAAGACCCAGATCTCTTTTTTGGATATTTTAAAATTATATAATATAGTTTGTGAAAATACAAGATTAAAGCCGCGTTCATATTCACAATTATGGAATTACCTCCAAGAATTTCATAGAGAGAATCTCATTTTAATAAAAGTAAAGAGTGAGAATATAAAAGGGAGAAAGACATTTATTAAAATTCCTAATATTGAATTATCGAAATTTGAAAAGATTATTTTAAATATATTAAGTCATAGAGGCTTGAAAATTTGATAGATAATAAATCAAAAGAAAAGTATCTTATTGAGGAGCTTTTAGGTTCAAAAGCTAGAGTCAAGATTTTAAAAGTATTAGCCGTACATAAAGAATTGACTATATCCTTAATTATTAATAAGACCAAATTAAATTATAATAATGTTTTAAAACATCTTACTTATCTTAAAGCAGTAAATTTAATTGATGAAAAAAAGTTTGGACGAATAAAAATATTTAGATACAAAATTGAAAATATTAAGGCTAGAAGTTTAAAAAAATTAATAGAAATTTGGGAAGGAAATTTCTGATCCTATGAATTTCTTAATATTGATTTTTAATTTTTGGTTTATAAGTGTAATACTATTTTTTTTTGTTTATCTTGATTTGAAATCCAGAAAAATTCCTAATAGTTTGTTTAAATATCTCTTTATTATTTGTATAATATTAAATTTTATTGAATTTGTTTTTTGTTTTGAAGATATTATAAGAGTAATTGTTTTGAAATTTCTTTTTCTATTTATCATTCTTTCTTTATCATTTTTATTATTCGTTTTACACATTATTGGAGGAGCCGATGGGAAACTTTTTATGTTAATATTTTTTGTACATCCTGTCAAATTTTTAACTTTTTATTTCATAACTTCTTTCCTTTTATTATTCTCCTTATTAGTTCTTTTAATTTTTATGATAAACTTCGCAAACAATATTAACTTCAGAAATAATGATTCATTTGAAATTTTTTTTAATACAAATTACAAATTCTCAAGTTTTAAGAGAAGTTTTATTAAAACATTCTTTAAATTTTTGAATTTTTCAGAATTAGAGTATTATAATGAAGATAAACATCTTGTTAAAGCACTTATCTTAATTTACAATAGTGCAAGAAGAAGAATACAAATTCTAGTTCAGTATAGACCTCCTCTTATTTTTATCAGCTTAATATCTTATTTTACTGTTTTATTTATATGGGTTTATTTTTAAAATTACTATAATAAGATTTAAAAAAATCTCGTAATTTGATTTATATTTAATTTATAATATTTAAAATTTAAGTGCTTTAAGAAATAAAATTTTATATTTGAGAATTTTTATTAAATTAATGAAGCTTAATTATTTTATAATGTGAAAAATACGAGATGGAGATTGAAAAAATAAGAGAAACTTCTTGGAAAATTCAGTTAAAAAACAAGGATCAAAACATAGAAATAACTTCAGTAGAAATTAGTGGCGAAGTTAGGATTATTAGGCTTGCTCTTCTAAATAAAGATAAATCAATAAGAGTTGAAATGAAGAAAGAAGAGTTTTTTAATTTACTCTCTTTAATATCTGCCTTTAAAGATGTTGTAATTGGAGAAGATTCATTTGTTATGGGAGAGGAATTAAATTTAATTGAGAGTAGAACACAACAAACTCATGATCTTTCTACTGAAAACGAAGATATTTATCTAATTAATTCTGAAACTTCGGAGAAAAATCTTGAGAAAGAGGATACAGAAGAGTTAAACCCTGAAGAATGGGATCCTTGGTAAATACCTTACTCATTGGATTCTTTCAATCTTATATTCACAATAATCTAAATTCAAATTTTCAAGACAACATTCATTTTCAGAAACAATTACCCTATATAGAGCAAATTCTCCAAAACCAGTTAATAAACCTGTTATAAAATAACAAAAGTATTTAGATTTATTTTCTAACTCTGATGATATATTATGATAAAGACGTATAATGATCAAATCTTCAGAAACAAGTTTAGCACTCAATCGCCCCCACCCATGATTACTAAAAATGTTACAAAAATGATTTACTAAATCTTCTAAAGATTTTGGTTTTAGATTTTCATCCCAATTTTGTATAAATGTCCAACCTGCTTTTTTACCAAGCCAAACTAATAAAGATTTTACACCCTCACCATAAATTGATGAAAGAATGTCAATTATTTGTGGAGGAAAAAAAACAAAACGATTATTAAATAATTCGTATTTGCCCTTATTATATTTTAAGCCTTTCAATTTCAAAGTTCTCATAATAATTATCAGCTTTTTCTCTTATTTAATATTTTCTAACTTAATCTAATGAATATTAAGATTCAATATTTCTAGTGATTATATAAACCTAAGATCTTTAAATAATTCTTTATAGAATTAATAAAGAATATGCTAGAATTCAATTTAACATTATTTGAGATTTTACTATTCTTAAGTATTTTTTTTTTAATGTTCATATATTCTGTGATATCAGCTGATTTATTAATTACGTTATTATCTTTTCTATTATATTTAATTCTTCTAATTCCATTATACTTTTTACTAGAAAAGCTAGAGAATTTAACATATATAAGCAACTTAAATAATATCTTTTTTGTTAGATTTGTTTTCTTTTGTTCGACATTAATAAATATCTTTATTGGAATATGCTTATTTGTAGAGTTAGTATATCTCTTTTTTTTTGCTTAGCAAAAACAACTTTAAGTTTTCTCTATACAAAATTCAATACATTCAATAATGAGATTAAAAAAGTTAAAATGAATATTATGTTCGCAACAATCACAATAAGAGGTTTCTTATTGTGATTAATAATTTTTAAAAAGTAATAAGAAGTAATTGAAATTATTGATAACAATGATAGGAATATAATTATTATATCTTTGAAATATACTATATTAAAAAGAATATCTAATGAAAAATTATTACTTAATTGAATATTTTTATTTAACAAAACAAAAAGAGGGAACATACCCCCTATAACCCCGGTGACGAGTGGTAGGAGAAATAAGAAAAAAAACACTTTAAATTTTTCTCCTTTTATTATTATTTCTAATTTTGTTTCAAGTTTTTGATGTTTTGATAAAATAGCCAAGATGTCAAATATTTTTTCAGAAGAAAAAAAAGCATTTTGTTCAACAAATTTTTCAATAGCCTCTAAAATTATTTTGAAACGTATTGAATTTAATTCAAATTTTAAATTATTTATCATTTCTCGGAATGAACAAGAAATATTTAGAAGCAATGAAACTTGATTCTTTAAAGGGGCTTCTATCAAATCATAAAGTTTTCTATTTTGGGAATAAGATTTAAGAAAAGCACATTCAGGTGATATATTCCTTCTTAAATTATTAGCAAAGCTTTTTAAAAATAGAAGAAATTCATGAAATTTTTTTTTTTCTATTTTTGAATATTCGCCTATCAAACCTATTAAGTAATTATTTTGTTTTATAAACTTTTTAAATAATGAATTTAATATGAATAAGAAGAGAGGTATAGAAAGGATTGTAAAAATTAGATTAATCAGTTGGAATGAAAAAAGAAAACATAATCCTATTGGAAAAAATAATCCTATAAAAAAGATTATACTTAATTTTGATTCGATATCTCTTAAATATATCTTAAATTTTCTTTCTAATGTATTGTCTTTAAAATCCACAAATCCAGATTCATTATTAAAATTGGAGGTTAATAAATCTTTTAAATATCTATTAAAATCTTCAGAAGGTGTTAGAATGTTCATAAGCACTTTTTCTGGGAGTTCACCTTCATGAGTTCTTCTTAAAATTTCTTTAAAATTATCTGAAATTGGAAGATTATAATTTTTTATTAATTTTATGAAATTTATACAATAATCAGAATTTTTCTTTAATGATTTTTGGATCAGTGAAAAGTCTATTTTAATTAGAGAAAGCATTGCATTAATTATTGATTCATTTTTTTGTATTTCATTCAAGAGATAAACATTAAACTTATAAGATAAAATTAAAGAGAAAAGAAATGAATAAAATAAAATGATTAAAATATGAAAAAATGAGAAGATTGCAGAGAAAATAACGAAAAAACTAAGTGAAATTAAAAATATTATAAAACTAGCTTTATAAATATCATCTTCACTAATATCATAAATATTATTATATATACTTTTATACCTGCCATTTAATTCCTTAAATTTTAATTTGGGAATATGAGATTTATGAAATCTCCTACAAAAATAAAGATAACTCTCCATGAAATTCATATTAGAAATACCTTAATAGCAATCAATAAATTGGACCTTTATTAGATGTAATATGAAAGAAACATTCAAGAGGTATGTTTTAGGCAAAATATCATGAAAAACATTGTAGATAAAACTTTCATTGTAGAATATAATTATATATTGCGGTTCATCTCCAATAATAAAATCATATTTAGCATATTGATTATATAATGTTATATTCAGATTGGATGGATATTCGATGGATTTAAGAAAGTCTTCTTCTGGGTTATCAATAACATGAAGAATGGCTTGATCCATCTCATCAATAAAGGATATATAATTTTCTATGTCATTTTTTTCATTATTATTAAATTCGGATATTGCTTCTAAAAATGGGCTAATTAGAGAAAAGAAAATTAATAAAATTAAAATTCCAAAACCTATAATTAATCCCTTTTCCAATAAGTTTGTCATGTAATTTAATTTAAATTTAAAAATTTAAACCTCGATTCTTTTTCCAGTTATTCCAAAAATTCTCAAGTATGTCATATGATTGAAAAGAATTATAAGAGATTCTATGGAAGAAGTTGATTAATTTATAATTATCAACCTTATTAATTTTGGAGATAAATGTGAAAATATCATTATATATTTTGATTATAAATGAGAAATTTTCTCTACTTAAATCTTCATATCTTCTCAATTCATTAACTATTTTGGTTTCGAAAAGAGGATTTAATAAAATCCATTTTTTTGATTCCGGATTATATTGAAATATATTGTTGTATAGCTTTTCTATCTTTAGGTTATCTCCAATTTCAGAAATCGAGATGATTTTTCTTTGATTGCCATCTTTTTTCATTAAAATAATAAGATCTAAATCATTTAAACATGATTTATTAATTTTAAAATGATGTACAAATCGGTTAATTAAAGAATCTATATTATTAGAATGGATTGTTTGAAAACCCCTTAATCCAGCGGCAAGACAATGAAACATCGCCTCTGCCTCTTCTTTAGTCAATATTTCACCTAAGTATATCATATCTGGTGATCGGTGTAAGAGTGTTTTTATCTGACTACTTTTGGAATAATTCTCTTTTAATGAAGAATCATAAGAATCAACTTTATATTTTAACTGATGTTTTCCGAAATTAAATTGATTTAAAGATTCCACTATATTTTCAACATAGATCTTTCTAAATTCTTTAGGAGTTAATAAATCTAATGCATTAATCAATGTTGTTTTTCCAGTATCAGTTTCACCGGTAACAGTTATGTTTCTTCTTCGTAAAATATTAAAATATAAGAAAGTAGCCATTAATGGGTTTAGAGTTCCATTTTTTAATAAATCTTGAATATTAAGAATATTTTTATTCAATTTTCTTATGTCTAACGCAAAGTTATTCAATTGAATAGGTTCAATATCTAACGCAAATCTACAATAGAAAAATTTGTTTTTTAAAACAAGTTTTATACTAGGTTTCATAAAATCTAGTCTTTGACCACTATAGAGTCTTAATAATGTTTTTATCCTTTCTATCTCTCTTATATTAAATTTTATATTTGTTCGACATCGCCCATATTTTTGATGATTAATATAAATTTCATCGTGAGGAGAATCTAAGAATATTTCTTCAATAAAATCATCTATTAATAAAGGAAAGATTTTTTCTAAATTTAATCGTTTTAGAGCTGAAATAAAGGCAATCTTATTATTATCAATTTTAGAAAATCGATACTTTTCATTAAGAATTTTTAAAGATTCTCGTTTATATATATTTATTAAATTTTCTAAGGGGATAATTTGATCAAAGTTAACAATATTTAAGCTATTTGATATATCTTGAATAATTTTTTTAATATAATCCTCTTCTGATCTTGAATGGTAATTATAATGGACTAAATATTTATTTTCAGCCTCAAATGAAATATTAGAAATGTAAACCTGATAAAGATTATTTTTTCCAATCATATAAGTTTTAATTATTTCCTCCTGTTTTAACAGAGTGGGGTGCCTAAATTCTTGATCTTTTGCATGTAGTTGGAAGGATTTAGAAAATAAATTCTTATAAAAATTGAAACTGTCTTGAGATTTATCGCTTTCATATTTAAACTTATTGAGCAATTTAATAATTTTTAAGTGATTTAAGATTTCAGCAATAGATTTTTCTAAGCTTTTTAAATAATTAACACAATTTAAGCAAAAATTATTAAAAATTTTATTTTCTTCTAAAAAAGAAATTCTTTTCAAGTGGGTATTATATACTAGAACTGGGTCATAGAACTCGAAATCATGTATTTTAACTAATGAAAAATAATCTGGAAAATTTTTACATTTAAATTCTTGATAAACACATCTCTTTTTCCTAACATTTTCAATTTTTTGATTTATTCTTTTAATCTTATTTAATTTTTTGAAATAATCCAGAATTAAATCATATTGTTCAGGTTCAATTAAGATTTCATTTTTCGAAATTAAAATACAATTAAACTTGTTATTTTTGTTGATAAAGAGATTAAGTAATAAACAGTAAATACATGTTTTATTCTTATAGAACTTTTTTTCTTTTTCAGAACATTTTTTGCAATCAATAATTAAGAAATTCTCTTTTTTACCTGCTAAATTTTCTTTTTCTTGAAAAATGACTCTTTTTTTTAGATTTATTACCATTTAAAATTCTTTTAAAATGAAAAAATTTAAATAACACTATTTTAGTTATTCGCAGAAGTTTCTTGAGTAGTTCTTAAATGAAAAAATTTATTTATTTTAAAAAATTCATATCCAAAAGTTAAGTGATTATTTATGGGTCATCGTAAAAAGCACGCCCCCAGACATGGGTCATTAGCATACCTTCCTAGAAAAAGGGCCATGCAAATAAAGGGTAGAGTAAGACATTGGTTAGATAATTCAGAAAATATTAATTTCCTTGGATTTGCTGGTTTCAAAGCAGGAATGACTCATATAACATATATTCAAGATCAAAGAAATAGTCCTTACTATGGAAAGGAATTAATGAAACCTGTAACAGCTATAGAGGTTCCACCTCTAATCCTAATAGGGATTAGAATATATAATAAAGATGAATATGGAAGATATATTAGTGGTGAAATATTCACTAATGATTTTAATAATTTCTTAACGAGAAAAATTAATATCCCAAACACTGAAGGATATAATTTGAAGAAGATCCAAAAAGAGATATTAGCAAACTTAAATGAAACTAGTGAAATCAGAGGTATCTTTCAAACGCAACCTTATAAAACTTCTTTACCGAGGAAGAAACCAGATATTATTGAAATCAAAGTAAACTCACTAAAAAAACCGGAAGAGGAGTTTAATTTCGCTTTACAAAATCTAGGTAAAGAAATTAGAGCTCGAGAAGTTTTGGAAGAAGGAGAATTGGTTGATGTAATTAGTGTAACTAAAGGAAAAGGTTTTCAGGGTCCTGTAAAGAGATTTGGAGTTAAAATCTTAACAAGGAAAAATAGTAAAGTAAGAAGAGCTGTAGCTTGTATCGGTCCTTGGCACCCAAGTAGAGTACTTTATACTGTACCTCGTGCCGGACAATTAGGATTTCATCAGAGGACTGAATATCATAAAAGAATTATGCTGATAGGTGAAAATGAGGAGGAAATTAATCCAAAGGGAGGGTTTATCCGATATGGAAAGATACAAGGAGATTATTTATTAATGTTAGGATCCATTCCTGGATCAAAGAAAAGGTTAATCAGAATAAGAAAAACAATCAGACCATTAAGATCATTCATCCTTCAACCTCCAGAAATTACTTTTATTAGCCGTGAAAGTCACCAAAGGAAGTAAAATCTAAATATAATGTGATTTTATGGACAAAATTAATATATATAATTTAGATGGAAAAAAAAAAGGACTGGTTGATAAACCACAAATATTTAATATTAAACCAAGAAAAGATCTTATTCAAAAAGCAATAGAAATCTCTCAAAGTAGAAAAAAACAAATTCAAGGAAGAAATAAAAAAGCAGGATTAAAAAATACTGCAGAAAGTTGGGGGACTGGCCATGGGCTATCTAGAGCTCCAAGAATAAAAGGATCTGGATTTACTACTGCTAGACATGTAGGAAGAGTTCCATTTGCTGTAGGTGGCAGACGTACACATCCGATTAAAACCGAGAAAAATTTAAAAAAAAAGATAAACAAAAAGACAAATAAATTATCTATAATGTCTGCTATTTCTGCTTCTGGATATAAATCATGGGTTAAAGAAAGAGGTCATATAATAAATAATGTCCCTGAAATTCCATTGGTTATTGATGACAAAATACAATCAATTAAAAAAACAGCCAAAGCTTACTCAATTTTATGCAGTTTGGGATTAGAAGAAGAACTGGTTAAGAATAAAAATAGTAAAAAGATTCGAGCAGGAAAAGGAAAAAGAAGAGGACGCAAGTACAAAAAGAAAAGAGGAATATTATTCGTCATTAAGGATGATTTTGGAATAATTAAAGCTTCAAAAAATATTCCCGGGATAGAGATAATAAAAATTGAAAACATATCAATCGATGATCTGGCACCCGGAGGTTCATCAGGACGATTGGTATTATGGACTCAATCTGCTTTTTCTGAATTGAATCACTATGAGGTGCCAATTTAATATGGAGCGATTTTATAAAATTATTAAAAGACCTTTAATTACAGAAAAAACATTTGATTTAATTGAAAAAGAAAATAAGTTAGTTTTTATTGTTGACCGATTATCGAATAAAAACCAGATAAAAAAAGCTTTTGAAAAAATTCATAATGTAAATGTAATTAAAGTTAATACAATGATCACTACTCAAGGAGAAAAAAAAGCGTTTATTAAACTTCATCCTGATAACTCTGCTCAAGATATTGCAATTGACTTAGGAATTTTCTAGATAAGAACTATTTTTAAGTGTTTTAAAATTAAAGGTTGAGAATTCATCGGGATGCATTATCTTAATTTTCTTTAATAGTTTAAGCTCTTTAATTTCAAATAATTTATCATATTCTTTCTCATTTAATATTAAAATGTAGATAAAGTATTTAGAATGATAGTGTTCAATTATTTTCCTTATTAAATTAGAATCCAACAGAGTTAATACTAAAAATATACACCATTGTTCGATAAATATTAAATGTTTACTTAATCTTTTAAATTCAATTTGATTATTTAATAAGTTCAGTTCAAATTTGCTATTAAATGACATAAGTTCTGAAAGGGTATTTTGATCTTCAGACAAAAATAGATCTTTTAAATCTTCTAATAAGTAAAAATTATCAGAGATTCCCAATCTCCATAAAAACTTGAAAAGATCTTTTATATTTATTTTTAACTTTTCCAATAAGGCTATATTAAAAAAAAGATTTACATTTTTTTCAATGCTATTTACATCTTCGTATAATTTATTCTCTTCTACAAAATAGGACAGAATTTTTATATTATCACTAAAATCTACTTTAATATGAAAAATCAAAAAACCGCTTCGATTATAATTATTAATTATATTTAGAAAACAATAGATAAAAGAAGTTTTCTCGTCAATTCTTTCCAAATTTATTCTATAGAAATCCAACCTTCTAGGATTCTTATTATCCTTAATTAGAATCGAGTCTGAATTTTTCGATATATGTATATTAGATTCAAAACCATTTAGAAGTATAGCTAAAAATTCTTTTTCTAAATCGTTATTTCTTAAAAATTTAATTAAAATCCCATCTTTATTTAATGTTTCATAAACAATATTAAACGATTTTGTAATCCTATCTTTTTCAATATCCTCAAAATTTATTACCACTATCTTTTTATTTTTATCTCTAGTATTCAATTGTATTGAGAAATATTTTATATACTTCTCAATTAGAAATTTACTCAAAATTGAAATTAATGGATAAAACTTTTTCACTTCAATGAAAGTAAACGCTATAAATTTATTAGGATTGATTAAATTCTTATAAAAAATTAAATGTTCATCAACTAAATATGATAATAATCCATATTTACCTTTTTTACCCATTTCGTAAATTATTTTAGCATAAATTATATAAACATAGACATTTTGTTAAAATCAATATCAATTTTACTATAAATTAAATTATAATCTATTTATGGTTATAAAATTGCTAGAATCTATTCGAGCATTTTTAACTAGTTTAAATCCAGATATCATAGTTCAAGCACCATCCAGAATTAATTTAATTAATCCATTAGATGCTGTAGAGGGAGATTTCTGGATGCCTTCTGTAGCAATTAATGGAGAAAACGATCCTTTATCTGCTTTTCTTTATATCAAGAAAATTAACAATGAAAGTAGAGTAAAGTTGTTTAATATTAGAAAAAAACATCAAAATTATGATTTTGAGATAATAAAAGAAGAAATCCTTCCTAAGAATAGGAATGATATTAAAAAAAAGAGCTCTGGAGAACTTAAATTAATATATGCAAGTATTAATAAATTTCTTGAAATGAATTCATGTTTTAACTATAAGTTTTTAAATTCCAATATTGAAATTGGTTTTTTTACAACTATACCTAAACAAAGTGGATTGGGAGGGAGTACAGCAATAATAATAGCAATAATTTATGGTCTCGCTAAATATTTCAATTTATATAATAATTTAACAAAGTTAAGAGAGAATGAATTTCCTATCAATAAAGATACGATTGCTGAAATGGCCACAAAAATAGAAGATGAAGATTTGCAGATCACAGCTGGTTATTCTGATAGATATGTAATAAGCAGGGGAGGTTTATGTTTTTGTTCCTATTATGGTAAGTTAAATCATAAAAAACTTTCAATGGAACCTTTAGCAGTTTATGATAGAATCGATAAGGTATATAAGATAAATGATTTGCCCATAATTGTTTGCTTCTCTGGTGTATTTCACAAAAGCGGCGATGTCCATGCAAGATTAAGGAAACTTTATCTAAAAAAAGATCCTAGAATCATAAATGGATATTTTAAATTAGCGGAAATATCTTGGAAATCGCGATTTGCTATAATGAAACAAGATTGGAAATTATTAGGCAAATATTTCAAAGAAAATACTGAAATAATGAATCAAATAATGAAAAATGCGGGTTTTGAATATGGTATTGGATTAGCAAATAATATTTTAATAAGAGTTATTGAAGAACACCCAGAAGTGTATGCTGCTAAATTAACTGGAGCAGGAGGTGGTGGCTCAGTTTTTGCCTTAGTTAATCCTGATAAAAAGCAAGAAATTTTAAACTATTGGGAAAAAAAAGTATATGAAATCATTGAAAATAATGATATTTTTTCTTCTGTTTTTCCAAATTTCCCATCTAATATTAGATTTAAGCTTAAAAATGCGAAGTTCTATAAAATCATAATTGATAGAGATGGTGTGAAAAGATTATAATCTATTAAAAATAAAATATATATAGATAAATACTGCAGACTTATTATGAGCAAATTCGATAGATACCAAAAAAAAGCGGAAGTATATGTTTATCCACATAAACATTGTAAAAAATGTGATCAAATGATAAATGAGGGTATTTCCTATTGTCCTGAATGTTATCAAGAGATGAAGAATAAGAAAAGGAAGAAAAGATTTTGGAGGAAAAAAACCCCTAAAGTGTAAAATCATTAAATGTTTATCAGGATTAGGCTCTTAATCTCTCTAAGACCCAATCTTTATCGAGTAATGTTAAAAAGGGCCCTAATCGAGGTCCAAAGTTTTTTCCTAAAATAATTTGATATATTGCTTCAAACATCTTTCTTGGAAGAATATTTAAGTTATCCTTTGCTATACTAAAAATTTTATTTTGTACCAAATCTTCTTTCAAGTCTTTAGTGTCTTCTATATATTTTCTTAATAATTTTATTCCTTGAAATTGTTTATCATCTAATTTCTCTATTATTTTTTTATCTACATTTTCTGGGATTTCAAAGATATCAATCTTATTTGTTAGTTCTTTGCGTTTTCTTGCATCTTTTTCATTTTTAATAATTTTTTTTGCTTCTCTAACCCAATTTTCAGTTCTGTTCAATAGAAATTCAAACTCCTCAATCGAAATCATTTTTTTCAAACCCTTCTTTTCCATAATAGATTTAGCTTTATTGTATAATTTCTGTGTATCTAAAATGTTCTGTAGCTGTGATAAAAAGATTAATAGCTTCAACGGGATTTTAAAAGATTTAACCTCAGGAATATTGTTTGTCTTAGTTAAAGGATATAAATATTGCAAAAATTTTTGCTCCTCCTCATTATCAGCATCCTCCAAAGAAAAATAAATGTTTTCCATTTTATCATAATAATCAAAATACTGAGGATATTCCTCAATTCTTAGAGATATATGTTTCATTGGGTTAGTTCTTAAGATCAACGCTCGATATAGCTCAGGATCAGCAACTTCTAAATAATTTTTAGGTGTAAATACTATTCCCTTTGAAGTTTTCATGTCTTGATCCCCTAATCTTAACCATTCATAAGGCACTTTTACAGGACCTACATACTCGAATATTTCTTGGCATAATTCTAAACCTGTATCATATGCACCTCCTTTTACGCTATGATCTTTGCCTGCTGGTTCACATGTTGTTTTATAAATAGACCATTTTGCAGGCCAATCTACACGCCAATTTAACTTTAACCTACCACTATAAATTGATAAATTGCTTTCATATCCACAAGCTGAGCAAATATATGAAACTTTCTGCTCATTTTTAAAATATTCCAATATTCTATTAGGTTTAATAGAACCATCTTTTTTTAGATGTTGGATCTTGTCACATTTTTCACAAATTGCCATAACTGGCATCCAATTTTTTTGCATTTCAATAAAATTTGCCTTTTTCTCTTCATCTAAGGTTGGTAAAATGTATTTCTTCAAGATTTTTTTAATCTTGTCCGTATTTTCTAAGGAAATTTTAATTTTTTCTTGCATTTCTTTAGTTTTATACAGATTATGAGACCAAATTATCTCTGTTCTTATCCCAAAATCGTCAAATGTAGAAATTAATTCATTTCCGAAATGGTGAGCATAACTTTCGCATCCACAATCTTTAAATGGACATGGTATCAAAGAAAAAGGTTTTCCTTTATGTTTCTCTTGAAATTCTTGGTTAATATAGGCAGGAAACCTTTTTGCAGCATCTAAACTGTCTAAAAATAGGAAAAACCTTACAATTTTACCTTTCTTTTCAAAAATCCTTCTTAAAGCATCACAAATTATAATCTCCCTTAAAATTCCAATATGAGTTTGTCCAGAAGGGGTTTTTCCAGTAGCTAATGTTATTAAAGATTCATTTCTTACCAAAATTTTATCAACAATTTCTTCTAACCAATGAACATAAATTCTTTCACTCAAAACCTTTTCACTCCATAGCGAATTCTTTATTTAATTAATGATCACATTTATTTATCATTTTTTATTTTAGATCTTAGTGATTACTTTATGAGAATTGCTGTTCTTAATAAAGACCAATGTAAGCCAGGTAAATGTAGTCCTTTTGGAGAAAAACCTTGTATAAAATATTGTCCGAAAGTAAGAACAGGAGATAAAACCATTGTTTTAAGTCAAGATAGTAAAAGAGTTATAATTACAGAAAGCCTTTGTACTGGGTGTGGAATTTGTATTAAAAAATGTCCTTTTAACGCAATTAGTATTGTTAATCTTCCCGATCAATTGAAAAATCAAATAACCTATCGATATGGTCCAGATCAATTCTCTCTATTTAGAATGGCTATTCCTAAAAAAGGAAAAGTATTAGGTTTAATTGGAGAAAATGGGATAGGTAAAAGTACAATGTTAAAGATCTTATCTGGAGATTTAAAGTTAAACCTTGGAAGATTTGAAGAGAATGCTCCTGATGATAATGAAATAATTAGTTTTTTTAAAGGATCTGAATTACAGCAGTACTTTATTGATCTTAAAAAAAATAAATCTAAAATTGTACTCAAGCCTCAGGATATTACAATAATACCTAAGTTTGTTTCGGGTAAGGTTTTTGATTTATTGATAAAAAACGATGTAGAAGATAAACTTGATGAGATAACAGATCAATTAAATTTATCTGAAATTATAGATCGTGATATTTCAGTATTATCTGGTGGTGAATTACAAAGAGTAGCAATTGCTGCTGGCTACCTGAAAGATGGAGATATTTACCTTATAGATGAGCCGAGCTCTTATTTAGACGTTAGTGAAAGGATTAATATGGCTAAATTAATCAGATCACTAACTAAGAGAAATAAAATAATCATTGTTGTTGAACATGATTTAGCAATTTTGGATTATTTAAGCGATTATATTTCTTTATTTTATGGGGTTCCAAGTGTATATGGAATAATTTCTCATCCTCAAGGAGTAAGAGTCGGTATAAACATATATCTTAATGGATATATTAAAGATGAGAATCTTAGAATAAGAGATACACCTATTCAATTTCATGAACGCCCACCTCAAGATTCTTTATTTGATTTAGGAGAAGTAGTTTTTTCGTATGATGATCTAGAGAAGTCTTTAGGAGATTTTCATTTAACTGTTTCTGGAAGTGAAATTCATGCAGGTGAAATTATCGGAATATTAGGAGCAAATGGGATCGGGAAATCAACTTTTATAGATTTAATTGCTAATAAAATTAAAGCTGATGATGAAACTAGTAATAATAAAAATAAAGAGTTAAAAGTGTCTGTTAAACCTCAATATATTAAAATGGATAAGTCTATTTTAGTTGCTGATTTAATAAAAAAAATTAAATTAGCTCCTCATCTGAGTGAATCCTTTAAAAAACGTATAATTAATAAACTAAATCTAACAGATATTGGCGAGAGAATTATTTCTGAATTAAGTGGCGGTGAATTACAAAGAGTTGCAATAGCAACTTGTCTGACCAATGATGCTGATATCTATTTATTTGATGAACCTTCCGCTTTTTTAGATGTAGAAATGAGACTACAAGTAGCCCAGTTATTAAGAAAATCAATTGAAGAGATAAAGAAGGCTGCGTTTGTGGTAGAGCATGATATTATTACTCAAGATTTTATTGCTGATTCAATCTTAGTTTTCGAAGGAACACCTGGATTAGAAGGAATAGCAATGGTACCTCAAAATTTAAGAGATGGTTTTAATTTATTTTTAAAAATGATGGGTATTACTTTTAGGAGAGACTCAATTACCAAAAGACCCAGAGTCAATAAAACTGGAAGTAACAAAGATGTTTATCAGAAGAAGATAAATGAATATTATTACATACCAAAAGGTTGAAACCTTGCCTTAATTAAAAACCTGAATATTTTAGATAGATTAAATAACCTTGCCTTAATTAAATAACTATTACACTCCTTGATTTCCATTGGAAATATGATACAAAAACAATTTTCAAAAATTAGTATAATTAGTAGTTTAATAAAATAATTTATATATGATTAATTAATTTTTTCTTGGGGCCATTTCAAAATATATACTTAATTTTTTCTAAAAACTTATTTAAAATAATAACTTCCAGTAGAAATTGATGAGTATATAATAATATTATTAATTAATTATTAACTTACTATAAATATTTGTGCATAAGCTTCAATTAAAATTAAAAAAAAATATTATTTATTAATCTTTTATTTTCCAAAGAATTAATGGCCTACCACGTCTCCCATCATTTCTAGTAAATTTTTCAACCATTCTTCTTTTTTGAAGTTTAATTAAATTATCATAAATAGTTGTTCTAGGTGTTCTTAATTGATTAACTAAATCCCTACGTGTTAATGGACCAGTTTTAGCTAATATTTTCATTAAATTATATTGAATAGGTGATAAATATTCTTTAGAATCAAGCATTCCTTTTATAAAACCCTCATTTGCCATAATCTATTCCTCTACATATTTCGAATTTTTAGTTCGACAATTTTTCGACTTTTTAATTTTTGAAAAGAGAATTGAGATCTTAATATAATATGTAATTTTGTTATATATAAGTATGCTTATTTATGCATTATTATCATCAATCAGCACTAAAATTTATAAAGGAATGTTATTAATTTGTTATTGTTATATATGATTTTTTTATGAAAATTGAAAAAATGACTGAAACTACAAGAACTACTGTTACACTAAATAAAAGCTATATGAAATTAATTGAAGAACTGGTAGATGTTTTTGGAGCTTCCAAAGCACAAGTAATTAGTAATATAGTAGAACATTTTTTTAATGATAGTAAAAATGACGCTCTATTAGAAAAATTAAGAGAAAGAAAAAGAAAAGAAAAGCATCCTGAAAAACGTGATCTTGATAATCGTATTAAAAAATACTTAAAAAGAGCGAATAAAATACCATTTGAAATATTTATTAAACATTTGAAATTGGATACTGATTTTGTTATTAATAATTTAGATGAATGGGGAGAATTTTATAATTTTGTTCTAATTGATAATAAGATTACGAAGATTGAATAATATTCTAATAAATTGTGAGGAATTAAATTTACCCTTTAAACAAGTCTGAAAAATCATCTGCCAGACCTTGAACCCAATCTAGCATTCCCGTTATTATCCCGACTATAATGAAAAATATAAATAAAGCAAAACCAATTAATAAAGCATATTCTACTAAATTTCCACCCGACTCATCAGAGAAGAATTCTTTAATTTTTTTACCAAATTTTTTTAGAAATTTATATTGATACATAACTGTTTTTAATTAAAATTCAGTCTTTTAAACTAAACCAATTCTTTAATAAAATCAAAAGCAAATTGGATAGATTAAGATTTTAGTATTGCTAAGATTGAATTAAGTTCATCCTCAGTAGCTTGATTTCTTGGTATTTTAACTATAAATCTATTATCATCCAAATTTCTTGGGATAATATGAACGTGGAAATGGTTTATATCTTGACCAGCGGCTTTATAATTATTTTGTAGAATATTATATCCATCAATTTTTAATTTTTTATGAACTATAGTAGCAATTTGTTTAACAGATTTGTATAATTCAAAAAGTTTATCATCAGGAATATCTTCTAAATTAGTATAGTGGTTTTTTGGTATAACTATAGTGTGTCCTCTCGAAATAGGAAAGATATCTAAAAAAGCTAAATTTAGATTATTTTCAAATATAATTTTAGATGGAATTTTTCTATCAATTATCTTACAGAAGATACAGTCTTTATCTTTCATATTTTCATAACATCTCTAAAGCATATATTTTATGGTTCTAATTAAAATGATTTAAATTAAAATTTACAAATTCTATACTCAGTTTTATCATAATAAATTATAAAGATTTTGTATTTTATTATTCTTAACTTTTGAAAAGCATGTTTCTCGTAGAAATTAAAGCTATTTTTGAAAAAGAATTAGCCCCAAGACAGTATAAAATAAATTCTGAGATATATGGACTGCAATACGGGAAAAAAAATAGCAATAAAACAATCAAGAAAATAATGCTTACAATAGATCTAAGTTTAGAAGCTATCCATTTTGCTTTAAAGAAAAAGGTCAATTTAATAATATCTCACCATGGTTTAATTCATAAACCAGTTGGTTATTTTAATCAAAACCTAATAAACAAGTTATCATTACTTTCCAAGTTTCCAATTTCAATATTTGTATTAAATTCACCATTTATAGCAGCAGAAGGAGGGATAACAGATACAATCCTGGAAGCGCTTTATTTAAAATTAGATAAAACTTTTAATATTAAAAATAAACATGGAGTAAAAGTTCCAATAGGACGTATTTGCTTACCTAAAGATTATCCTAATCAAAATCAACCATTAAAGGTGGAAGACTTAATTAAAAGAATAAAAACTAACTTAAATTTAGAATATGTCTCCTATGTAGGTGATTTGAAAAAAGAAATAAAAAAAATTTGTATAGTTGGAGGTGACTCACCAAACAAGGATTTACTAAAAAGAGTAATAAACAAAGGTTGTGATTGTTATATTTCTGGAAGAGTTAGCTATTTTGATGCAGTCTTCGCTAGAGATATTGGTTTAACTTTAATAGAAACATCTCATTACAAGAATGAAATTTTAGCATTAAAAAAAATATGTAATTTATTAAGTTTAGAATTTCCATATGTTGAATTTATTTTATTTGATTCCAAGGATCCATATAGAACGTATTTCTAAAAAATACTTTAAGATATATTAAAAAAATTTAAAAATAAAATTTAAATGAAAAAAAGGTTTAAAAATATGAAAAACAAAAAAATTCTATTTGGAATTATAATATCTTTATTTGTAATTACAGGATTTTGTAATATACCAAGTGTGTCTTCTGCAGAAACAATTGAAATACCACCTTTATCATATGTATATTATAGTATAGGTTATTTAGAAAACAAAGATGAGATTTTGATTAATGAAATTTATTGTCTTGCTGGAATTAATGTATATATTATGAATGAGATACAATTTGAAACACTTCAAAATTCAGGTGGATTAATTTGGAATTCTTTGGTGAATTGGAAAGATGTTTATTGGATGACTGATTGGTCAATTGATATTACAGAAGATGGATATTATTATGTTGTACTATATAATAAACATACATTTTCTTGGAGAACTGTATATGTTGATATAAATGTTTGTTATTATTCTCCTCCTGTTAAATCTGATAATTTCTTTTTAGGATGGTTGGTATTTATTATATCATTTATAATCATTGCTATTGTTGGTGTGGTTATTACTATAGTTTTTGTTAGCAGACATAAAAGAAAAATTCCAAAAGAAGATATAAAACAAGAGAAAACATCTGAAATTCAAGAAAAGAAAAAACCTATAAAGATATATTGCTCAGAATGTGGAACTGAAATTTTAGGTAAATCAAGAAGTTCTGCTCAGTATGTGGTACTAAAATAATTAATTTAAACTAAAACTTTAGGTAGAGCGAGTATTAGTTTTTATTAAGTTTAAATATTTAACTTAATTGTTTTAATAAGTTTGATCGGTTAAATTTTAATATTTCTACTCACAACCTTTATTCCATTAGCACTTTAAATGGTATTGACCAAGAGAAACTTGTTGCTCAATTACCCACTGTTATAACACCAAGTAATTTAAAGAGTTTAATTTTTGAGAAGTTTTTGTTGGTGTTTGTGTTTTTTAAAAAATTAGGTAATTTAATTGATTACCTTAAAAAATCAGCAAAAATAAGAAATATTCATTAAAGATAAGCTAAAATTCATTTAAATAAGTTTTTCTTTTCATTAAATCTCATATATCGTTATTTAAATAGTTTTGTCGAAAATTATATATTGTAATAAAAATTTTTAAATATGAATTCTTACATTATAGATCTTGAAGAAAAAAAAATAATTCCTAACTTCCTAAAAAGGTGCGAATTAGCTGAAAATATAAACTTATTCTTTTAAATACTATGTCTTATAGTATAATATATCAATTTTTTTAGACAAAGATCATGAAATTTGATCCTAAAAAGATAATTTTTAAGCCAAGTATTATAGGTTCATCTGGTCTTAATCTTGCTGAATTTCAGAGAATAATAAGAGAGATTTACACTTCTGGAATAGGAATTGATGAAAAGTATAATACTAAGATTACAAAGACAATAGCAGAACCAAAAAGTAAATATATGGTACATGTAAAACAAATATGGCGAAAAGATCCAGATGGAGATGTATTTTTAAATATACGATATGTAAAAAAAATGAGAAGTAAAAAAAAGGTTTCCAAATGGGGTAAAGTAGTATGATTTTAATATCAACAGAAAATAAGACTGTTATTAGATCAAGAGATAATAATAATGAAATAGTGATTTTAAGAGATATCCCAATCTACAGAGATATAGAAACAGGAAGAGATTTAATTACTTTAAATGATGTTATTAAAGCTGAACAGTTGAGGGTAGCAAAAAAATTTAATATTGATGTTTTTAATATATACGAATTATCATTACTATACGCTGATGTAAGGCAACGAGGGAAAATAATAAAGGAGAAATATAGATTCAATAAAATGTTGTTTTATCTCTGGAAGGAACTTGAAGATTTATATGGGGAAAATGTTTTAATTTTTGATAATATGGTTTCAGCAGATCAAGGACCAATACCTGCACACCTTGAAAATGATCTAATATCTCTTCAAAATCAAGACTTAATTGATGTTTTTTTACTTGAAAAAGCAAAAAAAATCCCTGAGAGTAAAAGCAAATGGAAACAATTAAAAAAGAAAAAAGAAAGTAAAGGAATCCGTCCAGCACTTGCATGTGGTTTTACAAATAAAGGAGAAGAATTGGCTAAAGCTATATGGGTTGATTTAGATTCAGAAATAAGAGAGACAATATTGAAAGTAAAGGAAAAATTTTATTTCATGAAAACAAAAGATATCAAAAAAAAAGTTCATAAAGAATTTCCTGAATACAGAAATACTTATTCAAAAGAAGATCGAGAAACCTTTAAATTTTTAATGAAGAAAAAAATAAATAATTTTGAAGTTAAGAAATTAAATAGTTTTCATTTATCTAAACCATTAAATTTTCAGGTTGATTGGGTAGAAGATGGTCTAATTATTAGTGAATCAACCATACCATTGAATATTGCTTTAAATGATATTTCTGAAGTGAAATTCGAAATAGATGAATATTTTAAGTTTTTAAAAGAAACATATTACGATGTAGATCCTAAGATATTAGCTCCAGAAGCATTGGAACTAAGAAAAAAACTAATAAACCTATTAAACTTAGGTGATTGACTATAGCATTCAGATCTTTTAAACCAGAACAATGCAGAAAAGCTTTTAGAAATAAAGGTTTTAAAGAAAAAAAGAAGTCACATCATTATTATTATTATTTAACAGAAGATGGTTTAATTAGAGGGATCTTTACAAAAATTAGCCATACAAATAGAAAATCGATAGGTAAAACATTATTCTCACAAATTGCTAAGGATTTAGGTGTTTCATTTTCATTTCTCCAAGATTTTATAGGTTGTCCCGCAACCTATGAAGATCTATTAAATATTCTAAGAAAAGATGGTAGATTACAAGACAAACAGAATTAACTAATACTTTTTATATTTTTACAAGAAAAAACACACACTATTTAATGCTTATTTCTAAAAAAATTTATGAAAAAACCTGATTATTCTGATTATTATTAACCATTTTATTCTATTCTAAGTTTTTATTCAAATTTGAAATAATAATTATCTTATTTCTTTTTGTTGACATATATATAGATATAGTTTAAAATGGAGCTATTTTGCTTAGTTTAATTGATTTTTTCTGAAAAAAATAGGTAAAAGTATATAGAAAAAATTTAAGGAGCTTAAAACAGCTATTTTTTAAAAATTAAATTTAAAAAAATAAGATAAATAGGGAAAAAAATTAGACTTGTTCTTGTTTTTCATTTAAATATATTGGATTTATTCTATTTTAAAAATTTTTAAAAAATAAAAATCAAAAATTTTGAGGTGAACTAAGATATTTGAGGAAGTCCCTTTCATAGTAGGATTTATGTTTTTTTCATTTGTTATTTCTTATATCTTATTTAAATATGCCGGTCCACCATTTACTAAGATTGTTCAAGCATTTGCGATTGTTGGTATTATTTTTCATGAATTATGCCATTTATTTATGTGCTTCATTACTCATACTCCTGTAAGAAAGGTTTCTTTAATAAGAAAAATAGATTCTGAAAATGATAGAACCCATAAATATTATGGAGAAGTAAAGATTGGCGATACAAGAATATCCTTTCTACAAGCGTTAATAGTAGGATTTGCTCCATTATATATTTCATTTTGGTTGTTTTTCTTTTTGCTAGATCAACTTTGCAACACACAAGTTATTCCATGGGTATTTGTTCTTTATATTTTCATTATGGTTTCAATCTCACTGTCAGCTGCTCCTTCCTTTGCAGATCTAAGGTTAATTCCAACAGCGTTTCAAAATGATATTTCTCATTCATTATATCAAATAATGCTCATAATTCTCGCAATTTCAGCAACTTGGCTTGTCCTTTTCAGCTATAAAGTCCACACAATTCACGAGCTTTTGACATATTTAATAATAGCAGCATTCTATTTTACCTTTAAATATGGGTTTATCGGGATTGGTATTATTAAGCACCAGATTAAATTAAGCCATAAACCATATGGAAGTAAGATTAAGTATAGGAAATTTAATCGTCGCAAATATAAACCTCAAAAACCACATAAAATAGGAATTGAAGAAGCACCTTGGTAGATATCATAGGAATGGAGTGAATAAATATATGGAAGCAGATTTTTGGCAGACAAGAGTAAAAATTACGCAAATTTCATCTACTTTAGATAAGCAAACAATCCTTAATCCCAGAACAATTAGGAGGAGATAATGTAAGATGGACTTAATAGGATATCATGCTAGAATCAAG
>JAHLWP010000016.1 GCA_019057865.1 Promethearchaeota archaeon
ATGGTTGGTGGAAAGTTAGACCTCCATAAAGAAAGAGTAATATCCAGAAAATACGCTAAGAAAATCTCAAAAAAATATAAAATCGTTAAATACTTCGAATGTTCCTCTAAAACTGGACAAAATGTTGAAAAAATCTTTGAATTTTTAGCGAGATCCATACAGAAACATGAAGATTATTTTAATAAAACTAAACAAAATATTTAAAGGAAAAAAAAATTATTTTTCAGGTTTTATGTTCATTTCATCCCAATTAATTAATATCGGACACTTTTTGGATAGGTTCTATTAGAATAAATAAATCGTTTAATTAAATGATTTATTTTTTTATTTTATTTTTAGCTAATAATTCCTCAATAGTAATAGGAATAATAATAAATTTATCATCGTTTTTAGTACGAGCAATCTCTTCCATAGCACCTTTAGTAATCTTAAAACCGACCACAAAACCTGCTTTTTTCTTAGTCCTTCTTAACACGGTCTCAAACTTATCTATATCAGGTCTTGAAATGCTATGTTGCTTAACTTCTATTGGTAAATTTGACCCGTATTCACTTATAGGAACTATACCATCTATTCCCATATCAGCAGTTTTTTTCTGAGATACTTTCCCGCCAATTCTTTCAATAACCCAATTTTGAAACTCGAAATGTGGTAATTCTTTTAACTCTTCAATAGAATATTTCATTCCAACAATATCATCTTTTTTGTAATGAATTCTTTTAGACATCAACCGACATGCCGTAGGAGATACATCTATACCTATAAATTTTCTATTCAAATCCTTAGCTACTTTAACAGTAGTTCCGCACCCACAAAAAGCGTCAAGAACTATATCATCTTCATTTGACGATGCTTTTATAATCCGTTCTAATAATTTTTCTGGCTTTTGTGTAGGATAACCCAATCTTTCTCTTGCTTCCCGATTTATAGTTTCAATATCAGTCCAATAATCTTCTGGTATTTTTCCTTTATCCATATAATAACGATATACTTTGCCCGTTTTTTTATCTGTTTTTTCTTGGTATTCTCTACCATCTGCATCCGTTCTTACTTTCATGTGAGTTTTTGGTCTTGGTATTACAACTGCATCGCCATTAAAAGTCCATTTCTTTCCTTTGGTATAGAAAAATATTATGTCATGCTTTCTTGCAAATCTTTTTTTACTTTTCCCACCAATTGTATAGCACCAAATTATTTCATTTTGAAATTTTTTTTGACCAAATATGTCATCACATATTATTTTTAAGTAATGAGAAGCGTGATAATCACAATGAAGATAAAAAGTTCCCGTTTTTTTTAATATTCTATGTAATTGTTCAATTCTAGGTCTCATCCATCCCAAATAATGTTGTATTCCGCCTTCCCATCGATCTTCAAAAGCTCTTAATTCGTATCCATCGTTCCATATTACTTCATAGGTTCTATTAGAAAAGAATGGTGGGTCTATGTAAATTAAATCCACACATTCATCTGGGAAGTCTTTTAAAACATCTAAATTATCGCCGCAATATATAGTATCTATTTTAAATTGATATTTTACTTCCATAATTTATCAAAAATTTATTAAGTTAATAAGTTTTATATAAATAAACATTTATTCAAATAGATTTATCTCAAAAAATTTCTCTTGTATCTTGGATCTGAACGATTTGCTTTTCTTGGATATAATGTTTTAAAGTTTGTTCTTGAATCCCTAGCATTTCGGCAGTCTGTTTTGAACTATAACCGTTTTTATATAATTCTGTAGCATATTTATATCTTACAGCGTGAGTATTGAACCCACAGAATTTCCTAAAATTACGAGTAAGTGTTTTATCATCAATCTTTTCTCCCGTATGTTTATTAGTGAATAAGTAAGGGAAATGTTCTTTAGGGAATTTTTTAAAGATTCGTTTTAATGCTTCCAATAATTTAGGAGATTTAATAGCTTTAGCATTATCTTGTTTATATTTTCCATAATTGTATCTAACATAACTAGTATCAATGGTATCTAAGTGAAAGCTTTCTTTCTTTAAATCGGTATAAAGAGTTCGGCGATCACATATTTCAAAAGGTAAGGCAATCTCTATAAACAATAATAGCTCATCTTCATTATCTAAACTTAGTTTCTGAAGTTTCTTTTTTATGTTTCTAATTTGTAAATCGGTTGGAAGAGGTGGTCTTTTCTTCTTATGAGGGCGTTTGATTGTTGGAAAAAGATCGTATAAATCCTTAGTAAACATATTTGGATGCATAGCTTTACAGAAAGTTCGGCAAAATACTCTGTGGGTATTAACTGTTAAATCTGCTAAATGGTCTTTAATATGCCCATATTCAACTATTTCATCTTCGGTTAAATCTTTAAACTCAGTTCTGAGAATTCTCATAACTTTTAAAACCAATTCCTACAAACCGATTTGAACCCCCACTCTCAGAAACCTCACAGAATAGGTATAGAGGGGAAAGTAAGATTCTAATAATAATATTATTCCATCTCAGAATGATGTTTCTGCCTTTCTATTCCCATTCTGTGAAAGATAAAATACGATTTTTTTTATAAATTTTTTTACTCTCCAGGAAAAATTTTGATAATAATTTTAGATTTTAGCCTTTTTTTTTTAGATAATTTTATAAAACATAAGTAGAGTGCTTGTAGACCTATTTAAAAGTAATGGTCTATTCCACTACTTTTTATATTATGTTCTCTCGCCTTCTAAAACACCTTTCTTTTAGTTTGTTTTTTTTTTATTTTTTGTTTATACTCAAGCAGGAAGCAAACTGAGTTTGACTTGATGAAGGGAGGCTAACTTCTTATTCTATACAGTTTGGCAGATTCCATTCAAATTTTATCAATATTGTATTAAAGTATAGGAATTATATTATAACTTTAATAATATATTTTTTATTTAGTTATGATATGTTTTTAGAACCGATTTTTTGAAAGTAATATTAAATTATTATAAAAAAAGAAAAAATTAGTTAATTAATTCTAAATTTTCAATTATTATTGGTGAATCCTCAATTTGAGTACGGGAATTAACAGGGGATAAAATATTATGATAATCAAAATTATTTTTATCCTGGAAAATAAATTTTAATTCTTTTACTACAACATTATTAAATTGAACTTTAAATTGATTTCTTTCAGGTCTGTGTTCATCTGGTTTGATTCTCTCAATAGTTTCTATATTGACTATAGATCCATTTTGTTTAAGCTCTTTTAATTGTCTTTTAAGAAAATTTATTTCATATTTTAGGAATTGCAACTCTTGGTCCACATTCCTATCATTTTTTTGTAATTGAATGATATTCCAACAAGTCTTTCCATATTTTCTTTCAATAGATTCTTTAGAAGTCAAAATCCTTCCACAACGAAGACATTTAATTAATTCTTTCACAGAATGGGAATAGAAAGCCCAAGATACCATTACATTGAAGCTACTACGATTACTTCAGGATTTGTAAATCATTGATTTCGTTATTGAATTCATTAGATTTACTGAATCTTAAAATTGAAGATTATATTTAATTTAACTATCAAAAAGGGTTAAAAAAAAACTTTATTTCACATTATTTTTTGATTAAATACATCTGCATAATTGCTAAGTCAAACTTTTTAATTAGTTTGCTGTTAGCACATAAAAGCACACTAATCCTTCTTGCATAATATAGATAATTCATTTTTAATCCATTTTAATTTTTTTTATTTTCTTATTTTCAATATTTTATAGAATGATGATAGAAGGCTTGAAATACCATTCTATTACGATTTTCATTTGAGAATTGTCCATAACTTCAGAATTTAAAATCGTTGATTTTGTTATTGAACTCATTAGATTTACTGAATCTTAAAATTGAAGATTATATTCAACTAAACCATCAAAAAAGGTTAAAAAAGAAAGATTTTATTTCACATTTATTGAAAAAGTTGATAAATATTGTTCAGAAAATAAATAAATCTTCTCTTCTAAATTTTAAGAAATCATTGAAAAATATGAATAGAAGCCTTCTTTTCAAGGTTTAAATTTATATTTTCATTTTTACAACTTTCTTCGAAGAATTTTAAAAAACTTTTTTTAATAGGAAGGTTTGTAGTCTCTTTTTTATAATCATAAAGTAAAGCTCCTTCTTTAATACATATTTCATTATAACCATCTGAACACATTAATGAGATCTTAAAAAGTTGATTTTCATATATATAATCGTTTGTTCTCGCATATTCGTCGTATCTTAGCTGGAATTTAAATTTTAATACTTTTTGAATTTTTTTCAAACCAATTTCTTCAAATAAATTTTCAATATTAATACTCATGTGAAGTTCAAGCTTTTCTTTCGCAAATAACTTGTATAATTTAATAAAATTTTTTGAATCTTTTCTTTTTTCAAAATACTTCTTTAATTGATCAATTATAACCCAGACTAATATTGAGCCTATTGTTGCAATAGTGGATCCAATAATCGATCCAATTATATTTTCTTGGAAAATCATATTTCTATTTTATTACCTTATTTTATTGAAGATTCTATAGAATTTTTTATAATATTATACTAACAAAGTTGTAAAGTATTTATAATTTATGAGTATGAGCTTTTAACCTATATATTTACTGATGTTCCAATATATTTTTTTTTTTGGTGATCATTAAGGTCATTCCTATCCAATAACAGTTTAAATTGGTATTTCAAGGATTCTATTGTTGTTTTATAAAAAAATTAAAATTAGATTTAATTTTTTATCCTGAACCTATGGCCATTAAAATTTTTTATCTCCAGGATAAATCTTTGAAATTATACTATACTATGAATTTTTCAGGGTTTAGATTCATTTCATCCCAGTTAATGAATTCCTTATAACTCACAGGGAAATATTGTTTTTTAACTCGTCCATTTTCAATTATAGTAGAATTTCTAATGACTTTATCCTTAAGTAATTTCTGGATATAATGATTTACTTTCCCAGAGGTCCAATTAACTTTTTTAGTTAAGTCATAAATTGTTAATCCAGGACTCTTATTAATGAGTTTATATAAGAAATATTTATTCTTCATAGCATTAAATAATCTGATTTTATTTGCTTTATTTAACATTTCACACACCATTTTTTGATGATCAATAAATCAATAAATATATTGATCAATAAATCAATAAATATATATGTATATACATATTTAAATATTTCTCGAAACAAAATATTTCGTATGGGTATTTTTAGTTAAGAAAAAAGAAATTATATATTATTTTTGTATAATTTATAACCTGCTTTTAATCCTTTTTTAGTAAGCTGATAAGTCATTTTTCTTCCGCTAGGATGTTTGAATATAAACCCATTTGAACGTAATAATTTTATGGCTTTTTTTTTATAACTAGAGGGAAGTATCTTAATTCTTCTTGTAATTGCTTCAATTGGGACACGAGATCTTAAACTCCCTTTGTTTGCGTCATAACAAGCCAACAAAACAATTTTCTCATCTTCATCTAAGTCTTCTAATTCCTTCATTTTAGAGGTTATTGTCTTTATTATATATATCTGATAAATTAGGTTATTTTATATTTTTGTAAAAAAATTAAATTAAAAAAAGAAAAAAATTATTTAGGTCTTTTAAAAGGGTTATACCACTCTTCAACTTCTTTTATTAAATCTTGTTTTTTCATTGTTTTTAATGTTTCAAAATACATATCAGAGATATTAATTACTTCTCTCATTCTTTCAAGCATTTCAATTGGTTTTTCAATATTTTCAATTCCTAAATATATATCAAGAAAAATTACAGGAATATCACCAACAGAATTAAAGAAATTTCCAAGTTCTTTTGAAGCAATATTTGTAACAGGAATTCCTGTAATCTCCGAAAGTTCATTTAATTTCTCATAGATTTCTTTATCAACCTCTATTAATGGAAATACCTCATCTATTTGTTCCTTTGTTTCATATATAACTTTTGTTTCATATACTTTATATTTGTAAAGTTTCCCTTTTAACCAATCGAGAGTTTCCTGATTATATTCTGTTTTTATTTTCTTTACAAGATCATATTTTACAACTTTTTGACTATTTTCCGACATTTAGAGAATCTCCTCCAATAAGATTAATTTCTTTAATTCTTCTAAATCAATCTTTTTGATGTTATAATATTCATTTAAATCATTGGGAAAAATTGGATTATTATATCTCTGAACAAAACTAATATCTTTTTTAATGTTATATTGAATAAATTTTTTAGGTGTCCAACCAAAAGCCTTAGCTATAATATCAATTGCTTTTTTGTCTTGGAGATCCATTTCAATTTCAATTTTTACTTTTTTTTCAGCCATTTCATCTCATCTTTATTTTTTTTGATTTTATTTTAAATTGGTGCTAGGGAAATCCAGCACACTTACAATTTAAATATTAATTTTAATTATTTTTTTCTTATAAATTTCTCAAAATTTTCTTTAATTCCCATTTCTTAGAATACCTCTACTCTAATATTAAGGTCTTCAAGTTTTAAAGCCTTAAAATAAAAATCAGCAATGTTTTTAACATATTTCAATTGCCAAAATTCGAGGAACATTCCCCCGAAACAGAAATCTTCCTTATAGAAAGTTATTTTATAAATTTCTGGCATTTTCTCTATTCATATTTTTTTGTAGATAATATTCAGTATACTAATTATTAACTAAGAAGTGTTAATATTTAAAAATTACCATGAATAGTATAATATTAAGTATAATTATTTTCTTAAACATGAGAAAAATGGATGGAAAAACTGTAAAATATCATAAATATAAAGGATCATCTGGAAAAATCAGTATCCCTAATTCAATTGCTGAAAGTTTAAATTGGAATCATAAAAACAATATAGGCATTATTATCGATATAAGAAACGGGCAAAAAGGTTTATTCTTATGGAAAAGAGAAAAGATTGAAGATAAGAAAAATGACACCTAAAAAGAGAGATATATATCCTGTGTTTTTTAGATTGAAAATAAAATTAGAAGCAATCAGCACTCAGGAAGAAGAGATAATTTCATTCCCTATTTTTTCAAGCTCTCAAACAATTGCAGGTAAAGAAAAATTAATTTCAACTTATAATAATTTAGGAAAACAATTAGAAGATTTTATTGAAAAAAATTTTACTCCTGATTTCTTTTCAAAAAAATTTAATCCCCACAATTTTATCGTTTAATCAATTTAGCATATTTTAAGCTATTTTATTTGTTTTTAATTGATTTAAAATTTTTTTACATGTAAAATGTTATCAGGAAAAGAAATCGATTCTTAAAAAGGTTTAAAATGATATCTTTTTTTGCTTTTACTTTAGCTTTTTTCTTTTTTCCCATATTTAATTCACTTTTTAATAAACTGTTTTTTAACCTTATTTAAAATCATTTTATTAAATTTCTTGATAACCTTATTGATTATTTTGCTCTGTTTTTTATTTTCTTTCACTATTTTCTTATAAATATCCGATTTTCCCTTTCTATTTGTTTTTAGAATTTTTAAAATTTTAGTCATGATTATTTTTATCTACTCAATCTTGGAGATATATATAAATTCTTAATTATTTTTTATATATCTTGAAAATAATCAATTATTTTTGTTTGTTTTTTTGAATCCGATTCAATATCTTCTTTTACTTTTTTCATTTTTTTAATATCTTCTTCTTTCACATAAGATTTTGATTTTAAATATTTATCAACATCTTGATTTTTAATATAATTTTGAATATTTAGGGTTTCAAGACCTAATTGTTCCATATTAAAGATTTTTATGGTATAAGATTTATTTTCATTTTCTCTAAGAGAATTAAAAGATAAATAAGAATCATTTGGAAAATTAGCATTTAGATCTTTATCTTCGTAATAATTATGATAACCATAATCATTTTTAATAAATAATCTTAATTTTCTTTCACCTGAATTTTCAATTTTTTCATAGTATTCTGGTGGTGCTTTTAATGGTATATGATTAACTCCAAAACAATCAACACCGAATCCAATAGATAAAATATCTTTAGCAAAAACTATAGGTAATTTCTTAGTTTGTCGTCCTTTATTTGGATTTTGAATATAAATAAAGCAATCATCAAAGATTTCAGCATTTTTAATAAATCTCAAAATATTTCTTAATAATTGATGGTTTGATGTAATCGTAGCGTTTCTTAAATCTATAGAATAAGCTAAAATTTCATTCTTTAGGTATAAATTAATAATATCTTCGATATAATTATATCCAATTCTTGGTATAATTCCTATTATCGGTTTATCATTAAGAGTATTAATTATATCAATGCTTTCCTGTAAATAGTCTAAATAGTTTTTAAAATTTTTATTATTCAAATTATTATGCAATTCATTTATTCCTATTAATGGAATTATATTAGAATACTCATAAGAAGTATCTAATAGAAATTCTAAGCCTTTTCTAGATGGGAATAATTGTTTTTCCGTTGGTTCATAATTTAAAAAACACATTAATATTTCATTATTTGGGTTAATTTTAGATTTGTAATAATTAAATGGATAATTAAAATCTGAAAGGTTTGATTTTAAAAGTAATTTATCTAAAGTATTAGCTTTAATTGTTCTATATAATTCATTAAAACCAAATATATTTTTATTAATCTTTAAATTATAATCTCTTTTTTTTATATCATAAGTGAATTTTGGTGTATTAATATGAAAAGAACCAAAATTTATTTCTCTAAATCTCATTAGAAAATTATCATCAACAGACCGATTTCTAATTTTTAAAGTTTTTGTCATATTACGTCTATGATTCTTTTTATCTAATTAAAAAATTATGTACCAGATATATAATTGTTTTTGATTAAATATAGTTTTAAAATATTATATTATAAATTCTTAAAATCCTAATCTACAAATTATTTTAAGACATATAATTTATTAATAAAAATTTAATTTCATATAATGATAATTTATTATAATAAATAATGTGATCTCTATGGATACCATAAATTCAAAAGATATTGATCTTTTAAGTAGGAGTCAATTTATAATGCTTTTCTTATTAGCTTCAAAAAATACTACTCCAATTAAAGGAAAATTATGGTTGGAAAAAGAGTTATTTTTATTAACTGAATCAGTTCCAAAGTTAAAAGAATTGTTCGATTTTGAAGCTTATTTATTAGGACCTTATAGTGAAATTGTTAAATCAGACTTAGAAGTATTAGTACAAATGGATTATATTGATACTATTAGTAATCAAATTAGTATTACTAAGAAAGGTTTAAACTTGATTTCTTGTTTAGAAGGACAAATTTCTAAAAAACTTTTAGATGAGATTTATAAATCAAAAGATTTATTAAATGATTTAGAAAGAAATGAATTATTAGCTTACATATATCAGGTTTATCCTAATACTACTAAAGAATCTATTGTTTTTGATAAAATTAAACCAAAACTAAGAGAAATAGCTATTAATTTATTAAAAAAGGATAAAATTAGTATAGGTTTAGCAGCCAAAATAGCAAATATGCCTTATACTGAGTTTTTTAACTTCTTAAAAGAAAAGGGTATGATTGAACTTGTAGAATAGAGGATTTAAATGATTTTTATACCCGATAGTTCTTTCTTTATAGCCATAATATCTGAATTAGAAGAAATAAAATTACTTAAAAGAATATTGGATATTGAGAATAATCGAATTATATTAACAAATGAAGTCTATAATGAAATCAAAGATACGAAGAATTCAGATCAATTAATGTCATTAATTCAAAATAAAATTATAATTCTTAAAAAAAAAATTAATAATCGAGATTTTGAAAATTATTGTAGAGAAAATTATACGCTTAATATTGGTGAATTATCTGTTATTTATATTGGAAATGAATTAAAAATAACAACTCAAGACTATTATTGTATAATTGATGAGAAAAAAGCGAGAAAATTATCAAAAGAAGAAAATTTAAAATTATGTGGTACAATAGGGTTTTTAGAATATCTTTTAAATCTGAATCTAATATCTAAAAATGAATTCAAAAATTATTTAAAAATACTAAAACTTAAAGGATTTCGATTACCAAAAGCCTATAATAAATTATAATATTTTTTAGATAACTTACTTTATTAATTAATTCAGAGTTTATCGTTTTATTACAAAAATCGCAATTAAATTGATTATCAGGATAAGGAATATTTTTAGTAATTTTCATTCCCTTATCTGTAAATGTCCCGAATTTAATAGAACGATGTTTAAAGTATTCATGAGCTCGATTTACTTTAACTAAATAGATTTTTTCTTCAGGTTCATACATTTCTATTCACTTTCTTTTATTACCATTTCTGATTTCTTTTAGTAAATTAGAGATTTTAATTTTTTCAATGTTATTTTTTACATCTCGAACAACTTTTATATATTTCTCGCCAATCGTAATATTTCCTAAGAATATCCCTATATTTTGCCTCATGAATGTATCAGCTTCAGAGGGACCTATAATTTCAAACTCTTCAACAATCTTGGGCAAATTGAATTACACCTCTTTGTATTTTGCAATTGAATTCTCTAAATCTCTTATTTGAAAATTCTTTCAATTGATTTCTGTCAAGTAAAGCTATTGAATGTCTAGTATGTTTAATTAGAAAATCTTTTACTTTCATTGTATTTTCAAAATTACCTGGAATACATTGAATTATATCCTTGCAATCGAAACAGGTATAATACTTTTTGAATTGTTTTTCTTTCATTTTAAAACAACTTTTATTTTTATATTTCGATAATTATAAAGATTGAGTGTTGACCAAAAATATAGAAAAAAGAAAGTCAAAGGCGAAATTATTCCAAAAGACAAAAATCCAGGTGGCTAACACTCGAAATAAAGGATTAGTATTATTTTTTACCATTATTGTTGATACTTTCTTCTAAAAGTGAATATTCATTAATAAGATAATTTATAGATTCAATTTTCTTTCTTAATTGATTTATTTTTTCCAATTTCCTATAATCCCTTTTTTGTTAATGTAATACTTAGTGTTTATTAAGTATAATACATTGAGAATATTTAAAGTTTTTTTATGGTATATTAAATTAATAATAAAATGTTATAAATAGAATCGAGAAAATAATAGTATAATTATGAAAAAAAATAATATAATTATGGAGAAATTGATCTATAAAATTGTTAAAAAACCATCGAAAAAGGGAAAAAATTATTATTTTAGTATTCCTATTGAATTTATCCGATCAGGAAAAATTGATCCAAAAAAGGAGTATGAGATTCTCGTTTTTGAAATAGAATAATTATAATTTTAAATTAATTTAATTTTTAAATGTTTTATTAGATAATTTTCAATTTGTTTATATGTATATCTTAACGATGTTTCTGAAATCCCAGAAACTTTAGCTATTTCCTTTTGGGTAAAATAAATATTACTCCTTTTACAGACTAAATAAATAACTGCAACACACACCACTTTAGGATCCCTACCTATTGCAAATTGTTTTAAAGATTGTAAAATATCAAAAACTTTTTTTTCAATATCAGGACCTAATTTTAATCCATTAATAAATCTCGAGACAAATATATTAGGACCTAAAGGAATTAATTTTAATTTTAATTCTTTAATTAAAACTTTAAAACAATTCCTAGCTATTTTTTCTTTTATACTGGCCTTATTAACTATTTCTTGAAATAGGATAGGAATTTTAAATGTTCTACATGCAAAAAATAGAGAGGCACAGACCATTCCTATAATGGATCTTCCTTTAATTAAACCTTTTTTTAAAGCTTTTCTATAAATAAAAATTGCATGACTTTTTATGTTGTATGATAACTTTAACTTACTACTAATTAACTTTAAATATCTTATCGCAATTAGAAGATTTCTCACTTCAGAGTCATTATTATAATAATCTAAGTTTGCTATTCGATTAAAATCCTTGTTCTTAATTTCATACTTTTTTATTATAGTATTTAAATAGGGTTTTGGAGTAAAAAGAGTATTAACAAAACCAGAACTAAGCCTATCTCTTATTTCTTCATAAGAAAACATATTCTTATCAAAATTAGAAATGTCTAAGGCTTTTTCACTTACTACTAACCCACATTGTTCACAAATAGTATCACCTCTATATGAATCAGAAATAATACCATTCTTACATTCAGGACATTCAAAAATATTTTGATTATTCTCAAGAAAAGTTTTTCTAGTTTGAGTTATTAGGATCCCTCTGAATTTTGTTTAATTTATATAGAAAATCCATAAACATTATTCATAAAAACATTAAAATTATTAAACATATGTATAAAGAATCATTAAAATATGAAATTTTTAAAATTTTACTCATGATTATTTTTTATCTACTCAATTTTGGAGATATATCTCTTTTACTTTTATTTATAGTTACACCATTAATTTATTAAAATACAACATTTTTTGACTATTTCAGACCTACCCATTTTTGAGTAATAAAGAAATTAAATTAAATTGGAAAACCACAATATTTGCAAATATCCTCATCTTCCCCATATTCCCCATCTCTACCACAGTGAAAGCATACCTTAACAATTAGATAATCATCATTATCATTATCTTTAAAAAATCTTCTAAACATTTTTAAACTCTTGAAATATCAATATTCTTTGGATTATTATAATCGATTTGAATTTGTTTTACTTTATTGTTATAATTATCAAATATCAAAAGAACCAAATGAATTTTATAATCTAATGATTGTAATAATGCCCTCTCTAATTCTGGTCTTAGCTCTTCTTTTGTTAACCAATATGGTTTGCGATTAATTTTTATATTTTTAAGAGAATAAATATAAAGGTCTTTCCCATCCTTAGTATATGCTAATATATCAGCTTCTCCTTTTCCGGCTTCTTTTATTACTTTTTCAAATAATCCTGATTCTTTTAAACGCTTTTCGACAAAATCTTCAAAAAGTTTCCCCTTATAATAATTTATGGATCCAGATACTTTTTTCAGGACCATACTAATTGAGTTAAACTTAATACCAAAATTCTCAGCAAGTTCATCTAAATATTTCCCTTTTTTTCTTTCTTGATAAATAGTTATATCCCTGTTAATATCGTGCCATTTTTCATTTTTTCTTATTAAATCAAATATTTGTTCATTAGTATATCGAAAATCTCGAAAATCTAAATCTTCAAGAAATTTTGGATTTTTTCTCTTTTCTTCATAAATTATATCATATTCATAATTCTTGATGTGATCGAAAATCTCCATTAAATCTCCTGTAACTAAATATCCTTTATTAACTGTTTTTTCACACAATTTAAGATAAACTTTAGTAAAAAGAACACAACGTTCCCAACCTCCTGGTTTATAAGAATCTAATTTTTTTAAATCTGGTTGTTCTTTAAGTTTATTAATTCGATAATTAAAAATTTCAATAAGACCTTTATTTTTTTCAAGTGAATTACAATTGAATATTAAATCAGGTTCATTATAAATAGAATCTATCAAACTAAAATGATAATGTTCAAATTCTATCTCTGAGACTCCAGGAGGAGGTCCATCCCACCAACGATCATGTAATTCATGCATTTCTTTTTTGTCTTTTTTGTATTTGTCACTATTTCGATATTCCTCATCACTTCTATTCTTGAATATTTTTTTTTCACATTCATCATATTTTTGCAAAATTGGTTCTGCATATTCATGAATTCTATTTAATAGCTCAATATCTTTATCTGATTCTCTAAGATTTTCGATTCTTGTCTCTAAACTTGACTCATTAGCTTGAATTAGTGTAGGATCATCAGAATAAATAATTTTATTATATGTCTTAACATATTCTTTATACCATTCTTCAGGCTTAATATTAGTTATTTGTTCAATTTTTAACATTATTATTTCACAATGTTTTATTTTTTATTTATTTTTTTGAAATTATTTTGGTTTTTTCTATAATATATAGGGATGTCTTCATTTTTATAATTACTTCAAATTTCAACATTTCAAAAAAAGGGTTTGAACATCCTTACCTAGCGGTAAATCTAATTTTTATCATTTTCTATTATAAAAATTATATTCTCGTATATTTTTATATATATATTTATATTAATACTTATTAATTTTTTGAATAATAGCTTAATCTGTCATTTCATTGTTTATTGAAGTAATACGAAAGTGCTTATAAAAAGGGATTAGAACGCTTAGAAATACTAAACTCGTCTCTTTTGGCTCTACCTATTTAAAAATAAGAGAAATTTAGTAAAATACCCTTGCAGGTAGAGATTAAATGATCGGTAAATTATTTTTACCGATCTTTTTATTAAAATACCCTTGCAGGTAGAGATTAAATTTTTGATAGCTGGATAAATTTGGACACCTTCGAAAATACCCTTGCAGGTAGAGATTAAATATAATAGGTGGGTACATTTTGTACCCTCCTCTTAAAATACCCTTGCAGGTAGAGATTAAATATTTTGAAGGCGTTATTTCAGATCACGCCTTCCCTACGATGCCTTCTTTTTTTTTATTAAGAGAATATAATATGATTTATCTATCTTGGAAAATAAAATTAATAAATTCTCCTGATAATATTTTTTTGCAATAAAATTTTAAAAACCGTATTTGAATTTTGAGATTAGAACCTTTCTATACTTCTTTAAGATTATTATTAAGTTTAAAATCTGTATAAATACCAATTAAACCCGTATTTATATCCTAGTATTAGAAGCTTTCTATACCTAAAAAAATAAATATTTATAGATAAATTTGGTATAAAAAATATATTGTTATTAATCTTGAAAATTTTTACTGTCCATTACTCCAGGATAAAAATTAAATCAAAAGATTCAAATTACATTTTCATACGATTTTAAGTCAATTAATCCCCGTTTTTAGAACGATTTTTCAAAAAGTAATGAAATTATGTTAATTTTTATTTCTCAAAAAAATCGATAATGTTTATTAAAAAAATAAATAAATACTCCTGAAGAATTTTTTATGGCCATACAAAAATTAAGAAAAATAAAATGTTGATATAATTTTTTTATTTGTTTTAGGTCCAGAAAAAATTTTATAAAAATTTTTGTTAATCTGCTGATGATCATTTTCAATAATTCCTGATCAAATTCGATAATGAATGATCAAAAAGGATAAAAACTTATAAAATATAAGAAATGTTATATAATTATCTTTTTTCCATTGCAAAAGTTGGATTTTTCTTTCTTTAAATAGCTTTTTGCGTTGTATTCATATTTCAATTCCCTACATTATTTATCAAAACGAATCCATAGATTTCATGGATTATACATAAATAAAATAAGATGATTAATTTCAATAGCTATAATTTTTTTCATTTATATATCAATTTTCTTAAATAAATGTTAATCATTATATGTGTGTATTTTTTCGTCTTTTTTTCATTACATTATTACAATGGGTTTAGAAGCTTTATAACCCCCAAGATTTAAGGAATTTTTGTAATGATTGAATTATTACAAGTTATTACAAATTTTCTGAAAATTTTATATATAAGAGGATTACCCAAATTAAAGAGATCTTAAAGGATGTTGAAAATAGCTCTATGACAAGTCTTATTGAGATTGATATAATTTAATAAATAATGAATTTATATAATGATAAGTATAATTATCTTAAAGAATATATTGTTTTTTGGAAAATAGATATATATATAATTTAATACTTAGATAACCCAAAGTTTATTATAATTGGATTAGGGGTTTTATACACTTCAAATTCTTGATTTTTTAAGTTGTAATATTACAATTCATTTTGTAATGATTGTATATTATTACAAATTTTTTGAAAAAGCTTTGAATAGAACATGAGAAGAAAAAGAAAAATAATTTGTAATAATGTAATGATGATATTTATATTTTCTTACAAATTATTAGATTAATATATTAGTGAATATTGAATGATCAAATTCGATCATTTTCAAAGAAAAATTGAAAATAAAAAAAAATATATGGAAAAACAAGCTCTAAACAATAAAAAATAGAAAAGAATTATAAAAAAGAATAAAATTAAGTTTTTGTTTATCTCTTCTCAGCTTCTATAAAAGCAATAAATACATTAATTTTTGTTTTATTATTATAATAATAGATATATTTTATATCTGAAACTACCATATTAGTTTTATTATAGAATTCAATTGTATCATTAATTCTTTCTTCTAACTCTATATTATCATTGGCAACACGCACTTGAATACCCTGAATATCTCGTCTTCTTTTAATATAATTCTTATGTATCTTTTTTATCTCTTTGTTTGTTTTTTCTGAAATATCCTGGAAAAAGAAACGTAATTCCCTCTCAAACGAGGTTTCTATATTATCCAAAAAAGAAGTAATTAAACCCGAAATACTATAACCCTCACTCTCTAAATGTTTTTTTATTATATTAAATAAATTTTCTTCATTTACACTCATCTTTTAAGGCTCACCATATTCAATATCCCCCCCATCCCCATCCAATTTTAAATTTAATAAATTTTCTTTTTTAAAATAAATTAAGTTATCATTCGTTTCATCCGGGATAATTACCTCATTATCCCAGAGATAATCAAAAGCCTTTTCAATCAAATTCTCATTATATTTTCTTCCTAAGATTTGCTTTAATGCATTCTCTTCTAATCCCTTGAAGTCATTCGATTCAAAAGCCTTTTCAATTCTTTCTATAATTCCCTTTTCTCTTTTAATTTTTTCATCATAATCCATTTTCTTTTTAATCTTATCGAGATAAACCATCTTCTCTTTAATTTCATTGAGATAAAATATAATACCCCATATTGGTTTATCAAAAGAAGTTTCGCTCTCTTGGTCAATTACTCTTTCTGATCCTGTTTCAATTCTTCTCATTAACAATCGTGATTCCATATTTGCTATAGTAGTTAAATGCTTTAAAGGTTCATATCTTCTCACTCCTGCCCATTTATCATACTCATTAATAAAATCCCTTCCTAACACAATTTCTTTGTCATTTTTGTTGTTAAAATATCTCTTAAAAGCACTTTTTGGATCTTCATAGAAATCGACAATTCTCCCAAAATCTTGCAATGAATAGATTTGTTCAATTTCTTCCAAATCAATTATAAATTGTAAAAACATATTATTTTCTTCAAAATCTATTACTTTACTCAATATATCTACATTTAGTTTGTGCTTATTAAATAAATATCGCCAAAAATATAAACCCACTAAAATTAAGCTATAAATTGTTATCCTTCTCGGGTCAATATACTCATTGCCGAATTTTTTTAAGAAGTAATCAATTAGCCTTTCTTTTATATTATCTATGAAATTTGTAAATTTTTCATAAGACGCATTTTCAATTAAATTGTCTGTTTTTTTAATGAATTCAAGTGCATTCTTTAATAGATAATATCCGAATATCTTACCCTGTTTAATTTCTTTTATATTTTCATCAAATTTTTTAAAGCCTTTATCTTTAAGTATATCGACACGTTTAAACGCCCGAAATGTTAATGCTCTTATTCTAAAAGCCATATTATCCTCTCCTTGTATGAAATCATCTTCATTGGCAGTTCCCATAAATGAAGCATATACTTCTTCACGCAAAATTTCTTGTTTATCTTTGCCACCCATTCGTATTCTTCCCTTTTTTCGTGTACTTATTGATTTTATAAAACTCATTTGAATCTCTTTTAATTCATCCATATCATCAATAGGTAGGGGAGTAGTATGACTTGTTGGTATCTTGCTTAATCTGGCTTGACTATTTACATCATCTGCATTTTGTAATTCAGTTCCATAGATTATATTTCCCATTAATTCAAAAAAGGTTGTTTTCCCTGTTCCAGGAGGGGCAATCCAAAAAAGGTTTGGAAATATATCCAAATAATCTTTAAGTGCATAGAAAAAAGGTGAAATTGCTATATATCCACTTGTTATTAATCTTACTGATAATGGCAGACTGTTATTATGGATAATTTCATAAAAGGGGGTTGTTAAATCTCCATTTGTATCTATTCCTTTCTTCTCACAAAAACTAATTATTTCTTTTTGAAAGTCATTTTCCCCATATAATTTAATATTTTTGATTCCTGGATATATTATTTTTAATTCCTTATTTTGTGTAAGAAACACTCCTATTGTAGGAAACATCGAAATCGGTTCTAAATTATATTTTTTTTCATAACCTCTCAAAATAATGCTTATGAAATTTTTATATTCTTTCCCTGTTACATAGCTATAATTCCTTTTATTATCAATAAAATCTAACAAATCACTTTTAGATAAACATCTCTCTTCTGCCCCTATTTTTACTTCATAAAACCTTTCCTCATTTTGAGTCAAATAAAGACATGTTAAGTCAAATGGAACATCCAAAATAGGTGTGTCAAAATTCATCTCATAGAATTCATCGGTATTCTTAATTTTATATTTCTTTATTTGTCGGTATATTATCCCCCCTTTTGTGCTTAATAATTTATAAATTCCCCCTCTTGGTTTTTCTGCAACAATAATAGATAATAATGGTATTTCTTCTCCTTTCTCCTCTTCTTCTTCTTTCTCATATTTAACCACAGTTACCCTATATTGATCCCAGAGTTCATCAAAAGCTCTTTTTGGTAAAATTCCTTTTTCTGCTAAGAGATTTCTAGTATTGTTCTTACACATAATATCATTAATTCGAATTTGATGAATTAAACTAATTAAATCTGTAGTTTGAATATCATTATCAATTCTGTTGAACCACTCATATAATTCATTCCATTTGCTTGGATATGGTGTTAACTCCTCAGTTTCTTCATATATTCGTTGTAAATATGTAGAATGTTCATACCAATTCTTTTTATTATCTGACATTTTTTATTTCCCTCTCATTATTTTTAATATATTTTTTTCAACTTCTTTTTTCATCTCTGAAATATTGTAGATCTGTTCTTTCTTCTTTCTCTTATTCTTGGAAACATATTTTCGAATAGCTACTTCCTTCTTTTCCTCAAAGAATAAATCTTTACATATGCTATCACAAAAGATACCATGTTTTATTCGCATTTCACAAAACAAGCATTTTCCCTTAAGGAAATCAAATGTTCCGTTAATAATATTAAGATAATTATTTTCTCTTTTCTTCTTTTTACTCAATTTTAACCTCTACCTCTCTTTTTTTTCTTTAAATTTACAATCTCCTTTCTTGTCAAATTCAATCCGGAAATTACAATCATTATCAATATAGTCTTCTATTTCTTCATCGTGCTTTATTTTATATTTAACCTTTTGAGGTGCTAATCTCCCATCTTTGTCGAACATCAAATTTTCAATCACTCTCCAGGAATTTTTCCAAAGTGTTTTTCAATTTTTTATTTTCAAAATCTTTGGTTATTTTAAATGTGATATAAAAATTCTTTATTTTCTTAAATTCTTTTTCAATACGGATATATACATTATATCCTTTGTTTATTAGACCATAGATATATACCTTAAATCCTTCAAAAACTAAATCCTCTAATTCTTTAATATCATAAACGGATACCTTAATCCATCTACCACTAAGAAGTGTTTTAGCTTTATCAAATTTAGAAAAATCTCGTGGCATTTTCTCCTTTTTAACAGAAAAAAGGTTCAAATATTAACAAACATTAATATTCAGGGAGAAATAATCTTCATTTGAGATAAAAAATACCCTCTCTGGTGTTTTGTCTCAAACTATTTCTCCTTTTTTTCTGTATTAAAACCCCTCGATTCTTTTAATTTTGAAAGATTTAATAACACAAAGTCCTGCTCCTTTTTCAAATCTTCCTCATCTTCATTTAATCGTTCCAATTTTTCAAAAAGTAAATTAAGATTAGAATAAATGATTTCTTTAATGTCTTTACTCAATCAGGACACCTTTCTCTTTTAACTCTGCTTCTAAAAGTTCAGAAACTTTCTTCTTAATAGTTTTATCTTCTTTTGTAGCCAAAATTTTGATTCCTTTTAGAAGCTTATATTCAACTTTAATTGTTTTTAAAGCCATATCTTTTTCTACCTCTGTTTTTAATTTTAAATTTATAGAAAATGAGTCTTTTATTCCTACATGAATAAAAAGGTTATTTTTAAAGTTTCTTAACCCGGATTCATTCTCATTTTTTTCCAATGGATTTAAAAAAGGTATCAAACACCTAATTTTTCCATTTCCAATTCACTTTTTTTTCCTCCATAACCCGCTAGAGGCAGATAGGTAAGGCACCTACCTAATAAAAATAAAAATAGTTTTAGACGATACCTTTTATTCTAATTCTCTTATACCCCTTATATTATTTATATTTGATCCTAAAAATTCCTTTTTAATTTATTAACTAGGTAATTAAAACAAGAAAAGAATAGTTTCTATTGATATTTCATATATATTATATATCTTTCTTGGTATGAAACAATGGTTTCACGAAAATATTAAAATAATATAGGATGGTTACATCAGAATTGAAATTTTTATTAATTCCTAAGACATAAAAGCTTTATTATTCAAAAGAAATTCAAGAAAGAACTTCCAATATCTTAGTAAGAATACGAGCTTTACCGCCTGTGGATTGCAGTAAAGTTTTTCCGCATACTAAACATTCAACATCAGTAGCAGAACATCCAAAAATAATTTGCTGATTTCCACAATTTAAGCACTTCACACGTAAAAATCTAGATTTTGGCTGTGGAATAATTGCCTTTTCTTCTCTTTTATGAACCATTTAATTCACGCTTTTTATACTTCTTGTAGTTCGAGTCGTTTTACACGATAAGATTTTGCATAATGTTTTTTGCCACATTCAGAGCATTCCAAAAGGGGCGTTGTTCTTTTGTTAATCTTTACATTTTTATGAAAGATTTCTTTTGGGAAACTTCCGTATCCCGCTTTTTTGCGTTCTAATCTTCGCCTACCCTGATTTAACATACGTTCCTTGCCTTTTTTATAGATTGTGACATTATGTTTTGTATGTATTCTACAGGTTGGGCAGTATCTATTCATTGACCGAGGGTATTTCAATATTCACTGACCTTAATATCTAATTAACTTAGGTAGTTATTTATGAATTTTAAATTTTATTAGTTCTCTTTCTTTCTTATAAACTTCTACTATTTAATAAAAAATGTTTTAAATCTTATTTACATAATTTTAATAAAACCATATTGATAAGAATTTTGAAGTTTAAAGAGAAATTTAGTAAAGGAATAATAAGTGCTAAGCAATTTGATAGGGAAGATATTGATTATATCTTAAAAAAAGCTAAAGAAATGATTCAAATTAAAAATTCTAATATTCTTAAAGGAAAAATCTTAGCAACATTATTTTTTGAACCCTCAACCCGTACTCGTCTCAGTTTTGAATCTGCAATGTATAGATTAGGAGGTAATATAATAGGATTCCATTCTGGAGATGTTTCCTCTATCAAAAAAGGAGAAAGCATTGCCGATACAATAAGAACGGTTGAAAATTATAGTGACTGTATAGTGATGAGACACAGCCTCGAAGGAGCTGCTCGAATGGCAGCAAAATTCGCAAACGTCCCGATAATTAATGCAGGGTCAGGAAGTGGTGAACATCCTACTCAAGCATTATTAGATCTATTAACTATAATTAAAGAGGTTGGATCTTTAGATGGCTTAAATATTGGTATAATGGGTGATCTTAAGTATGGTCGTACAGTTCACTCACTTTCAATTTTACTCTCTAATTTTGAAGTAAATATCTATTTCATAAGCCCTAAGGAGCTTAGAATGAGAAATAGAGATAAAGATTTTTTAAGACAACGACAAGTAAAATATAAAGAAATTACTAAATATCGTTTGATTCTAAGTGTGTTAGATGTTCTTTATATGACACGAATTCAAAAAGAAAGATTCATTGATTTGGAAGAATATGAAAAGGTTAAGGATATATATGTTTTTAGAAAAGAGGATCTTGATGACACTAAAAATGGATTTAGATTATTACATCCTTTACCCCGTGTTTCCGAAATTTCACCAAAAGTAGACAGTTCTGAGAAAACAATTTACTTTAAACAAGCATTTTACGGAATCCCAATGAGAAAAGCACTTTTAGCAGAATTGATGTCAGATAAAAGCTGAGAAATCTCTCTATTTATTATATTCTAAATTTTAATCCTTTTCTGTATAAAAATCGCTTCTAATTCAGATTTGAATAGATTAGATAAACGCTCTTTTATTGATGTCCCATTGATATCAATATATTCATCAAATATAATTCCTCCGTTGATAACTTTTTCAAATTTTTTAAATAAATTAACTCTTTTAGCTAAAGATAACTTTGAATTGTGTCTAATAATGCATGATGAATATTTATATGGCATATCACTTCTTAGAGTTGTTCCATTATGCCACGCATTATTTAAATATGTATCATTATGAGGTTGGCTTAAAATATAATAATTGTTCTCTTCTTGATTTTTTTCTCTAATTAATTTTTTCATGAAAGTTAAGATCCTTAAAGCAAATTCTTCACTATTTCTTAATTTATCAAGCTCTATTCCACAATGATTCAAAATTGCTTCATTTAAACCAAAAAAACTTACAGATTTGATTGTATTCTGATAAAAATCATCTTCAATTTTTCCAAAAAAATCATAAATCAAACGTTTCCAACCATTTAAAGAATTTAATTTCTTTTCTATTAACGATTCTTTATGTTTAAATAAATCAAAAACACAACTCATTTTGTCAAATAGTAAATCTAGGAATAAATCATCATTTCGATTTGCCTTTACTGATATTGAGTGTAAATTAATTAAAATTTTATCTAAAATTATCTGATTTTTACTAGAATTTTTAATTTTAATTAAAGCAGAATTTAGAAAATTTGAGGAATTATAGTTGTAAAAGCAAATATTATTATTTTTTAAAATAGGTATTATATCTTCTAAAAAAATATTTTCTAAATTTGAAGTATTTAATTTTGAATAATCAAATATTATAAAAGGTTTAACATTATTATCAATTTCTTTTCCTCTTATTTTATAATTCAAAAATTCTTTATCAACTTTGAATTGATTTAAAAATAAATCAGTTGAATCCTTAAAATCATGATAGTTAAACTCAAAAGTTAAACTATGTCTCAGATCTTCAAAAGAATTGTTAAAATTGAGAATTTGGGATTTCAAAATATCAATAAAGTATAACATTTTCTCATGGGAATTCATATAAGAAAGAAAATTTTTGTTGAATTCACCTAATACTAAATCTTGAGAGAAATAAGGCTTAAAATTATGTAAAAGATCAGTAAAACGTAGAATTAAGTTAATTAAATCTCTAGAATTGGTTAATTTACTCGAGGAATTCAAATTTCTTTTAATAAGCACCTCTAGTACTGAGTTTGTATTTAAATATAAGCTTAAAGGTCTCAAACTCCAATAATTTAAGTGCAGTAGAGCTATTTCTCCTGTTAAATATAAATCAGCTAGATTTTTTGGTAATAAGTTCAAGAGTAAAAATTGCTCAGAAACGTCAGATCCTAATTCCTTTATGAACTTGTCAGGATTAATATTGCTGCCTTCTGAGTTAAATAATTTAAATACTTCAAATGGAGGTGTTCCTAAACGAGTTAATTTATGTCTTACTTCTTCAAATCCATTTTCTAATAATATTGCATTAATATATTCACGCATTAAAGGAGCAGTTAGATATTCAATATTAGTCTTCGAAAGGCGCTCTTCAACTTCGTGAGCAATTTGTTTAGCTATAAAAGATTCCATTCCGCCTTCGTTTATGAGATATTCCTCAATTTTATTTATATCAAATATTTCTTTCGAATATTTAGATGTTCTAATCATTTTTACCCTATTTTTTTCCACTAAGATCTGTTCAATAGATAATACACTATCTAATATCTGCTTACCTAAAACTGTAATATAATATCCGTCTTCAGAAGATTCTATTAATTTACAGTCTTTTAAGGCATTTAAATGAAATGAGAAATTTACAGATGTATTATTACAATTAATAACTTCTTTTTGAAGTCGTGAAAATGAAATAGGTTCTTTAATTTTTTTTAGTTTCTTTAAAATATCTATTCTAATTTTTTGCCCTAAGGTTTTTAATTGTTTTTCTAACATATTTTATTTTTTGTCGGAATCAATTTTAAATATAGATATAGTTTTATACCTTTAACGCTGCTTATCTAAATAATATGTTTATCAATTATATAAAAATTCGGGAATTTTCCATTGCTTTAATAAAAAAAGATAATATGTAGGTGATATTGAAACTTATAGTAAGAGATTTGGTGATCTTTAATTTTAAAATTTTTTTTATATTTAGAATTAGTTATTTGTTAAAAATTTTAAAAAAAGTTATCGTGCCGAAACAGCAATTCTCTCAATTTCATCCTTTCGTTTTACTGCTCTAGATTCTTGACTATTTTGTGCTGCTAAAATTAATTCTTGAGCTATATTTTCTTCAAACATTCTTTCATTCCCATGGGATCTAGCACCAATTGCTTGAACGAGATATTTTATAGCTAAGTCAACTCGGCGCTGGGGCGCGATATCTACTGCTGAAGCATATGATATCCCTCCTCGAGCGATTTTGGTTGTTTCCTCTCTTGGAGCAGTATTAACAACTGCGTCAACTAAAACTTGAACCGGATTTTGACCTGTTTTTAACTCTATTAATGTAAATGCATCTTTCAGGCCTTTTATTAGTTTATTCTTTTTTCCAGAAGTATGTGAACTCTTATGTCCTTTTATTCTGCTTCCGATAAAACCAGGAGAGAGCAATCTATTGGTGAATCGTTCAATTATTGAGACTCGTGAGCTTTTCCAGAAACGCCTATGCTCATGACGACCTGCTGAATGTGGTATTATGATGGTTTTTAGATTAATATATTTCTCAAGCGTAAAATCGTTTAACTCGATGTTTTCAAATGACCATTTATTAAATAACTTGATCTCAGATTTGCTTTTACTCATTATCTATTACCTCTATCTAAGTGGCTTTTCTTTCTTACCAGTTAAAAGTGCTTGTAGGCTCACACCATTTACTTTTACAACTCTCCACCTTACTCCAGGGAGATCACCGATAGCTCTCCCTTTAGCTCCACCAATACCTTCTAATAGAACACGATCATGCTCATCAATAAAATTAAGCGCTCCATCTCTAGACATTATTAGAACTTAATAATGTACTCCAGGTAGAAACGCTGTAATAGTCTTTCCATTTTTCTTTAATTGTACGCGTACACACTTCCGAATAGCTGAATTGGGTTGTTTACTCTCCCGACCAACTTTCTGTAGCACGATACCTAGGGCTTGTGGAGCTCCTTCTAAGGGATCAACCTTCTGTTTTAATTTGAGCTTTTTCCTTTTATATTTTGATTTAGACCAGCGAAATCTTCTTCGATTTTTTCTTAATTGTCGTGCGGCGTATAATCCTTTTGGTTTTCCTATTTTGAACACCAAATAACAATATTTTAATTATATTATAATGTGAGAAAATATCTCATAGAACTTAAAATTTATGAATATTATAAATATCTTAAATAGAAAAGAATGAGTTCTTCTGATTAAAAATTATTTTTTGTATTAATTATTACATTATCTACTTCAAAGTACCTTAAAACTAGTTCTTTTATTTTTCTAATCATACTACCTTCTTTACCTATTGCTTTTCCACGATCTTGGGGGCGAACAGAGATAATAATAGTTTTCTTTAGATTCTTACTCTCTTTAATTTCGATATTTTGGACTTTTATGGCATTCTTGGTAGTATTTAAGATATTTTGTATAAACTGGTTAAGATCTTCAGAAAATTCGATGACATCTATATTCTTTTGAAGTCTTGCCTTTAAATCTTTTACATGTTCTCCAGCTTTTCCAATTGCTTTACCTACATCTTCTTTTTTTACTAAAAAGATAACTACTTCAGAATTATTTTCAGGAGATCTGAAAATTAGACAGTCTTTTATTATAGCGCCAGATATATTATTGAATAAGGAAATAAGTTCCATCGATTTTTGATCAATTCTAATATGTTTTCTTAACATTTTTGAACCAATTAAGTTAAATTCTTTTACTTATTAAACTTTGAAGATTGGAATTACCATAGTCATAAATACCCATAATGCTAATCATGTAGGGTTTCGCACAAGCCAATCCTAAATCCCAGCTTGAACCTTTATACTTAAAAATAAAGATTTTGTCCTTACCAAGAGAATTATAGTGATTTAATTGCTTTACAAGGTCCATAGGACAATTATTTGCAATGATTATCATTTTATATCTATTTTGTCTCATTGACCTTAATACTTGATTTCTACCAAATACAATTTTTCCAGTTTTATACGCAACTTTGATATTTGTGTCAATATCAAATTCCTTCACTTTCTTACGCGTTAAATCAACTTTTTCGGCTACAGCTTTACTCTTCTTCATCTTTGCCATTATCTTCTCAAAAAGTATCTTTTAGTTGACTAATAGTAATTATAATTTATACTTGAATTTAATTTTTTGTTAGTTTATGTTATTTCTTCATTTATATTAACAATATTTTTTCTATAATAATATTTTTTAAAGAATAAGTGAAAATTTAATTAAATTAACCTAAATTATTAGTAAATGCTATAAATATGCTTATTCTTACTTTTTGAGTCTCTTCTTTAATATCTCCAAATTTCGGTCAAGATCGAACATGATATTTGTTCTCCCCGTGCCAATCGGAATAACCTGACCTATAATGACATTCTCGGGAATTCCTCTAAGGAGTTCCTGTTCTCCGTAAAGCCCTGCATCCAGTAATTGATTGACTGTGACTTCAAAAGCGGCTCTTGCAAAGACACTCGATTTTGAGCCTGAAATTCCATGTCTTCCTATGGATTGAATTGATCCAGTATGACACATTAAATCTGCTAAAATTAGTAAGTGCCTTAGATCAACATCTAATCCTTGTTGTTCAAGGACTTTTTGTGCTTCAGTAATAATCATCTTACGTGCAGCTTCTATACCGTATAGTTTTTCTATTTCATGGATATGATTTGAAACTGTTCTTGTTGTATCCACTCCATCAATTTGAATTACCCCTTGCATGTTTGTACCTTCAGTTTTTATTACCCATTCTTCATTATTGTCTGAAGGTGTTAATAATCCTCTTTTTACTCCTCTAATACCTTTTACAACTTTTTTTAGGATTTTTTCTCTTAATTTCTGTAAACTCTGAAGATCTTCAATTCCAGGATCAATAATGATCGTGTTTCCTTCTCGCTTAATTGTACCTTTTTTCTTATATCTTTTTAAAATTTCAGGGATTTGGTCAATATCTATTCCTTTCTTCTCACAAATTTCAGTGATGAGATTAATATGAATTTGCCAATTTACAAAATCAAGATCTACATCATGTGTAATCTGTTCAATTCTAATTTGTTCTATACGATTATGAACCTTAATTGCTTCCTCTTCTGTTTTATTATAAGGTTCTTCTAAGTAGATAGTCATTTGTGGAGTTGAGGGAAAACGCCTAGCATCTACAATTTCAATCAAGCGTGGAAGACCCTGAGTAACTGAGAACTCTTCAACACCTGCATAATGGAAAGTTCGAAGAGTCATTTGGGTTCCAGGTTCACCGATTGATTGAGCTGCAACTGTCCCGCATGGTTCATTTGCTTCCATTAATGAGTTATTATAATTAATAAATACTTTATTCAAAAGGTATTCCAATTGTTCTTCTTCTAAATCTACATCTTTTACTTTTTCTCGAATTTTTTCGATTAAATCGTCTGGAATACCATCATCTAATAAAACATTTAATTGTTCTTCTAAAATTTTAGGTGTTACTTTAGCCATATTTATCTACCCCATTTTTTCTTTTTTCCATTCTATATATCCTTTAGTTTCTTTCCCACGCCATATAGATTTTTTACCTGTTTCCTCCTCATATTGTTTCTGGAGAGCTTCCTCATCATGAATTTTTGCTTCTACTTTTTTAGGTTTTTCCTTAACAGCCACTTTTTTTGGTTTCTTTTCAGTAACTTCTTCAATTTTAATTTCTTTTTTCTTCGCAGGAGGAGCTTTTTTAATTTCAGTACGAATCTTTTCGACATCAAGAGCTTTTGCTTTAAGGAGCAAAACGTCTAAATTAACCGCATCCCCATGATCTGTATGCATTACATCAACACCATCATCGCCAAAGGCGAACTGGATTATATTTTTATCAGAATTCCTTACAGTTCCATCATTTTCAATTACCATATCCTGTAAAGCATTAACAAGCCTTCTCTGCATATATCCAGATGTGCTTGTACGTACTGCTGTATCAACAAGGCCCTCTCTTCCACCCATTGCGTGAAAGAAAAACTCTACTGGTTTTAATCCATTACGATATGATGATGAGACAAATCCTCTAGATTTAGGACTAAGATCATTAACCTTAAAATGTGGAAGTGTTCTAAGGGCATATCCACGATTAATTCTTTCTCCTCTGATTGCTTGTTGTCCAACAACAGCAGACATCTGACCTAGATTTAAAATATTACCTCGAGCACCGGATTTTGTCATGATAACTGAATGCGCCTTATCCCCAATATAATCTGCTGCAAGTTCTTCGGCTTCTTTACGGGCTTCAGCTAATACTTGTCGTATTCGTAATTCTAAAGTTTCTTTCATAGAACGTCCAGGAGCTCTTTTCAATATTTTAGTATCATTTTCATAAAAAGCTCCTATAAGTCTTTCAGATTCGTCATTAGCGTCTTTTAATATCTTTTGGATGGCTTCAAAAGCTTTACCTTTAACATAAACTTCATCTAATCCCATTGTCATTCCATTTTGGCGAATAACATGTAATAACATTTTTGTTGCGCTATCTAAAAATTGCCTTCCTCGCGCATTGCCATGATCCTTAATAATACGTTGTAAAATGCTATTTGACTGCATAGCACCAAATGAATTCTCATCAATTGTGCCAGTTATTAAATAACCATTTTTAATTTCGACATATGCATCATAGGGACAATCTTCTTCTTCACATACATTACATTTCTTACAGAATTTCGATCTTACCCTTATATTTAAGTCATCAGGAAATAAAGTACTAAAAATCTGCTTACCGGAATACATAATTTCAGGATCAGTAACTGCTGGTTCTAATTGATCCAAACTAAAATCAGGATTATTTTCAAAAATATCTCCAAGATACAATAATTTCAATGTGCTTTTTTTATTGTATAATGCGTCTTTACTCGTAAATTGGAAAACACTTGATATAAAATCTTGAATCCCTCCTAATATTGGCCCACCAAATCGGGGTGATAATATATGTTCTTGAACCTTAAGTAATAGTTCTGCCTCTGTTCGAGCTTCTTCACTTTGAGGTACATGTAAATTCATTTCATCACCATCAAAATCTGCATTATAGGGAGGGCATACAGTTAAATTTAACCGAAATGTTTTACCATCCATAATTTTAACTTCATGAGCCATTATCGACATCCTATGGAGTGAAGGTTGTCGATTAAATAAAACCAAGTCTCCATTACTTAAATGGCGTTCAACCGTAAACCCGGGTGTTAACATATCAGCAATGATCTTTCGATTTTTTACATACCGAAGATCAATTCTTCTACGATCATTTCGTATTATGTAATTAGCTCCTGGATGTCTATAAGGACCACTTAAAACCAGCTGTTTCATTTCTTCAATATTCCAATCATTAACATTAGTTGGAATGGTTAAGATTTTAGCAATTTCTATTGGTACTCCAACTTCATTAATACTAATGTACGGGTTTGGAGATATTACACTTCTTGCTGAAAAATCAACTCTTTTACCACTTAAATTACTTCGAAATCTTCCTTCTTTACCTTTTAATCTTTGAGTAAGCGTTCTAAGTGCTCGACCAGAACGATGTCTGGCTGGAGGGATGCCCGAAACTTGATTATCAAGATAAGTAGTAATATGATATTGTAATAATTCCCATAAATCCTCAACAATTAGATGAGGTGCTCCTGCATCAATATTTTCTCTTAATCGTTGATTAATTCGAATAACATCTACTAATTTATGGGTTAAATCATCCTCAGACCGAATACCACTATCTAGTGTAATTGATGGTCGTGCGCATACAGGAGGTATAGGTAATACAGTAAATATCACCCATTCAAGTCGTGCATTTTCAGGAGAAATACCGAACGTCCTGAGATCGATATCAGTCATCTTCTTTAATCGTTCTAGAATCTCAATAGGTGTTATTCGCCGAGAGCCCTTCCCTTCTTCCTCCTGGTAAAACGTTGTAGGTTTTTCAATTATAATTTTTTTCTTTTTAGCTCCACAATAAGGACATACTTTACTTTTTCTAGCGCGTTTGAATACAAGCTTAGCAGCATCTTCATCTCCTTCAAAAAATAATTTTCGATGCTTGATTTGCTCTTGTCTGAATTTCTCTTTTTCTTCTTCAGTGAGCATTAATCTTGAGCATTCGGGACAAATTGAACGTAAAACTTTTAAAACTTTCTTTGCATAACCTACATGAATAACTGGACGGGCAAGCTTTATACTAAGGCCTCGAAATGAGGCAAAAATCTCTCTATTTAGACTTTAGGGGTGAGAGGCCCCAAAAAATGCCCGAAATGCCCCATACAATTACTCACGAGATTTCCACAAGTCTGACAACGTTGTCCTGGTTCAATTGTCCCAAGTCTTTGATCCATTAATCCACTCGGAATCGGAAGACCATCCTCATCATATGTGTCAGCAGTGATAATTCGTGCTGCTGACATTTTTCGAATCTCATCAGGACTAAGTAAGCCAAACTTGATTTTTTCTATCAGCTTCGTTCTTGAAAATGTATAACTCAAATGTGCAATACCTCCATAAATTTGATTAATATAATATTTTCGGATGTTTTGTTAAAAAAATCGATAAAATTCATAGAAAATAACATCCTCTTATTATTTTAAGAAAACAATCTTTAAAGAAACAGTATAACAAGCTTTTCACTGTAAGATGAAAAATACACCAAATATTAAAAATTTTACGCTTTTAGACCAAGTTTTCCCTATATACTAAGTCAAAATAGAATATTTGTCAAAATTTCGTCATAATTTTTAACTTGGAAATTTATTGAAATTATAAAGTAGGTAAAATTATAGCTTAAATTTAAATTAATAAATAAGACTCTTGAAGATAAAAATTGTTATCCTAAGATATTAAGAGTTTAATTAAATGCTGAATTTAGTAATTTAATATGGAAAAAAATTGGTTTTTTAAATTAACAAAAAGCAAAATTGTAATTTTTCTGTTTCAAATTGTTATTTTAAGTTTAATTATTTATAGTTTTGATTATAAATTTAATATTAATTTCGATACAGATATTTCAATAGAACATAAAAAGATTATACAATTTTTAGCTAATTACATAATGTTTGATAACCTCTATAATTTAGTCTTTATTTACTCAATTTGGATAATAGTATCACTAATACCAATTTTCATATTTAATGATTATAAAAAGGCTTATTCTACGAATTTAACAACCTTTTTCTTTCCTAATTTTTTTTTCTATGTTTTTTTGCGGAATCATTATCGACTATATTTTAATGCAAATTTTCTGAATTTATTTATAAAGACTATTATCCTTGGTATTTTTATTGTATCATTATCAATTGTATTAGCTTTAACCTTACAGGCTATCATAAAACCTAACGCTGAGGGTCAATATAAGGATTTACAAATAATCGCAAGCAAATGCAAATCTAAATGTCCAAAATGTGGAACTGAGTTTAAATCAATTCCTCAATTCTGTTATAATTGTAATACTAAATTAATAGCGAATATGGAGGATAATGTTGAAAATGCAAAACTATGATTATTCTTTAGAATTGATTTTTAAGCCTAGAAATGTAACTATTTATGAAGCAAAAGAAAAAATATCATTTTTTATAAACGGATTCAAGAGACAAGGTTTTAATTTAGAGAATTTATTTTTAATTTCTCCTACACTAGAAATGTTAACAGGTGTAAAATGCTATAATTCAGTGGATAATATCCCAACAAATACAATTGATCTTCTAATTTTATCAGTAAGAAGGGAATTTCTTATTAAATCATTGCAAGAGATTCTCTCAAAAAAGGAGATTAAGTTTATTCACATTTTTACGGCAGGCACAGGAGAAGCTGATGAAGTAGGATTGAAAATTGAAAAACAAATAAAAGAAATTCTAAATAAATATCCTAATACTCGAGCAATTGGACCTAATTGTATGGGTTTGTATAGTCCACGTGGAAAAATAGCTTATTATCCATCTTTTCCTGTAGAGAAGGGCAATATTGGTCTAATTTTTCAATCAGGAGATTTACATTCAAAAATGGTTAAATTTGGTTCACGTAAATACAATCTTAGATTCTCGATGGGGGTAAGTATAGGAAATTGTATTGATATACAAATTTCTGAATTCTTACAATATTTTAATAATGACGAAGAAACTGATTTAATTTGTATTTATTTTGAAGGAATTTCACCGTTGCATATCAATGAAGGAAAAAAGTTATTGGATGTATTAAAAAATTTGAATAAACCCATATTATTTATGAGAGGTGGAATGACTAAAAGAGGTCAAACTGCAGTTTTAACACATACAGGTTCAATGACAACTAAACGAAGCATATGGGATGCAATATATAAACAAACATCCGTTATTGAAGTCCCTCCATCATTAGATAAATTAATTGATTATGCTTATATCTTCTCTAATCATATAATTAGATTTAAAAAACTCAAAAAAAAAGTGATATATCCAAAAAGTAAGAGAACTTTAATGATTCTTTGGTCTGGTGGTTTTGGAATTTTAGCTACAGATACCCTAACAGAAATGGGTCTAGAACTGCCTTATTTTGAAGGTAAGACTTTAGAAAAACTAAAAGAAATATATCCTATTACAATTGGTAGCTTATCAAATCCTCTTGACTTACCTTGGATAGAACATAAAAAAGTGTTTTTAGAAGTTGTTAAGGCAGCTATTGATGAAAAAATTGATTTAATAATAGTGGAAACAGATGCTTGGGGAGATTGGGAAGGAGAATTTTTTAAAGCATATTATAACAATTTATTTGAATTAAAAAAGTATGTTGAATCTCTCAATAAAATCTTCATCATAATTCTACACCAATATCCTAGTAAGTCCCGAAAAGCTTTTTATGAAATGTTGATAAAAGATAATTTTCTTGTTTATCCCACCATAGAAGCAGCTGCTAAATCCTTCTTGAATTTATTTGAATATGGAGAAAAGATAAGAAGGTCAAGATAGAACCATTTTCCAAAATTTATTGCTTTTTGACAATATAATCTAACATGCCAGGTAGATAGGAAACATCATTAATAAAAACCCGTTTCTTCTCTTTATAAATAATTTTATGATTTTTGAAAAAAATATCTGCTTCATTGTCTGTATAGAAACAATGTAATACCTCTTCGTCATCATAGTTTTTTACAAATTCTCCAGGTCTTACTTCCTTACCATCTCCATAAAAAGAATCTTCGACAGAAAGAAGATTTACAAATAGAAGTCCATTTTTTTTCAATACACGGAACATTTCATCTAATGCTATTTTTGTCTCCTTTTTAGTTAAGTGAAAGATTGTATTATAAGTGTATGTAAAACCAAATGAATTTGAATCAAATTCTATATATCGCATATCTCCCTTTTTAATATTTAATGTAATATTTTTGTTTTGAGAATATTCATTTGCCCAGTTTATTCTTTCCTCTGAAATCTCGATACCATAAGTTTCATATCCATAATAGGAAAATAAGGCTAATTTTGGGAATCGCCCTCCTGCTCCACAATCAAGTATTGTTTTCTCCATCGAACTCTCGTTTGTAAATTTAAGAAAATTATATAATGATGCTGGAAATATTTCACTTACCATCAAAATTCACCTTTATTAGAGCTTATCATAATCTAATTTATTTTTTTCTAATACTTTAATAACAAGTTCTTTAAAAATTTTTTGAACATTATAATTATCTTTTGAAGATGTTTTAAAAAATAACCCTTCATCATGCCTTTCCATGAATCTTTTTATAACTAAATCATCAACCTTACTTTTCTCGTCAGCAATTTTAACTAGGTCATTTTTTGTCCCTATGAAAATCCTTGGAGTTTTTCCATGATTATAATCACCTAATCTCTCGTACCACCAGTCTAATCTCAATAAAGTTTGAAGATCTACTAAATCAAATACCATGAATATTCCATTAACGCCATTAATGTAGTAAGGAAAGAATTTTTTAAACTGTTCACGACCGCCAAAATCCCAAATACTCAGCCGAATAAATGTATCTTCGCCGTCAACAATAGCAGGAATATTATGAGTATAAAAATCTATCCCAATTGTTTCTTTTGTATTTGCGTCAAAAGTATCAAAACATAATCTCCTTGCAAGGCAAGTTTTTCCTACTCGTTCTTGCCCAAGTACGCATATCTTGAAAATATAAATTGGTTTCTCTTCAATCATCTCTTATTTGCTCCATATACTACTAGTCTTGGTAAAATTTCTAAGTTGTATTATAATTGGAAATTATTAAAATTCTTAAAGTAATTAACAATTTTAAACTTTATAATAAATACTAAGAAAGATTGAAATCATTATGAATGAAAAGGATGACTATACAATACATCGAGCATCAATTCATGAAATTAAACTTATCCAAGAAGTCTTATTAGCAGCATTTGAGGAATATCGTGACTTTTATTCTCCAGAAGCTTTTGCAGATACAATATTATCAAATGAAGAAACTACTAAAGAGCGGTTAAATCAAATGAAAGTGTATGTAGCAATTGAACATGGTGGAAAAGTAATTGGAACTATTGAATGGCAGAAAATAGACGAGGAAGAAGGTCATATTCGAGGGATGGCAATGCATCCAAAAAAAATAAGGGATGAATAGCCCAGCAACTTCCTTATTGCAGCATGTGGAAGAGGAAGCGCGTTCGGAGGGATGCAAAATTATGACATTGGATACTACAGAAATTCTACAAAAAGCTCAAAAATTCTATAGGAGAAATGGGTATAAAAAAACAGGTAAAACAACACTATGGTTTGGGCACCTTATTTATGAATTTGCCAAGAAATTAATATAATATCTGTTTATTCAAAAAATCAGTTCTTTTATATACCCTATTTACTCTAGAAAAGTAGAGGGGTGGTATTATAATGAAAAAGAATGCAAAAGTAAGTTTATTTGTAATTCTATTTGGAGTTAGTAATTTACTAATCGGTATAACACTATTTTTCATAGCAATAACTTGGTGGGAAGTGATGTTTGTTCAAGTACTCCATGGGCTGATATTTATATTAACCTCTATTCTATTAGTATCTACTGGAATCTATTTAATCGCGAGATATATTACATAAACTAATTCAATAAATATAGCATTAAGTTTATTACAATCATTTTTTTAATCAATTAAAAAGAAAAAAAAGAGTTAAAAATGTAGTAAGCTAACATGAAATTGCCCTATATCAAACCTATGGCAATCTTCATATCGGCTTGTGTTACTTTCTTTCTACCGGAGTGTTTAGCAATGTCTAGCGCGCATCCAGTTAATGTTTTAGCATATTCTTCTAAATAATCCATCAATTTATCAACTGCAGCTCGACTTACGATTTCAGCTCCGGCTTTTTTCATTAGAGCCCTAAGAGGACTCCATGCAAATGCAGCCATTTTTTATTCCTCCACTAATTTTTTTTAATTAATGATTTTTTAATTTTTAAAGTGTATTTAAATTTAAATTAGTATTCCTAATATATAAATGTGTTGGTTGATCTTTAGTAATCTGATAAATGTGATCAATCAAATACGGTCGACAAAAAAAATTGATGAAAAAAATTAACAAATTTTTTACTAGTGAATTCAGTTATTAAGAAATGATCAAATTTTGTTATCAAATGATATGATCATTCCTAATTCAATTGATCATTCATCATCGATAGGTGAAACATATCTGGCTTATTATCAAGAAACTTCTAGGAGATAAAAATTTTGCTTATCTAATAGAACTATATTCTGTATAAAGATGAAACGTAGTATTTTAATTGAACTTTTAAATAAAAATGATAATATAAAAAAGTTATTTAGAGGTTTTTATTTTTCAAAATTATTAGTACCTAGGCAAATAACTCAAGATATTGTCCTGCTATTCCAAAGAAATCTAAATCATCTAATTCTTCAAAATCTCCCTTAAAATATAAAATTACATCACCCTCAGAATCAAGAATCTGTCCTTTATCTTTTTTATACTCGAAAATAAGTCTATTATCAAACGAAGAGTAAATCTTTCCATCTTCGAGCCATCCCTGTTTTTCTCCCTCATTCCAAGTTATATCTCCATCTTCTGTAAGAATTAAAAGAGTATAACCTGATTTATCCTTAAATTCATTATTCTCTATATAACCTAATAATTTACTTTTCTTATTCAAATATTTCTTCCCATCTATATATCCTTCAAGCTTATCTTTTTTATTTAATACTTCTATCATAAAATGCACCCCAAATTAAGTATTATGTTATTGATTGGACTATTAAAGTAATTAAGATATGATTTATTAAAATATTTTAGATTAACAAATAGTATTGAATTATACAATAGTCTTTTGTTCAGTTGAATATCTTTCAAACAAAATTTCTGTCAAAACTTCAAATGCTTTTTCTACATTTTGCCCTGTTTTTGAAGATAATTCCGCAAATGAGGCAAGATTATATTTCCTTGCCGATAGTATTCCATCATTTCTTAACACGGCTCTAAATTCATCCAAATCGAGTTTTGAACCAATTAACATTATGGGTATATCACCTGCATGCTCTCTGATGATTGACGTCCAATCTGGTAGATGGTCGAGAGTAGTAGAATTAGTTATATCATAAAGAAAGAAAGCACCATTAGCACCCTTACAATATTGATGAAGAAGAAATCTGAATCGTTCTTCTCCTCCAAAATCCCATATTTGAAGTTTAACTTTTTTATCTTTAAAATTAGTAGTTTTTGAATAAAAGTCTACACCAATAGTTAATTTGAGGTCTTCTAAAAAAAATCCAGAGATATATCTTATTGTAAGTGAGGTCTTACCAACGCTAGCATCACCTAGCATTAATATTTTATAGGTAAAATCATAATCGGTCATTATTTATTATTCAAATTAGAAATTGGTGTTGATTTTTTTATAATATTGATATTGATTATGTTATTTTATCGATTTTAATTTAAAATATTAATATACCAAGTATTAATTAAATTTTGTTTAATTTAAAGTTATTATTTTAAAATGAAATATTACTCATAATATAATGATTAAAATATTAAAAATAGAATGAGCAATTGAGACAGGGATTATTGAATAATCAAAATATATAAAAATAAAAGATAACAAAAGTCCAATACTAAAATAATATCCGAAAAAAGTAATCATGGTTGTAATTGGCACTAAGAAGGGAGGAACATGGTAAAGTGTAAAAAATATTGACGAGAATATAAAGGCATATCTTAATCTCATTTTATTTTTAAATTTGTTTATTAAAAATGCTCGGAAGAAGGCTTCTTCACAAATTCCAATAATCAAAAACTGTAAAACAATGATTATTATTACTTGAATTATACTCGGTTGAATTGGTTGGGTTGAAATTGCTCCTGCATCACCATGTTGCACGAAAGACGTTCCGAATATGAATTTAACAATAATATCTCTGAAAAAGTAAATAATGAAACCACCAGTTGCAAAAAGTAAAATACCAATTCCAATACCAGTGAAGATTTTTAATAGATTTGCTATCAATGAATCTTGATTTTTTTTAAAACCCATCTCGGTTAGTTCTTCTCTAACTCCTTTTTTCTCAATTTTTCCAGCGATGAATGCTGGTAAAATGACGAATAAAATTTCAAGAGATGATAACCCAATTAAAATCCATGGGTTTCTTCCAATTTGGATTGACATTTATCTGAGATATATATGTTCTTAAAACTTCAAGAAATCAAAAAATTAAATATCTCATTATTATTATTTTTATCCTATTTTTAAATACTCTAAATGACAATTGAGAATAATTCGTTAAAGTCTAATAGTAAACATACAAATTATTTGTTAAAAGAGAAAGAAAATTTATCTTATACAAGTTTTACAAAAGAACAAATCCTACTGAAAAATCTAAAAGCTATCGCGAATGAATATATTGAACTTGAAAAAATAAAAACTGAATTTATAGAAATAATAATAAAAAATCTCGATGATTTGGATTTTTCTGGATTAATTAATTATTCTAAATATTATATTAAAGAATCTTTTTTAAAACAACAAGTTAAATCCTCAAATATTAGAGGATTAAATGTCGTTAGTGTAGATGGAAGTTCAGTTGTTAAAAAATTTATGAATGTGGACTTTTCATTTCTAAAAGCTATAGCAGTAAAATATTTATTTTACAAAAATCACACAGCAAATATTGCATATTTTCCGGACTTAAATGGGTTTAATAATTATACTGTGCAGGGAAATTATTTGAATCGTGATGACATAACAATTGAAGCTAAGATCTCAATGGACATGAAATTCATGGAAATTAATTTACTTAACAATATGATTAATAGATATACTGATATCGATATTGTGATTATCGACGGTTCAATTGTCATTATGCCTATTAATTTAATTTTCTCCAAAGATCCTGAAATATCTAAGAAGTATGATTTATTATTAAAAGAGTATCATAATTTATATTTAACCTGTAAAGAAAAAGGAATTATTTTAACTGGTTCAATTAAAGATACAAGGACTTCTGCTTTAACACATTTATTAAGTGAATCTATCCAATTATTATTACCCAGTAAATCAAATTTAAATGATTTTATTAAAATTAATTACAGAGATATAATGAGATATTTCTCTGATTTAGATTTATTTAATCGATTATTAAAAAAATATGAAAGAAGTTGTATTTTTAATTGTAAAAGAGAAATCGATAAAATTAGAGATACTGGAATAAAAAAAGAAATTCCATACTATTTTCCTCTTTCATTTTATGCTTTTTATCTTAAAACTGCTTTGTATGATACGCCATGCAGAATTGAATTTTTTATGAATGAAAAACATTCTCTTAAAAAAGCCTCTGAAAAAGCTGATTTAATTTCTTCAATATTGTTACCAATTTCAAGCTTAAATGAGCATTATGGATTGCCTATCCCACAAATTGAAGCTCATAGAAGAGCTGTTTTTAAGAAGAGTGAAATAAATCTTCTATTTAATAATTTAATTAGGACTCTAAATAAATATGGAATATCATTATTAGGTAAGAGAAGAAATAGAAGACCGTTTTAATTTTTCCTTAAAGTTAACCTATTTAAAATGATATCTTCAAAAAAAACATGTTTTTTATTCAAAATCTCATTTTCATATCCTTTTTGCTTTAATATATAGTTAAAATCATTTAAATTAGTTCTACTTGAATTAATAAAATATATATAGCACTTATGGTGTAAATTGAGAAACTGTCTTGCTTGTTCAATAAACTTAAGAACTAGTTCGTAGCCTTTTATACCTCCATTCCAGCTATAATCGATATTTAATTCTCTCTCTTTCTCATTGAGATCATCCAGAGATGGTAAATATGGAGGATTGAACATAATTATATCAAACGTATTTTTCAAATTTAAAGGAAATGATTTAAATAGATCTGATTTTATAAATGTTATTTTTTTTTTAATACCATTTAATTTTTCATTTAACTTGGCACAAATTAAAGCTTCTTCTAAAATATCAGAAGCATAAATCTTAGCATTAAAATTAACGAAATTTTGTGTAATTAATTGAAAAAATATTGCTATAATACCTGTTCCAGTCCCTAAATCTAATATGTTTTTAATATATTTAATGTTTATTCCGTCAAAGTATTTTTCATCTACAGATTCTTTGAAATAATCAATTAATAGATAAGTATCATCAGATGGAGGATATACATTCTCAAAATCATATTTTATTATTGGATCAGGGAAAGAATTGATCTTAATCACTTTTTTTTTTAAAGTTATAGAAATTGAAAACTGATTTACTTAATTCTATTAATTCTTCTATTTTAAAGCTAAAAAGTTTGTTATTATTAAATTTTTTTTTTTTAAGAATCTGTAAAATTCCTTTTTTTTCCAATTTACTTATTCCATTTTGTTTTAAAAATAATTCAATTGCATTTACAATATTTTTATTCTTGTAAGGCATAATTCCAGCTAAAAACTTTAAGTAGAATTTCTTTCCATCATCTTTTAATAAAAATTGGTTTATTTGGACTTTAGGTGCTATGTTTATCAAAGCAAGATCGATTTTTGGAACTGGATAAAAAGAATTCCGAGGAATTGTGAATTTTGAAATTGGTTTCATAAAAGAATTAAAACTAATCGTAATTCTAGAATATTTTTTATAATCTCCTTCGAAAAATATTCTATCAGCAATATTTTTTCCTATTATTAGGATTCCTTGAGGAGGTTTTTCTTTAAAAAAAATTCTTTCAAAAATTGGACCAGTTATTTTGTAAGGAATATTAGAAACAACTTTATTATGAAATGGAATGCCCACTTTTAAGATATCTCCATTTGTGATCTCAATATTTCTATGATTTGAGAATTTTTCTGAAATATATTTACAAAGAATAGGATCAATTTCAATAGCATATACTTTTTTCGCCTTCTCAATTAATCTCTCTGTTAAGGCTCCCAAACCTGGACCGATCTCTAATATTATATCATCACTTGTAATATGAGACTCTGAAATAACCTTGTTTAAGGTGTTATTATCAACAAGGAAATTTTGCCCAAGATGTTTTTTAGGTTTTAAGTCTAACTCCTTAAGGATAAGTCTTATCTCTTTTAAATTCATAGTGTTTATTCATATTTTTGCGTTTTGCTAAAAAGATAGTATTTTGCATCCCTTTGAAGTTCTTTAATAATTCTTTGGGCAATCAATTTAGCAGGATTTGATATACTAGTTCTATCTGCAATATCTTGAAATGTTGTGAATTTTTGTTTTTCTCTTATCTCTAGAATTTCCCACATATGCTTCTGTCCTATACCAGGCAGCAATTTTAAAGCGTGCATTCTAGGAGTAATCGAAGTAGAATTATTGAAGAAATTTATAAATTCTCCCTCATATTTTAATACCTCTTTTTCGAGAATTGACTGAATTAAAGCTTTTGAGGTATTAGTTAAATCGTTATAATCAATTTTTTTTAAAACATCTCTTAATTTTCCTTCCCTCAGGAAATCTTCATAAGTTTTCTGTTCTTGTACCTTTATATCAGAATTTTTATTAACTTTAACTTCATATAGTACAAAATCAGGAAAAGTAAGTACTTGAGCTAACGGAGTTTTTGACCAACTTGGCCTATCTTCCTCTGGATGACCATGTAGTAATAAATCTAGGATTACTACATCTCGAAATTTCTTTATGAATTGCTTTTTCGGTTTTGGACGACCGCGATAAGTTTTTCTTCGAGCTGTCCTTCTGTATTGGTCTCTTCTTTCCATAATAACTTTTTGTTTTAATTTTTACTTTTCTGTTTACCATACTAAAAATTTTTTTAACATGTACTTAATATTGAGAGAGTATTCATTAAAATTTAAAACAACATAGATTTATAAATTCTTCGGATTTCAAAACTTAGTGTAAAAATTTCTTATCTATGAAGATTTTAGTTATGATGTTTTGATATCTTCGATCTGGTAAAGAATCTCTTGTAATTGATCGTCATTTAAGGTTTTTCCGTTATAAGACTTCTCAAAAATCATCCGCAATTCTGGAATAGATTGAGGATCAATATTTACAACGTTTATAGCATAAATTTCTTCAATATCATATTTATCCACTAAAAATTTTATAATTTTAATCGAGATTTTTGTTGGTATCTTAGAAAATTTATTTACGTAATTATAAGTTATTTCTTGAAAATGTGACATATCCTCTTCGGAATCAATTTCTAATATCTTTTCCTTTACATATTCCATAATTTCTTTTACTTCAGGTATTGATACTATTTTTTCATCAACTTTTCGTCCAGACATTAAATTACCTTCATTTTTATTCTTTTGCTTTAACAGAGACGCTATTCAATCTTATGTGCTCTTTTCCAATTATTAATGTTTTCATAGATTTACCTAACTTTACTTCCACTAAATAACAACGCCCTCTTTGTCCAGTTATTGTGCCAGTACGCCCGTGGAATCTGGAATGTGGCATTCCACGGCGATGAACAGATGGATCAGTTATTATATCAACTTTATCGTTAATCTTATAATCAATTAAGTATTTTTCAATTGATCCTAATCCTCTGTTTCGAACGTTTTTCCTATGTTTATGTCTTGTTTTTGAACGGTACCCACGATGTTTAACCAGCGCTTTGCACCTTTAAGATTTTAATTATTATAACGAATCAATTAATTTAGTAGAATTATGAATAATTGTTTATTTATTTTTTTATTTTAAATGTATTAGTTATTGTAAAAGGAGTTCTAAAGTGAGATGTTAAATACATCTAACTCTTTACAAACTAATGGAAATTCAAAAACTTCTGAAAAAGACGGAGATGTTCGCCCTTGATCACCATTAATAAGCTCTTTAATATAAGTACCCCCTTGTGTTTCAATAGTAAATTCAAATAAATTTGATTTAATATATTTTCCCGTTATTTTATAGATAATTTTTTTTCTAACTTTATCAACACGACGATGAGAAACTCTAATTGGTGTTCTTTGATGTATTTTTTGATTTTCAAAGATCGTTTTCAATTTTCTTAGTTTTTCTTCAAAAAATTCTTTAGTAATCCTATTTTGTACTTGGATCACTGCTTTATATGTTTTTTTTGTATTTTTTGATTCGGCTTTAAGTTTAATTACTTCTTTCTTATTACTATATTTTAAATTTGAAACTTTTACTTTTTTTTTAAGAGATTTATTAATTATTTTTTCTATATATACTAAATTTAAGTTCCTAACTTTTGGATTTCTTAATTCAAGAATGAATGGCCTTCCAGTACCTAGCATCCTTACATCAATATCTTCTCTTCCAGCTCCATGAAATTTAGAATCAGTAGCTTCCGATTCTTTAACAAATTCAGGACTAATTAATTCCTCTATACTAGTTAAATATAGCTTTCCAGTGAAATTACATTGTTCACATCCTTTTCCCAGACAATTTTTGCAAAACCAGTGAGTTTGTGGGATTCCTCTTATCAATTTATTATATCTCCCGTAAATAAAAAGCGATTTAATTATTATATCTATCTTAAAAGAATCAAACCTTAAAGAATATATAATTAAAATATCCGGGTTATTAAATTCGGGAGTTTTTTTTAACATAACCATTAATTTTTTTCCAATCATACGATTGAAATGACTTTTAAAAGCTTCTGCTTCTAAGAGCTTAAATTCTGTCTTAAATTTATCTTCGTTATTAATTATCTGTGAATCCGGACTTGAACCGACCAAGAAATTATTAAATTCAATCCCCTTAAGTTTAACCTTCACTTCATTTATATAATTATCAATATTGGAAAATATATCATGACACAAGTAACAAGCTTGATATGGGTGTTTCTCTGAATACTCAAGTCCCTCATTTTCCAGAACTTTTTGAGCAGGTAAAAAATGAGCGTTTTCAGCTAGAATTTTTAAATATTTCAATCCTTCTGCTTGTTGATCATCACCATTGGATAAATATTTACGATGGTTTTCCATAGTTAATGAAAGTAATAATGAATATCCTCTTTCTTTATTTGTTGTACTTGTACCTAGTAAAGAAAACATTCTTCCAAGACAGGGGATACAAATATAGTACTTCGAATAAATTTCAAGAACTTTATGGAAGATCATCATTATTAAAAATTAATTATTCACTGCTTATTGATTTTATTCAAGTAAAGAAAATTCATTAAAAAAACTTTAAAATAAAAAATTTATTTTTCTATTTAATTTCATTAATTAGTTTTTTACAGCATATTAGTTTGACATCAATTGGTAAAAGGATACGTCAAATGGTTTGATGCTCGAAAAGGATTTGGCTTTATAACCATAGATGGTGAAGATAATCAAGATGATGTATTTATTCATTTCTCGAATTTAAACATGGATGGTTTCAAGAAATTTAATGCTGGTGATGAGGTTGAGTTTGAAATAAACGACTCAAAAGAGGGTAAAGGTCCTGAAGCACTTAATGTAAGGGTAAAAAGTAAAGACAGATGATATTAAGTTCTAAATTGTTGTAACTTTTCTCAAGTTCTTATTTTCAACTTTTAATTTGTGAAATTAAATATATTGGTTAAAAATTAAAAAAAAAAATTATTAAATTAAATTTTAATTTACTTCTTTTCCCATTCAAAATCTAATTGGACAAATTTCCTCGTATAGAAATAAGAAATAATCAATATAACTGACACAATTGGTCCGAATATAAGTAATCCAATTGAGAATGAATATGGTTCTGGAACATAATCTCTTGTTAAATCAGGTAAAGACAATATAGCTCCAATAAAAAAAGCTCCACCTGCTTGAAATAGGTTAAGAATTATGGAAGGAAATCCTGAATATATTCCTGCTTTTAATTCTCCCGTTAATTTTTCATCATCTTCTGCAACATCAGCATAGATAATATATGGGAACAAATACCAACCTCCCAAGATAGCACCAATCCCTACAATGAATATTATTCCCAGAATTAAGAAACTATCCATTGGTAGAAATCCTAAAAGAGTAATTGGAAGAAATAATACGGCAAGGAGAAACACATATAGCAGAGTTCGTTTTTTACCTATTTTTTGAATTTTTCTTCTCCAAAGATATAAAAATATGAAAATTGTTAGTAGCAACGAAACTGCCGCAATAATGTAATCCATCATACCCAAATTTAAAGCATCTATAAGATATTTCAACATTGCGGTTGTTATCATAGACCAACCAAGACCTGATATACCTCCCATTAGAACAATTAACATAAAATTTTTATTTTTAACAATAGTTTTTAGATTTTCAATAAGACTTGATTCTATTTTGTAATGTGGCTCTGTTGGCATTTTAAAAGCAATTATATAAAACAATACGATGGTCATAATTCCGAAAATTATTATTGGAATAGAGATATTTAATGGAATAGAGATATTTAGATTAGTAGCTGCTTTTAAATCATCTATATAACTAGTTAGAAAAATTAATGAAAAAAGTGCCATAATTCCATTCCCTATGTAATTAAAGGTGTTTTGAAATTGAGAAACTTTAGGTCTTTCTTCTACTGGGAATTCTTCTGCCATCCACGCTTGGTAGGGGGTAGTAACAGAATAAGAAAACCTAAATAGAACCTCCCATACTAACATCCATGTAAATAGGATTTTTTTATCATTAAGGTCAATCATAAAACCAGGTAACAATAAGAAAATTGTGGCCAATCCTAAGATTGGAGCAAATATTATGATATATGGTTTTCTGCGTCCCCAACGTGTATATTTAGCATCACTAAGCCATCCAAATAAAAACTGGGACAGGGCAATAGTTAAATAACCCATACTAATTATGAAACCAGCTTGAAATGGAGGTAACCTATAACCGGAAGTATAGAGCGTGAATAAAGCCCATCCTTCGATACCAAGCACGATCGATGTCCCTAATCTTGGTGATCCAAAGAGAATTTTTTTAAAATTACTAGTTCTTTCCCTCACTATTTCATCGGAATCACTCATTTAAATTCACTATTTAAGTATTTAATACATTTTTGATAAATTTTGTTTAAATATAGATTATCAATGAACTTATATAAAAGTATATCAAATTTAAGTATTTAAGCAAGAACTTAACAAAATAAGAAAGAGTAATTGAACTTTTAAAAATCCCTTTTAGTCCTCTTCTTCATCCCAACCGAGATCTTTTAATATAGAATCTATCGCTCCAGATTCTTCTTCTAAAATAAATTCCGTATCATATTCAGTGGCCTCATACGCCGAGTCAAAATCAGGAGGGGCCAATTCTTCAAATGAAGGTAATTTATCGAGAGGAGGCATATCTTCTCTAATTGCTCTTTCTTGGGATACCGATTCTTCTTCAATTTCCATTGGAGTATAATCTTCAAGTGGAACTGGAGGTACTTCATCATTATACACTTTAAATTGAGTTTGATCTTCTGATATTAAAGTTTCAGGTACATCAGTGGGCATTTCTTCGGTTATATGCTTAACTTCTTTATCAAAATCTAACCCAACCGATTTTGGAATTGTTACTATATTATCTATGCTTTCTGCTTCTAATTCCTCGAATTCACCCCCTTCTTTTTCCCAATCATCCAAGAACCCTAATAAATCGTTTAATGCTTCCTTATCTTGTTCAACTGAAGGAATCCTTAGAAGTTTTGGTTCTTCTTCCACTTGTTCAGGTTTTATTTTCTCAACTTCTGGTTCTTCTAAGGAAAGGGTCATTTCAGTTTCTTTATCTCCAGATAGTAATCTATTTAATTTCCTAGCTAATTCGCGTAAATATCCTAGATAAAATCCAATTCTATAACTTTTTCTTAACCCCCCAAATACAATATATTCATCATTAATTGCCATCAATATACTATATCCTGATTTATTATGTAGTATAATTTCTGTTAATGCACCATGAACTGTCGCTTGGTTTAATCGTAATCCTAAATCAATAAGTGCAGTACTAGAGGCAGAAGTTGCATCAGCATCTAATTCTGATGAAACAGCACTTGCAACCTTCATTCCTACTCTAGATAAAACGGCAAGATTTTCTAAATCTGTTTTCTCTTCTTCTTCTTTTAAAACAAACATCATTTTTTTTCGTAGATTTTCTGAGATTGATGACATTTTTACTTTCACTAAATTAATATCCTATTGAAAAGTATTATTTTTTATGATTTTATGTATTAATAGCAAATTTATTTTAATATATTTTATCACTATTTCATTTTAAAAACTCATTTAAATTCATTTGAGTTGTTTGAGATTTTTCAAGCTTTTTAAAAGAGTACCCCGATAAATCTGTTATAACTATTTTTATTTTATCGATTACATCCTCAATAGTTAAGTTTTCGGTTTCTATTTTGAAAACATTTTGTTTTTTTAATAAAAATTGATTATAATAAGAAAGAATTTTGATAAGGTATTCTTTATCAGCTTCATTCCATTCTAATCTAACTGCTTCAATTGATCCTCTTTGAATTATACGTCGTAAAATTGTATTTGGGTTAGCATATAAATAAATTATATAATCCTCTTTCCATTTGATAGAATTATATGTGTCTAAAATAAGCTTATAGTCTTTTTCTTTTAAATTTAAACTTTTGGAATATATTAATACGCATAGAGGTGTTCTGTCTAAAATCATTACTCTACCATTATATTTATTATCGTAATTCACGATACTTTGATTTCTTCTGATGAATTGTTGAAGAAAATGAAGTTCACTTCTAAATCCAATTTGTTTGTCTGAAGAACCAAAGGGAAAAGGTGGATTTTTTTTATATCTTTCAGGGAAAAATTTAAATTTATTATTATCTATAACCATTTTTTTAAGAAGATTAAATACAGAGGTTTTACCAACTCCATGTGCTCCTGCAATAGAGATTATAATATTATCTTTACTGGCTCTATTTCTATAAATTCTTTTGCTCAATCTTTTTTACTCCAAACTGCGAAGATTATATCCTATTAGGTATAGTTATGGTTTTAAATAATAGCACTAGAGATTATTGATTTTTTTATTATTAAAATTTTATATTTAAGGGATAATGAATACTTCTTTTAAAGAACTAGAAAAATTACTATCAGAAGATTGTAAAAAATACTTGCTATAATTGTATTGTATAAATTTTTGTTTATTTCATATAATAATCCTAAAATCGTGAAGATTATAAAATTTACATAAAAATACCCTAATCCTATAGGAAAAGAAAATAACAACATTAAAACAGAATATATCAATGCAACAAAAAGAATAACTTTAAAATCATTCTTAAATCTCTCTTTTAGGGTGTTATGTAGAACTCCTCTAAATACAATTTCAGTTGAAAAACTACCTAAGCTTAAAAGAATTGTAAGTAATGCAATTAATAGAAAATCAGCATCTCGTATAATTGAATTTTGTTCTTCAATAGTTTCTTTTATTTCAAAAAAATCCAGACCCCGATCAGATATAAGATCAATTAAGTAACCTGAAAAATAATTAATTAGGAATAAACATAATCCAACTAAAACGCCAATTAACAGTGCTAAAATAAACTTCTTAAATTCTGAAATTAAGCCTAATTTCTTATAACTATGTTTTTTGGAATATATATACCATAAAGGGTATATGCCAAATAATAATTCTGGAATTTGACTTAATAGAATAATGTTCATATTGAGCTCTATTTTAGTAGCTTCTGTTTGAAACGCTATAATAGTAAAAAGTAGAAAATAAATAATGATTAAAATATATAAGCAATTTCCAAAAATGTTAATACCTTCTTTCAAATTCCATGTATCTTTCTTTAATATGAATTTTTGTTCGACTTCAAATTTTTTATTGGTAAAAATTAAACCAGGTTTTTTTTGAATCATTAATTTTTTTTGTTCAGATATTTTCTCTAACATAGTATTACATATTGGACATTGATCTAAAACACTAGATGTAATTATAGAACCACAACCAGAACATTTTCGGGTAATTTGGATTTTCTCGCCAACAACAGGTCTTCTTACAATTTGTTGTTTAACTTCTTTTTTTTCTGGCTTTATTTTCAAAACTAACTTACCACAATTAGGGCAATATATTCTTCCTTCTTCTATATATTTTCCACAAAAGACGCAATACTTAGCTCTCTTCTCTTCGTTATCTTCAGACATTATTCACTGTAATCAGAAAGATTAAATTAACAATAAAATCTAATAAAAATATTTTTTCTTTATTTTATTTTGTAAAATATATAAACTAAGAATTATATAATTTATGATTATATATTAAATAACTATAAGGAGTAAAGGAAGGAAAGAAGGGAAGAAAATTGTTAAAAAAATTATTTAAAAAACGAATACATGAAATATTAGAGAAATACAATGATAAAAATGCTCTAATCATTGATGAAATTTCTAATTTTTTTGGACAAGAATCCTTAGGAGTATTGAAAGTACGTGGAAATGGTGTTTTAATTCTCACAGAAGAAGAGCTATTCTTTGAAATGTGGAAACCTAAAAAAGAGCTATTGATTCCTATTAAAACTATCATTGAAATTACAAATTCAAAATCACATATGCATAGATCTGTGTTTAGACCACTTTTAAAAGTAATATTTAAGAATGAGAATAATGAAGTTGATTCAGCTGCTTGGTATGTACGCAATTTAGATCATTGGAATGAAATATTAAATAAATTAATCAATAAAAATATATAAGCTTCTAATTATTCATTATTCATTTTCTCAGTATGAATTTTCAATTTTTTTTTAGTTATATTATATAATTCCATTAACAATAATCCTTGATAATATGTGATTGAGTCAAAATAACCCTCTCCTAAATCAGACTTCCCTGCGTAAACTAAAGCAATTTGAGCATTAAGCGCCGCTTTCATTATAAGTTCTACGCCTTTATATATTAAATTAGGACTCCACATCCCTTTTTCTGGATTTGCCCACCAAGTGGGACAAGAATAAAGACATTTATCATAGAACCACCGAGCTGTTGTATAATAATGTTTAATTTCCCAATTTTGTATTATATCGATATCATCTACTAAATAAATAAGATTATTCATACTTCGCATGATTTTCCAATAATATTTATGAATATTGTTCTCAGGATGATTCCATAAAGGATAGGGAATCCCTACTTTTATATCCTCAATAGTAGTGCTCCAACTTGATTCCCTTGGGACGATTTTTTCCTCTGCGATAGGAAAATATTTATCCAAATCTGAAATAAATACTATTTCAATATCATTATTCTCATTAATAATTTCCAAAGTTTTACCTAAAAAAGTCTTCTCGTATTTTTTTATGTGATGTCCGAATGTTTCACCATCCATAGCCGTAATTATATAACTATTATTCTTATAATCCTGTTTTTTGTCCTTATACATAATATTTAATTCCTTAACGAATTCCTTAGTACTAATTGATTTAAAAGCAATTTTGTTACTCAAGATTTCATCTCTAAAAAAAAGCTGTAACCCATTTGGAGATTTATATATCCTATCATATGGCCACTCAATAGGACAAGCAATTCCACTTACTATTACCCATTTATAACCTAAATCTCGTATGAATTTAGCAACCCCTCCTGAGATTGCCATTTCTGGTGGAAAAAAACCTTTTCTTTGCCAACGACCGAATTCTTTTCTATTTAAATCCTCATTAATTTGAATTTGATGTTGAGTTTCTTTAATAGGGATTAATGGAAGAATAGGATGAAACTTTGCTGTTCCGACGATTTCAATTTTATTTTCTGAAACTAAATTCTTTATTAAATCCATAGTATCACCTAATTCATATTCATAAAGCAATTCAATAAGAACACCATTAATATTTAAGCAAAATTTGGCATTTTCATGATCTTCAATAATGGAAAATAAAGGTTTGTAACATTCTTTGTCAATTGTTTTTAAAATTTCGATCTCTTGGTTTGGTGGTTGATAAACATGAATAAGAGGTGCCCAATAAGTGACCAATTAATTACACCTTTTTTTAAATAATTGTAATTTAATTTTCAATATAAGTAAATATTTATTTTTCAAGAATTGTTTCTTTTATTGCTGTGCCAAAATGAGTGGCGCCAGGTCCGATATGGACTAATACTTCATCTCCAACCTTAATATCTACAACGGATTTGGCATTACCGTTAATATCGATTAAACGTATAGTTTCTGCATTTTGACATATACAATAAATTGGAATTGTTATATCTCCTTTTGATACTTCTAATTCAAATCTGAGCATTGGACGCGTTTCGATTTTCACCCTTCCTACTGATACAATTCTAGCATCACCATTACTGCTAACTGCTAATACTCTATCCCCACCTTTTAATTCACTCAGATATTTAGTACGATATATCTTCTCGGGATCATCATTATGTACTAAGATATAGGCGGATACATCTCCAGCATTAACCCTAAACGGTCTGGAAGCTACGAATTGTGTTTCAAAAACCTCAGCATGAATTAAGCAGAATCCTGTTGCGGTAGAACCCACAAGAAATCCCTCCCCGGGATGAAGGAGAGAAGTTGTATCAACACACACTCGATCGCTTTCAGGTATACTATTGATGTTAATGACTCTTGCTGCTGTTAAATCAATTTTGAATGAAATAAATAATAACTTTTTTAATTCAACCAACTCATTTACATTATTAGGCTTAATTAAAATTCCATCAACACCAATTTCAAGTGTCTTTAACATTAATTCAGCTTCTTTAACATTCTCCACTTCAGCAATCAATTCTGTTTCATGTGAATGCATTTCTGCTATAAGATTTTCAAATGGAATAATTTTCCAATTTCTTGTAGAAATAATAATCAGATCTATTTTCCCTGTTTTCGAGAGTTCTACTACTTCTCTCTCATCTTCCTTTGATTTTAATTTTTTATAAAAACCTATATTTTCTCCAGAAATTCTTTTTTCTGCTAACTTCTTTTGTAATTCTTCTTTATTTTCATAGATCGTATATTTAGCAGGTACTTCAAGATCTTTTGTGAAAATAGTAATACGCTCAATTCCCTTGAACTCAGAAAAAGTAGACTCAGTAACCAGAAAATTTAGAAAATTTTTATTAAATGCCTCTTGAACTAATTCCTTGAAACTGCTACTTCTAGTTTCAAAGTTTATTATAATTTTTTTCATTATTTTTCAAAATTTGGTCTATGAAAACTTTTTTGATGAGAATTCTTTTATTATATTATATTAAATAATATTAAATTTTTAAGCTAGAAAAATCATATATTTCATAAAATAGATAATATTATGAATTAATTATGAAACTCTGGAGTTGAGATGCTTATAGGACTCAAGAAAAAATTATTCCCCCGGAAAAGTAAAGAAAAAGATGATTTAGTCTCTAAAGCAAAAGGTCATATTCATAGATTGAATGTAATGAATAAAAATTATAGCCGACGTGCTGAGATTAATCGTAAAAATGCCAAAATTGCATTGAAACGTGGAGAAAAAGATCGTGCGAAGAATTATCTTATTCAATACAAGGCTTATCAAGCCAAGGTTGATAGATCCAATAATATTAGAGCAAAAATCGAAAGACAAATTCAAGCAATAGAAGAGGGTGTTTTAATATCGAAAACTGGTGATATATTTGGAGGGATAAGAGATGAATTGGAATATATTGCCACTAAAGCTTCCCCTGCTAAAGTTGCTGAAATCGCAGAAGATTCTGAAGCATATGTAGCAGAAATTGAAGAAGCAGCAGATATTTTAGCGGGAGATCCTGAGATAGATCTTGCAATTGATGTTACAGAAGAATTAAATCAATTGGAAACGGAAATACTCCTTGATCAAGGAGGTACAATGCCCAAAGTTCCCGCAGATGATTTACAATACATTCCTGAATACGAAGAACTTGAAGAAGAAGAGATGAAATCAAAAGAAAAGCTTAAGGATGAGATCGATAAACTACGCAAAGAATTACAAGGCTAATTCTTTTGGTACAATAATCGATTTGAAGCTTATTATATTATCATTTAGCTGGGTTATAATAAAATTCAAGTGAAGTATCTTTTATTATCAAAATTTCTATTATTTTTCTTTATCGCCTCGATTTCTTCTAATTCTTCTTTTAAAGATTCACTTTTATTTTCAATTAAATATATTTCTTTTTGTAGATTCTTAAAAGTTCTAAAATAATCAATCTCTGAAATAATTCCTTGATCAAATTTTGCATCAAGTGTTTTTAATGTTTCTTTTAGACTATATCTATCTTTATTTAATTCAAATAACTTTTCACGTTTTTCTTTATCGAGTTTAAATATTTTTCTATTACTTTTATAAGTATTTTCTGTTGGAAGATTCTCTGGATCAAATAAATCAGATAAATGATTTCTATTATAATCTGTATAATCCGATATCGGATTGGAATAACGATTTGTAGATGCTGTATTATAGAATTCAGGATTTATGAAATTCGGGTGATCTGGAGTGGGGAGATTGAATTTTTGTGCCTGCCCTAATTTTCTCATCAAAAGATTTTTATGTCCGAAATCAGAAAACTCATCATTATATAAGTTTGCCCTTTGAGGGCGATAGTTTTGAAATCTATTAGGATTATGAAGATCCTGAATAAAATATTCGTTTACATCTTGGTCAGATGCTAAATACTGATGTAAAGGGTTTGAATAATAACTCAGATCTACGGGTAATTGAGTAGCTGGACTTCTCACATAAGACGGATAAGTAAAACCTGGATAAATTTTTAAATTTTCTGGAAAAAAGTTGCTCTTTAGATTAGTTAAAAATTGTTTTTTAGGCCAAAATTGCTGTAAATTTTGGTTTTGATGATATGGATATTGATGATGATTTTGATTAGGATGATAATGTATTAGACTGTCTTGGTAATTAATGCGTTGAGCTAATCCTTTATTATAATTACTTATATTTTCAAATCCTTTATTGTATTGACATTTTAAGCTAAAGAAAGAGTTGATACTTTCTTCAATAAAATTTATCAAATCATTTAACTCAATATCAATGTTTTGAAGTTGTGTAGTTGATTTGTTATCTATAATATTAGATTCATCAAAGGTTCTTGCTAAAAGTATGTATTCAATTACTCTTGAAATAGCATTAGGAGGAAGAGTAAATTCATATTTTCCATATTCAAATTCTAAATATAATTTTTTGAATACTTTACCTTTTTCTCTAATCCTAGTTAAATCACGAACTGGTGCTTTAAAAGTTAACTCTTGCTTTTTTTTTCCTACTCCATACTTATGAACAAATGAGAGATCTAAATTGGATATAAATAAAATACCCTTATTTTTCTTGAATTTATCTTGAGTATTTAATCCATTAATTAATTTTGCATAAATTGCATAGACTGGTTTCTCATTTTCTGCTAAACTTAGAAATTTTTTATAAGTTGAAAAATAAAAGCTGATTCTGTCAATGAAGTTCAGATTCTTTTCAAAAGGAACCATGCTTTCATTGAAAGTTTTAACATTAGTATTAATGAACTCATTGATTGAATTATAATTTCTCAATAGATTTTCCAAAATCCCTTCAATTATAGTTAAATTAGAATTAGGCTGAGAAAAGATATCAAAAAAGTACTCTTTATTCTGATCTAATTGGTGGAAATGGTGATTTGTTTTTTCATATAAAGTATTTTTTATATAGATAAATAATTTAAAAAGAGCTAATAAATCTGATTCCATTTTAGGGAAATGATAGCATTTAATAGGGGGATCTCTGGCTCTATAGATTTCTTGGCGAAGTTTATATAATTTTTGCAATATTTCATTAATAGGGTTAATGAATAAACGTACATCTTTAATTGTTTCTAAAAATTTCTTCTCTAATTCTTCTTTTTTTTCATAAATATTTATTATTTGATGTGAATTACATTTTGGGCAAGATTTTAAAACTTGATTTACTTTGACAATATTTTCTTTACCACAATCTCTGCATACTTTCTTTTTTTCAGAATCTAAAGTTTCAATATTTCTAGACTTACAATCTTGACAGATAAAAAACTCGAATTTATTCTCATGTAAGCAATCAGAACAACTAGATATACCACACTCTTGGCAATAATAAGCTATTTTAACATAACTGTGACAAAATCGGCACATTTGTTCTGACATTTTTATTATAAAACCCAGCCTAATAATATGAAAAAATCTTAAATAAACTATTAATCAAAAAAGAAATATTATCTCATCATCAAAAATAAGTATAATATTTATGTAATACCTATACAAAGTCAAGAATAATTAATTAAGAACGTAAGTTTGACTATTTTATAAATTTTGAAAACAAGTTAAATGATATTTATACTATTTTAAATAGTATTTTAACAACTTTATTTGATAATTCTAACTTTAGTACCAAGTGCTTTTCCTGGGACACCTGCTTTTTTAAAATGGGCTCTTACAGCACCACTATTTCCATGAGCTCGTGTTATTACTCCCCTCAAATTTTTACCAGTAGGAGTAGTCCAGATTACTGTTCTTCCTATCAATTTATTCGCTTCTTTTCTAGTTTCAATATTTGGAAATATTAAAATACAGTGTTTAGGATGAATTGTATGGCGCCCTCTCCTATAATTGGAGATAACTCCTTCCAACCCCAATAATTCTATTTTATTTGATGCCATTTAATAAAACCCATTGATAAGCTTTTATTACCTATTTTTTGTAAAATATTCCAAAACTATTAAGTTTTTTCAATTATAATGCAGTTTTTAGAAAAGTAAAATAACTTACTGGAATCTTTTGATTATAATAACTCGAAAGATTTTTCCCAAGCTTCTAAATTTATTGATTCTATTTCATTATCAAAATTATCTTCGGATATTTTACCTTCCTGAGTAATTAATTCATTTACTTTTGAAATAAGCTCATTTTCTATATTTATTAGCTCATTTTTCTTACTAAATAGTTTATGGGATGCATTTTTACACCATACCCAGTCGAGATTAATTTTTTTATAAGGTCCAGGCTTATAATATTTTTTTTCACCAATTGGAAATGAATAAGGCTTATAACTACTCAAGCAAGGAAGAGTTGTGCCTGTAAACCAATGAATTGATTTCTTTCCTTTTCTTAAATGGGATACTTGAGATCCTGTTGATTCAAAACCTCCATGCATACAAATTCCAGCCTGATGATCTCTTAAGAATTCCATCATCATCTTAGAAGTGATTTTTCCCTTACTATTATTAAGTAAATATGTTGCCTTTCCTCCTCTTGAATATTGTACTATTGATGGAGCTGAACCGCAGAAAGTTATAGCAAAATCAAAATCATCATCATCTTTACAATATCCTTTTTCAATGGCATGCTGAATTATACCTCTTCTCCTGATATCACTATTTCCTCTAATAGAGAGTTCATTTGATATAGATCTTACACCTTTTACTTTTTCAGCAATCCACCATTCATCAGCAGTCTCCAAAACATAAGCTTCTTCTGGGTCTGCAATTAAAAATGAGTTATGATACATCCAACCTGGATCATCATATGAACAACCTCCACCTTGTCCATATTTTTCTAATAAGTTAGTAATTATTTCCAAGGCTTGTTTTGCTCTTTTTCCCCTTTCAAGACCTAACCTCAGTAAATCCATCCCTAACAATCCAGCGTTTCTCAAGCGTTCATATGTATAAACAGCTTCATTTCCAATTACAACATCATGCTCATTAGCACCCATTTCTGCACCCCACATCCACCAAGGTTGGCTTAATAAAACTGCTATAGTCTCAGAAACTTGAGGAATCGATATATATGTACATTTTACTTCTTCTCCCATTGAGTGTTCAGTTCTTGGAGCATAAGTTATTAATTGAACTTCATTGGAAGGGCGATCTGAGTTTTTTCCAAAGATAACACTACCATCTTTTGTCGAATTCCCTAAAGCAACGAGAGTATCACACATTTTTTCTCATTTTAAAAAACTTTATTAAGTAAAAATATACCTTATTTTTCAGTTATCTAAGATAATTCAAAGCAGTTAATGCATAGATTTTAGTAACATTTATCACATCCTCTATATAAACAAACTCATCTTGGGCATGATAATTATTCTCTCCTCGAAAGGGACCAATCAAAATAGTTTCAATTCCTTTTTCTTGAAAGAAATGAGCGTCTGTAGTTGGGATAAAAGTTTTAAAATTTCTATCTTCATTAAAAACAACTTTAAATGCCTTTTTGACTATTTTAGCAAAAATAGAATTAGTATCTGTTATTTGTGGTTTAATAAAAGCTGGTATTTGGACTATTATATTTAAATTAGGATCTTTTCTTTTAAGTTCCTCAACAAAATTTAAGATCTTCTTTTTTATATTCTCCAAATCAATTTCTGGAATAACGCTGATTAAACAATGTAAAAGACAGTTGCTAGGGGTTGTATTAACTGAATTACCTCCATTTATTATTGTAAAATTTACTGAACCTATTCTAGATGGAAGATCAGGAGGTAAAGGATATTTAGTTTCTATTTTTTGGAATTCTTCTTGTAATTCCATTAAAAAATTCATAATTTCTACCATTTTTGCAATAGCATTTATTCCAGAATATTTATTACGATTAGGGGGAGGCAAATCTGGATACGCTTGAGCATGTCGGCGTATTCCTTGAATGTTAAAACTTATCTGCATTGTCCCACCTCGAAAAGCAATTGGATAATCGCAAGGAGCATCCCCTAATAAACAAGCATCTCCTTTTATAACTTCATCATTAACAAGGTATTCAGCCCCTAATAAACCTCCAATTTCTTCATTAATTACAGCAGTAATAGTTAATCTTCCATTAATATCAATTCCGGTATCTAATAGAGCTTTAGTAGCGAAAATTTCTGCTGCTACACATGCTTTGTCGTCAGCAGCCCCTCTTCCGTAAATTTTATTTCTAATAATTTCACCTCCATAAGGGTCTTTAGTCCAGCCATCATAAGTCGCGACTGTATCAAGATGAGCATTAAATATAAGAGTAGGACCGTTTTCATTTCCTATTTCTCCAATAACATTGTTTCTTTTTACTTTCGTACTTATTTCAAATTCCTTCAGTTTTGATGCTACAAATTTAGATATTTCTCTATATTTCCCTGGCGGCACTTCAGAAGGTATTCTAATCAATTCCTGGAGAAATTGTATAATTTCATCTTTCATACCTTCTATTTTTTCAAGAATTACCTTTTCTATGTTATCCATAATTTTGCAACCACAAATTTTTATATTTGTTTAAAATTTGAAATGTAATTTTTAATATAAAATATCCTATGATTAAAATATGAAGGTTTAAGGGTACTATTTATAAAAATAAAAAAAAAATCTTTAAATTACTGCTATTGCATCAATTTCAATTAGTGCAGTTGGTAGTGGACAAACTGCTTCTATAGTGCTTCGGGTGGGGAATTTTTCTGATACTCCATTCTGTTCAAAAAAATCTTTATAAACTTCATTCATTTCCTTAAAATCATCCATATTTTTAAGATATACTCCAATTTTAACTAGGCTTCTAACATTTGCCCCTGCAGCCTTTAGAACTTTTTTAACCTTTTCAAGAGCACTTAAAGTCTGTTCTTTTATGTTCTTGGCCTTTTGATCAGGTACTTGCCCCGATATGAAGATTAGATTACCTGCTTTTAGACCAAGACTATAAGGACCTGCTTTCGGAGCTCCTGTGTCAATTATCTCAATATCTACCATCTTATTTACAACCTTAAATTGCTTATATTTAAATTTAGTAATTAATATAAGTAATAATTAAAATTATAGTTAAGTTTTAATAAGAAAATTAAGATAAAATAATTTTAATTCAACTTATATGAGAAAATAGTATAACTCTGTAACATCAAATTTTTTTGTCGCAATTGTATCATACAAATGTATTTTTAATTAAGTTTTAATAAAAACATTTTTTTAAAGACTTAAACCTATTTATTTTTAAATGACCTAATTTTAAAATTAATTTTTGACTAGTAACTGCGTTCTAGAAAAGTATTGAGTGCTTTGATCGAAAAAAAAGATAAAATTTGGATATATACTTTTGAATATTCAGGAATCGCAAAGATGGGGGGTCTTGGAGAAGTACCCGCAAACCAAGCTAAGCACTTAAAGGATAAATATGATATTACTGTTTTTATTCCCTCTCATGGTCAAATTGATCGTTTAAAAATTATTAATACATGGGAGAGATTACCGCTTAAATGTACTGGAAAAATTAATCTCCAATTTTTCGGAAATGATGAAGCTAAAGGGAATTATAATATCTCTTTTTATAGGTTTATAATAAATAATGTTAATGTGTTTTTGTTAACAGGTGAAAACTCATTTACAAAAAGATTTTTAGACGATAAGGATATCTATAACCCTGATACGATAAATGTAAAAATTTGCCTTTTTAGCCTTGGAATCCGCTGTTTAATTGACTTTTTAATTGAAAACAGAAAAGAAGATTTACCAGATGTTATTCACTTACATGATTATCATGTGGTATTTCCATATATCGGAGTTAAGCAAAGATTAATTATAAATGGATTAGATGTACCATCAATAATTACTATACATTTATTAACTTGGCCAAGGTATCCTATTGATTTTTATAGAGCTTGTGGTATCAGTAAGATTCCAATTAAGATACTTCTAAAAGAAGGGTTTAAATCATTTACAATAGATGAAATATTTTCTCTCTGTTCAGATTCAAGTTTGCAACAACCCCCCTCGGTTGAAAAAATAGGAGCTGTGATTTGTGATCTCGTTACTACAGTTAGTCAATCCTATTTAAAGTCAGATATTATACCTTATTGTGGTAAGGACTTAATAGATTTTAAGTCTGATTTTATTTGGGATGGATGTGATTGGGAATATTTTGAGATATATCGAAATGTACTTCAATCTTTCGGAAAAGAAATTAAAGAATTATTGAATATTCCGCTACAAAATGAAATATCCCATACTCATTTAAAGGAATATTTATTAAAGTATAAAATTGGGCATTTAAGTCAGAGTCCATTAATAAATTCAACTAAAGTACTCTCTGCAATTAATGAAATTTCCAATGGAAATCCTTTTATAAGGAATGGCACAATTAAACCATTTTCTGAATCAGGACCTTTAGTAATCACAACAGGCAGAATTTCTCCTCAGAAAGGGTTTGAAACTATATTTGAAGCAATTCCAGAAGTCCTTAAAGTTATTCCAAATATTAAACTTTTATTCCTTATTTTACCCACTGATTATAGCTTAAATGAAATAATACAATATGCTAAATTTGTAAAAAAATATCCAAACAACATTAGAATAATATTTGGTGTAGCTTCAGAAATATATTATTTAGCACATATCGCTTCAGATGTATATTGTGCTTTATCTCGATGGGAACCATTTGGTATTAACGCCTTAGAAGCGATGGCATCAAAAATCCCAATAATTGCTACTCAAGTAGGAGGATTTCAAGAAACAATCATAGATATGATAAAATACCCAGAAATCGGCACGGGCATTTTAATTGAAAAAGAAAATCCTTCTCAATTTTCAAATGCTTTAATTTCTCTCCTTAAATTAGCAGAACTTTCAGAGAAAATTAAAAACTCAGGATCAATTTATGAAACAGAAACCTTTAAAATTGTAAATCAGATTCCTGATGAAATAATTAAATCTCGAGTCTTATTAGATGCTAATTATTATAATAAGATTAGAGAGAATTGTTATAAAAGAGTAAAAAATAATTTTAGATGGGAAATTGTATCTAAGAAATTAGTGGAGCTTTATGAAAGAATAAAAAACCCACATACAGTACATTAAATAAAAGGCGTAATTAAGTGATAATATCAAGAAAATCAACAATTCTTATTTTAATTTCTGTTTTTATTATTAATACTGCAGCTATAATAGTTTATACTTATCTACCTAAATATTTATTGGATTTGGGCACAGAAAGACCATTAATGCAACTTATAATCACAATTTTTCCTCTAACTGCTTTTATTTTCCCTCCATTATATGGATATCTCTCAGATAAAACTCAGAATAGATTTGTATTTATAGTATTCGGTACGATTGGTATTAATTTTAGTTATTTCTTTTTATTCTTAACTCAAGATTTAATATTAATAGTTATTGTGCTATTTTTTTTTGGTTTTTTTATGGCATCATCAAATTTGTTTATGACACTGTTTGCTGAGTTAGTAGAAGATGATAAAACTCTCATTTCTTATTTTAACGCTATAGTAGTGGCGGGTTGGTTCGTTGGAGCTCAATCTGGAGGTATTTTAATTGATATTTATGAAATAGAGAATATAATGTTATTTACATTATTAATTTCTTTACCTACTATAATTTTTGTCGCTTTTATAAGGGAAAATAGGTCTTTGATATTAGAAAGGTATAATAATAAGGTGGAAAAAAATCCTAATGACTTAATTTTAAATGATCCTGAAGAATATAATCCAATTTCTCAATCAATCTATTATGGTTTATTTTTTAGAAATTTTAGTATTAAACCAATTATGCCTATACTTGCCATAATTATGGCTTTTCATTTAAGTAGTGATACTGAGATTGGGTTTTTGATCGGAATAAATTTTTTATTGCAAATTTTTCAGATGTTGTTAATAGGACAGTTAATTTCCATTAAAAATATTAAATCTTTCATGATTATTGGTTATTTTTTTAGCGCCATTACAGTTTTCGGATACATAATATCAACCAACTTTTGGAGTTATTTATTTTTCCAATTTTTTGTTTCTTTCAGTTATTCCATGCATTGGGCAGCGACTATTACATATATAGCTCAAAATACTATACCTAAAAATAAAGGTAGATATATGGGATATGCGAATACTAGCGTTTTTTCAGGAAGTTTCGCAGGAGGACTTTTATTCAGTTTATTATTATTGTCATTTAATTCAGATTATTATATTGCTATGTCTTTTATGATAGTATTTCCACTAATTTCTACTTTTATAATTTTTTTGAAATTTAAGCCAAGCAAAATAATAACTAAGAATTCCAAAAAGGATATAATCTCTGACTGATTGCATTTTTTTTATCCGGAACTAATTCTAATTCTTTTTTTACCCATTCAGAGATCCATTGATATTTATTTTTAAATCTGCTATCCATAAAAATTAAGCTTCCTTTATCAGTTAGTCTTCTTATTGGACGTCCTGAAGCTTGATTAGCCCTTTGAATCGCAGGATAGAGATAAGCAAAATTCCATCCTTGTTTATTAAAAACTTTATTATAATACTCAATTTTCGCTTCTACCCGTGGAGTTGGTAAGTGATAAGGGAATCCTGCGATTACAACAGAATTCATAAAATCCCCAGGATAATCTTCTCCTTCAGAATTCCTACCACCACAAACACCTAGTAATACAGCACCATTATTAGGTGGCTGGGACATAGATTTAAAATCTTCAACCATAATAGCATTTTCTGATGCAGATAAGCCTGATTCTTCAAAAAATAGCTTTTTATTGTTCTTTTTTACTATTAATTCTAAACCATTTGAAACTAAGCCTTTTAAAATTTTATAAGAAGCACAAAAAATACCTGAATTTGCTGGAGTGCAATATAGAACCTCATCTATTTTTTCATTCATCTTCTTAAACATAGCTGGATTTCTATTGTCATTTTTAGTATTAACGCCTTCAATGATAAATGCTTTAATATTTTCTTTTTTAAAAGGGGAATCAGCTATGATTCCTTTATAACTTTTTCCACTCTCATTTAACCCGATTAAATAGTTATATACATAAGGATTAGCTGTCCCAGACAGGTTTAAACAAGTGTATACATTTCTTAGGATTGGAATAGTAATCTCCCTTGGATCTAACGCCACAATTTCAAGCGATATTGATCTTTTACCCTTCTTCTCCTTTAAATTATAACAAAAAAAATAGCTATCTAAGAGATAGGTTTTTAACCATTTTAGCCAAAATTCTGCTAAAGATCCAACAAAATCTCTTGAAATGTCACCATTTGCTATTTTCTCTTCATGAATCGATAAACTGAAACCATAAAGATCTTTTATAAAATTTTTAAATTCAATTAGATCTCTAAATCCTAATTTTTTATAAATTACTTCTAAGAAAATATCTGGTTTTACTTCTTGTTCTTCCCCCTTGAAGTATTCTTTTTTATTTTTTAATAGATTCATTAAAATTTTAATAAAACTCTGCATAAGAATGGGGGATCTGTACATTTCTAAATCTTTTAAGCATAATCTTAAGGAATAAGGTGAAATTTTTTCTGAATTTACATCTGTAGCTGTGTCAATTAAATTATGACATTCATCAATGACTAAAATAAATTTATGAAGTTCTTGATCAATAAATTTTAAGAAAGTTTCTCGAATAAAAGGATTAAAAATCCATTGATAATTGCATATTATGATTTTCATCTCTTTAAGTAGGAATTTACTAAGAAAATAAGGGCAAAGCTTCTCATCTTTGCAGAATTTTATGAGATCTTCTGCATCAACAGGTTTATTGAACAAATCTGGAGCTAATAATACAGGGGTATCTACTCTATCTTTTTTTTTCAGTAAATTTAAAAAATGAATACAATTATTATTTTTTCTTAAATCATTACATACTGACATTGATTCCCTTGGATTTAATTTTAAAGATAACAAGGTTTTATTTAAGCACATCTCGTTTCTTCCTCTAATTGAGAGACCATTTAATTTTATTTTTGTATTATTTTTTTTTAAAAGTTGAAAGATCTTGTTTAATTCTTTTATTATTCTTGTATTTTGAGAGTGTGTTCTACAGGTATAAATAATCTTTAAGTCTTTCTCGTAAGCTAAAGGAAGAAGTCCACTTAAAGCAATTATTGTCTTTCCAGTACCATTGGGAGAAACTAACAAAATATTTTTCTTCGATTTCGAATTTAATTCAATCTGCTTGATAATTTTTTCTTGTTCTTCTCTAAATTGTCTGTAAGGAAAAAAAGTTTGATAATCTATGTTTATACACCAAAAGTGGGATAAAAATTAACTTAAAAAAATATTTTTTTAAAAGTTTATATTAGTATAGGGTATAAAAATTTATTTATTAAAGTATAAGTTTAACTCAATCACGTAATTTCGGTTTTCTAGCAGCAAGGACCGCATCAAGGCGTTTTATAGGCGTATTATTTGGGGCATTTTTTAAAAGATCGGGGCTATTTTGAGCTTCTTCATAAACTTTTTCCATTACTTCAATAAAGTAATCGAGTGAAGTTTTTGACTCGGTTTCTGTAGGTTCTATCATTATCGCCCCATTGACTATGAGTGGAAAATAAATAGTGGGAGCATATAATCCATAGTCTAGAATACGTTTAGCAATATCTTCCGTAGTAATATCATTTGGCAAGTTCTTATCTGATAGAACAAATTCATGTTGACAAATTCTATCATATGGTAGATTATATTTCTTTTTTAGTAAAATTCTCAAGTAATTTGCGTTTAGAACTGCCATTTGACCAACTCGCTTTAAACCTTCAGCACCTAACGCTAAGATATAAGCATAAGCTCGAATTATGACCCCAAAATTCCCCCAAAACGCTTTAATTCTACCAATTGAATTATCATTATTTTCTCTATAATTAACTACCTTTTCAGGAGAAATTATGTATGGTTTTGGAAGATAAGGGATAAGCTTTTTTATTACCCCAATTGGACCAGATCCTGGGCCTCCACCGCCATGAGGAGTAGAAAATGTTTTATGTAAGTTTAAATGTACTATATCAAATCCCATGTCTCCAGGACGGCAGATTCCCAGCATTGGATTTAAATTTGCTCCATCATAATAACATAATCCTCCATTATCGTGTACTATTCGAGTAATATCTTTAATCTGTCTGTCAAAAACACCTAGTGTGTTTGGATTTGTTAACATTATACCTGCTACATCACCCTCTTTCATAGCAAATTCTAAATGATCAAGAGGTATTTCACCTTCTCTATTTGATTGTAATTCTACAATCGAGAAACCTGCCATTTTGGCAGATGCTGGGTTTGTACCATGTGCAGAATCAGGAACTATTATTTTATCTTTTTTCATGTTTTTATCTTCAAAATATTTCTTAATAATTAGCAATCCTGTTAATTCACCATGAGCACCAGCAGCGGGTTGAAATGTAAATCCGTCCATACCGGTAATTTCTTCTAATGCTTTTGAAAATTCAAACATTAATTCAAGACAACCTTGATTTTCATCTTGAAGAGGGTGAATTTGTGAAAATTTAGGAATACGAGCTACTATTTCATTAATTTTAGGATTATATTTCATTGTGCATGAGCCTAAAGGATAAAAACCATCATCAACTCCATAATTCTTTTTACTCAAATCTATATAATGGCGAACTATTTCTACTTCAGGTATATCTGGAAGTGGTAAATCAATCCTTTGAAATGATTTTGGAATTATATCTTGTAGTTCTTCTTCTTCAATATCCATTTTTGGAGTAAAATTTTTTTGAGCATTACCGCTACTTTTATCAAATATTAAAGTAATATTAGATGTCATTATTAGTTTCCCTCCATTTGTTGTTCTGAAGTGGATTGAGCAATTTGAATAAATTTATCGATTGATGATCTCCTATTCATTTCAGTAACACACACCAGTGCCACATCTTTCATATTAGTGTAGTATTTTGAAACACGTAGAGGAGGTAAAATATTGTTTTCCTTACATTTCTCAATAAAGTCATCAATATTTGGACATCTCACCAGGAATTCATTATAGGTTGGTTTTTTGTTTAATATTTTATAACCCGGGATTAAACTCAATTTTTTTTTAACATAATGAGCCTTTTGAAAATTTTGTAAAGCGATGTCCTTTAATCCTGTTTTTCCTATAGATAGAAGATATACTAATGCTGATAAAGAACATAATGCCTGATTAGTACAAATGTTTGAACTTGCCTTTTCTCTTCGAATGTGCTGTTCACGGGCTTGCAGAGTTAATATAAATCCTATTCCGTCTCCATTAATTTCTTTTGTCTTTCCAACCAATCGACCCGGCATTTTCCTTAAATATTTTTGCTTGGCAGTAAAAATTCCTAAACTTGGTCCACCAAATGAAGGACTTATTCCAAATGATTGCCCTTCTGCTACAAATATATCTATATCCGTTAACCCAGGTGGAATCAAAATCCCTAAGCAAGTAGGATCTGTCATTGCTTGAATTAATAAACATTCTGGTATTTTATCTTTAACAATTTTAGCTATTTTAGTAGTATCTTCAATATCACCAAAAAAATTTGGACTTTGAAATAAAACAGCTGCAGTATTTTCATTTAGCTCATTTTCAAGCATATCTTCGGATATTACTTTAAAGTTTATATTTTGACCCCAACAATATGTCTTAACAACTTCTATGTATTCAGGATGAATGCCTTCTAGTAAAATTATTGAATTTTTCCGTAAAATATTAGTTGCCATAATAGCAGCTTCAGCAAGCGCTGTCGATCCATCATACATACTTGCGTTTGCAATATCCATCTGAGTGAGTTGAGAAATAATTGTTTGATATTCATAAATAGCTTGTAAGTATCCTTGACTAGCTTCTGCTTGATATGGTGTATATGAAGTATAGAATTCTGAGCGGCTTATTATAAAATCTACTAATGAAGGAATATAGTGATAATAACAACCTGCTCCTAGGAAAGAACTTGAATGTAATTTATTTTTATTCGCTAACTTTTCTAGTTCATGAAAAAGATCTGGTTCGGATAAACCTGAAGGTAAGTTTAATTTATCTAAATGCAATTCTTGAGGAATATCTTTAAATAAATCGCCTAAATCATTGATACCGATTACATTTAACATTTCATGAACATTTTTTTCATCATGAGGTACAAAATCCATACTAAACACCTTACTTTATTCAATAAATTGATACAAATAGATATTTTAATTTAAAAAATAAGTAAAAAAACATTAATGATCCTCTTTTTCGACCAATTCTTTGTATTGTTCGACATTTAGAAGATCTTTAAATTCATCATCATGATTAATTTTAATTTTTACCATCCAACCTTCTCCATAAGGGGAAGCATTTACAAGTTCAGGAGCATCAGCAAGATTTTCATTAATTTCAATAACTTCTCCAGATAAGGGCATTATAAAATCTCCCACAGCTTTGACTGACTCTATCTCTCCAGCATTACTTCCCTTTTCAAAAACCATTCCGATATCTGGGAGTTCTACAAAAACAATATCGCCTAACTGGTATTGAGCATAATCAGTGATCCCAACTATAGCTTCTTCATCGTCAATTTTTACCCATTCATGAGTAGAAGTATATTTTAAATTGTCAGGAAATTTATAATCCATAATTTTCACTAATTTTTTAGAATATTAATTATTTTTTACACATTTCGGTAAAATGGTGTAGATACTATTTTTCCTTTAAGTAATTTATTACGTACTTCAATTTCTATTTCAGTTCCCACTTCACTTAATTCTTTTTTAACTAATCCAAGGCCAATAGTTTTTTTAAGTGTTGGTGAGTATCCTCCTGATGTGACGTAACCAATCTGGTTATTATCCTTAAATATTCTGTAATTCTCTCTAATAATCCCTTTATCTAACAAATTAAGCCCAACAATATTACGATCTGTTCCTTGAGATTTTTGTTTCATTAAAACTTCTTTACCAATATAATCTATTCCCTCCTTCGGTTTCGCTAACCAACTAAGTCCTGCCTCGATAGCTGTTATTGAATCACTAATTTCATGACCATATAAAGAATAACAAGCCTCTAATCTTAATGAATCTCTTGCTCCTAAACCAGCTGGGGAAGCTCCTGTTTCTAGCAAATTATGCCAAACATCCTCTGCAAAACGGTTTTCAAAAGATATTTCAACACCTTTCTCCCCAGTGTATCCTGTCCTTGCTAGAAATATGGGTTTGTTATTTAATTCACAATTAGCAAAATAAAATCTTTTAACATTTGAAAGATCGACGTTTACCAACGGTTGGAGCATTTCATCTGCTTTTAAACCTTGAAATGCTAATCGAGCTCGCTTATTAGAAAGATTAGTAATTTTTACATCATGATTTCCAATATGACTAGTTAACCATTCAAGGTCTTTTTGGATGTTTCCTGCATTTACTATCATTCTAAATCTTTCAGGGGATTCTTCATAATAAACAAGATCGTCTACCACTGTTCCATTCTCATAGCACATAATAGAGTATTGCCCTTTAGAAGGTTCAAGTAAATTTAAATCATTAATCATAATATATTGAAGAAAAGGTATTACATCTTTTCCCTCAAGAAGAAATTCACCCATATGAGAAATGTCAAACACTCCAGCTGTCGTACGAACTGCCTCATGCTCTTTTATTATACTCTCATATTGAACTGGCATTTTAAATCCAGCAAAATCAACCATTCGAGCACCAATCTTTACATGAGTCTCGTAAAGCGGTGTTTTTTTAAAGTTGAGATTTTCCTCGCTCATAACCTCTACATCATTTTACTATTATTAATGTGTTAGATTTATATGTGGAATAAAATTATATGCCTAATTTAAATTTTTAGGGTATAAACTATGAATTAGTTTCTACATTCTAATTAAAAAGGTTAGCAAAACAAAAATTTTACGAAATAAATATTAATAGAACCAAAAAAGTTTAATTATCCAACTAATTTTTATTTAAAAATGAGTGATATTAATTCTGAAGATTATTTTTTATCATTAAAAGAAATATTTAATGAAGCCTTATTACGGGACTTGTCTATATTTTGTCTCCTCTTCATTCTAGTTGTTGCCCAATTGTGGGATAATATTTTACTATTATTATTTCCTATAGTTACCTTCACATTCTCATTATTCTTTCGAACTATTAATACAAATAAATGGCGTATCGAGTTTAGAAATGAAATAGTTGTTTATAATCCTCTCGGATTAGAAAAAAGACATGCTAATCGTTTAGCTTTCTCTACATTCATTCAGTTAATCCTATTGTATTGGTTAGGTGCTGAATCCTTATATAATCCTCACGTAGTTGATGACTATTTTATTTATTTCAACATTCTTTTCATCTTTATTTATTCTTTTGGATTTTTTTGGATTTTTATCGATTTATGGAAGTTTTCAAAGATAGAAATTGATATAAAACTTTATAATCTTCATAATAAAGATGCAACCCAATTAACTAATCTAAATAGTATATTATCTTATCTCAAAATTGGAATTGTTAAGCTAATTTCTTTAATTAATCTTTTAAATTTTTTAATTTTAAATATATTAAACTTATTATTTATAGCATTCATACAAGATAATTTTATTCCGGGGATAAAATACAGTTTGCCGGGAACAGGTTCAGAGGGTTCTGAACCAATTACTATTTCTTTTATCACATACATAATTCTTATGGTTTCACCAACATTAAGTGCTATACTTTTGGTTTTTACTTATAGGAATATTAATTATATCAATATAGACAAATTAAACGAAATTCTAAAACCATTACCAAAAAATATTCAAATTAAAATTATTGAAAACCTAAAAGCGTTAAGTAATAAAATAAAAGACCAATTAAAAATTGAATAAAAATTTATTAAACTTAAATTTATATTATATTAAAAATCTTTTAAAAACTAGTAAAATGCTTCAAAAAAACACTAAAACTCAACATCTTTTATATAAAATTCTTATAGTGGGGGATGGGGGTGTCGGTAAATCTACTATGGTTCAGCGGTTATTAACAGGACTTTATCTTGAGCAAAAAATCACCATAGGAACAGACTTAGCAACTTGTGATTTTGAAATAGATGAAAATACTACTGTCATGCTTCAGATATGGGATTTTGCAGGAGAAAAACGCTTTAGATTTTTTCTACCGAATTATGCTCGAGGTGCTAGTGGATGTTTACTGTGTTATGATATAACAAGACATACAAGCTTTGATAATTTAATTGAATGGTACAACATTGTAAAAGATAATGCTGTTGATCCTGTTTTTATTTTAGTTGGAGGAAAACATGATTTAGCTGATCAAAGAAGATCTGTTGAATTTGTTGAAGCAATAGAATTTAAAAACAAGTATAATATTGCTCATATATTTGAAACTTCATCAAAATCAGGATTAAATAATAATATTATTTTTGAAACATTGACTAAAGCAATTATCGAAAAAAAAAGAAGAATAACATGATTTTAAGCTTTTTTAGTTGCTTATAGTTTTTTTTTAAATAAATGATTAAAAAATAAAGAAAAAAAGGAATTAAAAACGATGGTTTAAAGTTTATTCCATTATGTCTTTTAATTCATCTATATTTAATTTTAAATATTTTGCAGTAATTAATTCTCTGCCTATAAGATTCAAGAAGTTTTTCTTTCGCTTTTTATTTAAGAACCTTTTCATCTCGCTAAGATCTGGTTTTGTATTTGTCACTTCAATTAATTTATTTTTTATTGCATAATCTACAACTTTTTGCCCGATATTCGTTCTTATTATTAAGAAAGCTTCGCCTGAACCTTTTGGAGCACCCCAAGGCGAATAAGAAATATCAGAAAATTCGCCAGAAAAATCAGTACAATATTTACAACCACTCATTCCCCCAGAAGAACATGCAAATGCTATTTTTAATGAAGTACGCTCTGCACCAGTGTTAAAATCACTAACAAGTATCTTTGCTAAACCTTGTATATGACATGGATTTGCTATTATTCCAATATCTCTTTTTTTGTCTAAATATGCTCTTCCAATACCAGTAATTAATGGACCTGCATTATCCATAGTGGCTTTGGGTATATATTTTTTAGCGTCTTTAGCATTATCAACTACCACTGGGAAAGCTACAGGTGGTTTCTTACTTTTTGGCTCACCTAAAACCATATGTTTAATAACACCTGATTCAAAAGCAGCTAAAGCTAGATTGTATAAAATCTCATCTTTACTACCGGATTTTACTTGAACAATATCTTTATAAACACCAACAGCTATATCAACGCGAGTCTGACCAAATAATTCCTGCTCAATTTCTGAAATGGGTAGGAAAGTTCTAGGGCAAGCATTATAACATAGACCTACTGTTTCAGAACATTCATCAACTACATAAGCCTCTCCAGTTTCTTGATTGAAATCCATATGAGGGCAAAACGCATTACAACTTCCGCAATGAATACAGAGACCTGAGTAGATTACTTCATTTTCAAGATCTTGACTAGATTTTTCTACTTTCATCTGTTTAGAACACTTTTTATGAGTAAATAGGAATATTTAACTATTTTTAATTGCTTAGGTAAATTAAACATGTCTTTTAAAGTTGGTTTACTTTAGTGTGAAATTTCACACTAAGTGATTTTTGTTATAACTTTTAATAATTAATGTCCTAAAAAATAGTTATTTGAGTCTTATTAAGTAATAATGGGTGAGAAGCAAAATCATCACCCACATAATTTATTTGGAAACAATATGGAAATGGAAATCTGAATATACGCGTAATAAAAAAAAGTATTAAAAAATTTTTTTAATGGATTATATATCTCGAATTATAAATGTCAACCAAATTCCTTATCTTTATTATATCTTTTCTCTCTACTTTTTTCTTCATTTCTTTGACCTCAATTTTTTCTATAAAATACCTTCGCTTTTCAGATGAACTGGCTTCTGATTCTTCCTCTGACATTTTTTGCAAATCGCAACCGAAGTTGTAAAATCTAACCTGATTTTTTTACCGCACTTCATACAATTTAGCTTCAGTTTGCTCAATTTTGTTGCCTCTTCTTTAATTTTTAAGCGTTATTAATTAAAAAAAAATTTTAATAGAAGATATTTCTATACCCTGAAAGGTTCCCATAAACCTTATTGTTGAGTTTCTGGATATTAATTAACTCTTCATGCTGTTTAGCATGTTTGTTAAGTAATTTTTTCTTTTTAACTTGCTTTACCTCTGCTTTTTTCTCAATTTTTTCTTCTTCCACGGGAATTATTATTAGTTCATACTCTATTTCCTGCTTTTCTAATACTTGGACCATTTTTTTTTAACCTTTTTTTATTTTTTTATATTTTTTTTTTCTTAATTTTTAGTAAGATAAATATTCATTTATAGTTTATGCTTCGGAACTTCAATGAACTTCGAAACTGCGTACTGAATAGTGAAGCTTATATATGAGCATGAATAATATATAATTAATTACTTAAAATTAATTTTAAGGAACTTATATGAGTACTTCAAACGAAATTATATATCCTCCTGATGAAATTTTAAATCCACCTTTTGGTAAAAATTTCGAATTCATAATTCTCTGGATGTTAGATAAGAATGAGTATTGCACATGGTCTAATTTTGCTGAAGAAATAAGTGGATCAACCTTATCAGGCAAGCTTAAACTGCTTATAAAACAAGGCTATGCTGTAAAATCTGAGAGAAATCAGTATGAGATAACTGCAAGTGGAAGGATAAGATTTAATGAGTTATCAATTCCTAGAGAAAAGAAAAAAAGCTTAAGGTATCCTCCGAAATTATTCCTAAAAGAAAGGAATTACGATCATTGGATTCTCTGGATGTTAAATAATAATACTTATTGTAAATGGTCAGATTTTCTAGATAAACCTCTTTCAATTAATCAATCTTCATTATCTAAAAATTTAAGAATGCTATTAGAAGAAGATTTCGTGGTAAATGAAAATAAAGAGTATAAAATAACTCCAAGAGGTAGAACAGAATATTTTAAAATTTTGAAACTATATGATCTAGATCGTCAGTCAATTTTAGAAGAAGAAAGTAGAAAAATTGAAGAAATTACTGAGAAAACAAGTAGATTTTTTGAGAAGTATGAAATTGAAGATGATGAGTTGAAGTTTAAATATCTTACTAAAGCACTAAAACTCGATTATAGAAAAGTCGAAAGTATGTTAAAAAGTGAAGAAGATTTTAATAAAATTCTATTATTTCTCTCGATAAATCATCCAAATCAATATCCTGATTACTTATCCCCTGATGAATTTTCTTCAAAATATGATATTGATATTACAACACTAAACTATTATATCCAAGAAATTGTAGACAATCAATTATTTCAAATTAAATTTTTTACTTTGAAGGATGAGCAGGGAGGATTATATTACTTTCAGAAAAATGAGGCAATTGAGAAAATTTTGAATGCAATTGTGGAGAAATACATTACAAAATTCACATATCTTAATAAGTTCAAAGAAAGTGCTTTACAAACTGATCATATAATAGATATAGAATTGTTGTTAGAGAATATCCTGAATGATGTGTGTGGTAATTTATTTAATACTAATTTAAAACCGGCATTAAAAACGTTCTTACCAGATTACATTAAATATTTAGCCTATAAAATCGAAACTGAGAAAAAATTAACAGATAGCGAAACAAAATTGGAGGGTTTTGTATGGCAGAATATTTTTGAAGAGTTTCAAACATTTGAACCTGTTAGTAGACAAGTGGGAAAAGGTGAAGAGGTGCAAACTTATTATAAAATGGACTGCATGATATTTGATACATTAGATATCTTCTATATCACTAAATTGAATTTAATTAATACAAGTGAGTTTAAGGAAGGTATTAATCTTAATAAATTAGATATTTTCGATAAAATAGAAAATTCGTTATATAAAAGGAAGATCTCAGAAGCTAAAAATCTATTAGAGAGTAGTAATATTGACTTTAATTCAATTGAGGGTCTTATTATAAAGGATTTAGTTTATACAGTAGATAATAATTTCGATGATTCGATTAAAACAACAACAGAGATTATTAAAAAATTTTCTAATAACTATATTGGATATTTATTGCAATCAATTACTTACTTTCTAACTGATGATTATGAAGATGCATTTGATGTTATTGAAAAAGGCTTAGAAAAAGCTCCAAGTTTTCTATTAAAGGTTCAAAAAGCTCAGATATTAATTAAAATGCAAGTTGCTGAGAAAGCCATAAAGATTATCGAGGAATTAATTTCTGATTACCCCAATAGCATTCCATTATTAAGGACAAAATTTTTGGTTTATCTAACTGATTGGAGGATTCTTGAAAGAGTTTCTGAGGATCCTTTGGAAATTATCGATTCTGCTATAAAACTGAAGCCAAAAGATAAAGAACTCATAATTTTAAAAAGTATATACTATTGTATCATTCATAACTACAAGGAAGCAAAAAGAGTTCTAACAGACGAAATTATTTTTAATTATATTAAAAAGAATCCTAAAATTGACACTGCTGGTTTATTCATTTTAGCATTTTCTTATCTTGCTCGTGGAAGTTTTGAGAAAGCTTTAGGGATTGTAAAAAATATTTTAGATCAATATCCAAATAATCCAATCTCATATCTCACCAAAGCTCTAGCACTAGGTTATAATTTAATTTATAAATTTAAGCTTCATGAACCAAATGTTGATACTTTCATTGGGCTGATTGAAAGAGCAATTTCTCTTGAATCAGTAAATTATAATAAAAATAAATTTCTTCAATTACAAGCATGTATTTTACAAGGATTCGGACAATTTGATGATGCAATTGAAGCTATTGATCGTGCTATTGATTTAATACCAAATCTAAATTATCAATATTTTTTAAAAGTATTCTTTCTAATAGGAGCTAAAAGGGAATTTGAAGCATTAGAAGCAATTGATAAATATCTAGACAAGGATCCACTATTAAAGAAGAAGTTACTACTAACAAAAACATATATTTATCATGGTCAAAAACAATACCAAGAAGCTTATGAGATTTTAGATGAATTAACTAAACTTTATCCAGATGACATTGGTTTTATAAATAATAAAGCTGTTACTCTGGCTTATCTAAATAGAAAAGAAGAAGCTATAGAAACTGCTGAGTATCTATTAAGTCTTAATCCAAAATTAGGAAATTCTTATGATACATATGGTGAAATTCTGATGACTTTTAAAGAATACGGGGATGCTATAAAGAAATATGAAAAAGCTGTAGAACTTGAACCAACAGGATGGTTCGCATATTGGACATATATAAAATTGGGAAAATGTTATCAAGAACTCGGAAATTATGATAAAGCACTTGAAATTTATGAAAAAGGGAAAAAAATGGCAGAGAAATTGTATCCTACAGATACAAAATGTTATGAGTTTGATGTTGATAAATACCTTTCAGAAATCAGATCATTAATAGAAAAATCAAAAGAAAAATAAAAAAGTGAATTATAAAATGTGGTCTTAATGGATTACAAATTTATAAAAACACTTGAATTTAATTTTAATTTTGGAACACTAATAGCGGTTGATTTCAGCTCATATTGTGAAGAATCTAACTTATTTAATATTAATGAAGAGATAATTAATGAAATTAAAGATTGTGTTAAAAATCAAGGAATTCCTGATTTAATTTGGTTTAAAGGTATAGGGGACTCAATAAAATATTCGAAGTCTAAACAAATTATCGAAATGATTAAGGAGGCTTATCCATATCAAAAAATTGGTGTTTATTTAAATTGTGCGATCTTTCAAGATGAAATTATCAGAGAAGATTTCTACGGATGTGATTTAGTAGCAATTAATCTAAATAGTATTGATCCTTTGAATTTTTCAAAAATTAATAAATGTCCTGAATCTACAAAATCTATAGAGGTATTAGAGGGAATTAAAGAATTTAGTAACAATTTCAAGGGAAAATTAGGGATCTACACTATGTTCTTGAGCGGTATTAATGATAATATAAAAAATATAGAAGATTTAAGGAAATTCCTACTAGAAGTTATGCCCGATTATTATTCTATTAGTAATTATACTCTAGATGGTTTTAACCCCGTTTCAGATGAATTCAAAAAATTACTTGAAGAAATACTTAAAGATATTCCATTTAAAGTTATTTATATGTTCTAAATAAATGAATTATATAAATAAAAACTGATAAAAAAATTTAAAAAAAAAAAATCATTCTATAGTCTCTACTATCTCTGGAAGTTCAGTTACTTTTATTAATTCCTCAATTTCTTTTTCTTCTTCTATTTCTTTCTCATATTTAAGATATCTAATTTAAATAAAGTGAAAAAAAGATTTGGAACTATTAATATCTGGAGAAATAAAATTTAAACAAAAAAAAAACTGAGATTTAGATAATCTATATATATTTAATTAGCATAAAGTAAAATTGAGGTCGATAAAGTAATTGACAGTGATTGAATTACCTAAAGAAATCAACGGTGCGATTCTTGCCTCAATAGAGGGTGGACCAATAGCTACCGCTTTACCTAATGATAAAGATAAAGAGAAAATTTCAGCAATGATGGCTGCTCTATGGTCTGTAGCTAAGATATCATACTCTAAAATAAATAAAGGAGACTTCGACTATATTTTTATTAAAGGAACACAGGGCAACTTATTAGTATTTTCAATAAATATAAATACCGTTTTCGCTGTTACTACACCTCTTGATATTAATCTAGGATTTATATACTTAGAATGTAGAAGAGTGTGTAAGAAGCTAATAAAACTTTTGGATAGGAAATATATCAAAAAACCAATTAAATTAAAAATACAGGATAGAGAGATTATTTCTTTTCAAGAAAGTAATTTATGATATTACTGACTTGCTCTACTCTTTCATTTAAACAATGCTATTTCAATTATGTTGAATTATTTTAAGTCTTCAACTAATTCAAGAAATTCTGAATATGGAATGGCGGTCCAACTCTCTGCAAAGTTAGCTCCAAAAGAACGAGATAGTAATGAAACCTTAGCAGCTTCTTGTTCATTTTTAGCTTCGAAAATATCAAGAAAATCATAGGGACCTAGTATGGCATAATGTGCTATCCACTTAATATCTGGAACTTTCTCTTTAACTAATTTTAAAAACTTTTCACCCTGTTCTTTCCTTTTTTCCACTAGATCAGGATTTTGAAGTTTAGTTACTAATATATATATTGGCATAGTATATATATGGGTTAACTTACACTTTAAATCTTACCTTCTTATATCCTAATATAAAAGAAAAATCTTACAAGAAAATATTTCTAAGAGTTGCTTTCAATACGGAAATGGTTAAATTTCACATTTTATTTTAAAAGAATAACCAAATATATTTTAAATAGAAAGTAATATTTGAATAATAGTTTTTTGAAGTTATTTATATAAATTTAAGAATTATAGAAAGAGGATTGCTATAATGAACGATAATAATATCCCCTATGGTGTTTGTGGCGTCTATTGTGGGCAATGCCATACTAGGGAAAATGTTCACATATTAGCTATGGAATTAAAAAAACTGATTATTGATGACTATGATTGGGTTGATAATTTGGTTGAAAACTTTGATTATACTAATTTTTTGAAAGGTTTAGAATGGTTTAGTAAGCAACAATGCCCAACCTGCACCAAAATTACTGATCCTTGGTGTGAAGTAAGAAAATGTGAAAAAATAATTACTAAAAAATTAAAAAGCTGTCTTTTATGTGAAGAATTCTTAAATTGTGCAAGAACTAAATATCAAAGAGACAGGTATCCTTTTGTTATAGACCATTATCATCGTGTAAAACAGATTGGTCTTCAAAAACACTTAGAAGAAGAAGAAAAACGAACTAAAGAAGGAGTTAGATTAATAGATATTAGAAAATACTAGATTACTCTTCGAATAAGTTTATATTAAACTCAAATAGTTTATCTTGAATTTTATTCTTTATTTCTTTAGATATATTATTTAAGATATCCTCTGGCACATATTCCAAATATTCATATAACTCGTTTTGAATTATAGGACCTATATTTTTCATAAATTCCTCAACAATTTCTTGCTTCTTTAAATAAATTTCTTTATACTTCTTAAGATGAGTTGTATTAAATATTTTGAGCCATCTTTTTCCCTTATTTTTCAATAACGTGATAGTCCTTTTAGAATTTGTAGTATTAAAATTACTGAATTCGTACTCATACTTAATTAATAACCCCTCGAAATAGTTGATTATTTGAGTTTTCTCTTTTGAATTTAAATCCGTATTGGAATTAAGAAAGACAATAATCATGTATTTTTCATAAGAAAAGTATATCTGTCCTTTAATATTGGAACCATGAATTTCAAGGTGAGACAAGTTTTTGATGTTTGTTTGCTCTGCAAATGTTCTAAATGAACTAAAATACATGGAAATTAAATCAATTTCCAAAAGTTTTTTATCATCTTCGATGAGATAAGATTTAATTGGACCATAATTAGTTCTGTCTTTAGAATCATAATCAATAACCATTATCGTATTTCCATATTGATCTGAGACAATAATACCAATAACTGGTGGTATATTATTGAAATTGTATGTGCGATATGCAATTTCAGTTAATCTATTTTCAATGAGGCTATTATATTTTTGATATTCGCTTTTAGATGTTATATAAAAATTATTTTGAGTAGCATTTTTCATTGGCAATTCCTTAAAGACTTTACTGAAAATTTAGTTTTTTCTTAAGCTGTAAGCATAAACCAAAAAGCCAAATATTTCTATAAAGATAATAGAGTGTGTTAATTTTTAGTAATTAATATTATAATCCGACAAAATTCCCTAAGAAGATATTTCTTTAAATTAATAGAAAATAACAATTATTAACGAACATTTTTACAATCTAATACATTATATGAAATAGTTTATTCCTTTAGAAATTCTAAAATTATAATCTAACGGTATATTTCAACAATTCCATCCTTATATAATCTTTCAGCAATAAAATTTGTGATTATTACGATAAGGATAAAGCATAAAATCAAAAGGAAATAACGTAATACATATTTAATCTTTTCATTTTTTATTAATTTAAATTCCCATTTTCTTATTTTAGGAAAAAAAAATCCCGTTTTAGATCGATAATGTTCATACTCATTAGGAAACCTTTTTATCATTTTTCCCTCTTCATAATCACAAATTAATATTATAATTAGCCCAAATAAAATCCAAGAAAGTATATCTGCAATTCGAATTCCAATATCATAATAATATGGCAAGTCTAGGAATATATATATAAATTTAGGAATGTATAATGCAATAGGCAACATCATTATGAGAATGCCGAGATTTTGAGGATGACGAATATATTTATATGGTCCAGTTTGAGCAATTTCAACGTCAGTCTTTCTTGCCTTTACGAGATGGATTAATCCATATAAAAAGATGAATAAACCGAAAATAAAAATAGCTGTTTCAATAACTATTAAAATAAAGATCAATGAAGTGTTTCCAGGAGAAATAACAAACCAAGAATTATAATAATCATAATAAGCTATATCGGTCTTGCAGATAAAGGAAAAGATTTCCCATGAAATATAAGCGATAGGAAAATATATAAACATTGGAGTAAGAATCCCTGCAAGTATCGGAATATATACCCACACCGAACTTATCCACCCACTCAATTTCCCAAGAGCTTCTCTTAATCTCATTGAATACAAATTTTTTTTACTTGGTAATAAATTAGAGAACCAAAATAGGCACATAATATAAAAAGCAATTATCATCGTTAAAATAGAAAAAAGAGTCATTATTTGAATCCCTGACCTTTGATATTCCCAAAAATCTCCAATATTTAATAAATTATAAACTAGCATGAAAATATGTTGAACTATAATAAAAAACGCTATGAAAAAAGGAACTTTGTTATTTATTTTTACGAATGTGCTCAAAAAAATAAGAATTGACAGAACAAGTGAAGAAATATAAAAGGAAATAACTAATTCAATCGATAATACATTATTATCATGAAAGTAATACTGTTGAACATGCAAAATTCCTATTAAATTTATTAAAAAAAGGGATATACAAAAGATTTGAATGATATTGTTTAATTTCAATCTAATATGACTATATAATCTTCTCATATTTTTTAATACTTCATAATTCATATTTTCTCTTACTATTAATTATAAGCTTTCTAAAATATTATATTATTCTATAATATTAAAAGGCTTAATGATAAAAGTTGATGCCCCCCGATAATAAAGCTTTATTTTTTACATTTTCAGCAACGATAATAAATATAAACTTTGGATTTTCATCGATTTCTAAAAGTTCGATTCAATGTTTTTTCTTTATATATATTTAATAGTACAATAATCCCAATGATAATTAAGCTATAATAGAATGAAAAAATTAGTTCACAGAGAAAGGAGCCCCCCAAGAACCCCTTACTTCCTGAATCAATACGGAAATGGAAAAATTAGTTGATATAAAAATAAGCGTAATTTTAAAAATAAAAAAATAAAAAAATTTATTAAATCCTATATCGGAATATTAATTCAGAAACATAAATTCTAAAGTAATAAAATAAAATAAAGGTGATGTAAATCCCAATTTTCAATTATGGTGATATCAACATCAATTATGTGAAGAGAGGTAAAGGGGAGCCACTTGTATTAATTCAAGGCTGGGCAACAACTCTCGATGGATGGGCTTTTCAAATATCATTTTTCAGGCGTAAAATGATGGTTGTAGCGTTGGATAATAGGGGAATCGGGGGTAGTTCCAGACCAAATTATCCCTGCACGATGAATATGTTTGTGGATGAAACTAAAGCATTGCTTGACTCCCTAGGTATCCAGCAAAAGATTCATCTTTGTGGCATCAGTATGGGGGGGATGATTGCTCAAAATTATGTTTTAAAACACTCCGATATGGTTAAAACCTTAATTTTACTCTCTACTACACCGTATTATAGAGAAGAATTTGCCCAACCCATAATGGAGGAATATAGGGCGATTATGCAGGATTTGGATTTAGAGGAAGGATTCAAAAGAAAACTTGATTTAATGTTTTCTGAATCGTTTATTAAAAGGGTAAATGAGGATGATGTCCTTCGTAATACACTTTTCGATACGTTGATGATAAAAAGCGCGAGTAATGCAAGTTGGCAAGATCTAGAAAATCGGGGAGCTGCGTTAATAAAACATGATACGCGCAATAGCTTGCAGAAAATTACCCAACCTACGCTAATAATGCATGGTACAAAGGATAAATTTATTCCTATAGAAGACGCTCATCTATTGGATGAAAAAATTTCTAATTCAAAATTAATCACCCTCGAAGGTTTCGGACACGGAAGTATCTTAATTGAGGATGCCGAAAGAGTTAACAATCTAATTTGGAATTTCATACAAGAGCATTTAGATTGACAAATTAGTAATGTCTTCACTTTCCATCTGATTTACGAACAGATATTAAAGGCTCCCAGAAGTCAATACTTCTAGGAGTTCCTTCAATACGGAAATGGAAAAATTAGTTGATATAAAAATAAGCGTAATTTTAAAAATAAAAAAATAAAAAAATTTATTTAATTCTATATCGGAATATAATAAACAGCAACATTCCTTATCTTTATTATTCCCTTCTTTCTAACCTTTTTCTATTCATTTTTTTTCCTTCTTTTTTGCTTTTTTCATAAATTTTCATTAAAAAATATCATTTATTAAAATACATTTGCGGGATTGCATAACTCCGCTACATTCTTCATTACTTTTCATTCCTTTCGCTTCTCTTAGATCATTAATCTGGATATACTCCCTTGGTACACGAGAACAATAGGAAGGAAGCATCAAAACCTTCATATCTACTTTTTTGTCCATTTTTTTTACCTCAATTTTTATTGATTTGTTTAACATAATAATAAAAAAAATTTAGAAAACCCAGTATTTATTAAAATATACCTGACTTCCAACAGTCTTTACGGGTCGCAATTCTTCAACGTATCGGGCATTCAACTCTGCCTTCTCAATTAACTTTGACAATCCATTCTTAACTAATTTTTGCTCAACTTTCCTTTCTTCACGAATTACCTCTTCTTCTCCGAGGTCTTCTAATTTAATTTCAAAATCTACGCACTCGGGCGCAGACACACAATCTATATTTACTTGAGCCATTTTTTTTATCACTTTAATTTTTTTTTTTTTCTAATTAATTTAAGGAAATTATTTTATATATAGTTTTTAACATCGAACTTTTGTTGTAGTTCGTACTATTGATGA
>JAHLWP010000044.1 GCA_019057865.1 Promethearchaeota archaeon
TATTTCTAACAAGGGAGAAAAAATCACGGGGGGTGATTGGTTAAATTTAAAATAAAGTCGGCTCTCCGAACACGGAAAATAATAGAAAAAAAAATAAATCCTTGAATACTATAATAATCTAAAGATATTTCCCAAATCTATAAATTCTTTATAGACTAGATTTTTCAATAAAGCTAATAAAAATTTAATTTAATGAAATTTGCTAGATAAAAATAAGAGCATGGTGATAGAAAGTTGTGATAGGTTTGCCACAGACACGCAATAGGGAGCAACAAATTCCTCGGCTACAAGTAGCCCTAGACTTTGAAAACTTAGATGATGCTTTAGCAATAGCAAAAGAAGTAGCACCATTTGTGGATATTTTAGAGGCTGGAACACCTTTAATTAAGTCTGAAGGTGTACGAGTTGTTCAAACATTAAAGAAGGTATACCCAAACAAATTAGTTTGTGCTGATTTAAAAACTGCAGATGCTGGATACCTTGAGGTACGGATGGCAGCCCGAGCAAAAGCCGATATTGTTACAATACTCGCTGATGCTTATGATATTACAATTAAGGAAGCCTTACGTGCTGCATATGAATTTCATGTAGAAATTATAGTAGACCTTATCATGTCTCGAATACCTTCCAAAAGATTAGCAGAAATTATTAACCTCAATTATAAAGATACAAAAATACATTATGCCTTAGTTCACAGTGGTTTAGATCGCCAAGCGTCACGACGAGCCCCATTATCAGAATTGGAATCAATAGCACGTATACAAAACCATCCCCGATTAGCGGTTGCTGGTGGAATCCGTGTAACCGATATTTCTCAATTATTAGCTTATCCGTTGGATATTATCATTGTAGGTGGTGGAATTACTCGTGCAGAAAATCCAAGTGACGCTGCTGAAAAGATTCAAAAAGTTATATTTAAATATTTTAAGTAAAGAAGACACCTTATGTTTGAAATAGAGTATGTTCTGAATTATGTTTTTATTCTTAAAATTAATTCAAAAACTCTAATATTGACTTATTAAGGATAAAGATCTTTTTCATGATAACCTTAAATAAGAGAAATAATTAATGTTAATTATTAAAACCGTAGCTCTAAAAATAAGGGGATTAATGTGGAGATTGATAAGGGATTTTTGATTGATTGCCTATGTAGTTCAGTGTTTAGTGCTATATCGATGATTGCGATAATATTTACTTTAATAACTGAAACTTATGGAGATATAGTATTATTTTGGCTCTCATTAATAATATGGTCAGTTTTATTTATAATATCCATAGTATTTTTCATATTAACATTTATCCAACATCTGAGGTAATATTGGATCACTGTGTTAAGTGTATAAGAATTTAAGAATAAGTAGAGCTACGTAAATAATTTACTATTTTTGTCAATGAATTGATTCTCTAAATTAACGTAAATAGAAAAATTAGAATTATTGAAATTATAATTAATATTATTCAAATTATAAATTATAAGTAATACATCGCAATGTATATTAACAATATTCAAAAATTCAACCTATAATCAAATGAAAAAGAGCAATGGAATTGGTAAGTACAAATATAATTGATATGTTTCTCCATCCAAAATCCGTAGCAGTGATAGGAGCATCAAAAAATCCGGTAAAAGGTGGGTATCGTATAGTAAATAATCTTAAATCAAATAATTATAAAGGAAGCATTTTTCCTGTTAATCCTAACTCAAAAGGGAAATTATTTGGCTTAGAATTCAAAAAGTCAGTTCTAGAAATTGAAGAAGAAGTCGATCTTGCGATTTTCTATGTGTCAAATCGCATTATTCCAGAGTTATTAGAAGAATGTATTAAAAAAGGGATTAAAGGAGCCATCATTGAGGCTTCAGGATTTGAAGAGGTAGGAGATAAAGGTCTTGAATTAAAAAATAAAATCCTAAAAATTACAGATGATTTTTCTAAAATTCGAATAGTAGGACCTAATTGTATGGGTCTTACTAGAATTGATGGAGACAGTATTAGTGAAGGTGATGAAAGAGGTGGCTTTTTTTCTAGTTTTGGTGTTTTTACTCAATATAAACGAGGAAATATCGCAATTATAAGTCAATCTGGAATGCTAAATGGAGGATATCTCATGTATATAATGGAGAAATACCCTAATCTCGGTTTTAGATATTCATGTTCAATAGGAAATAAAATGGATTTAAGTGAAATTGAATTTTTAGACTATTTGATTAATGATTCTACCGTAAATGTAATTGCTGTATATCTTGAATCATTTAGAAATCCTCGGAAATTTATTCAATTATGTAGAAAAACAAAAACTATTCCTAATAAAACAATTATTCTAGTAAAAGGAGGTTTGACTTCTTTAGGTCAAAAAGCTTCTTTAAGTCATACTGGGGCTCTTGCTGAAAATTCAGAATTGATAAATGCAATAATTAAACAATCTGGTGTTATAAGAGCCAATAGCTTTCATGAATTATTCCAGTTTGCAGGAACATTTTCAATGATGTATAATACTGGCAAAAACTTACCTAAACAAGGAAATATAGCTATGATTGCTGGCTCTGGAGGTGCTGGTACAATTTCGGCAGATCTTACAATGCAGTATGGACTAAATTTTCCAATCTTAGACAATGAGACATACAAAACTTTAAAAGAGGTATTTCCTGAATGGATGCCCCCAAATAAATTTGCTTTTATAGATATATGGCCTGCGATGGAAAAAGCAATGATGAGTGGTATTAAGACTGAAGTAGTAATGAATAAAGTATACAAAGTAATATTAGGGAAATCTGAAATTGAGGGTATATTTAACATGTTATTTTGTTCAAAACGTTTTAGTGCCATGAATAATCTCGATCAAATAATAGAAAATGTTAATAATGCAAAAAAACCAATTTTCTTTTGGTTAATTGGTGAAAATGATGAAGTTAAGCGAATTTCAAATATGCTAGCTGAACATAATATACCAGATTTTCCTTGTCTGGAAGAACTAGTAAAAAATTTTTGGATTTTAGTTCAAGAATCAAAGAATAAACAGATTAAACAATTATGAACACAAAATTAATTATTAATAAATGTTCATATAATACTTTTCTTGTCCATTTGGGTAATTCTAGTTCTATTTGAGATAGTTTTTCTGCCAACTTTTTCATCTAAATTACCAGCATAACAATTTTTTTTAATTCAAACTTTCAAAATCTTCTATCTAAACAAATAAATCAATTTCCTCATTAAAAAATTGGTTAAAAAAATAAATGTGAGTATTAATGCAATGGAAAACCATTAAAAGGAAAATCATTTATTTGAGGTTTTTTAATGAAAGTTTTATTTAAGATTTATGAGAATATAACAACTAATATTTTTACTATTTCAATTTAATTACTATAAATTTAAAAATTTTTAATTTACTAAAAATAAAACAGAAAAAAAATATTGAATTAATATAAAAAGATTATCGGGGTTAATTCAATTTTAATTCATTATTAATAGATAATCGTGATTCTGATGGTTTATTTTCAAATTAATCGCATTGGATTTAATTGTGGATATTCCAAAAATAAATGTCCTAAAAATGCAAAAAACTGTGCTTTATGTATTAAAAATAAATTAAAAGAGCTAGGATTTGAAATAGATTCTAACCTAGAAATTTTTGAATTGGATTCTGAAGAAAAAAGACTTAAATTAGAACAAGATATAATCTGGCAAAAATTTCTGGATGTTTTAAATATTAAAACTATTATAATAATGGAAAAAGAATCCGGATTAACATTATTGAATTATGATGTTTCTGGAGTTGATGTTGATGCGAGTTTATTGAGTGGTTTTATACAAGCGAATATTATTTTTTCTGAATCAAGTGAAGTATCAATTCATAAAGCAAAATCTATGTTTGAATACCATTTTTACGAATTTCAATATAAAAATTTTAATATTTTACTTAAGGATGGAAAATATATCCGAGTCTGTTTAATTCTTGACCATAAAGCTTCTGATGAAATGAGAAACAACGTTTTTCGGTTTCTTGACCAATTCGAAGATCATTTCAAAGAAGAATTTGTTAATTTCCAAAGTAGTGGTTCTATTGATATTAAAGATATGGTTGAGAATATAATAAAATCTTTTTATATTGATCTAGTCTTCCCTATGACTCTAGCACATTCAATTCCTCCACTTGAACTGGAAAAAATTAAAAGAAATTTAATTCAAAAAGCAATTATCAACCTAGCAAAAGAATTAATTAGTACAAAACCATTTTTTTTTGTTAATAATATGCTTAATAGCCTTAAAAAAATTGTTCATATCGAACCTAATATTGTTCTCTATGAAATTTATCAGTTATTAGAAAAAAGAATTATAGTACCTACGCCTATTGAAACAATAGCAAATAGAATCGAGACACTTCAAGAAGCAAATCATAAAAGAATTACTAAAATAAAATCAATATCATCCATTATTATCGATGATAGTGATATTGATAATTTAAAGGAAAATATAGAAAATATTGATGAAGAAACAGCAAAGAAAATGATAAGAGAATTTATGAAAAAAGGAAAAACAGCAGAGAAGGAATTAGTATATCAAGTAACAGATAAAGAATATAATAAAGCTTTATTAATAGCAAAAGAGTTTAATTTAAAAGAAGATATAAATAAAATTTCACAAAAAATTTTTGATCTAGAAAGTAAATCTAAACAAATAGAATTGAATTTTAATATTGAAATGGCTGAAAATACCGAAAAAAATGGAGATATTATTAATAGTATAAATTACTATCAGAAGGCTTTAAAGATCCTTGAAAGTTTTCTTATCTATAATATTATTGATCCTCGAATCAAAAAATTTAAGAAAAAAATATTAAAACTTAGAGAAGAAATTTAATATAAATAGCTCTTATTCTATAATTTTTTTTAGAACATTTCAAATTCAGTCTAAGCCAATTAAACAGTTAAAATTCACTAATATAATGGCTATAAAAAAAAGTACCATGAGAAAACTTCTCAGATAAAGGCATATCAGCATTATAAAACCCAGAATCAAGAAACTTCAGTAATTCACTAATCTTTGGATATTTATCATAAAAATATTTAAGAATTCGATGAAAAAAAATGTAAAATTTTCCATATGAAATTTTAAAATCCTTAAATTCTTTGTAGTTTAAGTGAAGTATAACTATGTTTGCAAATTCTTCTTTCATTTGTTTTGGTAATTTTTCAAATATATGGAGGAGGAAGGACTTATTGTACATTAAATCAATAAATATTACTAATTCTATAATATTCTTTATTTTTAAATAATTAATTGGTGTAAAATTTACGAATCCTTTAAGTTTGTTAATTATATTTTTAAACAATTTAGAACTTGACTGATCTAATACATATTCTCTCTCATCCTCATTTAGGTAATCTAAATATCCATTATAAAGCAAGCATTGTATAACACTTAATTGCCCCTCATCAAATCTTTTGGCGATTTCTTCTTTAAATACATTTTTTGCGATAATATCTCCTGCTTCGGTTAATCTTTTCAATAATGGAAAAGCTAAATTTGAATGCATTAAACAATTATTATAATTATTTTCATACCATGCCTGTAGATTAGAACAATGACCCCAGAATTGAATCTCGGGAGAAATTATATTATATTTCTTTTCTGAAACCTCTAAGGTTTTATCTAATTTATCTATAACCTCGTTAATTGAAGAAATTTCTTCAAAAGATTCTATTTCATTTATGGGGATTTTTATTAATAGGTATTTACATTGTAAAAATAGTTTATTATTCACGTATATATTTGTCCTACCATTTTCCAACCTTAACTCAAGAAATTTATTTATTGTAAATTTTAACATCAAGGAAATTATCAGTCAGTATGTTTTTTATTTTTTTTCATTAATAAAGAAGTTTCAATGATTAATCTAATCATAATTTTAGGTATTACAAATTCTATATAACTCTTCATAAATATTAGAAAGTCTTGAAATTGCATTATGATCATTTTGCTGCAAATAATAAGAGATATAACCAGATAAACCCTGAGGATTTTTAATCCATTCTAAAAAACCCTCAATTTCCGCCTTTAAGACTGGATCAACCGTCATAGATTTTGGAGTTAAGATAGGTGTTGTATTATGTATAATTTTAGCTTCACTTTCGCTTGATAAATCTACTTTAGTTTCAATGAATTTTGATTTCGAACCTTTTTCAATCATTGCAGCAGCTCTAGCTATAGCAGGATAAGCCATATGATACCACCCTTTTGCTTTAGGTTTAATATGCGCAATCATATATTTATCTCCATCTGGTGTAGAGGTGCCAACTAAATGTCCTTTCTTATGTCGATTAGTAGCAATAAAACGCTCTGATTCCATTTGAAGGATAGAATACCTGATTTTATTCAAATTCACAGATTGTGCATTTCCACTTCCCCAACTTGAAAGTAAATCATTAATATCTCTTTTAACGCTCCAATTATCGGTTGAATATAATATTTTTCCCGATCTATTTACTACTACCACTTCTGATGCATCAGAATAATGTTTTTGCAAATCCTTAACAATAGATTTGTAATTAACCAGATTTATACACCTCTTATCAATAAATGAATCGATTTTTAAGTCCTCAATCAGTTAAGATATATTCTTAATAATATTAAAGATTTTATATCATTTTAGTAATAATATAATGGACTATAACTTTCCTATTATTTTCTCTAAAATAATTCTTTTAAAAATGTGATTTAAGATTTTAAATACAAAAAGTGTACTAATTTGGACTTTTATGTCAACTTACCTAAAGAATATACAAACTAAACGAATCTGATCAAATTTTATATATTTTAAAAAAGTTTTTTTTTTTTCTATTATTACGGAAATCAAATTTTATTGTCATTTTTATATTTTAAACTAAATAGATAATATTATCATGAGAAAAACGGTTAAGATTGTCGTTTCGGGAGATGGAGGAGTAGGAAAGACTTGCTTTTTAAATCGATTAGTTCATGATAAGTTTAACATTAACAGTGATTTAACTAAAGGGGTGGATTTTTTTTCTAAAAGTGTCTCAGTTAATGATACTGAATACAATTTTATAATGTGGGATTTTGCTGGTCAAAACCATTTTAGAAGTTTATTAAACAGTTTTGTAGATGGATCAATAGCTGCTTTTATTTTATTTGACTTAACACGATTAAATACACTTGAAACTGTATATGAATGGATTACAAAACTTTCTAATTATGGAAATATACCCACTTTAATTTTAGGCACAAAAAACGATATAACAAATCTCAATGATTATTCATTTCTCAATGAATATATTTCAGAAATAAGGAAATACTACAAAAATATTATTGGTTATTTTGATGTATCATCAAAAACTGGTTATAATATTAAAAGAGCTTTTGATTTTTTGATAGAATATATTTCAGATTGTAGCTAAAGAAAATCTTATGATTATTTCTTTTAATTAACTCTTTTTATAAAAGTAAACATTTATGATATTTTAACGATCCAGCCAAACTCATCCTCGATTTCTAATCGTTGAATACTATTCAAAAGTTCATAAAGTTTTATAGTTAATTCTCCAGGCTCCCCGTTGTTAAACACTCTTTTTTTCCCTTCTAAAAATACAGATGATATTGGAGTTATAACAGCAGCAGTTCCAGTACAGAAAGCTTCTGTGCAACTTTCTTCAAACAATTCTTTATAGGAAATATCTCTTTCTTCAACTTCTATTCTAAGTTTTTTTGAGCAGAGTTCTAAAATAGCCTCTCTTGTAATTCCTTCTAAAATAGTTCCTGTCTTTCTTGGAGTAGCTAATTTGCTATCAATTAAACCGAAAAAATTAGCGGTTCCAACTTCTTCAACATATTCCATATTTAAAGCATCTAAATAAAGTATTTGGGCAAAACCTTTGGCTTTCGTTTCTTTTACGGGTAACATAGTTCCTGCATAATTGCAACACGTTTTAGCAGATCCAGTACCTCCTGGTGCAGCTCTAGTATATTTTTTCGAAATTTCTAGATCAATTCCATTAAACCCCTCAGGAAAGTAAGGTCCTACAGGTACAGTAAAAACTATAAATTTAAATTCCTCCGCAGGGGCAACACCTACAATTGGTCCATTTCCAATCATTAAAGGTCGTATATATAATGCTCCACCACTATCATATGGTGGAATATATTCTTCATTAGCTTTGACAACCTTCTTAACCGATTCTAAAAATTTATCAACATCATATTCCGGCATTACCATCCTTCTAGCACTCATATTGAATCTTTTACCATTTTCTTCAGGTCGAAATAACACAATTTCTCCAGTTTTTGTCCTCAAAGCTTTCATACCCTCGAATATACCTTGCCCATAATTCAATACACATGCAGCTGGTGAGATTTCAAAACTTCCAAATGGTATTAAATTTCCATCATCCCATTTTCCATTCTTATAATCTGATACAAACATGGTTTTGGTTTTAAGATACCTGAAACCTAATGAATAAAAATCAATATCTTTTGGATCTACCATAAACATCAATTTCTTCTTTTAATTGGTAGAATTATATATGAAGCTTTTGTTAAAAAATCTTACCAATAAAAAATGAATAAAACATAAATAAGCCAAATTAGTTTATTTATTATATTTTTAGAGAATTTAAATATACAATATAGAATATCAAATTAAAAAATTAAAATGACACATGAATTACATAATACAGCTGAAATCAAATTAATTATAGCAGGCCTAGATAACGCAGGTAAGACTAGTTTTTTAATTGCTTTAAGACAAAAATATAATTTCTATGAACGGGTAAAAATCTTAAAACCAACTATAAATATTGATTATAGTTCCTTTAATTTTTTAAATCTTTATTGTATAAATCTTTAGGATATGGGTGGACAAGAAAGGTTTAGAAAAATTTATATTAATAATCCTGTATATTTCACTGATACTAATTATCTTTACTATCTTATTGATGTTCAAGATGAATTAAGATTTGAGGAATCAATTCAATATTTATCCGATCTTTTGGATATTTTTAGAAGTTTAGAATATTCGAATGAAATTATAATATGCTTTCATAAATATGACCCAAAGTTTAAAAATAGCGAAGATTTCGTTGATAGAATAGAAATGATTAAAAATTTAGTTTTAACCCGAAATAAAGATTTACAATTCAGGTTTTTTAATACATCATACTATGATATTTCTTCATTATCAAAAGCTTTATCATACTCTTTAAATAAATTGTTAAATACAGAGAGAATTAACTCTAAATTGCAAAATATAGTCGTTAATTTTAATTGTAACCATTTAACTTTATATACTAGTAATGGTCTAATTATTTCTGATTATTACAACGAAACAATGGATATAAGAGATTTTGAAGAGATAATAACTAACAAAATAAATGATCATTTAGAATTTTTTCAAAGATTAGGTGATCACGATGTTAATATCGATGAAAGAATGACATTCTCTAAAGAAAATACTGAATACGTAAAAAAATTCGATATATCAATTGGTAATGAAATTACTACCTTTTACCTAGGTATTTCAACTCCTTTAAGGAAAATTCTCGAATTAAAAAAAGAAGTAGATAAGTTAGAAATAATTTTGGAATCTACTTTTACTTAATTTAATAAAAAAATTAAAATTTTGCTTACATTTATATTAAATAAGTTCTAATTTCAAATCAATTTAACCTTTGCCAGAGTCGCCTAGACTGGCAGGGCGACAGCCTGCAGAGTTGTTTACGGGAGTTCAAATCTCCCCTCTGGCTCCAGCTTTTTAAGAGAAAAATTTTTACCAATCGAAATCCAAATAATATATACTTTGAAATGTTTATTAGCGCTTTTTCTTAAAAAAAAAATATTAATATTTAATTTGGTTTTCATAAGATTTTTCAAAATTATTAAGTTAGTTGAATATATGGCTTTACAAAAAGTAACTATTAAAGATATTATAGAGAAGAAAAAGAAAGGTGAAAAGATAGTTACAATAACATCATATGACTATTCATTTACTAAAATTGTCGATGCGAGTAATTTTGATTTAATTCTTGTCGGGGATTCACTTTCGATGGTTATGCTTGGATATAGAAATACGTTATCTGTCACCATGGACGAGATGATTCATCATACTAAGGCTGTAAGTCGAGCAGTCTCAAATGCATTGATAGTTGGTGATATGCCTTTTCTTTCTTATAAAATTGATATAAAAGAAGCTTTAAAAAATGCAGGAAGATTTATTCAGGAAGGTGGTGCTGAAGCTGTTAAAGTTGAGGGCGGGACTGAAATTTGTCCAACGATAAAAGCAATGATTAATGCAGATATTCAAGTTATGGGTCATATTGGTCTCACACCCCAAGCAATTTATAAATTTGGTGGTTTTTTAGTTCAAGGAAAGACTTTAGAAGCTGCGAAAAAGCTCATTTTAGATGCTAAAAATTTGGAAGAAATGGGTGTTTTTTCGATTGTTTTGGAGAGTATTCCTTGGCAAATTGCGAAGTTAATTACAAGTACTGTAGAGGTTCCAACTATTGGTATCGGTGCTGGACCACATTGTGACGGTCAGATATTAGTTATTCATGATATGTTAGGAATTTTTACTGAATTTAAACCTAAATTTCTTAAATATTTTGGCAAAATTGGAGAATCAATACATCAAGCATTAGATATTTATAGGAATGAAGTAATAAGTGGCACATATCCTGATCATGAGCATTCATATGAATTTCCTGAAGAAGATTTAGATAAAATTAATGAATGGTTCGAAAGCGTTGATATTAATGAAGAAGCTCACAAATTGATTTAGATTTTATTTTTTTTTATTACAAACAAAGATAAAGAAATAATATTGGAAAAATATCTGAATATAATCTATTTTACGATATAAATAAAATTATAAATTCATATTTATAGTTATTATATATAAAAAATTGAATATTTAAAGAAGTAATTTAAAACTATTAATTTAAATAAGTGGACATGTAATGGCTGAAGAATACGACTTTCTATTTAAATCCATTGTTGTGGGAGACGGTGGAGTTGGTAAAACTGCATTAACGCTTCGTTTTAGTAAAGGGTTCTTCACAGAAGATTACAAAATGACAATTGGCGTAGTAACTAAGAGGAATTCCCTCTAGGGGCGCAAACTTTCATGTGAAGACCATTACTATTGATACTAATGAAGGACCAATTCGATCGAAGCTACAAATCTGGGATACAGGTGGACAAGAAAGATTTAGTTCTATAAGACCAATGTATTATCGAGGATCTTTAGGAGCTTTAATGATCTTTGATCTTACAAATTCTGCTAGCTTCGAACATTTACCTCAATGGATCGAAGAAGTCAGAGCAAATGTAAAAAGTGAGATCCCACTATTATTAGTCGGAAATAAGAGTGATTTAACTGATGAAAGAGTAATCTCAATAGAAGAGATTAACAATTTCACAAGAGATTTTAATTTGTATTATATGGAAACTTCAGCAAAGACAGGTGAGGGTGTTGGCGATTGTTTCTATATTCTAGCTTGTCTAATGATAGGATCAGGAGTACCAGATCAATTAATATCCAAAAACATTATTTATAGTCCTGGTCAAATTCTTGGTGTACCTAAAGCTATAACTTCACCCGCTACTCTATCAGAACCAGAATATAATTTCTCTGCACCCCCAGTCCCTGAACCAACTCCTACATTCGAACCAGAACCAGAATTTGAATTTGAAGCTCCTCCAGTCCCTGAACCAAGCCCAATGGAAAAATCCGAACCTATTCATATATTTGAACCAGAATTAGAACCAGATATTCTTATTCCAGAACCAAAAATAGAAGAAAAAGGCGAAAAACAAGTTGAATTCGAATTTAAAACCCCTGATGAAATATTATCTGAAGGAGCAGAACAAAAGCCCGTTATTACTACTTCTTCAGATATTTCCACATCTACTGATAGAGGGAGTTATAAACCTAAAGCAGTGCCTTTTACTTCAAGCATTCCTATTCCAGCGCCACCACCAGAAGGATTTCAAGCCCCTAAAGAAATACAACATGTAGAAACAACTAAAGCTCCTGCTCCTTTTCTAATTACAAAGAAAGAAGAACCGCCTAAACCAACATCTATGGCATTAGACATACCTGTCGAAACTATATCCGAATCATCATCAGAATCATTAATAGATTATATGCCTGAGACTATTATATCTAAGAAAGATAAGAAAAAATTAGCCAAACAGAAAAAGAAAGAAGAAAAAGAAAAAGCTAAATTAGAGAAGGAGAAAAAGATCCAAGAAGCAAGAGAAAAGCAAGAAAGACTTATAAAAGATATGAAAACAGCTAAGAAGGAAAAGAAAGAAAAGAAAGAAAAGGTTGAAGTAAAAATACCTATACCAATACAACCTACACCATCAACTTCTACAGCATCAGAAACACCTTCACTTTTTCAAGCTTTAACCCAAAAAGCTGAAGAATCAGATCAAGCGAAAACCTCTACATTTATCCCTTTTGCTGCTACTAAAAAGTCTGAAATACAAGAAAGTAGTAAATTAAGAATAATCCCTAATGTAGCTGATATTGAAAGTACAACTCCAACAACCCCTGTTGTACCAATTAACCAAAAGATAGACCAACAACGTGCAAGTAAGGAAATAATAATTTGTAAACAATGCGGTGCAATATTATCTTCAGATTATGCTTTTTGTAATAAGTGCGGAACTAAACTATGAATTTTACTTCACTTTTTATTCCCTAATCATAAATAAGTGTAAATCCCGATCTGTATAATCTTTCTTAAATATAATTATATTGAATAATAATTTTTAAAATACGATTAAAAACATTAAATATTTTTTCCACATATAGGACAAGTACTCCACATTTTCTTAATCTTTGAATTGCAATGGGGACAAATCTTTAAATTAGGATCAATTCTTGTTTGAGGTCTCCCAAAGATTGTTACATCATCATTAGTCTCAATTTGAGACATTTTTTGTTCCGTAGGCGCTTTCATAGGTTCTTGGGGTATTTTAACGGATTTTTCAATCATATCTCTTGCTATATAGGTTTTTGGTGGTGCTTTTTTTACTTGTGGCTTATAATATTCTTGAGGTTTAATAGATGCTTGTTTTATATTATCTTTAATAACTTTTACCTCTGGTTTTGGTGGAGATTGCTGAATCTCTTCGATTGGCTCACCTACTTTATAATAGAAATATTTGCCGTTATTATTCTCAATAATTCTTTCTCCATCTTCCAAATAGACTTCTATATAATAAATTATTATTGAACCAACTGGAACTTCAGCAATTTCCGAAATAAAATAATCCATTTTGATATCCATTTCCATTTGATACCATGATTTCCCTCTGTCAGCACTAAAAATTAAATTAACTATTGAAATTGTTTTATTAAAATCTTCTTCAGTGATTTTAACAACAATTTTAATAGTCTTTTTTTGGGCTTCTTCAGAAGTACCAATTCTTATTGCTTCCATTTCATCCCATGCAGCTCCACATTTCGGACAATTTGTAAACCAATTTGGATATTCAAAGCCACATTTAGTACAGTTTTTAGTAAAATACCTTGTTGTTTTAATTCCTAGTGTTTTTTTATCTTTCCCCATTATTTTAGTTCCAATATTTTTGAAATGTAAATCCCAAATAATTTATTACTAAATATTAAATAATTTTTTGTCTTTAAATATATTTTTTATTGACTTAAGTATTTGGAACAATAATTTTAATAGAGTTCTGACCCTTATTTAAGATATTATAATATATAACTCTAGTTGGAAAAAAATTAATTCTGAAGAAGTTAAAGCCCTTTTAAATGCAATTAATAATTTAATTGAAATTAAAATACTAATAAGAAATATTGCTCCCAACTTTGAATTTGATGATGTACAAAATGAAAAATTTATCGAATTGTTAAAATCTTTGTATAATAAACTTAAACCAATATTTTCTAAGTACTTAAAAGATGAAAATTCAGTATTTACAACAACTACTTTAAGAGATAACATACTTAAAACTCTGAATAGCAATAACTTCGCCTTAATTTCAGCTAATTCTTCAAAAAAAAAACTAAAAAATATAGGTATAGATCCTCGTCGTTTGATTGTTTCAGGAGGACCATTATTTTTTGAAGACTATATAGTTCTTAATCCAGACATTAAAAACGAACAACTTCAAACTATTAAAAAAAAATGCGATCGTTTGATAAATCAAATAAAAAATGAAACTTGGGACGAAAAAGATTTAGTATTTATCTATGAAAAAGGAAATTTTACAGATAAATTTAATTTAGATAAGATAAATAGACTTTCAGAATTAATAGGTAAAGAACTAAAGGTTTTAGAAATAAAATCTTGGAAGGATTTAGATTAATGAAACTATATTAGGTAATTTTCAGTTTTTTTATTATTTTCTCTAAATCCTCAATAAATTTTATTATATGCTCTCTTACAATATGTGGCATCATTACAACTCTTATCAAATTAAAATCAGTAAATTTACCTAACATCCAATTTTTTTTTCGTAATTCTTCTTCAATATTACAAATACTTTCTCCATTTTCTGTTGTTATTCCAACTACGTTCATAATAGGATCAGTAGCTAATTTAATCCCCTCAATTTCAGTAATCCTTTCAGCTAAAAAATGAGCATTAACCATGCATCTTCTCACTATTTCTTTAAACCCTTTAATTCCTAGAGATTTTAAAATCGCCCAAAATGCAATAATAGTACCACCTGGGCGAGTTCCTACAATATGGAAATGTTTAAAATTGCCTCCTGCTAAATATGGAACCTCAAATCCTGTTTTTTGCAAAATAGACTCATCTCTTATAAAGAGACCCCCAGATGGAATAATTCCTAATCCCATTTTATGTGGATCGGCTGTAATTGATCCCACTGATTTAACATTGAAATCCCATGGTGGTATATTATAATTTAATTTTTTTAAAAAAGGTAATATAAAACCACCAAATGCAGCATCAATATGAAAAAATATGCTTTTTCCTTCAATTATTTTGCCAATATCTTCAATAGGATCTATTAAACCCAAAGAAGTTGTACCAGCGATTCCAACAACTCCACAGGTATTTTTATTAATAAGAGATTCAAAATCGCTCAAATCTAATTCATAATTTCCTTTAAGTTTAGCTTTTCTCAACTTAATTCCAAGCAAATCGGCTGCTTTATCAAAAGAGATATGAGCTGAAATAGGTAAAACAACTTCTGGTTTTTTAATATCTGGTCTTAATTTTTTTGCTATTCTCATTGCAATAAGATTCGCTTCAGAACCACCTGTAGTAAACGTACCAATTATGTTTTGTCCTCCAAAAATTTCACCAATTTCAGAAATTAATTCTTCTTCTAAAGTAGCTGTACCGAGAAACAATCCTGGATCTCCCAAATTTTTAGAAATATACTTCAAATAAACCTCTTTTCCGAATTCAAGAGGTTCTGTACACATAGATCCTAAAATTGAACCAGATTCATAGGTGAAATCATTCTTTAATTTTTCTTCGAGAATCTTGAGTATTTCCTGTTTCTTTAAGCCTTCTTCCAACATCTTTTATTTGAAAACAAATTGATCCTAGAGATCTATTCCTAATATTTCACATAATAGAAAAATACAAACAATTAAAATTTTTCAAATTAAAATAAATTAATAAAAAACTACTCATATTAATAGCTCTTAAGATTTGGATTAAAGAAATCTTCTTGAGTCTCTTTCAGAATATTTATTAATTGTTTTATCTAACTCATCACTTAAATCAATTTTATAATGATTAGCAACACAAATTATTGAAAATAGAAGATCTGTAAGTTCTTCCCCTACATTAGATTTTATTTCTTTATTAACTTTTTTTGGTTTAAAACCTTCAAGAAAGTTAACCTCTCTTGCTAATTCCCCTAATTCTTCCATAATGGCAGAAATCATAGATAATGGAGGCCAATATCCTCCATGATCCTTAATCCAATTATTAACAATTTGTTGAATTTCTTTAAGTGAATTTTCCTTCTTCATATATTTTCTAATATTTAACACTATTTAAAAGATAAAAGTATTAAATGCTGATTGTAAGTTATAAAAATAGATAAGAAAATTACTTACTCTTTTTTAATTTTTATCACTATTATTTATTGGTATTCTCACAATAAAGGTACAACCTTTATTTCTTCCTTCAGATTCAACCAAAATTTTTCCATTAGACAATAATGATTTGGGCAAAAAGTAATATATCGCAGTCTCCATCTATTACGAAAAAACGGAATTCCATCTTCTTTTAGGCATAAAGGACAAAATCTTAATCCTGTTCCGTATACTGATTTCCATTTTGTAAACCATAATTCTTGAAATATGCTATTTCTCCAAGAAGTATCCTCTTTAACTTTTGTAATCTCATCAACTTTAAAATTCAGATAGGAAAGACTCATTTTTTTTAAAGTTTCCATAGGAACTTGAGTTTTTGTAGTAAAAATTTCTAATAAATCATAATACCAATTAAAGTCATAATCCTCATTAATATCATATATAATTGAGTCAGCATAGTAAACTTTTATATAATCCAATAGCGAAGACAAACTATTTAAATTTGCGAGTGCTGTCCTAATCATCCAAGATGATAAAGATTCTTCTTTTAATGGTTGTGGTTTTTCTACCCATTTCTTAAAATGTTCAGGCATTATAGGAACAATACTAAATAGAAATTTATATCAATAATAACATTATTTTAGTTGGAGGATTTTTAACTATTTAACAATTTGTAAGAAGATTATATGACTAAGTCTTCAAAAAAAAGAGTACTTCCAGAATATAAAATATCATTACCAGAAAACCACTCATCAAATTTTTCCTCTAATGCTTTAAAATTTGACATTTGATTAATAAAAGTAGAATTTATTATGATAGAATTAAGAGAAGTCCCAATAATGAGAACATCTCCGCCACTCATAATAAAGCGGTCATGAAAAGGATTGGGGATTCTTGTATTTTGATGAATATCTAAAGTTTTTCCTCTAACATTTAATACTTTTATAGAGATTTTTATTTGACTGCTTATTGAATTTAATTCATTTTTTATAGGAATATAATCATTTTGATTAATTTTATAAGTTAAAATTTGAATTTCTAAATCTCCAGGAAGAGCATTTTTTATTAACGATATGAGACTTGATGATAAATAAGGATCGCAAATCTTTATTACCTTATTTCCAATTGATTTTTTTTGTATAAAATCTAAAATTCTCTGGTGTATGGACATATCACCATATTCATAAAATTCAGTTTTTACTGGAACTTGTGGAAGATCATGTATTGTGATTGGTTTCAATTTAAATACTTGTTGGCTACCATCCTTATCTATCGAAGTCATTCTGATACCACCAATTCCAAGACAAAGAGGACTAAAATCTTTTTCTATAATTTCTCCATTTTCATTAATTAAGATATACCCTTTAATTATATCATTTTCATTTTCTAGTTCATCACGAAAAGTATTTGCTGATTTAGTGTGAATTAAATTAATTTTTACAGATTTCCATTTCCAATTTACAAAATCATCAGAAATCGTACCAAATGCATAATTCAAAATAGCATTTTGATCTAACTCGTCTAATTTGACATGAATAGCATGTTTATTATTTTCTGTCATATGGTAATATACAATTCCTTTAGGTTCAGGGCCAGGATAATGCACTTCATTCATGATTTAATGACCTATAGCTTATTTAATAAAATTCTTACCAATTTACTTAATTATCATAAAAAATTATTATCTATTATTAAAATACTTAAATGTCCAATAATATTATAGTATTAGCTTCAATTTTAAGAAGTACTTATTCTCTTTATTTTATTATCTCGAATTTGCTTTTCAAATTTCTCCTTAGTTAATAATACCAAATCAATATCTAATTCTCCCTTTTTAATATTGATCACATTTCCATTTTCTCCGAGATCAGCTTGAACATTCATTATTTTTTTTAACTTTTCAGCTAAATCAGGGTAGACTTCTTCTCTATCTGGGTCACCAGATATTGCAAAAACTATATCTAAGTCACTTTCATCCTTATGAGTCCCTTCTTTTCGAGAACCTTGACGAGCTACACCATGAATTGTAAAATTTGTATTTTTATGTAAAAAATTATCTATTTTCTTAGCAAATGAGGAAGCTTGCTGTTCTAATTCTCTATGTTTTGACATAAGTGTATTAATTAAATATAACTATTTAAAAATTCTTATTTTAAATTCACAAAAATATGATATAACTTACAAATTATTCCTTCTCGATGATGTTTTGTAACAGTTAATTTAATTTCTGCTGGACAGTCTCTTTGTTCGGAAATATCTTCAATAGAAAAATCTGAAAGGGGATATTTCCAATCAAAATTTTTTAGATAATCTAAATACTTCATCCATAGAGTGAAAAAATTATCTGTTTTCGAATATACAATGATTATATTTACTGAGAGGCCAATAACATCATAGTCAAATAATTTATTCAAATGTTCTGAAATCACAGACGAATTTAAATAAGTTAAAATAAAATTTTCACAGATATGTTTTAATTCATTATTTTTATCAACTATTCTGATATCTAATTCACCCATACCTCCTTGAGTTAATTGATCATCATAACCCTTTTTTGTCTTACCAGAGGGTTCTTGAGTATGAGGAAAATATCCCAAACTTTTCAAACTTCTTCTTAAAAACTCCACTAATATAATGGAATATTTATCTTCATCAGGTTTTATAGCTCTGTTTTTTTCTTGTAGTGATTTTAAATCTTTTATTATTAATTTCACTACTTCTTCTCCTTTTTCTTCAATCAGAATAAAAGCTAAATTTAATATCCTATCAATAGCTACTTCAATATCTAATTTAGTTTTAAGGCAAAATTTTGCAATCTCTGATATTATATAATCTTTTATATTTAAAGGATAAAAATTTAAAATCCTTTTATTAATCATATCAATGCAATTTAACGCACCAGGTTTTCCTAGCTCAATATTCAAAGGAATTATAATTTTATTTTCTTGAATACATTTTTCTACTAGATCATTAACACCTCGTGAGCCTCCCAAAATTATTAATATATCAGTTTTTTTAGCTAATTCACTACGTAATTTTCCTCCATAACTTGATAATTTAGGTAATTCTCTTATTCTTGTAAAATTATACTTCATTAAATCTGAAACGAGTTTTTTCCTTTCTGAAGGTATTTTACTTTTATATGAATGATATAAAATAGCTAATATAGTGGATTTTTCATCATTTGAAATGTCTTTATAAAATTCATTAATGCCTTCTATTATTGTATAATCAAAGATTAATGATAAATCATTTACTTTAAGTTCATCCCCAAATGTAATATTTAACTGTCCATTGCTTTTCAATATTTCAATAACCAACTTCTTTATGAAGTTATGCGTTAATTTTATAATTTGAGCTGATGCAGAGTTATCTATACTCCCAGAAATATGAAACCTCAATTTATTAAAATCACTCAAATAATCGCACCATTTCATCTACTGAAGAATTAGATATAGCATGCTCCATTTTCCTAGTTACTCTTCCAAGATAAGAACTTAATTTTTTTCTGTTTTGACTATTTGATGCTCCCAATTTAGAATCAATATATTTAGATTGACCAGTTATCTCTCCTATTGGTTTCAATACCCTTATCTGAGCTTTCCTAATAAAATGTATTAACATCCTTGGATTTGTTTTAGGACCTGAATAATCTTTAAAAATATCTGTAGCTAATGCCTCAATGTGATAACCTGACATTTTAACTTGTTTTGGAGCTTTTTCATTAATCGGTTTAAATAATTTTATTACTGGGACAACCATACCATTGTTCTCTTTATTAACTTCTGTTAAATTTTTGGCAAATTTCTCTGGTTTTATGATCTTAGTCCATGTATTATCTTTAGTACTTGCTATTTTTACACCAGTTTTTCTTTTTAATGTAGGTAGTAACTGGATTTCAATATCCGAACTTTTAAATTTCACTGTAACAGCTAAATCACCAATTGTTACCTCGCTATTAGGTAATCTTGTTTCCAATCTTCCTTTAAAATAATCTAAAACTTCTTTTGGTGACTTTTTATTAAGATCTGAATTATTTAAAAATACTAACATGTCAATGTCACTTAATCCATCCACATATGTGTATTTTTTCACTGAACCTCCAAAGAGTAAATTAAGGGAGCCGTCAATTTCATTTTCTAATGCTTTTACTATAGTTTCTAGATGTGTTTTAATCTTTTCCTTATCTCTTGAATTATAATTTTTTAAAAATTCCTTTAATTTTTCTTGAACTTCTGTATAATAACTAGGTTCTGCTTCTTTGAATTCATCCAGCTTTTTAAAATTATTTGGATTGTATTTTTTTTTTCTTTTATTTTGAGTTCCTTTTGTTCTTGAATCTCCCATTTTTTACCACCAAATGTTATAAGTATTTTTTATTTCATTTTTATTAGATCTTGCGATTTCTTTATAATTATGCAATTTTTGTTTTCTTTTTTGATTAATAATCTCGTTTGATAATAGTTTTGAGTTCTTTATAAATGTCCAAGTAAGACTCGCATAATAATCAGGAAAAATCAAATCTTTAGGACTTGCTTTTATTGGACTAGTTGATATTAATAAAAGTTTAAAAGTTTTATAGTTTTTAATAGAATTTGCTGTATGAAAAATTTTCGATTTAATGCCTCGTTCATTATCTTTATTTATTTCTTGCATAGGAATGCCTATCACTTTAAAATTTGCTTTTAGCATAAAGTCCATATATTTCTTGGTGAATACTGGTATCATTGGTGGAACTAATCCAATTTGTGAGCAATTCATTTCATTAATTTTTCTATTGGCAATTGTGATATCCTTTAATCTTAATAATGTAATAAATAAAGGTTGATTCCAATAGAAGTTTGCATCTATGGTTGTTATAACATCAACATTCATCAAATTTACCTGTTCAATGAATTTTGGAATATTTTGCATTATCTTTTCACAAAATTTATCTTGAATATTAGTTGTGAGAAGGATTCTTCCACTAAAATTCAATAATTCGTGCAAATCAACCAAATATTCTCTCTTTATTAATTCATTCTCATTTGGGGACATTATTTTTTGAAGGCTTACATTTAAGATTTTAATTTTACAAGATTTTATAACTTTTATCTGTTCCTTTCTTAGTTTTGGGGAATGGATATCAATTTTGGGAATGTAATTATGCTTTAATTCATATTCTGGATTCTTTACATTATATTGTAAAATATTAATTTTCTTAATGTCTGGAATCTCATTTTCAGAGATTTTATTCTCATTAGCTCTTTGACATAAATCTAAATTATAACAGCTTTGGCATTCCTTTGGAAAATTTGAGAATTTTAAGTTATATTTTAAGCAACATTCATTAGAGAAACTCAGAGTACAATATTTACATAATTTAAAAAAGCGACATTCTATGGGTAAGACAAAATTCTTAGATTCTTTGGATTTATGCTTTTGAATTTTTTTAATTCTTTGATTTTGAATAAAATCTTCATTCTTTAAGTAATCTTTGATTGGATAGATTTTCTCACTCTGATAGCCAAGTCCCATCTTCTTATACCTTCAATTAATATATCTATCTATCTAGTGATTCGTTTTATATATATAAAAATTTTTCTATATTCACAAATAAATTTGAGAATTATTGTTAACTTTTTAAATATTTCAGTAAATTATATTTTATTTTGATATTTATATTAAAATAATATAATGAGGATTTATGGATCATGAAAGAATTTAATCGAGTGGTTATGATTTCTCCAGTTGGTCTTGAAAAAGACAGAATTTTAACAGGATTTAAAAAATTTGGGATAACCCATTTATATTTAATTCAGAGTGAAGAGAAAGAAAATGATAACGATGAAAAGAGATTAAGTGATATAGTAAGGTTATTTGCCAACGATTTAAAGAATAACCTCATAAAAATATATGAAGAAAATTTAGAAATTATCAATGCAAATGTGACAGATTTAAAAGATTGTATGAGGGTATTGAAAGGAATTACAGATTTAGAATTAAAAAAGAATTGCAATAAAATTTATGTTAATATTAGTACATCTTCCAAAATTTTTGCAATCGCAGCAGTTTATCTTGCAGGATTAGTTCCGAATATAATAATTCCTTTTTATGCTAGAACATCAAACTATTTGGTTCAAGATTTTATTGAAATCTTAAACAATAAAGATCTTCTTCATAATCCTAAAGAATGTGTTGATGAATTAATTAGAATAAAAGACAATTTCTTCCAGAGTGGATGGACAACAGGAAAATATGAAATTAAAATAATACCTGCTTTACCTTTTAAAAAATTTACAGAATTCCAGAAGGATATATTTAATAAATTAATAAAAAGAGATTATATTTGTAAAATAAACGAATTGGTTAAAAATAGGAAAAATAAAAACATTAATGAAAGATCTTTTCGCTCAAAACTGTCATACGCTCTTCATGATTTAATTTCTTATGGTTTAGTTGAGAAAACCAAAAAAGGTAAATTTGTATATTTAACTCTTACAGAAATAGGTGAAATTTTTGGTAAGTATTTAATAATTGTGTAATATAAATCAAAAAAGAGTATAATTAAATACAATTTTCTCTTAACTATTTTCAGCCATTCTTATTCTTTAAATTTAAATTATGGAAAAATTTGTTGAGTTCTCATTATCTCTGAATTTAATTTTCTTATTTTTGCAATCATTTTTCTTAGGATTTTTGCATTATTTCTTCTTTGATTTGCAAAAATTATTCTTTGTTACATTAATGTAATATATTTTCACGTTTTCGAGCTTCCCACTCTGCCCTTTTTCCTTGATTATACCTATTTACTTCACTATAATAACCAGTTATCCTAGAATATACTTTTACATCTTTAGAGTGACATTGAGGACAAGAAAATTGTCCTCCTCGAAATATTCTCCTACATAATGGGCAATATGTAAAATCTATTGTATACGCAAAGTAAGCTGTGTTGGTATTAAGACAAATATTCTTTGTAAGTTCCCATAAATCAATAATATCTTGTTAAACGAACTAAAAAGAGAATTGATTGAATATTCAGATGGTTTATTTTATATAGAAAAAGTATCAGGAGTGAAATTCTTATTACAAACTGAAATTGAAGCAATTTGGAGAAATAATTCTATATTAAAGAAAGTACATTTCATCGTCACATTTCCTAATTTCGAAAAATTAGAAGAAGTTATTGAGTATCTATCGAAATTTGGAAATTTAAATTTAGAGGGTTAAATTTAGAGGGAAAGAAATTTTGCTAGATGGATTTTATCACATACATTCATTTGATCATTTACTTTTTTATAGCATTATTATATTCTTTCATTGATGAATCAATCAACTCATTATATTTTGCTTCGATTTTTATGTTTAATTCATCTTTAAATTTATTGTCAGGACAAAAAACTCGAAAAATGTGGAATTCTGATTTATTACTCTGAAAGTTTATTGAACTTTCAATATTATTTAAATAGTGGAATTGATCAGTATCAGGATCGTGAAAAAGGATTGATTCACCTTGATAATCATTTGGATCTTCAGGATCTTCCATAATTATATTACTTAATGGTGCAGCTACTGTATTGTTTAATATAATCAGAGGTGATGCACAATCTTTACTCAATTCATTTTTTATCCAAGATTCAAGATCTTTAAATACCGTTTCTAAAATGCTATCTAATACTCTTTTTCCTTTGTTATTTTTAATTATACTTTTTAATCTATTTATCTCCCATATTAGTTCCGATTTCTTTCTCTGGAATAATAAGTCCAAATAAGTTTTAAGCAACTTAAGATCTGGATTAAATTGTTTGGATGATAACTTTTTCAATTTGTGCCAGCAATTTCGCATACAATTCCATAAATAATAATCATCAAACATATGCCATAATTCAAAAAATCTTTGGATTTGTTGCTCATTTAGTTTTTTTTCATTTAATATTAGTGATAATATTTTATCAGGCTTTATAGGTAAGGAATCCTCTATCTCATTCAATTTATCAGAGTTTATCATAATTCTATATGATTCACTCAATAAATAATCAAAATAACATTTGACTTTATGAAAATAAACTGAATTATACATAAACATTCGTGCAAAATAGTAATTGTCAATGGCATTTATTGCCTTTGTTGAATATACAAGTATATTGTCTGATAGTGGTTGTCCTGTAGAAGTTCGCTCTTTTATAAATGCTTTCCTTAAAATTTGATCCATATCAATCTGCCCAAATGAAACACCTGTAGAATAGGAGTCTCGAACGAGATAATCCATTCTATCAGCATCAAGTTCAGAATGTAGTATTTGATTAAACAATGGGAACCTTGAAGCGCCTTGAATAATTTGACTGATATTTTCCCTATCTTGTTCTATAATGCTAAGATCTGGCCCTCTTGGATAATAGATATCTGTTTTTTTTATTATTTCACCACTTAGCCATTCATGAAATTTCTTCTTAATTTCAATTTTTGGATATTTTTCTACTATGTAATCTTCGATTATATATTCTGTACAATGCGAATAAGGTAAATGACCAATATCATGTAGAAGTGCAGCCGCTCTAATTAATTTTTGATATTTTTCTAGTATTTCGAACTTTTCTATAATTTTTGAATTAGGTTTTGGCAATTTTTTAAAACTTTCAATCATTTTCGAAGTTACAGCTAAAACCCCAAGTGAATGAGAGAATCTTGTATTTCTAGCTGTAGGAAATACCATATGTAAAGTTCCCAATTGATTGATATTATGCAATCTTTGAAATATTAATTTATCTATAATGTCTATTTCATCTTGAGTTAATTTAATAAAACCATAAATCGGATCAAAAATTTCTTTAACATAAGATAAATCCATTACTTTAACCCATTTAATTCGAAAATGTTAACAAAATAAATAATCTAAATAAAGTTAGATGACTTTAATATATCCCAATAATTACTAATTGGTTGATCTTTTAATTCTGGTTTTCTTTCAATAAACTCTTTGATTGTATTCGTTTTTGAATTTCTACATTTCGAAAAAGTATGTTTATCTATAAATAGGAGCGAGGCTAAGATTTCCAAGTCTTCAGTGTCATATTCCCGTCTGAATTCTTTTTCAAAAGAAGATTTTAATTTATTTATACTAGAAACAGCATTATCAAAAGTCGTATTATAAGCATTTTTCTCATTTATCATATCTATGAATGATCTATTTTGATTCCACAATTCATCAATATAAAATAGATCCTTCGTTAAATCTGGGGAATATGGGCCTCTTATATACCAATTATAATTATAATTTAACTCATTAGATAACTCATTTAATAAAAAAATTAATTTTTGGCAAAAAAGTCGATTTTTAAATACACTCATATTAAAGGATTTCTTTTTGTCGGCTTCTATTATATATCCTAATCGGGATAGTGCTACAATTAATTTCTCCATATATAATATAAAGATCAATGCATTTATAAAGATTAAGACTTAGATTAATCATAGGTTTTTAATTCTGATATTGTAGGTGTAGGAAATCTAGAAGAGATTAGATAAATTAAATTAAAACTATTTGATAAGGGAGATCCTTTAATAATAATTTTAAATTTGTTAGTCCTAAGCTTGCTATTAATATTTGTCTTTATTGTAGAAAAGAGCTAACTTAATCTATTATCTAGAGTTCAAGAATTAAATAATAAAATATTTTTTCACCATTTTTCAGTATTTTAGGCGCTAAGGTAGATTTTAAATCAATGAAAGAAGCTTTGAAAGGTGGAATACTTTAAGTCCACGCAATAGAAACTGGTTTAAGTGCAGATCCATTAATGATAAGAAGTATTTCAGAGTTAAATAGATTTTCAATTATATCAAATTCAGACAGCCATTCTACAAATTTCATAGATTAGGAAGAGAAGCAACTCTTCTTGATATTAACAAAGTAAATTACCTCAATATGATTTATTCAATCAGAAATAATAGGATTATTATAACATATGAATTTAAGCATCCTGGAAATAATGCTATTATTTTAAATTATTTTTAAAATATTACAATTTTAAATACTCCTTTTTGGAATAATTTCTGTTCAATAATGCAAAATAATAAATTCACATCTCTTGGGTTTTATGTTGAATTACAATTCACCACCAGATTTTAGTTCTATACTTGATCCCATAAGCCAATTTTTTGATGGATTCAACTATTTCTTTTACAATTTTTTCCATTTTGGAAATTATATTTTGTTTTTTATCTTTTTGATTATGGGAATAATTCTACTTATGAGCGCAAGAGAAAAAGAATATAGCGAGCGAATTATGGGTAAAATTGAAATGATTAAAAAAAGAGGGAGAACAGGAACCGTAATTTGCCTACTTATTTCCATAGGCTTCTTATCAAAAGGATTAACCGTTTTATTATATCGCTTTTTCACATTTATTCCTGAACCAGAATTTGTTGTGAAATTTTTGGGAAATGAATTTGATTCAATAAATTCAATAGAAGAAATCCACTCAATTGACTTATATGGGAAAAGTTTTTTCTTTTTTATCAGCTTTTTATCATTTTTATCTTTGATTCTAATGTCTATTGGCATCTACTTAATATTTTTCAATAAATTCATCATTCGTTCCAAGTTGAAATTTCTAACCTTTATCGGATTTGGCTTATTTTTTGGTTTTCTCGTTGGATTTAGAACTTCTCTAAAATTATTAGTATAATTTTATTTCTGCTAGTATTTAATTCTTATTTGCTATTTTGTTGTTTCTCATATAATTCTTTAATAAATTTTTTTAATTTATTGAAATCGTCATCATCATTATTATGGCTACTAGAGCGGATTTCATCCTTTTCACTATTATTTTCGTTTTTGATTATATTTTCATTTAATATTGAGTTTGAACCAAAACTCCATTCTTTATTTTTATACTTTTTTCTAAAAATTTTCATAAAATTCACTAACTTTAATTTTATTTTATTCATAAAAGAAGCACATTTTTCAATTGATCTCTGAAATTTTTGCAAGTATTTTTTATTCTTGCCTTTTAAATTCCTTTCACTAAGGTTTTCAAAATTCTCTAACACTTTTTTATTATTTCTATTAATTTCCGAAGTCTCTAACCATTCTCTTTCAATAAAAGGCACACTAAGAAGAAAAGGTCTCTTTATTGAATTTACTCGGACAATGCACTGACCATCTTCTAAAATAGATAGATAGTATTCGTTTTCCTCATTCAGGTTTAATAATTTCCTCAAAAATTCTTTCTGCATATGCGTTTTAAAGCATACTAAAACACCGCAATTTGCCAAAATTTCTTCACTTATATCCGGGCGAGTAGCTATCGAGATTAAACATTCACCAGTCCCCCTCTGTAATAAAGCAATGTCTTCTAAATAAGTTGTTAATTTATTTTGTCTTGTAAGATCTTTTGGAGCAAAATATTGAGTGTCCTCGATAATGGTAATATGCTTTATTCCACTAAAATTATATGCTCCACGTGTGAGGTTTTTATCCCATAAATACTTTAAAACCATGTTAAGAAAAAAGAGAGCGTCCTCTTTTTCCCCTCCTAAACGAATTATAGAACTCAAATCAATTAGAATATTCCTTTCGAAGAGATCTTTAACTTTTATTTCATGTTCTGTATCAAATATTGCTTTAAGAGACCCTAAGGAAAACCTCCTAATTCTATTTGTAATACTGATAAGTGTTTGACTCAACATAGGAATTTTATTCTTGTAATCGTTGACATACTTTTTACAATATTCATAAAAACCTTTCCAACTCTGTAACTCTTTGTTTCCACAGACTTTTATTAAAATATCTACTAAGACTTTTTCCATCTGAGGAGAAAATTCTGAACTATCGTCTAAAAATTTCCCGCTCTTCAAAATATCAAAAATTCTTTCGGCATGGACTTCTGGAAGAGAACCTTCTGGATTAAAAATATTTATTGAAAAATTCTCTCCTGGTCGTATTATTATTAAATTATCTATTTCTCTTTGCAGAAAATGATACTCACCCTTGAATTCAACCAATAAAAACGGAATATCGTAGTGCTTTGTGAAATCAATCAGAAAATGCTGAATAAAATTACTTTTCCCTGTACCAGTAGCACCACACACAAACATATGCTTCTCAAGGTCCTTAAGAGAGAGATAAAAATTGTTTTTTTTACGTGCCCTTTCCATAACTCTCCCAATTTTAATAGCTCCTTTTCTTGATTTAAAATAAGAGGGCTTTTCAAGATCAATAACATCGTCATCAGAACTATATATTGAATGAAAAAATAATCCTACAGAAAAACATAAGAGAATTAGGAATATATTGCTTAATAATACTTTTTCTGAAGACCTCAACGATTCTGACGCTAAATTGAGATAAGAAATCGAATCTAAGATAAATAAAGGTATAGAAATTCCAAATAGGATAATTATAAGAAG
>JAHLWP010000045.1 GCA_019057865.1 Promethearchaeota archaeon
GATCGTCGAAGGCTTCGAAGGTAGTTCCAATCGTATTTAGACAAGCCATTTGGCGATCATCTAATCGATCAATTTGTTCGCCATCATAATAAAGATTGGATTTCATTTTACCTAAATCTTTCATGTACTGTTCTTTTGTCCTAACCATTTCTCATCAATTTTTTAAATTGTTTTTTTTTGGTTTAATTCTTTAATTGTAATTACATGTTTTTAATTTTAATACAAGAAGTATTAAATCATTTTGATTAATAATTTTATATAATTCAATATTTGATATATTTTTAATTTTTATCATCGATAAGCCAAGTTTTATTATTAAATTTCCCAGGTTTATTTAAATATCCCATTTTAAACTCACTTTAATGTATTAGTAATAATAAATTAGAAGAGTTTACTATCCCTTAAGAATAGACTTAATTTTATTTATTTAAGAATTTTTTCAGTTCTTTTGTGATTTTTTCAGTTTTTTTATCCTTTATCCAATATCTTATTTTCGAGGATTTTAGAAAATTCTGAATTTTATCATTTAATTCAATTAATTTCTTTCGATCTTCATCAGAAAGCTGAGGGATTTCTTCTTCTATTTTTTCTTTTACTTTTTTAACCTCTTCTTCAATACTAGGGATTTCTATTTGTTCTTTTCCATAAATAAGTCGTTTTCTTAAGATTTCTTTTATATTTTTTATCCACCCTTGAATCCAAGGAAAATTGCCTTGTTTCTTTGGATCAAGTATATTAATTGTTTTTCTATCAACAATTATTAAATCATCAGGACAAGAATTTTCACACGCTCCGCAATAAAAGCATTCATCCTCATTACAAGCAATTTTTCCATATTTTTTTACATCCTCGGCACTTTCCGGAATAAAGAAAGATTCGGTAGGACATATGTTCACGCATGCTTTACATCCTTGTGGATCGCATTTATAAAGCATATTCTTTTTAATAATTACTTCTCCTTTTATAGGAGAATCTATATGAAAACATTGAGTTGGACATTCTTTTTCAATTCGATAGTAATCCTTTATATTATTTCTAGTTCTAACATTTAAACATAGAATACATATCTCGTTTTTTTTATCCTCTATACATTTCTTTTTGTCAATATTAAAAAAATTTCCAATTGAAGGATATTCATCCATATTAATTTGCCCTTCTGGTTCAATAGATTCATGAAAAGCGTCATTTGGACATACTATTGCACATAACATACAATAACAACATTTATCATAATCTATTAAAATTTTAGGGTTACTCTTATCTAGAATATTTTGGGCAATTTCAGGAATAGGTCCGAGTTCAATTGCATCGACAGGACATACTAATTTGCATAAACTACATCCAATACATTTTTCTATATCATATGTAAGCTTTTTATTAACTTCTTTAAATTTCCAATTAAGAATGAGTTGTTCTGGAGTGATCTCGATATCTTTATTTATTTGTTCCTCTTGAGTTTCTTCTTCGGGAGATGTATTTGAAATCTTTATTCAACCATTCATTCCATTTTTCAAATCTATTTAATCTAAATAGTCCTTTATAATTAATTTTAATGTGCTAAATATTTAAAAAGAAGGTATATTAAGAGTAATAAGAATAGCTTTCTTTATCAAAACCATAAATATATTCAATAGAAATTCCATCAGGTTGAAGATCTAAAGGAGCATAAATTAAAGGCAAGTTCGGAAAGTATGTTCCGATTCCTTTCTTTGCTAACATTATCGCAGGATGATCTGTTTCTTTAAAAATTTTCTCACTGATTATTAACGTTATCGCTCTACATTGTTGTTCATCTAGGATTCCTAAAGAGTGAACATATTCATGTAAAAGTATGTGATAAGTATAAGCCCAAACTATATCATGAGGTTGTTCTTCTAAAATGATCTTTAAAGGAGTTTTATTCATGAGTATTTCTGTACCAGGGTAAAAGTGCATCCCGCCTATAAAACCTCCACGAAATATACCCATCTCAACTAACCCTAAACTTAATCCTGCTCGATGGCGTCCATATATTTTTCTAACATCTTTTTTTACTTTTTCAAAAATTTCTGGCATTAATTCTTTAAAATCGTGAAGATTCATATAATAACCTCAAATTTTTATTTTAATATACAAAATTGATGAAGAGTAAGACAATTTCATATATCAAAGAACCAATTATCTTCGTCTTCTTTTAAAAAATCCATTAGATTAGATAAATCTCTTAACAAATGTCTAACAGAAACTCTATGTTGATCCCTACTAATAAGATCCATGTCTGAGAAAAACATATCATCTAACAAGCTATCAATATTAATTCTCTTGAAATATTTTATTGGATTGTAAAATAGTGTATAAAAAATTTCTTTTTCCAAAATAGAGCGTCCCTTCCTAAGTTGACCTTCATATTGTTGTCCCATTAAATTTTTAAGCTCTACTATGAGGCATTCTTTGTTTTGCAGTAAATCACTTCTTTCCTCTTCTAATTCTATAATGTTTTGTTCAATTTCTTTAATTTTTTCTCCTAAAAATCTTAATTTTTTGTTAGGAATTTTAATTTTCTTATAATCAACACTATATCCAATATCTTTTAGCTGAAGTGTTTCACTCTTTTTATCAATTGTAGTAACATTATATTCTATATTATAATGATCAGGAGATAAATCGATTCTTAAAGAGAGATTGCTCATTATCCGATATTTCCCACCCCTTGATTTGGGATCTAGATTTTCAATTATACCATTATCAGATAAAATTTTTAATTGAGAATGAACTGCTTGACGAGAAATACCTAATGATCTCGCCAATTCTGAGGCACCATGTGGCACCTTAGCTAGTTTTGCTAAAATAATTCTTCTTGTAGGATTACCTAATATTTCTAGTAATGTATCTAAGTTAATAGTTTTATTTTTATTTTCTTGATTTTCAATTATCATATTTAATCTCTCTTTTTTTGTAAATTACTTAATACAATTTTAAATTTTTATTATCTATATAATTCTTCTGAAGGTTCTTGTGAATATATTTCATGAGATTTTTTTGCTTTATCAGCAGATTTTAAGATTTTTTCAAATGCTTCATCGAATTCAGATTTAGAAATTTTCACTACTTTTACAGATTCTGCATCTTGAGTATTGATATTTTTATTAGTAACTGCCTTTCGAATAGTTAGTAGAGTAGCTTCTTCACAAATTGCTTGAATATCCGCTCCTGTATAACCTTCCATATCTCCCGCCATTTTATCAATATCCACATTACCTGCTAATGGCTTGTTTCTAAGATGGATTTTAAAAATATCAATTCGCGATTTTTTATCTGGCATAGGTATCTCAACATGTCTTCCAAACCTACCCGACCTTAATAAAGCTGGATCAAGCATGTCGGGCCTATTTGTAGCAGCAAGTAAAACAACATCTTTTAACCCTTCTAATCCATCCATCTCTGTTAATAACTGTGAAACAACTTGCTCTGTGACTTGAGAACCTGCAAATCTACCTCTCAAACCTGCTATAGCATCTATCTCATCAAAGAAAATTATACAAGGTGCTGCTGATCTTGCTTTTCGAAATGTTTCTCTTACGGCTTTTTCACTTTCACCAACCCATTTCGATAGAAATTCTGGACCTTTTACTGATATAAAATTTATCTCAGTTTCGTGAGCTAATGCTTTAGCTAATAAAGTTTTTCCTGATCCAGGAGGTCCAAAAAGTAAAATCCCATTTGGAGGTTTTGATTTTAAATGGGAATATAATTCAGGATATTTTAATGGCCACTCTATCACTTCTCTTAATTGGAGCTTAGCATCTTCTAGCCCCCCAATATCGTCCCAAGTTTCAGTTGGTTGACTAATTAATACTTCTCTTAAAGCAGATGGTTCGATGCCTGTTAATGCTGTTTCGAAATGATTCATTTTAATTTGAAGATCCATTAATATTTCAGGAGGAATTGGCTTATCTAGATTTATTTTAGGTAAAATTTCTCTTATAGCTAACATTGCAGATTCTTTTGCTAATGATTCTACATCAGCACCAACAAACCCATGAGTTTTCTCAGCGATTAGCCGAAGATCAACATCTTTATATAAGGGCATTCCTCGTGTATGGATTAGTAAAATTTCATAACGTCCATCAGTATCAGGAACTCCAATCACGATTTCACGGTCAAATCTTCCAGGTCTTCTCAATGCAGGGTCAATATCATTTACTCTATTTGTTGCGCCAATAACGATAATTTCTCCACGCCCTTCTAAACCATCTAATAGTGATAATAATTGAGCAACAACCCTTCTTTCAACTTCACCGGTTACTTCACCTCTCTTAGGGGCTATTGAATCTAATTCATCAATAAAAATGATTGAAGGTGAATTTTCTTTAGCCTCTTCAAAAACTTTACGAAGATTTTCTTCACTTTGACCGTAAAATTTGCTCATAATTTCTGGTCCACTTATTGTAATAAAATGAGCATCGGTCTCTCCGGCAACAGCTCTTGCTAGTAATGTTTTTCCTGTACCGGGAGGACCATGAAGTAATACACCTTTAGGTGGATCAATACCAATTCTTTTAAATAATTCAGGATGCCTTATAGGTAATTCAATCATCTCACGGATTCTCTGAATTTCTTCTTCTAAACCTCCAATATCTTCATATGTGACTTTTCTTCTTTCTAATTCTTCAAATTCTTTATGAGTCTTTTCTGAAATAGTAATTGTAGTATCTAAATGAATCCTAACAGCCTCAGCTTTAGGATGGTATTCAATAACAACAAAATCAATTCTACGACCCATAGCATTAAAACTTATAATATCTCCCTTAGTAACTATTCGGTTTTCTAATATTTGTGTTATTTGTTGAGGGGTTCTTAATATTATGGACTCTTCTAAACCTGCAAATGTTATTCGTTCTGCTAAACTAGCTTCTATTTTCCGTATTTCTACTATATCATCTAAAGAGGCATTTAAATTTCTTCGTAGTGAAGAATCTATTCTGATTGAATTAGTACCTCTATCTTCCTCTTTTCCAGGATATAACAATGCTGCTGTTTTCTTTTCTGCCGCTGGATGTAAAATCTCAATTACATCACCAGTTCTAAGATTTAATTCCCTAATTAAGTCAGGATCGATTCTTATTCTACCTCTTCCCGCATCTATCTTATAAGCGTCTTTTATTTTAACTTTTCTCCCATTCCCTTTAAATTCCCTTGTTATTTCACTCATCTTTTTATCATCATCATACGTTCATAATAAATTCTATTTCTCAAATATTTATTAAAATGATTATTTAATAATTATTATTCTATTACCTTAATTTCTTCACTTTTATGTAAGCAATTCCATTATTTACACCTAACTCATAACTTTCCTTTAATAACTTAGAAGGTAAACTAATCTTTTTAAAATATTTCCGATTTTTATTTTGAGCGGTAAGCAATAATATTTTGCCATCAGCACTAAAATCTATCTTAACATCTCCTCTTTCAATACCTGGAACTTCAATTAGAATCTCAAAATATTCTTTATCTTCATTAATCTCAGTATATGGTTCTAAAACATATATTTCTTCATCTTGCTTTAATGTCTCTAATGTAAGTTCACTCGCATCAATCTCTTTTTTAGTGTGTGAATCAAATAGTTTCTTTAACTTGGGATATTTATTCATGTCCACATTTTTTAAGAAGTCCTTAATTTTTTTATCATCAATATTACCTTCAATTTTTATTTCAGGTTTATCCATACCTGTTTCAAAATGATATGATATCTTAAATTCTTGCAATTTTTTATCATAAGGCTTTAGTCCTAAATCAATATTTTTTTCTGGAATAAATAAAACATCTATATCAAAAATATCTGAATCTAATTTAAAAAACTTTTTAAATTCATCAATTATATCATCAAAATCATCTCGCACGCTTTTCACCTCTGATTTTTAAGACTTCGATTTTTTTGTCATTCCTTAATTGTCATATGAACCTTTACATATAAAAATCTATTGGTTTTAGAAAAAAAGTGTTCTACCACTCTTTTTTAAAAATAAAATATATTTAAAATGTAGAAAAAGTAAGTAATATACGTATTAGCCAACTGAAAAGATTTTTTTACCCCAAAAGCTATTATAAAAGGAGACTTAGTGATTCAAATTGAAATTTTTGTTTACACGGATTACACGTTTAAGATTCAATTGATTTTCACACATTTTTAACCCCGTTGACTATTTACGTAATATTACTTATGATACATAACTAAAATTCATTTTAAAATTTATATCGAGATTATAGGATTTTTAATTTGTAAAGATTTAAATATTCATATTGTCCAATTTTTATGCAAGATTAATTTAATTAAACAGTAGATTTTGTAAAAGAGACTATTTAAACTCCTTTTTTACCTCTTCAATGACTTCACCTGTCCGATATAACAATTCATAAGCTACTTTTGGTGAGTACCAACCTGATAATCCACAGTCAGGACCAACAAATTTAAGACGTTCTCCATAGTGATCAATAGCATCAAGCAGGTTCTTTTTAATTCTTTCTTTAGAATCAATTAGACTTATTGTTCCTTCGATAGTCTTTAAATAATCAAATGAAACTCCTGAATCCAACGCCTCTGCCATAATATTATTAACATTAGTCCTTGTAATACCTACACGGATAAATTTATCATATTGTTCTAACTCTCTTTTTGGAATTTTATTAGACTTATTTGAAGCATATTCACAGGTAATGACATTAAGATTTTCTGTTTGTAAAGGAATTGATGCTAAATTAAGAGTATGAATATGAAATTGACTTTTTACATCAATTCCTTCTAGAGTTTTGTCAAAAACTTGTATTAATTCATCATTATCAATATTAATTAAATCAACATAACCAAAAGAAGGTTCATCGACTGAAATGATTGAAGTTTTCATGTATTTTGTATTGATAATGGAATTTTTTAAGAAAGAATTTATTGATTTAGCAAAATTTAATGCCATATCTAAATAAATCGTAAAATTTAATTTCTTAATATACATTTCTATAGGTCCTGTTATACATAATTTAATATTAAGAGGCTCAGCTGTTCTTTCATAGTATTCCACCCCAAATTTATCAAGTACAAACATTTCTGGAATAAAAGCTTTATCTGGATCTACTAAATTTGGCTCAGTTTCGTAATCTGATAACGGCTTTAAAAATTGTTTGTACATATCCATATGCTGCGGATAATTAACTACTTCTACTCCTGCTTTTAATTTAAACTGAAATGATTGAAGGAGTGGGTGAATGAAATAATTATAAATTCCTCGATGCTCAAAAATATCCACTTTATTTATTATTGCTTTATAGGCAGTCCAATAAAACTGCTTAAACACTTCCTTATCGACATAATTCGGTAATGGAAAACTACCTACATCATCAAACTTAGGAAACTCACTCAATTTAATTGACCACCTTTTTAATTAAAATGTGAAAAAATCAAAAAAGAAAATTTCGCAACTGTATATTATTCTTTTGCAATATTTGTTCTATAAGTTTAAGATCTTTTAATTTATCAATGAAGAAGTTTTTTAATAAAGTATATATATTCATTTTTAGCATTATATATAAAGAACGTGCTTTAAAAAGCTAAAAGCTTTAAAAAAGTGGTAATCCATTATTTTATTCAAATAATATTAACAACTTGTATTGTATTCAAAAAATAATTTTAGAAAGAAGGGAATATTATGTTAAAAGCAGAAAAATTGCCTAAAGAATGCAAAGAATATATGACTCCAATGGAAAGGATAACGGGTCTTATATCACGAAAAAAACTTGATAGAGTTCCGTGCTTTCCATTCGTTTCAGCAGCAGCAGCTCAGCTTAGACGGTTAAACTATGGAGAATATGCTACAAAACCAGATTTATTCTTAAGATGTCAAATAGAAGCTCAACAGCTTTTTGGGTATGATGGTATTACAGCAATGCCAGATCTTTGCGTTGAGGCTCAAGGTTTTGGGGCAAAAATCATATATCCCCCAGATAACGCTGCTTATCCAGATCCTTATAATCCAGTTCTTAAATCTCCAGATGATTATAAAAACATAGGTAAATTATTTGATTGGTCCCATGCTGACAGGATGAAAAATCAAATAAGAGTTGTTAAAACCATAAAGGAGGAATTACCTGATTTAATGATAGGAGGGATGACAATAGGTCCATTAGGATTAATAAGCCGGCTTCGTAATATTAATGAACTCGTGCGAGATTTCACGCATCATAAAGACAAGCTTCATGAAGCACAAGAAATTGTAACCGATATTCAAATAGAATATATTGAAAAACAGATTGAGGCAGGAGCTCGAACAATCATGGTTCCTGTCGTTTTAGCCGAGAGAGAACTTATGAGCAAGGAAATGTGGTTAGAATTAGATATGCCCTATCAAAAGAAGATTGCCAATTTTGTGAGAAAAAAAGGAGCTTTTTATATGGTTCATACTTGTGGTCGAGGTCCCTATTTTGATCCGATAATTGAGCATCTTCGACCAGTTCTCATTCAAAATGCATTCTTACCTGATGGTATAAAAACTGAACAGGAAATGGTTGAAAAATATGGGAAGAAGTTAATATTTTTAGGATTTTTAAGCGTTTCATTACTTGCATGGGCACATCCTTATGAAGTTATAGCGGAATGTAAAAGACAACTTGAAGTTTTCGGAAAGTCACCCGCAGGCTATATTCTTGGAGCGTCTTGTGAATATCCCCCCTATGCACCCCTATATAATGCGATGGCTGTTGTTAAAGCAGCTAGGACGTATGGTAAAAATTTTCAAACTGGTAAGGGAGCCAATTATGAAGGAGAAGAAGGAGGTTAAAAGCTATGTCAGATGATGAAATTTTAAATAAGCTTAAGGAAAGTGTTCTAGATTTTGATGAAGAGACTGCTAAAGAAGCTGCTAAGGAAGCAATAAAGGCAGGAATTGACCCATCAAAAGCAATAAAGGAAGGGTTATACCTGGGCTTAAAAGAAATTGCGGATCAATATGAAGACAATTTCTTTATAACAGATATGGTTATAGCTTCAGATGTATTCTATGCGGGTGCGAATATTTTAAAACTTAAAATAGATCCAGAAAAAGCTAAGGCAGATAGTAAAGGAACAGCCGTTATTGGCGTTGTGAAAGGAGATATTCATGATCTTGGCAAGAACATGATGAAATACCTATTTGAAGCTGAAGGTTTCGAAATTATTGATCTGGGATTTGATGTTCCTGCTGAGAAATTTGTTGAAGAGGCAGAGAAAAACGATGCGGATCTTATCTTAATTTCTTTAATGCTAAGCTCAAGGTTTCCTGAAATCGGAAAAATCGTTAATTTAGCTAAAGAAAAAAAGTTACAAGCAAATGGGGTGAAGATTATGGCTGGTGGGGGACCTGTTTCAGAAAAAATAGCCTATGAACAAGGTGCTGATGGATGGGCACTCACAGCTCCTTTAACGGTTAAAAAAGCTTTAGATTTGCTTAAATAATATATCAAATAGGATTAGTATTAATTAACAATTATAAAAGAAGTTAAATAAGAGATTAATCTCTTTTTCTTTTACCTTAAATAAATCGAAAAATAATTTATCAATTCTTACTTGAATTTCTTTTCTATTCCCGCTGGATTGAACTAATTGTTTTGTTAATTTTTTGATTAAAGATATTTTCTTACAGTCCTTTTCTGATGTAAAGTTTTTTATAAAAGGGATGGGCAAATCATCTTCTAATTTTGTCTTACTTCGCTTTATCCGAATATTTTTTGCGTTAAATAAAAAACGGACTAATTTAGAATTCAAATACGCTAACATAAATGTGTAATCAATAGATTTCTGGTTAAATCTTGGCCATAAGAAATATGTATCAGATGTAGCAAAATATGAGGACTTTGAATATCCGAAAATATTCTCGTTAGATATATACTTAAAAAAGATCTTTTTACCCATTTCATAAAAAGGTTCAAGATCAATTAAGGTTTCATTGGAATTATTTTCATTTCTCCGGATAAACGTCCCTCTTCTTGGAAAAAAATAATCATTTGGATTCTCTTTTGCATTAACTAAAATATTTCTTAATTCTGTTTTATATTGTTTTAGGTATTGAATTAGATTTGGATATTTTTCTTCAAAAAATCGATTTCTTTCCTCTATATTCGCACCATGAAATTCATTTTTATTAAAATATATAGCAGACCCGGTATGATCCCCTTCATTATAACTGTAAGGCTTTATTGATTTACTTTTATAAATTTTCTTAAGTCTTTCTTTCTCATTGTTTAAAATCTTTACAAATTTATTGTTAATTTTTATATATACATCTCGCTTCTCTATTTTAAGATTCTTTCCTTCATTTAAAATAAATAAATTATCTTTGATAAAAATTATACCATTTCGTACAATAAATCTATCCTTAAGATAAGAGATTTTACCATTAACGATACAGTTTTTTTCAATATCATCAATAATCTCCTTGATCTCTTCCGGATATAATAAGTTCCAACTTCTATCTGGTTTCAAATCATTATTCGTTATAGCAGATCTATATTTTCTTATGCTTCTATTATCATTACCTAATAATACCTTTTTAAAAATCAATGTATTAAAATTTTCATTATTATTACTTGAATTTCCATTCTTAGTAATCTGAATTACTTGAATAGGTTTGTTTACGGATCGTTGCTTCTCCAGATCTGTTTTCTTCCTTAATATAAAAATACAATTATGCTGCCCTTCTGCTCCTTTAAATAAGGTCATATTTGATAAGTCGATGTATTGAAGTAAAAAACATTCTTCTAATATATGGGGTTTTAATAATTTTATCCCTGTCTTTCTGGATTTTGTTAGCCAGTAATTTGTTGTGATAAATGATAAAATCCCACCCGGTTTAAGTTTTAAAATTCCTAAATGTATAAAATAATAAAATAAATCCATATTACCTACAAAGAATTTTTTACATATAGGAAACTTCTTTATATAATCTTGAAATACCTTTGCATTGTAATTTTGGCCTAAATATGGAGGATTACCAATTATTAGATCAAATTTTTCGTTTAGATCGGAGCCTAAAAAGTTTTCAAAATTGAATTTTACCTGAGGATAATTCTTTAAAAGATTCGTCTTCAAACTATTATCCATTTCATAAGCAGTTATATCTGAAAAGTTATTTTGAATAAGAGATTTCAGAAATATACCTTCTCCTACAGATGGTTCCAAAACCTTTAAATCTTGATGAGTTTTATTATCGGTCGTAATAAAATTAGATATATTATTAACCATAAATTTCGCGATATATTTAGGAGTAAATATTTGTCCAATTAAATTATATCCTCTTTTATTATTATTTTTTAAAACCATCTTACCTTAATATTAGGTTATAAAGTCTAAATATTTGGTGGTTAATTGATTTTAAAAAGCAAAAAAGTAGGAAGAAAAAAGGATAGATGTATTAGATTAATGATCATGATTATGTTGATGCTCGTGATGCTCCATTTTAATGTTTATCGGTTGTAAATTACCAATTGCCCAACCTGTCACCTCATTAAGTGAAGGATGAATAACCATTGAGTGATAAATTGGCATAAATGAGCCACCTTCCGGACAAGCTCGGGCAATTTTAGGAATATCAGTTTCTTCAGTAAATTCTGGTAAAACACAAGTAAATCCTGAATTCATCAAATACACAAATGGTTGAACGAGAATTGCTGCATAAGGCCCAACAACATGTGCTCCTAAAATTCTATATGATTTATCAACTATTAATTTAACAAATCCATCATCTTCTTCACCAGTTTTAAAACCCATTGCGAAACCCTTTGCTACAGTTGAGTAATTTTTTACTGCTATATAAATTTCATGTCCTTTTTCTATTGCTTCTGCTTGAGTCATTCCAGCATGACCTATTTGAGGATAAGTAAAAATCGCCCATGGAACTGCAGAATAATCTACTGAACGTTTTTGATCTTCTGGACCAAAAATATTATTAGTACAAATTTCTGATTCATAATTTGCTTTATGACGAAATTGAAATAGACCATTAGCATCACCAATACACCAAATATTCTTTTTATTAGTTTCCAAATACATGTTTGTTTTTATCCAGCCTTTTTCATTTATTTCAACACCAGTGTTTTCAACTTTTAATAGATCTGCATTTGAACGTCGGCCTGTAGCTACAAGAATTTCTTCTGCTGTAATTTCCACTTCTTGACCTGTCTCCATGTTTCTAGCAATTACTATTTTTGTTTTTTTCTTTAATTTTGCTTTAATTGCTTTATGATTAACATAGACTTTCATATATTTCTTAAAATTTTGTTCTAAAAATTGACTGATTTCTGGTTCTTCAGTCGTCACTAAACGAGGAAGCATCTCAATGATTGATACTTCTGTTCCCATAGCTGAGAAAATATGAGCAAATTCTGCAGCAATTACTCCTCCTCCAATAATTATAAGACTTTTCCAAGGTTGACTTGGAAATTTTTCACCAAAGAAGCTTTCATTGGTAATATAGCCTACATCTTCTAAACCTTCAACTGGTGGGATAAATGATCGTGCCCCTGAGGCTATTACGAATTTATCTCCTTTAAATGTGCCAAGAATCTCTTTCCCATCAATAGAATTTACCCGCATCTCATATTCTCCAGTAAATTCGCCTATTCCTTTGTATAATGTGAGATTAGGGACGTGTGATAATCCCTGCTCGATCTGCTTGCTTTCATCGATCTGAGACCACATTCTTTTGGATATTAAATCCCAATCAATTCTTTGTACATTGAAATGAATTCCAACTTTACTTGCATGTTGAGCTTCTCGAATCAAGTCTGCTGGGTGTACTAAAACTTTCGAAGGAATACAACCACGAGTTAAACATGTAGCGCCTAACTTTGTATCTTCTACGAGTGCACATTTCATACCCATTTGGAGACCCACATTCAAAACATTTAGTCCTGCTCCACTGCCTATAACAACTAAATCATATGTTTCCATAAATTCAATTTTGAAAGTATTATTTTTAAAGTTTTTACTAATGTTTTAAAGGAAAAAGTGAAATAAAAGAAATATAAAGATAGAGAGATGTATCTCTTTATTTAAAAAAAGTTATTAAAAATTTATAATATCATTACTTTTCATTAGTAAGAAGAAAAAATAAAACAAAATGGTGTTCGATAATAACAATATCAAAAGAAATCATACGAGACGAAAAAATTAGAACTGTCATTAATTCAGAATATAAAGATAATGAGTTCATAAATTTAATGAAAAAGATTACAAATGAATCTATTGAATCTAATTCTTTTTATAAAGAATTAGTTAATAAACAGAAATTTAGTACAGATGATTTGAATAATTTAGATGATTTAGCGATAATCCCATATATACCTGGTCCTTATTTCAAAGAATCCGCTAATATGTTTAAAAAGTTAATGAAAATTCCAGTAAAATCCCCTGAATTTGAAACTTGGAATGTATCTTCTTGTACTACAGGAGACGCATCCTTAGTGGGGCGTTCAAGAGAGGATATAGAATTATTGGCAAGTATGACCATCAAATGTATCTATGAATTTATTCCCATCCCTAAAGATGAATGGTATAACACAATCTCATTTAATTTTTCTCCAAGTGTTAAGTTTTTAAACAGAATTGCATGGAGATATACAAAAATCAGACCAGTTAAATTATATGGTAGTATTTTACATGAAATATCAACAAGGATGTCGAATCCAAAATTTCTAATTAAATTTTTTATTTTAAAAGCATTTAAGGAAATCATTAAAAAACGAAGCCTTGTAGGGGCTTTTGGAATAAATACAAAATTCGTTATTAATGAAGTTAGGAAAAACTCACAAAAACCAGAAGAGGAACAGAAACATATCTCATTTGGAGGAAGTCTTCAATTACTAAATATCTTTATGAACGTGTATATGAAAGAAGATAATATCAGATTCGATATACCTAATAGTGTTGTTAATACTGGTGGTGGAGGGTGGAGTGGGCATAAATCTCAATTGAAATATCCTCCTATAGATAAAGTAAAATTTGTTTCGGATTGCATTGAATACTTTGGAACTAAAGCTGATAGAATCACGGATATGTATGGTTTTACAGAAACACCAATAGTTTTTGGTAGTCATTGGTCAGATAAACATCAAGACTTTATTTTCCATTGTCCATCTCAAGCCAGAATTCTAATTAGAGATTTAAACTCATTAGATCCTCTCAATAAGAAGGGTGATCAGGGTCTTCTGGAGGTTTTTACACCATTTGGAGTAGCGACCTCAGTAAATCATGCTGTACTCATAGATGATTTAGTAGAGTTAGTTTCAAAGAATAGATGTCCTGAATGCGGATATGAAGGTGATTCGTTTTTAGTTCATGGTAGAATTAAAGATAAAGAAGGACTCGGATGTGCATCTATCCTTGAATGGATATAAATCTGGAAAACTAATAATTTTAAAAAAAAGAAGGTAAAAATTGAATTGAGTGCAACCAATTTTATTTAAGATTCTATAATTTCTACGAGTTTTGGAAAGATTCTGGTGTAATGAACGCTCATTGCATGAATTCCGGAAAGAAGATTCTTTTTTCTTAATTCTGTGATGAATGGTTTGAAAAATCTGTAATTTGCTTGATCATAAGCTTCTTTTTGCATTTTCTTATCAGTTGAATAATCAGTTTTAATGCCCTTCCATTTAGCTAAAATATTTTTAGGAACGCTCACGCCTGGCACAAATGTATCAAAACCTTTAGCCATTCCATAACTCTTCATTGGAAATATTCCTAAGAGAATAGGCACTTTATATTTTTTAATTTCTGTTAAAAATTCAATGGTTCGATCTAAGTCATAAACTACTTGAGTTTGTATAAATTCACAACCCGCTTCTGCTTTCCGTCCAATTTTTAAGATTTCTGCTTCCATTGGTTCTGCATTTGGATTTGCTGCTACGCCCACATGAAGAGTTGGTGGGTGCTCAATTTCGTGACCATTTATCGTTCCTGTATCAACCATTTCTCTCACAAGTTTTACTAACGTTGCAGAATCTAAATCAAAAACAGGTTTACTTTCAGCCATATCACCTAATGCAGTGTGATCACCAGTAAGAGAAAGGATATTTCTTAATCCTAAGGCATGTCCTCCCATAATCATACCAGCTATACCCAATTTATTAACATCTCGTACGGTTAATTGCCAAATAACTTCTAAATTTGCTTCTTTCTGAATAATATGCGAAGCAGCCATACTATTAATTGTTACGATACCAAGAGGACTATCTGTAACGTTTGCAGCAATAACATAAGGGGCCATATCTTTTGCCTCTTGGATTGTATGAGAAAGGTCGCATGTCTTTTCAGGCTCAAGTTCACCAGTAAGTATGAATTCTCCCTTTGCAAGTGCTTCTCCTAATTTTGAATACACATGGTTTTCTCTTTCTGACACTTTTTTCACCTCCTACCTAAAAACAACTTCTTGTTGATGTCCACTTTCAGACCAATCTCTTGCATCACGTAGTTGGCTAAAAAGATCCAACCTGCCGATTGTTTTCAGGCGATTAAAAATCAAAACCCAACCGCAATCTTTTTCATAATTACCAACTTCGCATTTTCCATCAACCATACCACCACAAGGACCATTCATGAGACCTTTAGCGCATGTAGCAACAGGACAGATCCCTCCAGTATAGTTCAAATAGCAATCACCGCAAGCTCTACAGCGCATATAGAACCTACCGATTCTCTCAGTCATACCAATAAATTTTGTATTATTGGAGACAAGAACTGGTTTTTTTGGATATTTGTTCTCCAGCACCTTTACTATACTCTGAAGCCCCAATCCACAACTAAGGGTTAAAATTGCGTCAGATTCTTGAATTTCGTCATCAATTTTGCGAAGATCCTTTTTCATAACTCTATTATCACATACATCCTCAGAAACTATAACAGCAGTAACTTCATATCCTTTTTCTATTAAAAGGTCATTCCATTCTTTTGCACCTTCTGTCCCTCCAGTTTGGCAAAGAGCAGCACAAGTGCCACAACTTACAATAGCTAATTTCTTGATTTTATAGTTTTCCAACGCTTCGATTACTTCTTCAGTTGGCTTTTTTGTTGTTATAACAACCATTTTAATTTAACCATATTTATTTATATTCTATAAAAATATCCTTAAATAGGGAAATTAACAAATACATAAAAAATTAATTATTATTTTTTATCATATTTATTAAATTGCATAGTTTAAAAAGACTAAATTTATTATTATATTGACAAAAATCATATTCATTTTGTAAGAATTATACATTTTTGTTGTTTTTAGAAAGATATTTAATGAAATTTAATCATATTATTTTTCGAATTAAGTAATTAATTTATAGAAAAGTTAAAGAAAAAAAGAAATCTAAAAGGAGGCTTGGAATAACTATAAATTCTTTAAAAATTTATATTATTGAGATAATGAGTTAAGCTGATTTATTATTCTTAGAAAAAAAGGAAAAAAAGAAAAAACCAAAATTATTTATAATAATGCTGGTAAAATCCTTGCTAAAGGAACTGCTAGACCGCCAAGTAATGAACCAATAGAACTGATTTTTTTAATATAATCCTTAATATTTTTTGTAACTTTTACTGTTCTTGTCTTACCCTCTATAATTGTACCTTCTGAAGAGAGTAAAAAGATTTGGACCGTTTGTTCTCCTGTTTCTCTTGGTTCTAAGGTTAACCATGTTGTATCCCCATTCTCTAACATCGTGGACAACACACCAGCAATATCAGTACTTCCAGAAGAAATTAATGGTATAGGTTTATCAGGAATCATAAAAGTACCGCGTCCTTCAACTTCAATATCAAGAATCATCTCAGTGGGAACAAATCCAGGTGCCACTACCTTCACAGTATATTTTTTATTTTCAGGGGCGTTATTGTAAAGAAAAACCATTACATTTAACTCAGAATTTAGGTAAACAACTTCCTGTGCTGTTGAATCCATATATATTGGATCTTTTGATACCCGTTCAATATTATCAGCTAGCTCTAATTGTAATCTGTCTATGATGTTGAAAAATCCAGGATTAAATTTTTTAATGTAATTAAATAATTTATAGATATCTTTAATGGAGAAATACCACGCGCCTTCCATGAATACACCTTTCTCAACATCAAAATTATCTGAATTTACGTCAATAATTTCTCTTAATTCTTGAATTAATTGATCTTCTGATAAAACTTCCTGAAATTTCAGGTAATAGAGAAATAGTAGCTTTTCAATAGCAAAAGTAATAGGTAATTCTTCCTCTTCTTGCTCTTTTACTTTTTGAATGAAATCGGGAGTTAGAATTTTGTTTAATTCTGCTAAATATTCATCCCATTTAAGAAATGTAACTGGATCTAAATGGTTTGATAATATTTCTGCGAAAAAATTATCCAAAAATAAGGAATGAGTTGTTGGCTTGTAAAAATCTTGAAGACCATTTACATCATGAATATTGAGGTTTAAACTACGGATTAATATAGATAATCCTAAACCTACTAATGCAAAACCAGCAGCAGCAAATCCTATGTCAAGAACATCAAGAGCTAACATAACTACAAATAATATAATTGCAGTAAAACAAATAAGCGAAATAAATTTTAATAAATTTGTTACTCTTTTAACGCTGCTTGAAAGTAAGTCAAATCCGTCAAGGCTATCTATTGGTCTCCCTCTCTTTCGTTCAAACTTTAATCTCATTTTAAGAGAGCTTTCAGTAGAACTTGCACCTAGTAATAACATAAAGGAATTGAATGCATAAATGACTATAACTATTAAATAAATTACTTTTAATGTAAAATCAAGTGCTCCAACTGCAAAAAACGCAAGAAGCGTAACTATTAACAAGGCTATAGGTAATATGAATAGTAAGAGTTTCCCCACCTTAGAAATGTAACTTATCATTTTACCTTGAAATCTTTCTTTCTTGATAATTGCCTTTAAATCCCTTTCTAATACTGCTTCCATACTATTATCACTTTTTTATGAAATTTGTTATTTGCATTATTACAGAATTTAAATTTAAATTTTTATAAATTACTATTTTCATCAAAATTTCTTCAAAAAATTAGTGATTTGATAAATTTGATCGGTAATGTTAAAATGAGAGTGAAAAGAGTAGAAAAAGGAAAAAAAATGATTAAAAATGTTTTTTTTTGATCACTTTTTCTATGGCATTTTTTATTTTTTTAATAACTTTTTTTGTTATCTTTTTTTGTCATAGTATTTTTTTCGTAAAAAAAAGTAAGAAAAATGTCGATTTTCAGTCAAAAAGAGAATGCAAAATCATGAAAAGTGGGAACAATACCCCGTGAAAATACAAATTCCGGATTCCATCATGAGAATTCTTGAAAAAGTCAGTCTTCGAAGATTTCGCCTGATAGTGTAAAATTTGTGAAGGAATTTATCCCAATACATTTAAATATGAAATAGATCTAACTTAAGATAGAATTAAAAAAATTAAACATTAGTAAAAAAAACCAATAAAAGTGATTAAAAAATATGGAAATGTTAAAAATTCAAGAAAAAGTAATGGCATTAACTGATGAACAAGTAAAAGGGGTATATTCACTTGCAAGCAAGGTTAGTATGGATACAATAGAAGATTTGGCACCTGGTTTATTAAAGATTTGCTTAACTGCTGAAAAGGGAGAATTAAAGAATGAACTAGGTAGAGTTATTTTCCATTTACAAAAAAATGAGCGCCTTAATACTAGAATTGGTCTTGAAAAGCTATTGGATGGTGCTTTAAGAGTTAATGCTGAAAAAGTATTCAAACTCCTTGAATCCTCTGAACCTGATGCTCAAGGATTAGCTAAAGATATTAAAGGAATTTTAAAGGAATAAGTTTTTTTTTATTACTTCATTTTATTTTTATATGTCAGAATTCAAAAGTGAATCTGATATAGATAAAGCTTGGGAATATTACGAAAAAATTAGAGATGCGCTTAATGGTTTGTTTGAGATTTTAAGCATGAGTTTAGATGAGGATAATATTTTTTACCAGTTTGGGGTAGACAACTTAGTAAATCTGAAAGAAACGATAATTGATTTGCTAAAACGCGATTATAATCCTGTTGAAATAAAAAGAAAGTTACGAGATTTAGAATTTGATATAAAGAAAGGGCTTTTTTTTGACAAAAGTCAAGAAGAAATATAAATTATGTAGTACATTTCTTTTGACGCTTAAATAATGGTCTATATATAATTTATATGAAGAAGAATTTTTATCTAAAGTAAGGTTATAAAATTACAAGTTATCCAAATATAGATTTTATTTTGAATAATTTTAATTAAAACTATTATTTATTTTTTTGAGATCGTAAAGTAGAAATCCCTTTGAAATTTTCCTAACTAAAGTCAAAAAAATGATATAGTAACAAATTGTATAACTTTAAATTCGAAGTAACTGAAATTGAAGGAATTTTTCAATTTAAAATTGATGTCCCATTTGCGGTCAAATTTGTATGTCTTTATCTCTTCAGATTAGACGAAAAAGTAATTCTAATTGACGCAGGCTTAAATATGGGGAATTGGAAAAGACTATTTTTTAAAGCTCTAAAAGAAGTAAATCTATCAATTAGCGATATTGATTATTGTTTTATAACCCATATCCATTTGGATCATATGGGTTTAGCAAAAACCTTGAAAAGTAAAAATCCAAATCTTAAGATTTTAATGCATGATATTACCTACCAATTAATGAAATGGGAGACTGATCAGGCAGATTTAAAAGAGTTAGAGCAAGAAGCTATTAAAGTTTCTAATGAATTGATAAGATATGGTATTAGCGAAGAACAAGGAAAAAAAGTCATTCAATTTTTCACATATTGGCCAAAATTCCTACAATATCAAGAGCCAGATACCATTTTACATGATGGAGATAAAATCTTAAATAGTTTAAATATTATTTGGACTCCAGGCCATAGTTTTGGCCACATATGTATTTTTGATGAAGAAAGACGATTCTTGTTCTCTGGTGACCATATACTCAGCCGCATCACTCCACACATCGGAAATTTTGTCGTTCCTTCTGATCTGGCAGAAAAATATAAAGAGTATAATTTTAACAATATTTTAAAACACTATTTAGACTCTTTGGATAGAATAGATAAATTGAATCCAAAAATAATTTTCCCAGCACACCAAGAAGTTATATATAATCCTCATGAAAGAATTTTAGCAATTAAAGAACATCATAAAAATAGGTTATTTGAAATTTCAAGTTTAATCAAAAATAATCCACTTACTCCTTTTGAAATCTCTAAAATTCACTTTGGTGAGGATTTGGATGATATTAATTCATTTATGGCTCTAAGTGAAGTTTTAGGTCATTTATTCTATCTTGAAAATGAAGGGAAAATCCAAAAAATTGAAAAAAATGGTAAGTTATATTATAAGAGTTAAAAAATTTTGTTTTAAATAACTAACTATAAGTGGATTTAATGATAGCATGGATAAATTTCATTATAATGATACTCTCTTCTTTATTATGCTGTCTACTTTACATTAAAAGTGTACAACCGGTAGCTTTAGAGAAAAAAATTGGTGAAAAAGCATATAAAAGATGTACAATCTATCATTTTATAGCTGGAATATTGATGCTTGCTATTATTGTAACACAATTTATCTATTTCTTTTTTCCACTTCCTATTAACTTCCCTCGCTTTTTTCCTTGGGATTATTGGATATCTGTTTTAGTAGCAATTGGGATTCTAATTCCAAGTCTAATACTAATGATTAAGGGAGTACAAGATGCAGGAAAAGAGACTATGAGACCATCTAAAGAGCAAACTTTATATGGTGGGATTTATAAAAAGATTAGACATCCACAAGCTTTAGGGGAGGTGTGGTTGTGGTGGATAGTACCATTCTTATTAAATTCACCATTTCTAGCTCTTTATTCACTAATAGCAATTCCGATATTTTATCTTTTTTGTGTTTTCGAAGAAAAAGATCTAGAATATAGATATGGTCAAGCTTATATTGATTATAAAAAACAAACAGGTATGTTCTTTCCAAAAAGAAAACGGTAAAAAGATTATTTATTAATAATTTCTCTGAGAATTTTTAAGACAACACAAACTCTCTCAACACTTTTCACATCACTTCTACCTCGAAAATTTTCTATTAGAGCGTCAAGTTCTGTTATCTCTGGAACATTTACTTTTATTAATATCCCACATTCTCCAGCTAAAAAATATACTTCTTCACATTGAGGTAATAGTTGAGTTTCTCTGATCAATTCTTTTAATTCGGACTGATTCTTAGGTATTAAAGTTATAAACGCATAAATACATCTCTCTTCTTCACGGCATACTTTTATAGTAAATTTTTCTATCACTCCATCTTCTTGAAGTTTTACAATTCTTTTTCTTACTGTGGATTCTGATAAAGGTATTCCTTCTTCTGCTAATAACTCTGCTATATCTTTATAAGGTCTTCTTGAATCCTCTATAAGCATTTCTAATATTCTTTTATCTTTCTCATCCAGATTTTTCATAATCAACCCTCTTTAATAATGATTAATTATTTATAATTCCAATACAATTTATAGAAAAATTTATTTTTTAATATAAAAAAATTGTTTCTGTTAAATTTTATCACCAGTTTTCAGAAATCTTTGAGTAAGGGTCCAAATAATCTTTCATATTCTACAGCCATACAATGTATTCCTGCCGCTTTAGTGTTCTTCTTAATCTCCTTAATGAATGGTTCAAAGTACTCAAGATTTATTTTATCGATTGCTGCATATTTTGCTGGCTTATTTCCTTTATTTTCCTTTTCCGCTGTCTTTAACATTTTAAGTAAATCTTTTGGAACTGATACACCTGGTATAAATTTATCAAAATACCATGCTATCCCATATGATTTTAAAGGGAAAACACCAAGTAGTACGGGCACATGTAACTGCTCCAGGTCCTTAAGGAAATCCTTTGCTTCATCAACTTCAAATGCAGTTTGTGTTTGGATAAAATCAATACCTTGTTCTACTTTACGCCCTACCTTAAGAATCTCCGGTTCTCTAGGATTGCTATTGGGATTGGCAACACATCCAAAATTCATTTTTATTTTGCCTCCCTCAAGTTCATTTCCTTCATAATCAGTACCTTCATCTATCATCATAGAAAGCATCTCTGCAAACTGTGTGCTATCTATATCATACACTGGTCGACCTCGTTTATGATCTCCTAATGCTGTGTGGTCTCCAGTGAGTGTTAGGATATTTTTTAACCCTAAGACTGCTCCAGCTATTACATCTCCAAAAAGTGCAACCCGATTACGATCCCGAACAGTTACTTGCCATACGGTTTCCATACCTACTTTTTCTTGAACCAAATAGCTTGGTACTAATGATGACATATAAGCATCGCCTTGGGGTCCATCTGTTACATTTGCTGCGACTATCTTGCCAGTTTTCTTCATTTCTTCAGCAGAATATAAGATTTCACTTAAATCCAAGATCTTTTTAGGTTCCAACTCACCAGTGACCACAAATTTTCCTTCTTCAATAGCTTTGCATAAATTACTATATGCTGGTCTTTTTGCCATTTATTCTTTCCCCTCCTTTTTTTCCTCTTGTTCATTGGTATATTCCTTATAAATTTCCATATATCCCGGACTTGTCGATAGCCGGAAATCTCTTGGACCTCTATATTTTTTAAACAGATCAAGTCTATTGAATTCTTTCAACCTTTCCCACATTCGAACCCATGCACAAGGTATTGTATAACCTCCTACTTCACACATACTATCAACCATACCACCACATGGGCCATTGCTCAAATGTTTTGCACATCCTGCACGAGGACATACACCACCTGTCTCTCCAATTATACAATCTCCACAAGTTTCGCACATTTCAATGAAGTTATTTTCACTATTGTATTGAGTACCTCCGAAGTGACTATTTTGAGCTGGAAATGTAAGAATACTAGTTAGGATTTTATTCATCATTACAACTCCAAGACCACACGCCAATGAAACAATAGCTTCATATTCTTCTACAAATGGTCTTACTGTTGTTGCAGCAATTCTATCATCACATTGTCTAAGGACAGTTATGGCTTTCCATTTTAGATCTTTCCCTTCAGTACGTGCTTTTAATTCTAAGAGTTGACCTAAAACCTTAGCCTCATTAATAGAACGTGGAGGTTGGCTGCATCCATCACATCCAGCTATTAAAATTTTATTATATGGTTTTATCAGTTCGTATATTTCATTTATATCTTTTAGTTGTGTAATTATCATCTTACAAAACTCCTATTTTTTCCATATTTCTTTTTTTTCTTAAATTTCATTCTTTAATTAACTTAAAAATTTTAAAATTCACATTAATTAGGTTGTTAATTTTTCAATTAACTTAGTTGGTTTCACACTTCTATTTTTCAGATTGAGATCTTCTAATTCTATACCTAAAGCAACCGCCATCATTTCGGGTAAATAAAGAACTGGAATATCCAAGTCTTTACCTGTTCTACGTGAGATTATTTTCTCCTTTCTATCATATTGGGTAACGCAAGCAGGACAAACTGCAATTAAGGCATCAACATCTTCTTCAAGTTCACATAGTTCAGTCATTTTATCTTCAACTAATTTTTCACCTATTTCATCTTGTAGTCGAGCACAATAACCACAGCACTCAAGTTTATTCGCAAAATCAATTGTTTTTGCACCAAGAGTTTCAAGTATTATATCAATTTTTTCAGGTCTTTCTGGGTGATCGAATCTCATGATTTTACTTGGCCTAACTAAGTGGCAGCCATAGTGTACAGCAAGATTTAAGTCATCTAATGGTTTAACTACTAAGCTTTTTATTTTATCAAGCCATTCTGGTTCGGTAAATAATTCAACAAAATGATATACTTTAGTTTTTCCTGTATATCTATGATTTATTTTCTTTAAGATTCCATTTATTTTTTCTAAGTACTCTCTATCTTCTTCTAATAGGACACTTACTGTTTTAAGCGTTTCATAACAACCAGAACAGATAGTTAGAACATCTAAACCCATTTTCTCTGCAATGGACAAGTTTCTAGCTCCAAGAGCCATCCATGTGTCAATATTTAATGATTGCATCGCCACAGGCTCTGGACAGCAGCTTACACCTTCCATCTCTTTTAACTTTACATCTAAAATGCTAGCAATTTGTCGAAAAGCTTTTTCAAAATGTGGAAGCTTTAAAGGGATTGTACATCCTAAAAACATCGCATACTCCATTGTTAATCATCCTCCTTTTCTTTCACGAGATCTCCTAATCCCGTTTCTTTTATAATAAATCTAATTTCATCTAGATTTGGTGGAACAATTTCTGGTAAGCCCATTCTATTTCTTCTTCTATCGATGTTATCTTTTAATCCTCCTGTGTAAGGAACAACAAAACCATTGTCATATATGACCTGAACCGTACCGGAATACTCTTTAGGTATTTTACCCTCTTTAACTGCCATATTTCGCAAAAGCGCTAAAATGAAAGAATAATCCACATTTTTTGGACATCTTTCAGTACATCTATGGCATAGAGAACAGGTCCAGATTGCTTGGCTTGATAAGACTTCTTCTTTTAAACCTAAGAGACACGAAGCAACAACTCTGTGAGGTTGCATATCTACGTATTCAGTAACTGTGCAACCAGAACTGCACACTCCACATTGAATGCATTTTAACAGAGATTTAGCACCTACTTTTTCGCTTATTTCATAACGAAAATCCCTATCTAAATCGCTGGCATTTTTTTTAATCATTTCAACCATTTTTAAGCACCCTCCTTAGCTTTTTCTTTTTTTAATTCTATCTTGTCTCCTGTTTTAGGTAAAGGTCCCAATTCTTTTATTTTATTTACAAATTCAGTGACAACTTCAGAAAATCGCTTTCCTTCGCTTGCAGATACCCATTCAAGACGATAACGTCCGGGATTAATTCCAACTTTCGCTAAAATCTCATGAATTTCATTATATCGCCTTAACATGTCATAATTACCTTCTAAATAATGGCAATCTCCTATATGACATCCTCCAACAAATACTCCATCTGCACCCTCCAAAAATGCTTGCAAAATAAAACTTTTTGGAATTCTTCCTGTACACATAACCCTAATAGGCCTGATATTGGTAGGATATTGGAATCGGCTTACACCACACGTATCAGCACCAGCATAACTACACCAGTTGCATAAAAAGGCAACTATTCTAGGTCTTTCATCAATAAATTCTCCTTTAAGGGCCTCTGAAATCATCGGATAAATTTGATCATCAGCAAAATGACTCATTGTAATTGCTCCAGCAGGACAAGCTGCTGAACAATCTCCACAACCTTTACATAATAAAGGATTCGATTGAGACACCAATATATCATGATCGAAATTTACTCCAATTGCACCAAAATTACATACTTCCTCGCATTTTTGACAAGCTATACATAATGCTGGATCTACTACAGATACTAAAGGTTCATTCTCAACCTCACCTGAGATAAGTGGTATTAAAGCATGAGCTGCAGCTCCTCTTCCTTGAGAAATTGCGTCAGCAATTCCTTTTGGACCATGACAGGTTCCTGCAAGATAAATTCCATCAGTAGCGAAATCGACAGGTCTTAATTTAATATGGGCTTCTAAGAAATAGCCATTTTGATCTCTAGCACACTTTATTAATTCACCAAGTCGTTTAGTATCATATGGTACTAAGGGTGTAGATAGAACAACTTTATCTGCCTTAATAGTAAGATCTATTTGAGTTAGAATATCGTTAACATTAACTTTAAGCTTGCCATTAGCAATATCTACTGTTGGATATTCATTAAATCTTATATAATTGATACTTTCGCGTGCTTTCCAATAATAAAGTTCCTCATCAGTTCCCACTCTAATATCTCGATACAAAACATAAATATTAGAATTTGGATAGTTTTCTTTTACATATAATGCATGTCTAATAGATTCAGAACAACAAATTAACGAGCAATAAGTAAATCCATTACCTCCTTCTGGCTGTCTTGACCCTACACAATGAATAAAAACAAGGGTTTCACCATCTTTTAACTCATTATTCTTAAGTTTTTCAGACAGTTCCAGTTGAGTTATTACATTTTCATTTTCTCCATAATGATACCAACCTTCAGGTTTATACTCGTAGGCACCTGTAGCAGTAATGATAACCCCAACATTCAAATTAATCTCTTTATTTTCTGCATTATTTTTAACTTTAATTTTAAAATCACCAATTGATCCCTTAACATCCACCACTTCGGATTGTAAATACGTTGTAATGTTTTTCAACTCGTTATATTCCCTTATTTTTTCCTCTAAAAATTGCTTTGAATCAATTCTATCAAAATTAATCTTATAAATTAGATTCAATTGGCCGCCCAATTCGTCAGATTTTTCCACAAGATGGACTTTAAATCCTTTTACGGCTATTTCCATGGCCGCACTCATTCCAGAAATTCCACCACCTATAATCAAGGCTTCGGGAACAACATCGCCTCTAATTTTGAATTCAGATGTTTGCTTTCTAACTCGAGCTATACCCATCCTGATTAAATCTTTTGCCTTATCAGTTGCTTTTGGATTATCATTCATATGCACCCATGAATCTAATTCTCGGATACTTACAAAATTAAAGAGATACTCATTTAAACCTGCTTCTCTTATAGTTTTTTGGAATAAAGGTTCGTGAGTTCTTGGGGTGCATGCTGCAACGACGACTCTATTTAAATCAAGTTCTTCAATTTTTTCTTTAATAATGTCTTGAGTTAATTGTGAACAACTATACTTATTTTCCATAGCATATACTACGTTTGGAAGAGTCTTAGCATAATCTACCAAGGTTGGTACATCCATATAACCAGCAATATTGATACCACATCTACAAATAAACACACCAATTCTAGGTTCTTCATCTGGTCTAATATCTTTCAATGGTGGAAGTTCAACTTTTTGTTCCTCTTCACTCATTGGAATGGCGTGCGTAGCAGCAAGAGCCGCTGAACCTCCTGCTTTTGCCACAGAATTAGCTATATCATCAGGTGATTGACATGAGCCAGAGACATATATTCCTTCACGCGTGGAACGTAGATCTTCTGTAGAATCTTTAGTTTTAAAGAATCCAAGCTCATTTTGCTCAATCCCTAAGATATTTGCTAATTTCTCAGCATCTTTTCGAGGGGTCACTGCATTTGCGAGCACTACAAGATCAAATTCACTTACCTCGACTTCACCAGTATCGAGGTTTGCATGTTTTACATAAAGATTATGATTTTCTGGATTTTCACGGATATCTCCGGGAATACCTCTGTAATATATAAGACCATATTCATCTTTAGCCCTCTCAATAAATTCTTCTTGATTCTTTCCTACTACTCTTATGTCATTAAAAAAGATAGTAACACTTGTTTCAGGTGCATGTTCTCTGGTAACTACCCCTTCTTTAGTTTGATACATACAACAAAACTTGGAACAATAGGCACAAAGATCTTCATTTCGGGAGCCAACACAACTTACAAATCCAATATTATGCGCATGTTCATTATCTGAAGGCCGTAAGAGCGCTCCTCCCGTAGGACCTGAGGCACTTAATAAACGCTCATATTGCATAGCTGTAACAACATTGGGATATTCTCCATAGTGATATCTTACTAAAACTGAAGGATCTAATTGATCATAACCTGTAGCCACAATAATCGAAGCAAAATTATATTCCACGACCTCATCTTTATCATCCCAATTAATTGCTCCTGCTTCACATTCTTTCTCGCAAAGTTGGCAAGCTTCTTTAGTGAGATAAAGACATTTCTCAGCATCAATAACGGCTTTCCTCGGAACAGCTTGTGGAAATGGAATGTATATAGCAGTTCTATTCCCCATTCCCTCCTCAAACTCGGAAGGTATCTTTTTCATGGGACACTTTTCAGAGCAAGCTTCACACCCAGTACATTTTTCCCAATCTACATACCTTGCTTTTTTCAATA
>JAHLWP010000017.1 GCA_019057865.1 Promethearchaeota archaeon
ATGTACTTAGGACCACTATGAAGCATTCTTCGATTGAATCACAGGCACAAGTAAGTGAGATGAAAAATAGTTTGCAGACCCAATCCTTAAAGGATGCGGGGGGTCAGCTTGTTATGTCTACTCTTATGCTATTTAGTGGTTTCTTACTGGGTACATTTGTTCCTGTGGCTATAGCAGGTTCTTTAGCACCCGTTGTTATTACAATGGTGAATTCCAAGATTGCTAAGGATTGCTCAATTAAAACAATGCTTGAAGACTCGGTTGATATTCAGGCAGGGTTGGTTCCTCAGCCTTTGCAACAATGGTATTTTGAGTTTTCAGATGCGACTCAGTCAGTTTGGTATCATGATTTAGAACAGGCTTTACTTGATGTGACGAGAGCCCTTTCTGAACCACAAAAACCTGTTATCACTCAAGAGATGATTGATAAAATTAAAGCTTTAGGACCACAATCCCTTGTTGAGAAGATGGCGCTAGAGCAAGGGCTACCATTAGAGAGAGTTGGAGACTTTTTCACCTTGTTACCTTCTCGAGGGGCTGCCCATCCATCGATTAAGTTGCTCGAAAGAATTCGTAATATACTCTCCAGTATTGCCTCAGTTAAAAAGTGGGGTGGTAGAGTCACAGATGCAGAATTTCAACGAGTATTGGGTTTTGGAGATTCTTTCATTAAGAAAATTAATAAAAAGATATCAGCTGGTGTAGGTCATAATTTTGATACCAATTCGCTGCAAAAGATGGAGTTAAAGATAAGATCTTTTTCTGAAAAAGGTTATTATCTTGCACGTGCTGCAGTAAATATTTACTTGAGTAAATACGATAGTAAAGGGAGACTTATACATGATATAGGAAGAGTTTTTGCTCAACATTTGAAGAAGCCCATCTCTACTCGAAGTCTATCTAAATTAATTGGTAGATCATCTAGTTATTTGCAGGATTTTATAACAGGCATGCATTCTAAGACTGGTTTACCTCGTGAAGATATTTTTACACATTCAGTTTTACATATTTTAGTCGATATTTTTAATTTAAAGCATACAAAGATGGGTATTGATTCATGGGTTCTTGAAGATATTAAAGAAGAATGTTTTAATGTAGTTCAAGATTTTCTAATTGATGAAGGTAAGCTTGATAAATCAGCCAAAAAGCAATTTAAAGTAATTTTCAGTGTCACTCATACATTATCAAAAGCTACTAATTCTTTTTATTCACCAGCAAGGCTTAGTTTAGAGATGAGTCAACAACTTTATGGAGGAGATAATACACAAGTAATTACGACAAAATTAGTTGACGGTTCTAAAATTGATACCAAGCAATGCAAGTGGCTAAAACGTAAGCTTAGAGCTTACATATTACATGCGACTCCTGAGGTACTTGGAACTATTAGAGATATTAATTTGTATTATAAAAAGTCGAGTAGGACAAGGACAAAATATCATCCAAGATGGTATGATCCGGATATAGTAGCTGAGCATTTATATACTTTACTTATAGAACAATTAGGATTTTGTGCTTTAACATTAGAACCACTTGAGGATAAATGTAAAGATCCACTTATTGGTTGGATAAGACATCATATTGATGAAGATACAATGAGCATTGATCTTGATAAATTGGCAATAATTATTTCTAGGATTCATGTGAGTTCTAAATATTTACCTCATAAATATCAAGCAGGAGTGTCTAAGCGAGACGTATTGCGAGTTAGGGCTCGGATATTATATAATCGAAAAGTAATTAAGGATTTAATTGATTTAGATAAAAAGATTATTGATGAAAATGACTTACCACTAGCGTTTAGAAAGCAGTTTAGAAAGCAAGAGTATATTGATTTATTTATTAAACGTAGAAATGAATTCAGGCAAAGGGGTGAAGATATATTTTTTGAGCCAGGTGGTTTTTATGAGAATTTTTATCAACTATATAAAAATCAGTGGTTTTGGAGCACTCATTATCTCAACTTTTTAAAATTTTAATTATCTTTTTTTTAAAGTAAAAAGTTTTTAAGGTCTTTACTCATTTCGGAGTTTATTTTTTTATCAAAATTTTCAGAAGCATATTCTGCTTTATAAAATACTGGACAGTCCTTCTCAAAAAGCTTACATGTATATTCATTAGGATTATTTCTTGTTTTAGAGATAGTACATAAAAATCCATAAGGGCACATTTTGAGTTCGTGGCAAGGTTTAAAAAACTCAGGCCGTAAATATTTGCTAAGATGTCTAAACCGTATACGCTCAACAGTATCACTTAACTTTTGTTCGGGGAATTTTTTGGAATCTTCCGTAATTTCCTCAGAAATATAAAAAACTGGACAATCATGACCAAAGATTTTACAAGTATATTTAGTCTGTTTCCTTCGAATCCTAAATGCTTCAGTTACACCACCATAAGGACACCAATTAAGATTATAACATGGTTTTTTTGCATTATCATTTACTATAATGCCTTTATTAAACCATCTTTTAGGATCTAAATTCTCCTGCATATCGTGATAACAATCTTCACAAAACCATCTATCATAATAAGAATCGTAAATCATATCTTTATCAGAAATATCTCCCTTACAAAATCCTGAACAATGTAATATAGAATGATGATAGGTATTTAAAAGATCATTATACTCTTTATTAAGTTGAATTCTTCTCTTTTCATCAATAGGAGAATATCCATTAAAATATCGATTTTTCCAAGCCATTTCACTAGATTTTGATATATTCTTAAGTCTTTTCTCAATTACAAGTGAAAGCATCCTCCTTAGATTTTTCCTAATATTTTTTAAACTTTCATGTTTTATTACGATTTTTCGTCCATCTTTCATTTCTAAAGATAAAAAACTGATAAATATATTTTAACTGAAAATGAATATTCTAATGATAAAAAAAGAATTTTGATATATAAAATTAAAGGTTAATAAAGGATTAGAATATTAATTATTGGTCCAATAAATTGGGCGTATAAGCATTTTTTAAAGCTTACATGATTTTTTAATATTAAATTGATTATCTCTCAGGATAATGACCTGCTATCGATTCTCTTTAATTATATAGAGTTTTAAAAAGAAAGAATAGATTAAAAAAGACCTTTTTACTTTATAGGGCGAGAATTCGCCTGGAATATCGGACCGATGAATTGAGCATACAATTTTGCATACTGAGACTGATTGCTCACAATACTAATCATATCACCTTCTTTGGCAGTGTAAGGGCCGATTATGGTCTCTTCCGCGTCCCGGGTCACTGCGAAAAACTCACCGGCAGTGGATAATTGTCTGAATTGAATATTCCCAAGTTGCTTCATCTTCGCGATAATGCCGGCATATTTGCTCAAATCCCATTGGGAGGTAAGCATGAATCGTGCCGCCTTTCTCTGAAAAGCAAATTCAGAAACGACTTGTAAAATTTCAGGGATTACAACGGGAGTCACAATAATTATCGATGATTTTGTTCTATATACAGCATCTTTTATGGCTGCAATCATTGCATCGCGTCCAACTACATGCCAAGTTGTAACTTTAGACCTTTCTGGAATTGAACTAGATGCATGATGGATATCCTTCAATTTATCTTCATTATTTTCAGCTAATTCTGTACTATCATCGATGGAATTCATGAATTGGAGCGTAAAATCAGCGATGGCATCTTTAATATTCTGTGTGGTGTCACGAGTAGTATTTGATAAACTATTTTGTAATGTTTTCGCATTTTCTTCATATTTGGATTTATGATCAGCTAGCATATCTGTTAAACCTTTATCTAATTCACTAGTTTCTCCATTCCATAATTGAATCTCGCTATTAATTTTATCAGAGCAATCTCTTTTCCCTCCAGAAAATTTACTATCTACATCTCTAGTCCAGTTTTCATTAATTCTTTTAATTTCAGTGTCAAAATCAGTGTAATGTCTTAAAGAGCCTTCTTTATGCCTATTAATTGTTTCGTCATATTGTTTATGATGTTGTTTTAAAGTACTTTCTGTAGAATCCTTTAACTTTAAGTTGGTATCAGAGCAGTCTTTTACACCACTTTGCAGTGTATTGTTAATTTCAGACGCCATATCTGTCGCTAAGCTCTCTAATTGTGCATCAATTGTCTCTTGAGCTTTGTAATCAAGATCAGTGGTTTCAGAGCCTAGTCCATCATTTTCTTTAGTCATTATATCAGTCACGTCGGTTTTTATCTGATCAGTTGTTTCTCTGGTCGTAGTAATATAATCCTCACTCGTTTTAACAAAATCATCTTTCATAGGTTCAGTGTAAGTTAATATATTTTGTATGGTAGTCTCATGTCTAGCTTTATATTTTTTCTTTTTTCCAAGCCAGAAAAATCCTTTTTTAGCCATATCTTCTGAAAAATCAGTAAAACGATTAGCATGTTCTAGAAGATTATCAATTAAAGTAAGAGTCATACTTTTAAATTCATTAGTTTGATCAGTTAATATTCTATGTCTTTCATCAACAGTTGCTTTTAAGTTGGTTTGAAGTATATCAGTAGTGTTTTTCACATGATTCATATGCTCTTTTAATAGGCCAGAAATTCTTTCTTTTAAATCAGTAACTACCTTATCCATTCTCTCGAGATATTTTTCTAAAATCTGTTCCATTTTTGGTTTTAGTTCCTTTGCAGTATTCTTATGTCTTTCTACGTGCTCATCTAACTCCATTTTCAATTCTTTATCTAAATTCTCCACACGAGTTGAAAAATCATTTAACAAATCTGCAATTAAAGTTGTTAAATTATCTTTTGTTTTATTGACAGTTGACTCATTGTCACCTACAGCTGTAGTTGAAATATTCTTTAAATCAGTGTTTAATGTACCCATTATTGAGTGAATATTAGTCTCTAATTCTTTAGTAGTTTCTGTAAAGCGAGTTCTTGCATTATCAATTTTATTTTTCTTAATATTATTTTTTGAGTCAGAATCTTCGAAAAATGCTTTAATTTGGCCATCAACAGCAGTTTCAACTTCTCCTATACTTTTGTTTTGTATAGCTTCAAGTTTTTCAAAACGGTTAGATTGATCTGCTAAGATATTATCTTTTATTTTAGCAATTTCATTTCTAAAGAGTTCTGATTCAGTTGTAAATAATTCGAAGTAGGGTTCAAGAGGGATGTATCTATCTACAATACCTTCAACTCTTTTAAGAAAACCTTTCTCAACTAACCAATTTGTAATTTCTAATACTTTCTCATAGGTTAATTCCTCATGTTCCTCGGTTAGAGTCATGTATACTTCAGAAGCTGTTGCACGAGGCACTCTTAAATAAACTATATATATATTAATCTGTTCTTCAGCGAATCCATACCTCGTAAATACTTCTTTAGTGAATTCTTTTAACGACATAAATTTTTCTCCATATTTCGATTAAAAACAAAATGAATTCTATATTAATATGAATTCTATATTAATATTTTAATCTGAAAGGATTTAATAATATTTTCATAATGATTAAATAAAAACTTAAGGTTTTAAGCAGTTGATTTTTTCTTCTTAAATCTTCTCTGTAATTTTTCCTTTAATTGGGAAAAGTTATTCCTCAATCCTTTTTATATCAATTTAATTCTTTTAAGTTAGACCAAATTAGGTGTTTAAAGAAAATGAAAAAATTTAATAAAATTTTACTGGGAGCTTTTGTTTTTATGGCACTAATTTCTATAGTTAACATAAGTAATGTAGTAGCAGCATCGCCTTTAGATATTCCAACAGATGAATATAGTGGTACTCTAGAGCCAGGCGAAAATGTAATACGATTTCGTAATCAAACACAGATACGTATAGATTGTGATCATTGTGTTTGTATAAACATAGAATGTGAAGCTTTGAAGATTGGAGCAAAGGATTTTATATTAGAGCTTAGTACACCTGGCGATTGTCTAATGAGTATGAATTGTACTGAAGAACAAGCTGAGCTTGGATTATTAAAAGGTCATAGGGTTCAAACAAGAACCCGTAATAGATATACTTATAGAGAAGGATTCTGTATTTCAATAGGATGTAATTGTTCAGAAATCCAAGCAAGATTACGCATTAAAGCATCAATCCATAATAGAAATGGTGTTTGGGCATATTATAAAGGTGACAAATGGGTTCCTGTTCCTACAACAATTGAAGATGACTATTTAACTGCGGAAGTGGATCACTTTTCTTCGTGGACTATTTTAATTCCAATAGGTGTAGAAAATTTTGTATTTTATGTTGGTATTGCTGCTATAATAGGAGTAATTGCTGTAGTTTCAGTTGCTTTTCTTAGAAAAAGAATACAACAATAAGCAACCAATTTTTTAAAACTAAAATTTTTTTTATTTTTATTAATTAAATTAAGAAAATATTACCAAAAATTGAACTTATTTGATTTTTAATAGAAGAATTACGAAGAAAAAGCATCGGTTAAAAATTTTATTCGTATTTATTCTTATTCTTGAGTTTAATTTTTTTTTTTTTTATGTATTAGCTAGAGATAAAGATATTCTAGATTTTTGGACAGAAGATACAGTCAACCCTGGAGAACATGTTTCTTATTATTTTCCAAATAATATTATATTTGAAATTTCAACAGATTCTCTAATAGATCTCTATATAGAATATGATAACAATATAAAAAATCGCCAATCTTATTTTATGTTTAGCAACAATGAGTCTATGTCTTTAAATATAACGTCAAAAATAAGCATGAAAAGCTATGGTATCTCAAATATCCCCCCAAATCCAAAAAAAGGAAATTTTCAGTTGAGATACAAATATAATTGTATTTTTAGAATAAGGTCCAATACTTCAATTGAAAATTTAACTATTATGCATCGAAAAAATAGTTTTTATGGATTAAGACCTAGTATCAATTACTCTTTGGCGATATATGAAATATATCAAGACTCGTGGGAATTAATTGACACAGAAGAGAAGGTTAATGAATCAACATCTGAACCATATTTAGAAGGTACTCTTTTAGGTATTGGAGGAGGTATTGATTATTTTGTCACACTTTTTGAGTTTACTGTAGAACCTTATGATTGGACATGGTTGATAATAACAATACTAATAACTGCTGTTAGTATTTTATCAATAGCATTATTAATATCAAAAAAAGATTATTTTCAGTATCTAAAAACAAGAACTATCTCAATTGAGAAAGGTGCTCATAGATTATCTTTAGATGAGGTTTTGGAAAACGAAAATCGAAGCAAAATTATTGAACTAATTTTAAATGAGCCTGGAATTCATTTTAATGAATTATTACGAAAGACAGGCCTTGCTGCTGGAAACATAGTATGGCACCTTGATATTCTTCAGACTTACAAAATAATTGGAAAAAAGAGAGTAGGCAACTTTATTGCTTATTTTCCTTATTATCAAAAAAATCCTATTTCTAATATTGATTTAAAGTTACAAAAAAGTAAATTCACTTTAGAAATACTAGAAATGATTGAGCAAGATCCAGGAATATGGAATAGTTTAATTACTAAAAAACTCAAGGTTGATCATAAAACAATACAATACCATATTAGGAAATTAGAGGAATTAGGCTTGATAAATTTTAAAAAAGAAGGAAGGAAGAAAAAAATATTTCCCAACTTAGATTCTGAATATTTCAATAGGAAGAAATTGTAAAAGCTTATTTTATTTATTCTTAATCAATTTATCATGATGTATTTATTCCATTTCAATGATATTGCTAATTATTCTCTAAAAAAGGAGAAAGAGTTTTAAATTTAAAATTTAAAATTATTAATTCTGAAACTCATTTAATATTAAATATTGTCATCATTTTAAATCATAGTTAATTTAAGATTTGATTTAATAATTTTTAATTCAATAAAATGATAATAATTATATTAAAAATAATGAACTGTAATGATAGATCCCGAAATATTTTTGAAATTTCTAAAAAGTCGAAGGAGTATTCGAAATTTTCAAGAAAAACCAATTTCTGATAAAGAAATAGATATGATTCTAGAAGCAGGTCGATGGGCACCTTCAGCTAATAATCGACAACCATGGAAGTTTATAGTTATAAAAAATAAGGAAATTTTGAAAGCTATCTCTAAGATAGCACGTTATGGAAAATTTATAGAACAATCACCAGTAGTTATTGCAATTGTTGGTAAAAAGAAAGTAAGTTCTAAATGGTATTTACAAGATACTTCCTTAGTTTCAATGAATATGATGCTAATGGCATGGTCGTTAAATATTGGGACTTGTTGGATTGGAAATTTAAATAGAGAAAAAGCAAAAGAAATATTAAAAGTATCTAAAGATGATTTTCTTTTAACAATATTACCATTTGGATATATTAAAGGAGAAATCCCTCAACCAACCAATAGAAAAGATTTAGATAAAATTAAGAGAGAAATTGTTTAAAAATATTAGCTATATTATATAATAAGTATTATTAAATCCTCAAGTTCCTCAGGAGCTTTAGTTAATTTCATGTATCCATCCTCAGTAATTAATACAGTATCAGAATGGCGAAATCCCCCTATATTAGGTATATAAATTCCAGGTTCAATACTAATTAACATATTTGGTTCAAGTTCATGATCGTATCCTTCGGCAATAAAAGGGGCTTCATGACCAGTAATACCTAGACCATGTCCCGTCCTATGAAGCAAAAAATCACCATAACCTTGTTCATTAATAAATTTTCGCACTTTTTTATCAATCTCACTCATTACAACTCCAGGTTTTAATAAATCATAAGCTAAAGACCTGGCGTTAAACATTACTTCAAACGGTTTTTTTGCTTTTTCAGGAATATTACCTAAAAAGAATGTTCTTTCAATTTCTACTCCATAACCATCAACCTGTGCTTGAATCATAGAAACAGGTGGTCCACCTTCTTCCATCTCAGCAAAAATATTTGGTACTAAATGAGGATCATGCGATATAGATGGTGGCTACACTACTCCCATAGTGTCTGTTACTTTAAAATTAGCATTGGGTATATCTTGCACTATTTTGGAGGTCATAGCATCAGTAACTTCCTTATATAAAGCAAATTCGAGAACTCTAGGCCGACATTTTTTGAGTAATACTCTGTGCCCCTTATTGGCAACCTTACACGCATGTATAGTCCTCCCAATCTCATAATCAGTTTTTATTATGCGCACTTCTTCGAGGATATCAGTAACTATTTGATAACCCGGTGTTTTATTAACAAAGCCGACAGGCATTATTGATTCTACTCCAACCTTTGCATCTTTTTCAATCAATTCTTGATAAAGATCATGCCAATTTTCCCCATCTCTGGCAGGAAATTCATAATAAGTCACAGTATCAACATCACATCTAACTCTCTCTTCAAAATGTCCTTTTTCTAACAGTGGAATCAACATCTTCGGTAAACCTTCTATAGGTATTACCAAAATAAAAGGTCGTTCATGAACATAGAAAGCAAAGTTAGTTAAGTAATATATGTTCACAGGATCAGAAGATACATAGTAGTCCAAATCCTGCTCTTTCATCTTCTCTCTTACTCTTTCTAAACGATCAGACAACTCTTCTCTACTTGGTGGAGAAGTAATAGCTTTTATTTTAGTACTCATTATTCTTTCCTACATTTTAATTATGTAATTATAATCATATAATATTAAATAATAAATATAGCTTTATTAGATGGTAAAGAATATAATAAGATGAGCTTTGGATATTTTGGTTTAGTATTGCATGGTCATATTCCATGGTGTAAAAAATCTGGAACTTGGCCTGCAGGTGAAGAATGGGTCATGGAGGCTATGAACGAGACATATATTCCTATGTTAAATATTTTGAGGGAATTGAAAGAGGATGACATTAAAACAGCGATTACTATAAATATTACGCCAATATTAGCTGAACAACTAGCAGATGAATACATGAAACAACGATTTTCAGAGTACATGGAAAATTTAATCTCAAGAGCAAAAAATGATATTAATAGATTTGAAAACCATCCTGAACGAAGAAGAATTACTGAATTTCATTTAAGAAATTTTGAGCATGTATTAGATACTTTTTATCATAATTATTATAGAGATATCTTAGGGAGTTTTAAATGGCTCCAAGATAAAGGGATGATTGAATTAATAACATGTGGAGCAACACACGGTTTTTTACCACTTTTTGAGAGCGATTCTGGAATTTTTTCTCAAATTCAGTTAGCCTTAGATACTCATAAAAAGTATTTCCAAAGAGAACCAAAAGGCATCTGGCTTCCTGAATGTGCTTATCGGCCTAAAGAATACAGAGATGGTAAACTTCGAGAGAGTATTGATTATTGGTTGAATAATTCTGGTATAGAATACTTTTTTGTTGATTCTCATGGAGTTTTAAATGCTGAGATACTTGAGCAGAAGAATGAAATAGGATTAAATACAAATTTTGGATACAATTTAGAAACTGGTGTATCAGTATTTGGTAGAAATAAGAATATAAGTAGACAAGTTTGGGATGCAAAAATAGGATATCCTGGAAACGAACATTATAGAGAATTTCATAAAAAGGATCAAGAATCGGGATTACATTATTGGAGAATTACTAGTAAAAATTTAGGAACAGGGGAGAAACAATTATATAATATTGAAAAGTCAGAAGAAGTAGTTGAATCTCATGCAACTCACTTTGTTTCATTGATTATCGAAGAGTTAAGACAATTCTCAGAAAAATTTTCAACAAACGGGATTATTGTCTCTCCTTACGATTTTGAACTTTATGGTCATTGGTGGATGGAGGGAATATTATGGTTAAAGAAAGTCTTTGAAATGATTCAAAACTATGAAGATATAGAAATGATCACTATTTCTGACTACATTTCCAAATATAAAGATAATTTTTCAATAATTAGGATTGGAGAAAGCAGCTGGGGTGAAGGTGGTCATTTTCAAGTTTGGAAAAATCCGGAACATGGTTGGGTTTGGCCTTACATCAATGGATCAATAAAGGAATTTGAAAATGTTTTAGAAGTTAACCCTAATCCCAATAATTGGGAAAGAAGGATCTTACAGCAGATAGCCAGAGAATTATTGTTAATGGAAGGTAGTGATTGGCCTTTTCTACTCTATACTAAACAAGCAAAAGAATATGCAAATATGAGATTTCATCATCATCATCAAAGATTTAACAGGTTAATTTGGCAAGCCAAAGATTTTAAAGATATCAACAGAATATCCTTAGAAACATTAGAGGAAATTGAATCCATAGATAGTTGTTTTCAAAATATAAACATTAATTATTTTAAAAGAATTAAATAATATTTTTTCCTGGAATTAATAAATTCTTCATGAATTTCATGGCTATAAAATAAAGATTGCTGCTGCTAATACAGATGCCCATTCTTCCTCTTCTCTAACTGATGCATGAGAGGTAATATTTTTAGTCTCAACAATCTTTCCTCCCATTTTAAAGACTTCTCTTTTTTCATCATAGTTCGCATTGGGATCAAACGGAATTCCCAGAGTAGTTGCTAACATTTCTGCTGCTAGATCTTCAGCGATATCTCCAACTATTTCAGGATTCACACCAAAAGAATGATGTTCACTCAAATACCCATATTGACCTTTATCAGCAGGTTTTGCTACTCCTATAGAAGCACAAATTAAACGATTATATTCATTGGAGTCTGCTCTTGCCAAAACAGTAAATACTATTTGACCGGGACGTAGTTGTTTTAATCCATCCTCACTATTTATCTCAATACAATAGGCAGGAAGTATTGAAGAGACATTGACCAGATTATATTTTTCAATTCCAGCATCTCTGAGAGCTTGTTCGAAAGCTGCTAGCTTAGTTTTGTGAAATCCTTGACCTTTAACAAAAAATACCTTTTTTGGGACGAGAGCCATCGTTCATTCCTCCTAATATTATTAAATATTAATTAAGAATTAATTATAAATGGTAATATTTAAATTTACTTAAAATATAGAAATATATTAATAATTTTAAATAATAAATCAAATTAAGTATAAGAATTCATTTATTCGGTAAAGTTAATTTGAGTTTATATGAAAAAAGAATGGTTTATAAAATTTAATCACAAAGATCATTAGAAGCAAAAAAAGCTAATTTAATTCAAAAATTTAAACAGGATAATCTAAATCTAAGCGTCCTCTAATTTTATCACATTATTCAATTCTTCATAAGCTTTGTTTTTACTGTCTTCATCATGTTGACATTCTATTATCCTCCAAAATCTATATTCATGGTTAAGATAAGCAGGACAGTCCATTTTTATATCATCAGGACAATTTGTAATCTGCCAGCATTGAAAATTAGTTTCTTCAAAAAATTTATGGAATTTTTTTGGCAACTTTTTATAATCAAACTGAGTCTCTTTAATGTAGTTGTCCAAATCATTTGAATTATAGGTGTTCCAAAATAGTATAATTTTATTCTTGTTTTCTTCCTTTATAAGGAAATCAAACATTCCTGCCATTGCTTTTCCCGTATAAGTAGTTTCTAAATCAAATCCTTTTTCTTTCCCTTCCAATTCAAATATGGTATCTACGGCTTTTTGCCCTCTAATTGTTTTCACACCATATCCAGATCCCAAATAACATTTTATTAATTCAAAATCATCTTCAGTAACCTTTAATTTTGGGAAGTTTTTATCTTTTTTATGTAAATATTTAAGAGCTTTACTCGCATTTCTAGCTAAATTAGAGCTATTAACAATGAAATCTTTAACCACTGCTACTGCATAAACTTTAGTTTTAAGTCCTAGTAATTTACAACCTGCTATTAATCCTGCTGCTGTTCCTGTAGTACCAGCTGCTATAAATATTATATCAGGTTCAGAGATTTGTCCTTTTTTAATTTGCTCATTTAACTCTAAAATTGCTTCTATAAAACCAACTATTCCTAAAGGAGTTCCTCTACCAATTAAAGGACTTCCTCCTGGAAGTATAAAATCATATTTACGGTGAAAAATCCAAAAAAATAAGGCTTTAATATATGTACTAACGTCTCTTTTACCAAAATGTAGTTTTGCTCCAAAATAATCATATAGTAATAATGATCGTTGTACATGCCAAGTGAGAGGTTGATTAAGAGAAATAAATCACATTTTAATGGGGGATTTAATATATTACAAGCAATTAAACAAGCTAATCCATGATTTGTGCCAATACCTCCACAAGTTATAATTGCTTTCTTCTTCTTTCTTTTAATTATATTTCCAAAGATGAATTCAAGCTTCCGGAGTTTATTACCACCATAAATTTGGTGATTTTTATCATCTCGTTTAATGTAAATTTGACCATCCTCTAAATTAAAATATTTTTCTAGTTTAGTTAATCTTTCCACAGGTGTAGGCACATTAGTAAGTAGAGGTATCCAAGGAACTTTTTCCTTCAGATTGGGATATTCTTTAAATAAGAGAGGTTCTATTCGTTCCATATTGATTAGAATACTGAATTAATAATAAAATTTTATAATGAGAGAGAAAATTAGAATTTTGTTTAATATTTTAAGATTTAGTGCTTTTCTTTCACAAACTTTTCAAGCCTCTGTTTCAGTTCTTCAGATTGACCTGTTAAAATCATTGCTCGTAATTCCTTGGCTAGTACCGATTCAAGATTGTCGTCTTGGTTTTCATTTATCAATTTTTTTGCCCATTTGAGAGCTAAATGATCTTTTTGTACTATTGAATTTGCTGTACGTCTAAGAATTCTTTTTAGTCCTTCAGGCTTACAAACATGATTTACTAATCCGATATTAAGAGCTTCTTCAGCATTAATTTCTGTGCCTAGATACATTAATTGTTTTGCTCGACCTTCACCAATAATTCTTGGCAATAATTTTGTAGATGCATTAGAAAAGAATAGTCCTACTCCTAGTTCTGGGAGCATTATCCTTGTATCATTTGCTGCGATTCTTAAATCACAATATAATAACTGCTCAAATCCTCCCCCAATAACCCAACCATGAAGACCAGCAATAATCACTCCTGGATGAGCTATCATAGCTCTTGTTAAATTTTGAAAGGATTCCAAAAACTCTATAGCTTCAGCTAATCTTTCTCTACTTGTAAGTAGATCATATCCATATTTCAGGTCAGCACCTACAGTGAAATGTTTCCCATTAGCTGCATAAATAACACAAACGTCATTATTCTCAGCACTTTTTTTAAAAGCATTAATCAATTCTTTAAGAGTTACTAAATCTAAGGTATTTCGCTGTTCTGGTTTGTTTAGTGTTATTTTTCCAATATCTCCTTGTTTTTCATATAAGATAATTTCTTTTTTCATCATCTTTCTCCATATCAGATTCATTATGAATAAAAAGTTCTTATATAAGAAATTATTTTTCATTTTTATACAAAATTTAATTTTCAGTAAAAAACCATAAATAATGATGAATAAAAAATTGGATATTCCTAAGTATGATTATCTATGGCAATATGTAAAACATTGGGCTTCGATAGATCCTGAATTTCCTTTTATAAAATTCAAATGGAAAAAATACAATGCGAAAGAATTCTCTGATACAGTTGATCATTTAGCTGAAGCTTTTCTAGATCTAGGGGTAAAAAAAGGTGATACAATTGTAACAATATTACCCATGATTATAGAATATGTTTTAATATACTTTGCAGCTAATTCTATTGGTGCAATTTGTGTACCAATGGATGTCCGTTTTAGATCAGCAGATTATAGGCGTTTTATCCACCATGTAGACCCTAAATTAGTATTTCTAATAGGAAAAGCACGTGGATATAATATTGCCAATATTATTAAAGAATTAAGTTCAGAGTTTAACTCTAAAATCAAATACTATATAATAGGAAGAGATGAATACGGAAATCCATTTGAAGAATTATTAACAAAAAACTATAAATTAAGTAATGAATTAAAAGCAGTACAGTTAAAATTGAGTCCTGATGACGGTGCTCTAATTATCTTTACTGGTGGAACTACAGGTGTACCAAAAGCAGCAATGTTAACTCATAGAAACATTGCGCGAGCAAGTTATTTAGAAGCGAAGTACATTAAGGATAAAGGGGAGCCTTTAGGATTAAAACCTAGATTTAAAATGATTAACAATTTTCCACCTAGTCATGTAGGCGGCTCTGTCGAAATCATGGGTACCATTATTGCTGCAGGATGTGAAATAATTTTACAAGAACAATGGAATCCATATGCAGTGTTAAGAACAATAAGAAAATTAAAATTACAATTGATTGGTGGCGTTCCAACAATGTATGCAATAATGTTAAGTTTACCAGATTTAGATAATTTTGATTTATCTTCATTAGTTTTAGCTGTAGTTAGTGGAGAGAAATTGAGCATGGAACTTTTAACTGGTATGAGAGATAAAATCTGCCCTAATATTATCAATGCTTATGGAAGTACAGAATCAGGTCCAGAAGTTACATTTACAGATATAGGTGATCCATTAGAAGAATTAGCTAATGGTTATATTGGTAAATTATTACCTGATCAGGAGATGAAAATAGTAGATGAGAATGATAATGAACTGAACTCAGGAGAAATTGGCGAAATGTTGTTTCGAGGTTCTTTAACTATACCCGGATATTATAAAATGCCCGAGGAAAACAAAACAACTTTCACTATAGATGGTTGGTGCAGATCTGGAGATTTAGGTTATATCACTAAGGATAGTAGAATATACATTAAAGGAAGAAAGAAATTTATTATTCGAGTAGGCAGTTATACAGTATTACCATCTGAAGTAGAAAGTGTAGTTATTGAACACCCTAAAGTAGCTATGGTCGCAGCTGTTGGAGTTCCTGATAAAATTTATAATGAGGTAATATGGCTTGCTGTCGTCCCAGAATCCGGACAAGAAATCAATGAAATTGAAATAATAGAAATGTGCAAAAAAGATTTAGCAGATTTCAAAGTTCCTAAAAAAGTTATAATTAAGAAAGAACTTCCTATTACTCGTTTAGCTAAAATAGATAGACCAACGCTCCAAAAACAAATTATAGAAGAATTTAAGTTAGTTTAATCTAATATCAAATCTTATTTATAGTATTATTTTATATTTTTATTATTGAGTAAGGAAAATCTAAAATTACAATTTTTTCTATATTGTTTTATATAGTGATACAATATGGTTTTAGAGAAGCTGAAACCAACAATTGTTTGGAATATTTTTGAAAATGTCGTTGCTAGTACCCCTAGACCCTCCAAACATGAAGAGAAAATCCGCAATAAGATTAAGGACTGGATATCTGAGCAAAAAAGAATAACTAACATTAATTTTAAAATCTATGAAGATAATATTGGAAATTTATTAATTAAGAGACCCGCTTCAAGAGGAATGGAATTAAGTCCTTCTATTTTACTTCAAGGACATCTAGATATGATATGCGTCACAGAGCGGTCAGAAGGGTATAATTTTTTTGAAAAGGGGATTCCATTACGAATCCAAGATAATAATGAGTGGATAGATGCCGATGGAACAACATTAGGAGCAGATAACGGTATAGGAATAGCATTAGCACTTGCTCTTCTAATAGAAAAAGAAATTGAAGAACCTCATGGACTTATTGAGGTGCTTTTTACTGTTAATGAGGAAGATGGATTCACAGGAGCAACTAATCTTGATGTTAAAGCGCTTAATATTACAAGTAAATATATGATAAATTTAGATAGTGGACCGCAAGGAGAAATTATTATAGGGTCTGTTTGTGGAAGAAGAACTTATTTTAGGAAAAAGTTTGAATGGATAAAACCAGAATCAAAAGAGGATTTAATATTTATTGAACTCGCTATTAATGGACTTTTAAGTGGCCATTCTGGAGGTGATATTCATCTTCCTAGAGCAAATGCAAATAAATTAGTAACTAAGATACTATCTGCTATAATTCAAAAAATTGATATATATATTTGTAATTGGAATGGGGGTATCAAAGGGAATATTATTCCTAGTGAATCTAAAGTAAAATTTGCAATTAATTCAAAAGATCAAAATTTATTTGAAAATTTAATTGATAAAGAAATTTCCGCCTATTATGACTATTATAAAAGTATTATATCTAATCCGCCCAAATTGGAGCCAAATTTACAAATTGAATGGAAGACAGGAGAATCAGAAGATTTTCTATCTTTAATAGATACAAAAAATGTCATTTATACATCACACATCATTCCTCATGGAGTTATCCGTAATTCTCCTTTTTTTGAGAACTTTGTAGAGACTTCAAATAATTTTGCAACTGTTAAGACAGAAAATAATGAGATTGAATTTCAATTATATCCTCGTAGTATTATACGTACAGAACTAGATAATTTCTGTCGTAGAATGATTCACTTAGGAGAATTAACAGATTGGCAAATTACATTACGTTCCGTCTTACCTGAATGGAAACCACGACCAGAATCAAAGTTCCTAAGGTATGTTAAAGAACAATATGAAGATCTCTTAAAAAAACCAGTTAAAGTCAATGTAATACATGGAGGATTGGAGACTGGAATGATAAGTAAAAAAATTCCAGGAATAAATATGATCTCTATTGGTCCTACAATAATTGGGGAACACACAACTAATGAAAAAGTGAAAATATCTGATGTTGGAAGGGTCTATGGATTATTAATTCAGATTATAAAGAATTTTCCAAAATCAATATTAACTTAAAATATAACCTTTGCCTTCTCGTTCTATCAATTTATTTTTAATGAATTTATCAAAATGTTTTTGGATCATTATCATTTCAGCAATAATTTCATATTTCTTGAATTCACTATAATATTTATATATAAGATTTTTACCCTTAAAATCTATTACTAATATTGGTTTGGTCTCAGGGAAATTTGATAAAATGCGCTCATCACGTTTATGGATTACTGATTTGTACTTAATTAATTCTTCTTTTATCTCTTTTCCGCCCTCAATTATTCCTCTATGACCAGTAGTAGCCATCTCTATATCTAAATCTATTAATTTATCGAGTGATTCTTCAAAATCAATTAAATTTGAGTCAATACCCGCATAAAATACAAAATTAGTTAAATCAATATCTGCTAAGAAGGCTATTTTAGAATTCAGTTCTAAAAATGAACAATGACCGGCTGTATGCCCAGGAGTATGAATTACTTTCAACTCATAATCACTACCAACTTTTATTATCTCATTGTCCGTTAAAGCTTTTTCTATTTTGGTATTATCTAATTTGAAGCTTTCCCAAAGCCATTCAAATTCTTCTTCTGCTGGACTATTTGAGATACCATAATATTCATAAAATTTATCAACATTCTCTATCAGAAATTTATCTTTTGAATGGATGAAAAAGTTGGCATTAGACAAAAGCCTATTACCTGAAGTATGATCTTCATGCCAATGCGAAAGTAATACATTTTTTATGGGGAATTGTCTTTTTAACTTTCTCAATAATCTACTTGAGATTCCTGTATCAATTAAATAATCTTCAATAAGTAAAGAGTGCGAGTAAGGATATTTTCCATTTCTTGCTCCTTTTATAAAATAAATATTCTTAAATTCATCTGAAATAAGTTCTAAAAAATTATCCATAACGATCCTTTAACTCAAGAATTTGAAAGATTTAAAGGTTTTTAATGTCTTAAATGTTTGGATTTATTTCTATTAGTTCCCTTATTTTTTTAAGTTAGTACACTAGTGGAACATTAATTTTTGAGTTTTAATTTTTATGAATTATTGGAGTTTTTATTGTTTTTTGAAAAATATAATATGGTTAAGTTTGTATTGACCATCTTAAATTACATTTAATTAAAATAGAAATAATCGAAGGGGTTTAATAAAAATGCAATATTATTGTCCCAATTGTACGAGCATGAAAAAACCTAAAATAATAAGGTATTTTCCTCCCATAACAGTAAGGTGTTCGGACTGTGGTTATATAAATTTTGAAATAAAATTTATCAAGGATGAGAAAACTAAATACACATCAATTCAATACTCTTATTAATTCTCCTATATTTGGTGATATAATTTTTTTTTTATTTATTCTATTTTAAAGCATAATAACAACGTTTTGGAGAATATACTTTTCCTTCTTCTCTTAATTCTTTTATTATTTTGGATACTTCTTTAGATTCTATACCTGTTTTTTCAGCAACTTCACCCGGTCTAAGTGGTTTATCAGTATTCTTAAAAATTTCTAACACTTTATCTTTAGCTACCATAATTAATCCATAAACAATCTCTATTTTTAAAGACATCTATTGAATTCATAATTCATAAATATCTAACGAAATCATTATTAATTATTACTTTAAATCAATTTGATATTTTAAAAAAAAAGTTAATAGCTTTTAGCAATATAAACAGTACATCCAGCAGGCTTTCCACATATTAAACAAGTTGCAAATTCATGCTTTTCCTCATCAACCCTTATACCTCGAACTTCTCCACCAATTTCTTTTTCAACCACTTCAGCACATCGATAGGCATCCATATCAATTGAGCAAAAACCACAGCAAACTATCTTTCCATTATTAATTGCTTCAATTGCAGCATCTTTTTCATATACACATTCAACTTGAGATTCAAAATCGATTATTGATTTTTCTTTTATCTCTTTAGTATAATTTTCAGCGATTTTACCAATAAAATTTTGTAATTCTTCATCCTTTATCGTGAATTTTTCACCACTATGGCGTTTTACTATTACTACTTGATTTTTTTCAATATCTTTTGGTCCCACCTCAATTCTAATTGGAACTCCCTTTAATTCCCAATAATAAAATTTATTGCCAACTGACTCATCAGAATCATCAAGTTTAACAACATACTCATCTTTGAATTTGTTGTAGATCATTTTCGCCTTAGATAGAATTAAATCTTCTTTACTTTTATAAATTATTGGGATTATAACAATTTGAACTGGTGCTAAGTCAAAAGGTAAAACCAAACCTTTATCATCTCCAAGGTAAGCGATCATTGCCCCATAGTTTCTACTTTGGGCAGGACCATAACAGGTCTGATATCCAAATTTCTCATTACCATCTTTATCTACAAATTTAACATTAAAGGGTTTTGAAAAGTTTTGGCCTAGTAAATGAGTAGATGGTAATTGTAAGACTTTTCCTGATCCCATAAGAGCATCAGCAGCAAATGTCTTTAGAGCTCCAGCGAATTTATCCCACTGTGGACGTTCAAAAAAAATAATTGGTATTGCAAGTTCATCTTGAAGCATCTGATATGTCATCTCCATATCCTGTTTAACTTGGCCCATTGCTCCTTCCATTGTTGCAAAGACATCATGAGCTTCAATCCAATGAAATTCTCTGCCCCTAAAAAAGGGTCTTGTCATTTTACCTTCATATCTCCAGACTTGACATGATAGATATCTTTTGAATGGTAAATCTTTATAACTTTGGATCCATAAAGAATACATTTTATATAACGCGGTTTCACTTGTAGGACGCAGAGCTAAACGTTCTGCTAATTTACCAGAACTTCCAGCTTCAGTTACCCAAAATACTTCTGGAGCAAAACCTTCAACATGTTGAGCTTCTAATAGGAAATTTGACTCAGGGATTAATGAAGGCATAGTAAGAGGTAAATGATCATTTTTTTCTAACAATGCCTCATATTTTCTATACATTTTATTTATCGTAATGGTCGCCCATTCACGATAAACAACAAATCCTTTAATATTATATCTAATATCAGCTAACTCTGCTTTATTAAGTAATTCAGTATACCAACCTGAAAAATCATCTTCTTTAGACACGGTAATTCCAGTTATAGGAACTTCTTTTTTCTTTTTTGCCATAGAGATCATCACCTATAATATTCTAAAAATTAAATATTTTATGAGAATTATACAATTTATACCGTTTTTCAGAAGAAATAAATAAAAAAGTATTACGACTAAGTATCTGGTAATAACACAGCGTTAGTAATTACCTTACCTTGTTTATGTACCACCTTATATCCTTTTGAAACTAAGAATTTTTTTATTTCTTCTCCAATTTTAAACAATTTCTCCCCATTCTGGGCATTATCCAAAACAATTTTAATTATGGATCGTGCTGACTCTAACTCTTTTTTATGTAAAGTTCCAACTGGCTTGATTTCGATTTTAGAAGCACCACTAATAGTTGCAATCTTTTTCATTTCTACATCCAATGATCCAAAGGTGAAGAATTCTCTACTCCGTCGTTTTAACTTTTCTGCTAAAATCTTTTCTAAATTGTTTCTTGAATCCTGATCATAAAAAGCAGTTAATTCCTTTGTACATATAGTTCTATATTTTCCAGAAATTAGATTCTCTTTATCCTCAATAAATGTTATTAAATTATTATAATATTTCGGGTCAATTTTTTGAAAGTTTTCGATATTTCTTACTAAATCTGTCAATTTGTCAATTAAATCGTAATAAAATTTTAAGGATGATTTAATAGCTAATTTATCATTCATTTCTTTAACTTCAGGATAGTACTTTTTTAGAATTAAATTAATATTTTTATTAAACTCAGCACATAATTTCGCTATATCATCAACATTTTTAACTGATTTTTTATTTAAAATTCTAAGTAAGGTTCTTTCTAAGAGTGGTAATTCCTTGAAAATTTGATTGATTTTATCTCGATATTTTTTTTCTATATAGCTCATTACTTATAAAAAAGATAATAGTTATCATATATAATATTAATTTTTTAAAAATAGTAGAGAAAAAGATTTAATAAAGAAATAATTGTGCTGCTGACATAACAGCTCCACTTATAATGGGAACCGTAAAATTATCATTCTTGGATTAATGGTATTTTCTTAATATCTTTTGAATCTATTACTTTTTCGAGGATTTTTGAAAATCCATGAAAGTTAGAAATTTCTCCATTAAAATCCTTTAAATCATTCTTAAATTTTTTTATGAAATTATCAATTATCTTATCAGCTAAAGATTCTAATAATTCTCTATCAAAGGATTTATTATCACATTTAAATATAATATGCAACCCTGATTGATGTGTATAAAAGAAAAATATAGAATTATCTAAAGAAATGGTCCTTAGACTTTCTTTAAACTGATTTTTAGTAAAACGACAAAGTAAATCGAAATAACTCGCTAGTGATTGATGATCTTTAAAATTTTTACTTCTTGAGAAGTTATGATAAAATAATGCTATTCCTGCTCTATTGATTATCATTAACTGTTGAATCATATCAAATAAATTAAAAGGACTTATTTATTTTTAGCATTAATTCTAAAATATTGTATAAATACACTTACAACCCTATTAATATTAGAAATATTTTTATCGCTTAATACTACATAAAACTAATATTTAAATTTATTTTATTAGTTAATCAATAAAAAACATCAGTGATTTTTGTCGGGTCTTAATAATCAGTTATATTTTTTATGTTTTTAAGCAATTTTATATTGAAGAAATTGAAATAAATATTTCCTGAGATTTTTGAAAAAAATAAAAAAACTCTGTTCTAATCACTCAGAACATAGATAACTTTCATTTAATTAAACAGATTACTGAAGTTTGTTCTTAATTTGCTTGGAACGACTACGAAGTGTAACTTCGGTCACTTTGGCGATTGCACTTACTTCTGCTTGTGTCTTCCTGCAATTACCTGCTTTAGCTGCCATATAGATAACACTTGCTGCCAATCCTTTAGGATCTTTTCCTGTTCGCAAGAGTCCGTTTCTAGAGGCTTGTACAAGCATATTAATTGCCTTTTTCTGAGTCTCCATTGGCAAACCAAGGTCGTTCCCAAACCGAAATACTAGTTGTTCTGCAGTTATGGGCCGATACTTTAAGTTCAAATCGGGCAAAATTTCTTTTACAACCATCCCTAAAGAGCGGTGTACAGTTCGTCTTGGGGTCATAGAAGCTTCACATACTTCCTCAAGTAATCGTGGAAATTCATGTACTCGGATTGCGGCATATAAAGAAGCAGCGATAAATCCATCAATTGATCTTCCCATTGTGAGCTTTTTCTTTGCCACAACAGAATAGATTTTCCATGCAGTTTCCTTAATATACTCTGGTATATTCATCTTCGATGTGAGCATTTTAAGTTTGGGCTTAGCTTCCCAGAAATTTCGCTCAATACTTGAAATTAATGAATTCTGAATTTTCGATAGTCGAGAAAATAACGTTTTTCCCTTTGCTCCGATTAAACGACCTTTTGAATCAATTTTAGAGTTAGGCAACATAGTACGAGGTCCAAACTCCCTCCACCTTGGCTCTGTTCTGCGACGCTTATTCACTTCTTCGATGGTATAAGCGCGCCTCTCATTTCCCACCAAATTTCTACCACTAATCATACCACAATTAATACAAACAGCATCTCCATCACGAGATTCGATGCTTGGGTTGCCACAGCATTGATCTGGACTGCAACTAGCCTCTTCTGAAGTAGTTTTTGCTGATCGTAGGCGGTCTTTGTAATTACTCAATTTTATTCACTTTTTAGTACTTTTTTTTTCGATTGTTTTAATTTTGATCTTTTACAATAATGTTTTTCATAATTCTTATAGTATAATGTAAAACTTGAATACTTAAATTTAACAGTTTTAAATTATAAATATTTATTTTTTTTTGAAATTAACAATTGTAATGTAATATATTCATCACCCCTATTTAAAAACATTTTTATCCAAAAATGTTATATTTCCCAGAACAAATAAAATATGGGCAATCTGTGGGAATTTCTATATTCTTATATTTCATAATAAGCTGAAAAATTTTGCAGTATGAAGGCGAAAGAAGTAAAATTACAAAATTAATCTGAATTAAGATATAGACTTGCAATTATATCTTCAATAATGGTAAGATCTGCGGACTATTTGGTAGAATTAAAATATTTGAATTCTTTCCATGTTTTTTAAGTGATAATTGGATAGCTTCCTCAACTTTTTTTGCGTATTTTAAGCCAATATTACCCAATTCATTTTCATTTAATTTAGAAACGACATATATCTCTGCTTTCATAAGTATTCTTGCTAAGATTTGGATCTCCCATTGATCAGGGACAACAATTTCTTTATTTAGAATTTTATGGTAAATATCTTCTGGCTTCATATCCGAGAAAAGTAATTCTCGAAATTCATCTTGACCTTCACCTATTCCATCACTACATTCATTTACAGAAATTATAGTCCCTCTTTCCTTTACAACCATTTCTCCTATAGCCATGCTCTTAACTGCTTGATATAAATTGAGATCTAACGGATAACCTCCATTTCCACAGATTACTATATCATAAGGACCCGTAATTTCTTTAAATACTTTTTTTAATTGATAATCAACAAGTTTTTCATGAACTTTTTCTAAATCTCCAGCAGCAATTTGTGTGATCCTATGTTTTTCATCTATACATATATTAATAGTAAAATCTACACCAACAAGTCTAGCTATTTCTATTGCATTTTTATGCATGGGGTTCTTTTTGTAGATCCCAAATTGAGAATAGGGAGATGAAATATTTTCAGCTGAATGATTCAATTGAATCGTTTCAGCACCAGCGATACCAGGAACTAGAGCCTTACATCCTCCAGAAAATCCAAAGAAGAAGTGAGGCTCCACATATCCAGTTAATATTTTCACATCACTTTCATAGTAATATTTGTTAATGTAAATAGGAATATGATTTGACGTTTTTCCTAAATATTGTAATGAGTCTTTATCTGTTGCTTTATGATCTATTACTTTTAGACGATTTTTTAACTTATTTCCTAAAATTCTTCCTAATTCTTCTTCACGAGAGGGACGATGTAACCCAGTGGCTATTAAAGCAATAATATTTTTATCCTCAATCCCATATGAGTTTAATTCTTCTATTAATGCTTCCAATATCAAATGAGAAGGAACAGGTCGAGTCGCATCGCTTACAACTATGCAAATTTGATTCAAGTTCTGCTTTTCTCTAACGATACTCTTAAGAGGGGAGCATGAGATTGGATTATTTATAGCTTTTTTAATTTTTTCTATAGGATTTTCAATTATATTTTGAGATTTTGGTCGTAAAATATCAACATTCCAGGATGCATCTAAAGATATTTCTAATCCAGTTTTCCCATAATCAAATTTCATAACATTTTCACTTCCTCATATGAATTATTTCACGAGCTTTCTCAAAAATTTCGTGTGTGTCAATCCCAGCAGGGCAAGTTGTATGACAGAGTGCACATAAAGTACATGTATTAAGAATATCTGATATTACTTCAGTCAGGTCTAAATCACCATATACTAACCCATTTAAAATGCTCAATCGACCTCTTGGACTATAAGCTTCTAATAGATAATGGATTCTTGATGGACATGTAGCGATACAAAATCCACATCTCATACATTTTAAACTTAACAGCTTATCATTTTGGTTTTTTAACAATCGTGTTTTCCTAGATTTTCTTATTGGTTGCTTTTCCCCTTTTCCAATGCCAGGATTCAAAATTCTATTTGGATCAAAGAGTTCTTTAATTTTAATCATGATATCGATAATTTCAGGTCCATGTTCTAACTCTAGATATGGGGTCTTAATTTTTCCTATTCCATGTTCACCAGTTAAACTACCTCCAGCAGGAATTATAATTTCTTTATATAAGAATTCAATTGCTTGTTCAAAATCTATTATATCTTGTTCATCATTTTCGTTAAATAAAAAAGTAGGATGTAAATTCCCTTCCATATGGCAAATAATAGCTACTAATAAATTTTTTGCTTTAATTTCTTCTGGTATTTTTTCAATCTTTTTTATAATATCTGCAAAATGAGTTAACTGAATAGTACAATCTTCCACACAGGTATTTGGTCTTAATCTGGATAAAGCAGGCAGATTTGCCTTTCTTGCTAGTATAAGTCTTTCTCTCTCTTCATTGTTTTTAGCAATCTTATGATAAACTGGATTTTTTTGAATAATGACATCGAATAAGATCGAAAAATTTTCTTCAACCTCGTTGACACTATCTCCATCCACCTCAGCTAATAAAACGTATCCGTTAGGGAAATCTAAAAATTCTCCACCTAAGTAATCAGTAACCGCTTTCAAAACGAGTTTATCCATAAATTCTAATAAGTTTGGAATAATGCCTTTTTTACGTATTTTTAATACTGCATTTTGCAAATCTTGAAGATCCTCAAAAATAAACAAACCTAATTTTCTTGCTTTAGGTAGAGGTCTAATTCTGAGACTAATCTTGGTAATAACTCCTAAAGTTCCCTCAGAACCGATGAATAAATCTTTTAAATTATAAGAAGATACGGATTTTAAAACGTTTGTACCTAAATTCAAAATATTTCCATCAGGGAGGACTACTTCTAAATATAGAACGTAATTTTTCGTGACACCATATTTAAATGCCTGTATTCCTCCAGCATTAGTTGCAACCATTCCTCCTATTGTTGCAACTGAGCTTGAACCGGGATCTGGAGGAAAAAAATATCCAAACGGTTCTAACTTTTCGTTTAAATCGTCACAGATGACTCCTGGCTCCACTTCAACAAGATTATTCTCAATATCAATTTTAATTATTTTATTTATTCTGGATAAGTCAAGAACAATACCATTATAAGGTGTCATCGCCCCTGCAGATAAGCTGGTTCCATTACCTCTGGGAGTGACAGGAACTCTATATTTATTTGCTAATTTTAAAATTTTAGAAATTTGTAAAGAATTTTGAGGTAATAAGATTAAATCAGGGATCCAATCTCTTTCAAATATCGTTCCTCCAAAAGAATAAGCCCATCGAATTTCAAAGTTATCAAAACATGATTCTTCTCCTACAATTTGTTCAAATTGTGCAATTACTTGCTTTGAAATTTTATTATATTTTGTAGTCATATTGAAAAACTAAATATTAGCCTTTTTTTATTTGGTAAAAAGAATTCTGATTAATATTTTTGCTTGTTATTGATCATAAAGTAGTAAATTCATTCCCATCAAAACCCCAAGATCTAAGAATCTTTTCAGTATCAGTTATAATCTTTTCAATAAATTCCTTTACAGGAACTATTTTATCGATATGTCCAATTGCCATTGAACCTGCTACAGAATCTTTTAATTCAAAATGAAATGTTTTTTTATGGAATTTTTCATCAAATATATTTTGAGTTATTAATTTCTCTTTCCATGACGCCGATGCAGGGCTTTCTATTGTTGCTAAAATAGCAGTACCAAAACACACAGCCTCAGCACCCATAGCTAAGGCTCCCAGAAAACCTCTAGCATCTCCTAGTCCGCCAGCAGCAATGATAGGTATTTTAAGCAATTTTTTAGCCATTGTTATGTTTATTAATGTTGTATTTTGAAGAGGATTTTTGAATCCAGTACCCTCAACACCAACTATTGTCACCGCATCAGCACCCTGTCTTTCGGCTGATATTGCATGTTTTATTGTGGCACATTTATGAAACCAATAACAACCGGCATCATGTAGTTTCTTTCCTATTTTAGGTGCCTGATAGGCTGAAGTTGTACAAACATTAACTCCTGCTTCAATAGCTAAATCAACGAACTCTAAATATGATTCTTCTGATCTTCCCTTCCCTCCCATCTTTTCAATGAGATAGGGTGGCATTATTGAAAAATTCACACCCCATGGTTTGTTAGTTAACATCTTCATTTTGTCAATTTCAGCTTGAAATATTTTAATAGTTTTAAAGTTAATTGCTGTGAGAATACCAAAACCGCCTGCATTTGAGAAAGCTGCAGCAAATTCAGCTTTTCCTAATCCTACAAAAGCACCCATTATTATTGGGTATTTAGTATCCATCATTTCTGAAATTCTTGTTTTCCAAATCATCTTTTTTCGTTCTCAGAAAATTTATAGTGAAATTAGATAATAGATTCTGATGTTTTTCTTATAATAATTTGTTTGTTCTCTGTAGTAATATAATTTTTCCAAAAAAAAGATATTTTAAATAGAATTAATATAATAGTTGTGTATAAGAATATAGGCTTTAAGGGATTTTTTTGGGAAAAATTTTAAATGATATATGGATCTTAACAGAAAGTGGCGTAACTGTTTATAATCGTGTCCTTGATCCAAGGATTAACCCCCAACTGTTTGGAGCACTTATGAGTGCATTAAATTTATTTGCAGAACAACTGTCTAATGGTGGTATTTCGAATTTTGAGTTAAGTAATTTACGATTTACAATTATTAAAAGAAATCATTTTATTTTTGTAGCAAATTCATCAAATAAATCAAAAGAGAAAAAAGTTTTAAATGAGTTAAGTCGTATTTCAGATAAATTTTTTGAATTATATTCAGAAGAAGTTTTAGAGAAATGGGATAATGATATTAACATCTTTGCAAATTTTAAAATTGAGATAAAAGACTCATTAGAAGAAACTACAAAAAAGTTCTAAAAAGCTTATATGCAAAATTCTTCAATATTATCTCAATATTTTATTTCTTATTGTCAATAATAGAAAAAAATTTAAGAAGAATTAGATTCTTAATTATTAACCTAAATTAAAAATAATTTTTTAAAAGTAAAATAATCAAATTAAACTAATATGGATAAAGAAGAGCACACTAAAAGGAAAAATTTTTCAAATAATCCTAATTTTCATAGAAGTTTGAAAGGAGAACGAACTATTGAAAAATACAGTTCACTTTCCTCAGATTATCTTAGTGATAATATTAAAAACATATCAAGACCAAAATTTTTAGGTTCTATTCATTTAAAAAACGACACAAATATTAACAATCATTCAGTTGTAAATTTATTAAAGGGAGAATTAGAAGGAAGATTAACAAAATCTTTAAACCCAATCACCAAAACTCTAATAATCTTAGCACTTGTCTTTAATATTATCTGGTTCTTCTTAATTTACTTCTTTTAGAAGAGAAAATAAGATAAATACACCACTGGATTAAAAAATTTAAAATCAAATTTATTTGGAAAAAATATTATCTCTTTTTAATAAAAGATTTTTTTTAGAATTTTTAATTCATAACTAATATTACATAAAATTTCAACTTTAAAGGGTAGTTCTTAATTGATTTATGATATTATTATTATTGGTGGTGGCGTAATTGGTTGTTGTATTGCACGTACTCTGTCAAAATATGATTTAGAAATAGGTTTATTGGAAAAAGAAGCTGAACTTGCATCTGGAACAACAAAAGGAAATTCTGGAGTTGTCCATGCTGGTTATGCAGCCCCAAGAGAATACATAAAGAGAAGTTTATGTATTAGAGGAAATAAACTATACACTCAAGCTGCTGAAGAATTAAATTTTCCATTTCAAAGAATTGGATCCTTTGTAGTTGCTTTGGAGGATAACCAAATTAAATTATTAGAGGAGCAAAGAAGACAAGGAATACAAGATGGAGTTCCTGGATTAGAAGTAATTTTAGATAAAGAGAAAATAAAATATATGGAACCTAATATAAATGATGAAGTTGTTGGTGTACTCCACGCTCCTACTGCCGGTATTGTAAGTCCTTATGAAATGACATTTGCATTAGCAGATAATGCGGCTATGAACGGAGTTAAATGTTTTTTGAATCAAAAAGTTAGAAGGATTAAACATCAGGATTATACTTTCACAATTAAAACAAAAACGAAAGAACTTAAATCACGTAATGTTATTAATGCTGCTGGTTTATATGCGGCAAGAATTTCTAAATTAATAGGTTTAGATTATTTCGAAATTATGCCCAGGAAAGGGGAATATATTTTATTTGATAGAAATGCACTTAATTTAAACAAAATATTATTTCCAACTCCTACAAAGGTATCTAAAGGGATTTTAGTATGTCCAACTTGTCATGAAAACACATTTGTTGGTCCTAATGCTCAGAATATTACTGATAAGAAAGATATATCTACTACTGAAGCCGGATTAAAAGAACTTTTAGAAGCTGGTAGAAAGTTAGTACCAAATTTACCTGTAAGAAGTTCTATTAGAAATTTTGCTGGATTAAGAGCAGTTCCTGATACTTATGATTTTATTATAGATAATACAGATGTTTATGGTTTTATAAATGTAGCTGGAATCTTATCTCCGGGATTAACTTCTAGCTATGCAATAGCAGAAAAAGTTGTAGAATTCCTTGAATTATTAGGTGTTGAACTAAAAGTTAAAGAGAATTACAATCCAATTCGCCCAAAACCAGAGAGATTTAGAGATTTTTCGCAAGAGGAACTTGATCAGAAGATAAAAGAAGACCCATCATGGGGAAGAATCATTTGTCGATGCGAGACAATCCCAGAGAGAGAGATTTTAAATGCCATTCACGCTCCAGTAGGAGCAACTACTATAGATGGTGTAAAGTTCAGATGTAGACCAGGTATGGGTCGTTGTCAAGGCGGATTCTGTCGACCACGAGTCATCGAAATTCTATCACGAGAGTTAAACATTCCATATGAAGAAGTAACAAAAAGAGGAGAAGACACAAATCTCTTAGTAGCTAAAACTAAAGATTTTATATTAAATAAATTAGAAAAAGGTGTTGAGGAGTGAAACAATATAAAGCAGATGTAGTTATTATAGGATCTGGTGCAGCAGGATTAGCAGCAGCAATAGAGATTAAAAAAGCAAACTTAAGTGTCATAATTATCGAGAGAGATAAAGAATTAGGTGGAATCACCTTGCAATGTATTCATAATGGGTTTGGACTAAAAGAATTTCAGGAAGAATTAACTGGTCCAGAATATATCCAACGATTTATCAACCAAGTTAAGGAACTAGAGATTCCCTACATGTTAAATACTATGGTCATTGAAATTACTAAAGATAAAAAAGTTTATGCTGTTAATAATGAAGAAGGTCTTGTTGAAATGAAAGCAAAAGCAATAATTTTAGCAATGGGATGTCGAGAAAGAACAAGAGGTGCAATTAATATACCTGGATTTAGACCAGCTGGAATATATACAGCGGGTCAAGCTCAAAGATTTGTAAATATTGAAGGATATTTACCGGGGAATACATTAGTTATTTTAGGGAGTGGAGATATAGGAATGATTATGGCAAGAAGATTAACATGGGAGGGATGTAAGGTTAAAGCTGTAGTTGAAATTTTACCTTATGTAAGTGGATTATTAAGAAATCAAGTACAATGTTTAGAAGATTATGATATTCCACTTATTACTAGCTACACAGTTACCAAAATTCATGGTAGAGATAGAGTGAAAGGAGTAACAATATCTAAAGTTGATAGAAATTTTGATAGAATCATTGGCTCAGACAAATTTATTGAATGTGATACTCTACTGTTATCAGTAGGGCTAATCCCTGAAAACGAATTGTCTCTAAGTGCTGGGGCAGAACTTTCAAAGAATGGAGGTCCAATTGTTGACAACAATTTGGAAACAACAATTGAAGGAATATTTGCCTGCGGGAATGTTTTACAAGTACATGATTTAGTTGACTTAGTAACTGCCGAAGCAAAGAGAGCGGGGCAAAATGCAGTAGAATATATTAAAAATAGATATGGTAAAGCATCAAAAGAAAAAGAAATAATTAAGTGTCTAGCAGGAGAAAATGTCAATTATGTTAAACCAGATATTATCAAAAAAAGAGATTTGGAGAATGACATAATTTTTACACTACGAGTGAATTACCCTGATAGAAGGGTGCTTATTCAATTAAAAGATAATAACAATAATGTAATTTACAAAAGAAAGAAAATATATGTAATCCCCAGCGAAATGGTTGAGTTAAATGTTAATTTAGAGAAAAATGGCATAGATTCTAAATGCAAATCTATTACAATTGAAGTTATACCTCGTCCAGAGGTATTAATTGAAGAGGAGTGATCAAAAATATGTCAGAAAGTAGTCAAAGCGTAATAAAAGTGATAAGATGTATTGTTTGTCCAACCGGTTGTGAGATTCAAGTAAAACAGGGTCAGAAGGGTGATATTTCATTTGAGGGTTATACCTGTGAAAGAGGGTTGGAATATGCAGAGCAGGAATATTATGAACCAAAAAGGATTCTTACAACTACAATACGGGTTGAAAATGGATTATTACCTTTAATTCCAATAAGAACAGATAAACCAATCTTAAAAGATAAAATAAAAAATGCACTAAAAGAAATTGCTAAGACTAAAGTAAAAGCACCTATTAAAATGGGAGATATATTAATTGAAAACATCCTAGAATTAGGAGTTAATATTATTGCAAGTCGGAATTTAATAGAAAGATAATATCAACAAATAATATTATTGTATTTTAAGATAATTTCATCTTAATAAGGTATTACATTTTGTCAGATATGGATCAGGTATACAAGGTTCACAAGAATTTATATATTGGAGCATATTGGCCTAGATTAAATTTTAAAAAATTCAAAAAAATAGAAAAAAAAAATTAAAAATCTATTACTTTAATACCTTTTTCCAGAAGTAAATATCCATTTCCAGTTATACTATAAGCAAGTACACTTATTTTCTCAAGAACTTCAAATGTTGCTTTATTTTCTTTAATGGCATTTGATAATTCATCCAATAACCAATTAATTTATTAAAGAATTTTGAATCAATAGTAATTGGTTGTTTTCCTTGTCTTGCTATTGCAATACCTTTTAAAATTGTATTATAACAATTTACTAACATAAAGTGCATAAAAATTAAATGTTGATTGAATTCAATATTATAGATTCTGTTAATAATTGAATGGATTGCGCTTAAATAATAAAGAGATTCATCCATATCTGCAGTAACTTTCATTTTCTCAATAACAAATTGAATCTTTTTAATAATTCTATCTTTATTTTCTCCTGATAATTTCATCTTATTACTCCCATGTTTTACCAATTTGTAACGCATCTTGACCCTTACTTAAAGAAGTATCTTGAATAATTTCATCGTTAATCTCGCCTGTTCCTGCGTTAAATAATGGTTGTGGCGATTCTGTTTTGGTTTCCAAAAAAACTTACTGTTATTCCCTCACTCATTGTTAGATAGGTAAGCTCTCCTGCGCTTATTGGGGGCTTTCTAATATCAGAGAACTCTTTTTTTCTCGAATGTATTGGTTTTACAAAATTTAGTAGAGTATTAATCATTCTTCTTCCTAATTTGCTTATTTCATAGAAGGAATATTTATCAGCAAATTCATTTCTATTATAAAAGTTGTATATTAATCCGTATCGCATAAGAGTTTTAATATGATGGCTTAAGTTATTCTTAACTATTTCAAGCTCTTTACTTATTTCAATAAATGATTTAGGTCCTTTTTTTAATAAATAAATTGTAATAAGAGAGAATTAGATATTGAAAAAAACTAAAAAGTCTTTTAAAGGAAAAGAATCCAAAAAGAAAAAAAAAAAATTTGGGATATTTTATAGATAACGCCACTTATTTTCATTTATCAAATCAATGTTTCCAAAAGTGCGATCAATGCATCAATCATCGCGCATAACTCTTGCTGTGTTTCTGGATCGATTATCCAATCGTTCCTAGGATTGCCACCGAGAGATCCATCACATTTTGGACGAATATCATGCTTTAATTTGAGTATCGCTTCTTCATACATACCATTATTTATCAATTCGATTACTTCATTGAGTTTTTCCGAAAATGCGGTCTTACGTTGATTAGCATTATTTATAAAAACCTCATCGGGTAGGTTTTGTATATAATCGTTAACCTCTGGAAATTGGCTGGAAACAGGATAAAACCACACTTTATCCATTGGATTCGATTGAAAACCAGTGAACTTGCTACTGTACGCATCATAATTTCTTCTTACAAAACCCCAAGCCCATGGAAAGACTTCTTCAATCAGTCGTTGTTGAATGTTATCATATAAAACCTTTCTTTCTGCTGGATTTATAGTAATTAAGGCTTCTCCCATCCATTCCTGTACTAAATCATCATCTACTTGCGCGAAATTATTTACAGAATTCTTGGAGAACAATGAATTTATAATATTGCTCGGATCGATATAATCTGGAACCCAACCTAACCAAAAAAGTTCTAACATATCTCTATGATATGGTGGCATATCAAAGAGCCTATACATAAACTCTGGCCATGTCATACCATCATCTACCACTGTGATTCCAATTTTTCCGAGATTATCTTGTAATAAAACCAACATGTCCTCTCGGAAAGTATTACCTCTATTATATGTATAATTAAACGTGGCAAATGGAGCGGTTTCTTCTTGATCTACCCAATAAGTGTCATCGTACACGTTAAAATCTACACCGAATCCCATGGATTGCATGACTTGTCTTGCTCGTGTAAGATTTAGGATGGGGACATTAAATGACCAGTTGGCATACGTAACACCTAATGGAATAGGAGATTTCAACCTTACAGCCTCTCCTCCTAAGAGCTCATCAATCATATATGTATAATTAATGGCATAAGAAATCGCTTCTCGAAATGAAACATTTATAAGCCTGTTGTTCATCCCAAGAAATCGAATTGTTGCGTCTTGTCCAGCATCTACAAGGGTGATATCTGGATGATCTCTGAATTCTTGGAGCCTTGAAATATCGGGAGTTTTTATGAAGTCAATAATCCCATCTAATAATGCTTGATTTCTCATATAGCTATCTGGAATAATTGAAAATGTTAATTCGTCAATATATGGAGCACCCGCCCAGTAATTTTCATATGCGTGCATGGTGACTTCAACACCTACCTCATAATTATCATATACAAAAGGACCCGTCCCAACTAAATCTCCAGTTGCCCTATCAATATAATTCTCTGGAGGTGTTGATGCAGGTGACATGATTCCTGATCCACTAAAACATAATAAGGCTTCAAATGGCGCAAATGGTTTATTTAACACAAATTTTACGGTATAATCATTGTCAACGATCTCTACCTTGTTAATTATCGGTGTTCCATCAGGCCAAAGATATAATGTAGAAAACGGGGTTGTAGGTATCTCTGGTGGTAATGTACCATCTATGTTCATAAAATATACCAATCTATCAAAATTCCATTTAACGGCTGTAGCATTGAACGGGGTTCCATCATGAAATGTGACACCCATTTTAAGTGGAACTGTGTAATTTAACCCATCTATTGACCATGTGCCAAAATCCGATGCTAATCTCGGGATGGGGGCAAGTTCAGGATCGAATAAATCGTAGGCATATAACGTTTCGACAACTTGCTCAATAACATCAGATGAAGAACTATCCCACGCACTATGTGGATCTAGATCTCCAGGACCAGAATAGGTACCATATATTAGTTTAACAGGATCTTGAGTTTGACCACGTACTTCTGTTGAAATATAAGAAAGCATTGAAAGAGTTAAAAGAGTGAGAACAATAATCGAAATTCGAATTTTTTTCATTTTTTTCACTTTTAATTTTTTTCATTTTTTTTTTTTTAAATTAATGTATCAATAACCTGATCTATGATCGGTTATTTGCCTAATCTATGGTTATTTCTGGAAATAGCCATTTCACATTTTTATTAAGCCAAAATAATTAATCATTAGCTTATATTTAAAATTTTTGTTATATTTGTTTTACCTTTTTTAAATTGCCAGACATGATAAAATCATCTCAACTCTTCTGATTTTTATCTTTTAACATGTTGAAGTAGCGTTTCAAGCGATTTGGTCCTTCTTGGATCAGATCTAATGAAATGTCTCGGCCTTTCCTACTCTCATAAGATGCCATATCAAGTACATTTTCTTTTACCACTTCAGTGCTAATATCATTATGTGGATCATCTAAATAACTGGGCAATCCTTCAGAAAGCCAGTGATATCGTCTTGCTTTCTTGATTTTACCATCAAGACCTTGTTGTATTATTCCCCAATTATTTTCAGAAACAATCATTAAATGATGATATATATTAAATCCATCTTGAACAGCAGCATCATAATATTCTTTATAGTATTTAGCGAGTTCTCTATCAATTTTTTTGACAGAGTATTCATACAATCCAATCTTGAATGGCACAGAATTAAAAGTTGTTTTATTTATAGCTAAGAAATATATCTGTAGAAATTGTGGAAGAGAAGTTTAAGGCTCAAAATAAAATTTCTTTTTTTATTAATTTTATTATCTTTTTTTATACTTTTTTTGATTAAAATACTTTAGTAAATAATAAAATGATTCTAAAACATCTTAATTAGATTTTTAACTATAATATAATTTACATTGTTAATCAGAAATTAAAATCTTCTTTTGCGGTGTGCTTATAGATTCCTCGAATGAGAATAAAGAAAGGTATTCAATACATTAGAAATTTTCTTTTAAATAATTTTACAAACAATAAGATTCCTTATTCTGCTCAAATAGAGTTAACTTTAAGATGTAATGCTAAATGTCCTTTTTGTTCAATTCATTCTATCCCAGAATCTTATTTAAGCAAAGATATGAGTACTGAACAAGTTAAGAATTTAATTGATCAAATTGCAGATTTAGGGGTTTTAGCATTATCATTTACGGGTGGTGAACCTACATTAAGAAAAGATTTACCCGAATTGATTTACCACACGGGAATAATTAATAATTTTATGAATGGTATCGCTACTAATGGATACTTATTGCCAAAAATATTTAAAGAATATGAATTAGAAGGATTAGATTATATACTTCTTTCACTTGATTATCCTAAAGCAGAATTACATGATAATAAACGAGGGATTAAAGTATTTGATAAAGTCATTGAATCTATAGATCTTGCCAATAAAAGAGACATAAAAGTTATCATCAGTACTGTAGTTATGAAAGATAACATTTATTATTTAAGCGATATGTGTGAGTTAGCAGAAGAATTAAATTGTTCAATTGAATTATATCCATGTGAAGATATTATACGAGATTTTCCTAATGAAAGCTTTCAGATTGACGATATTCATGATCTAATCCCAAGTATATCTGTTTGGGCAGATATAATCAGATCTTTAAGAACAAAATTCAAAAATATATTAACTGACCCTGTAAGTATTGAAATTATTGAAAAAGGAGGATTTGGAGGGTTTCCAAACTATTATCAAAAACTTTTACGTTGTCATGTAGCGGAAGCTTATTTATTTGTTAGTCATGATGGATATATTAATTATCCTTGTAAAATCCATCCAATAGAAAGCTTCAATGCTTTAATACATCCAATAAAAAGAATCTACAATTCAACTGAAGTAAGAGAAATAATGAAAAACCATGATAACTATAATTTTTGCCAAAAATGTCGTTTGGGATGTGCAATTGTATCGAGTTTACCAGCTCGCTGGAAAACGGTTTATGCAAAATATATTAAAGGATTTTTAGATGGAAACTTGAGATAATTGATTTATAGTCACATAAAGAACACTTTCAGTTAAATTTTCTTTAACCTAAGAAAATAAATAATCAAAAAATTTAATTGAAATTATATTTTTCTTAATATAGTGATAAAACTATGTCAAATGCCTTAATAATACTCATTATTTTGTTTATAACCATTGGTATGACAATTTTCAGTATGCTTTTTAATAAGATACTGGGTTTAAAAAAAGAAGAAATGAAAAATCTCAGAGAACAGGCATTAAAACTTCGAGAACGTATGAGAAATGCACAAGTTTTGGGAGACCCTCAATTATTGATACAGATACAAAGAGAAACTATGCAGTTAACCAGTCAAATGATGAAAAAACAATTATTACCAATGTGTTTAAGATGTTTTATTTTTATAGGAATTTTTACAACTCTTAGCTTTATACTCGCTGATTACGATAGTGGTTTATTACCATTTCCTCTTTGGATTTTCGGTAGTGGTTGGTTCGCTATATATTTTATTTTTTCTATCACTTTTTCATTAATAATTTTTGGAATAAAGAAATTGTACAAAAGATTCGTTCAAAAAGAAACTAAATCAAAGAGCTACTTACGAGAGATTATGGGGATTTTATCTCCAACTCAAAAAACATCTGGAATCTCATACCAACTTTCAGATCCTACACAATCTCAAACAACCAGCCAGACATCATCTGAAACAGTGGAATCTTGGAAAGATCGCATCAAAAATTCAGATTAATAAAATTTAAAAATAACCTAATTATAAATATAAAAATTTGATCTAAGACAATGATCATCCATTAATATGTATACTTCCATTTTCATTTAAGCATAATAGAGGAAATATTTATCCTATTCAAGCAAAAAATAATTTAATTAAAAAAAAGGAAGATAATCTATTAGGAATAAAACTCTATCCAAATTGTAAATCAAAAATTTTAGATCCTAATGCAAAATTCTGTGCTCAATGTGGAATAGAACTAAAATATAGCTAAATAGGTCAGAATAAAATGGATGATAATAACAATATTAAAAGGCAAATGTTCCTCTACTTTACATTTGCATTATTAATGATTATATTAAATTATGCAATCCAAAAGGGCAATCAATTAGTAATTGAACCATTTATTTGTCAAAATTTCGAAGATAATGATTTCATTCAGACATTTTATTGTTCAATTAATCCATATAATATGCCAGAATTAATTGGAAGCATTGTAGCAGTAGGTATTACATACATTATAAAGTTTTTTCTGGATAAATTTATAGTTTTTAAAAAAACTGAAAAAGAATTAAAGGAGACTTCAATAGAATTCCTTAAATATTTTGGATTTGCGATACTTACTACGATTCAAAATATTGGAATTCAGTTTTTATTAACAAATTTCATGAATGCACCATTAGAGATAAGTTTTATAATCGCATTATCTATTGGTTATTTTACAAAATTTTTCTTAGATAGAAAATTTGTCTTTAAAAAAATTCAAGAATAAAAAAATTTAATAGATCGGAAGGTGATTTTAATCATATGTCAGATGATCATGAAAATCATGAAGAAGAAGATAAATCCATAGTTGATGCATTATCGACATTAGGCTGGGTGGAGGAAAAAGAAGAAGAGGAGGGATCACCTCTAGGAACAGAAGACAATCTCATGGAACAACTTAATCTCTTCATGAATGAAAATAAGAAACTAACTGAAGATTTAAATGAAAAAAATAAAACCATAAAAGAATTAAAGACAAACGTACAAGAACTCACCCAAAAGATTGAAGATAATGCAACTCAAGGTCAAGCCATTCAAAAACTTTATGAAACAATTGAAGATAAAAATGATGAGATTGAAAAATTAAATAAAATTAAAACTGATCAAATAGAAAAAATTAAGGATTTTACTTCTCAAATTGAAACGATTAATTCTGAACAAACTCAAAATCAGGATTTATTAGAACAACTACAGGAAAAGGAAAATAAAATTAAAGATTTAAAAGAACAACTTCAATATCTTGAAACTGATACCATACAAAAATCTAAGTTTGAAAAAGCTGAAGTTCTTTTAGAAAGAAAAGATGAAATAATAACAGAAAAAGAAAAAGCTATCTTTGACATTGAAAATTCGTTAAAATCTGCTAATCAAAAAATTCATGATCTAAAACGGCAACTTGAAACTTTTTCTTTATTGAAGAAAGATTTAGAGAAAAAAGATGAACGAATTAAACAATTAGTAGTAGAAATTGAAGAATTGAAACAAAAAAATATAACTAATTCAGCGCTTATAAGTCGGCTTGAAGAACGATTAGAAGAAGCTCAAGAAAAATCGGGTCATATAACTGGTAAGTTTGAAGTAGAATTAGCTCATATGAGGAATATAATTGATGGAAAAGACTCAGAAATTAAAGAATTAAAAGAAAAAGCATTTGGGATGGAAAATAAATTAAGTGAAACAGAAAAAATAGAGGAAAAATTATTATCTGACATTCAGGATATTAAAGATGACAAATTAAAATTAGAGTCTGAATTAGAAAAGAAAGATCAAGAATTAGTAGAATTAAAGAAAAAAATTAAACTAATGCGAAGAGATTTATCAAAATCGTAATTATTCTTGATGCTCTTCATTCTTTTAAAAAATTAAAGAAACTCAAAATAAATTTTTTGAGTTATGCAAATATTATTGAGGGTACTGTGATTGTGAGATTATTTTTAATGCAAAATCTCGGTTATTAAAATATTGAATCTATTTTCCTAAATATTTCACATATTAAGCTTTTTTTAAAAAAGATGAACCGCACTATTTGGTATCAGTGGAGTATGATAAAAATCTTAGAATCTACTTCTTTTCTATAAGTGGTCTGCTATTAAGAGGAGAGAATTTTGTAATAACTCTCAAATTAAGGAAGAAGATTAAAAAAAATACAGTGAAAGAGTACAGCATTCCATAAATTCTTCAAAACCAAGATAAACAGTTTGATATTTATCAAACTATAGTAAAAATATTTAAATATAAGAGAATTATAAATTTAGATAAGGCAAAATGAATTAATATAATTAGGGAAAAAATGATAATACCAGAAATATGTTTAGCCTGCAAATGGGCAATTGGAAATGATTGTCGCTATGATAATGATTGCTGGAGTCTTTCTCCAAGTATCACCTGTTTTGAGCCTAAGTTTGATTCCTCATATTCTAATCCAAGAAATTTTCTAAACCAATGGCTAATAGTAGAAACTATCATGGAAAATTTGGCAAAAGTAATAACTAAAAAAAATTCAATTGATTATCAATTAAAGACTCAACTAAAAGCCATTATAGAACATTATTATGCTGTAAAAAAACTTAAAAAATTATATAAAGCACTCCAAAAAGATTTTGAAAAATACTCTCATATTTTTAACAAAAGCCTTAAGATTCTAACATTGGAAGACTAGAAAAAAATAAAGGAATTACACCCTTAACCATTATTAATTGTAGAAGAAAATTAAAAAAAGACTTATATAATCAAGAACAGCAAATTTTTATAGAAGAAAAGAAAAGAATTCCGAAATGAAATAGAAAAAATGTTTGATTACTTCGTAGAAATCGGCATTCTTGAAGAAGCAGAAGAAAATGGGGAATCCATATTTCGAATAAAAGATCCCGAAGTCATATCTTTTAACCAAGTTGAACTAATAGAATTTCTAAATCAAAAAAGGTTGGATGCCATCATGAACAAGTGCCAAGAAGCCAATGATAAACGCATTGAGGAGTTTAAAAAGGATCCTAACATTACCTTTCATGAGCCATCAGTAAGTAAAAAAAGAAAACAATAATATTTCACTTTGCAATCAATAAGTACTGTGAAAATCTCCTTCACATACCTTATTTTCTTCACGCTTTAATTTTTTCAATAATTCATAATAGTTAGGAGTGGGATATTCCTCTAGGATTTTTGACCTATTTATGAGTATAGATCTAATAGCTTCCCTATTAGGCACATTCTTCATTATTAATAAGTGAGTAGTGGGAATGTAATGCTTAAAATCCCAACCATTATCCAAAATAAATTGTACATAAAAGGGGTGGCTCAATGGTAATTCTTGATTAAAAGTGACAAGTAAAAACCACAAAATTTACTAATAACTCAAGTTTGTAATGTTAGATATTTCTAATGCTCCCGTATCCGTGCTCGTATGGTAGCGTCAGTGAGTTCCGATACCTTTCCCAGTTCTACCTGTGTAATCTTTATATTATTCTTTCTATACACTAAATAAATTGAAGCTGCCGCATACCCACAAGGATTCTTCCCATTAATAACAGAGGAAGGTAGGTTTTTCTGTATAAACTGGATAGCCAAGTGTTCCACATACGATTCCAATCCAAGTTCGGATACAAATTTCGGAATGTAGTCAACAGGATCTTTTTGATAAGAGCTTAAGCCCAACTTTTTTACTATAAGAGTAAAGCACTTTTTAATATGCTTAAAGGAATTAGTGGCATTATTTTTAATAGGACTCGTATTTTCTGCTATTTCCTTAAGAGTAATCGGATACCTTTCCTTCTTACAACAATAATATAGACAGGCAGACGCTATGCCGAGTATACTTCTTCCTCTCATCAACTTTTTCTTAAGCACCTGTAAATATAATCGTGCTGCCGAATTATAGATAGTGTCGCTACTACACCAGAAGATGATCTTAGATTCAAATTTTGCATAAATATAGCTCTAAATCATTTATATTATATTTTTACTAAAGGATAGCTTTAAATGTAAAAATAACTTCAAGATGCATAATCCAAAATCAAAAAAAAAGAAGATTTTTATGAGACTACATTTAAATAAAGTTATTACAATCTTAATACTATTCCTTTTATGTGCAAATATTATCATTCCAATGTCTACCTTTCTAGATAATAATAGATCAATCTTTTTGACGGATCATTCGCAATCCTACTCAAATATCAGTAACGGTTCTGGAGCTCTAACTTTAAAGGTTGGTGCAGCTTCTGGCCCTCGTGATCTTGATCCGATCAATTCATGGGATAGTTTTTCAAATGATGTGATTGAACAAGTAGCAGAAGGTCTATTTTCTTACAATTATTCTGATGTTAACTTACCCCGAATAAATTTACTCGCCCAAAGTTATTGGTGGGAAAATAATGTGACCCTTCGAGTACAATTAAGGCAAGGCATTCAATTCCACGATGGTACTTCATTTAATGCCACAGCTGCTAAATGGAACTTCGATAGGATAAATTATTTTATAAACGCTACAGGAACCCTTCCAGGAACTGTTCCGATTGCTCAAACGGAATCATTATGGAGGCTACCAAATGGCGAACCGATTATCAATAATACCGCGACTGTTGGTGATTATAATATTACCATCACTTTGAATGGTGTCTTTTCACCTTTCTTAGATTTACTATGCTATACAAATGCTTATATGCTTTCCCCAACCTCAACTCCGGCTACGGACTGGATAGTTCTTACAACAGGAGACTTGGTTGGAACCGGTCCTTTTACGTATGTTTCTTATACACCAGATGTAGAAGTGAGATTTACACGATTTGATAATTATTGGAGAGGACCAGCATATTTCTATACCTTGATTTTTGTTATCATCGAAGATGCAACAGCCCGAAGTAATGCTATGCTAACTGGAATGATTGATTACGTATTTAGGCCTTTACCTTCTCTATATGATATTTTTGAAGCAAATACTACCATTACAGTAAAAAGGTTTACCGAAGAAACTGGAAAGGCCAGCTTGATTTACCACTACCTTGGTATTAACAATCATAGAATTAACAAGACTATGAGACAGGCTATGGCTTGGGCTTTTCCTTACGATTATATGCTTGAGGTAATGTTAGAAGGATTTTTAGGAATACGAGCTTATTCACCAATTTCTCCTGGTTTCGGGCCAATTTATAATGAATCTGTTAATTATCCTTACTTTGATTTAGCGAAGGCAAGGCAAATATTACTTGATGCCGGAGTTGTTTCTGGTTTAACTGCAAATAATGATACTACCGGTCCCGTAGCAGATGCATGGAAAGCCGCTGGTATTGCCACCTATAACTATACCGCTAATATTGGTAATGCTTTTAGAGAAGGTCTGTTGGTGGTTCTCCAAGACGCTTTCAGCCAAATCGGTATTACAGTAACGGACAATCTAATGACTTGGTCAGAATTCCTTGACATCTTACTAAATCCAAGTAGACATGATGAATTAGAACTCTATTTCATAGGTTGGTTCCCTGATTATCTCGATCCTTGGAACATGTTAGATCCATTATTTAATCCTGCCTCAGCATCGAATTCTGCACAAGTGAATGATCCATACCTAACCGCCTTGTTGCAAGCTATGCTAGAAGAACTTGACCCAGATGTTAAAAATGACCTGGTTAAACACGCTCAATGGTATTTTGCTGAAAATAGCTTCCACCTATATGCATATCACCCCACTATTACTGCTGTTCATGCTGCAAACTTGAAAGGAGTAGCTTATAACGCTATGGATAAATGGCAGGCATATCCTATCTATCGTGAGTTAGGACCTATACCCGGTCCTTTTACATTACTATCTACTGCAGAAGATCCGGATGAGGATGGTGAATTTGATTTAGTATGGTCAGATGCTGAGGGTGCTGTGAACTATTCAATATATCAATATCATAATTTTATAACCGAAATTAATGGAAGTTTAATACCTTTAGCTACTGAAATTACTGATCTTACAATACATTTAAGTGGATATGCTACAGGTACCTATTATTTTATTGTAGTTGCCCATAATGAGTATGGAGATACGCTTTCCAATTGTAAGGAGATAATAGTAGATCTTCCTCTTCCAGGCAATTTCATACTATTATCTAATGCGGGAGATCCTGATGATGACGGCGAATTTGATTTAGTATGGTCAGATGCTGAGGGTGCTGTGAACTATTCAGTATATCAATATCATAACTTTATAACCGAAATTAATGGAAGTTTAATACCATTAGCTACTGAAATTACTGATCTTACAATACCTTTAAGTGAATATACTAATGGAACTTATTATTTTGTTGTAGTTGCCCATAATGAGTATGGGGATACCCTTTCCAATTGTATTGAAGTAGAGGTCGCTATTCCTCCTACAAAGGGAGAACCAGAGATTCCAGGATACAATTTATTATTAATTGTTGCTGCTTTAGGTGCCACCATAACCCTGCTGCTTAAAAAAAAGCATAGCACAATATAAAAAATCTAAATTTTTTTTTTATTTTATCATATAAAAAGCTTTCTAACACGAGATAAAAAAATTATAATTAATATTTAATTATTCTACTTAACCTAAAATTATTATTTAAATATAATGCCAGATAATAAAGTGCCTGAACCAGTTGATGGACTCAAATTCATAGACACGCATTGCCATTTACCTTTATTGTTGAAGAAGAGCAAAATATTGCTATAAATGATGAGACTTCTAGTAAAATCATCAATAAAAAAGAGAGCAGTCTACAAATCAATAAATTTGAAAGAATCATAATGGATATTGGAATCCTTATTAAAGGAGGATATAAAATTGATTGAAAGGTAAATTCAGAATCCGATTTCAATGAAAATTCCTTTGGAAAAAACGAAGGAAAAGGTAAGAAGATTGAAAATTATTGGAGAATCGATATCTGGTATACCTGAACTACAATCAGGTGCAGAAGTTCCTGTTAGATTGATGCCAGAAGGTACACAATATGAAAAGGGAGATATCATAGTATTTTATAGAGATGAAATAAAAATCATCCATCGAGTTGAGTATATCCAAGAATCTAAGGGAAAGATATTCTATGTTACTACAGGATTAAATGCTGAAACCAATCAATATGTAGACAGTAGTCTTGTTTCCCAAGATGATGTTATTGGAAAGGTTGATCACTCGAAAGAGGCTTACCTAGAACTTAATGAAATGATAGCAAGAAGATATGTACCATTCATAATAGCTTATAGAATGACTCATAATTTAGAAGTTGAATTAACGAATTTTATGGAGAAGAAAGAAGCAGTATTACAAAACGCTTTAAATATAGTAATGAAGAAGGGTAAAAAAGAGGATTACAATTAATATCATCTAGAAATTCGAATAAGGAATTAACTTTTGAGGAATTTACATCAGCATATAAAGAAGCATGGATTAAAATGGGAAAATATGGAAATGCTAAATTAACATGGAAACATGTTGGTATTAACAATGATGGTTGTGGTAAAACATTTATAAACAGTTACAATAATCTTAGAGATAATATTAGTAATTGTCCAACATGCGATAGTCCATGGAAAAATCAAAACAAAACTCATAAAATATTAGAAGTTCTATTCGGACAGGAGTTTGGAGAAGAAGTTTATTTAAGAGATATTAAAGAAATCATAGATAATATTGAAACCAATCCCAAATACAAAAAATATAGGAGACAAATGGATGTATTCCAGATGAGGTTAGATGATAATGCTAAATTGAATATTAAAGATAAAAATGGAAATTATATTAAGTTAGCAGTTGAATCTCAGGGATCTCAACATTACGAAAATGATAAAGGTTGGAAAGCAATCTTGTTTTTTACAATTTTGATGGTAAAGAAAGAATTAAAAATAATTTTATCTAAATTTCTTAAAAAACAAAATGAATTATTGTTTTTCAACTCTCTTTAAAATTATATTATACTAAAAATAGTTGAATATAATAATTTCGATTGGCATTTTAATTTTAAAGCATAATGAGAAAAAAAATTAAATAAATATATTTTAGTTGCTGAAATTCAAAAGCTCAGAATTCCTTGCTCATTAGAATTTAGATCCGAAAAGTTTGTTTATTTTCTATATCCGTATGACATTAATGAGAGGATATGATTTCTCAAATCTAAATTAAACGATATTGATAACTATTTTAAAAATTATCAAAACAAACCCATAAAAAATGATCAAGTAATAAGTGATTCCTTCTTTCTAAATTGTATATATATTAAGCTTATTTTTAAAAAAGATAAAAATAAATAATTGATTTTGATTTTCGGGGCTATTTCTCACGCCATTGGATATCACACTGACCACAGAGATATTTCTTTCCATCTTTAATCAATATTCCTCTGGAAATAGTACTGTTGTTCTTGATCGATCTGCTTCTGTATATATAAGAATAAGATGAAATAATTCTTAAATCATGTTCTAATGAATAAAGATTCTCCTTAAAATCTTGCTCTGGAATCTCTCCAAAATCTCCCAATAAATGCCTTTTAAGGCAATTCATTACAAATTGACAAAAAGAGGGTTCTTTTTCTATTCTTTTATGTATTTGAAGAATAAAAATAATTTTACCATAATCAAATAACTTTAGGTTTTCTATTTGTCTTAAGTAATAACTTTTTAAAGCTCTCTCTTTCTTATAATAGGTTCTTTTTGTGGTAAAAGGTCGTATTCATCTAAGAGCATAGCATAATTTTGCATTTCTTCCTTACCAAAAAAATTTAAATAATCCTTATATTCTTGCTCTGTTTCAAAAGATGGTGGTCTCTTGCGTCCAGAATAACATAAGGCAGAATCTATTATATGTCTCTTTAAATCTGCTTTTTCTCTTGTAAAGTGGCGTATGTCATATCTTCCTTTATAGATATTTCCATCTTCAAATTTAACTTCAAAAAAGGTCTTCAAATATCCATATTTATCTTCTTTGGTCAACATTTGTGTTGTTATCTTTCAGTTAGCTCACCATATTTACAATCAATAATTCAGATCATTATCACATCCAGAACAATGATAACATACCTCATATAACTCTTCCTCTGAAAGTTTCTCAAAGCAATCTCGACAAAAACAACAACAATCATCATACGATCCTTTATACTCCTCAAATTTTCCACATTCCTCACATTTTTCAACCCTAACTTTCCAAGACATATATCAAATCTCACCAATTTTACTTAATATCATAATAGGCTTCTTGTAAAAAGAAATCAGTATTTCTCTGAATATAATTATCTATTATCTCTGGAATTCTAATCTCCAAATTTTCAATAAGATCTTCGTAATCTACTCCTTTAACTTCGGCAAAATCTTTTATCTTTTCAGTAGGAATCTTAATAACAAAATTTACATTTACTCTAGAAGTATCATTCTTCTTCCCATTCATTCCTAATTATCCCTCTTCTTTCTCATTACTTTTACAATTTCAAAAGAATTACTAACATATTCTCTTGGTAATTCCACATTTTCGGCTTCCATAATGGCTTCCTCTTCACTTTCTGCCTTAAAAGTATATTCCAAATTTATATTTATAATAACGGTAAATTTAGCCATTTAATCATACTCCGTACAACGCCAATTAGGATTAAATTTAACATCCGTATTTTTTACTATTTTTATTTTTTAGAAGATTTTAACCTAACTCCCATATATTGATGTTCAAAACGGTCTATAAATATGATTTTTAGAGGGAAGACTTAAAAAAAGAAACGACAAAAAAAAAAAAATAATTATTTTTTCATTTCTTAAAAAGGAAAATAATAGATCCCGATGGTTATAAAAAATCCTACTATATAAGAACCAATAAAAAGAGTTAATCCTGAATAAATGAATTTGTAATCTGAATTTCTTGCTCCATGAATAACAAACAGACCAAATGAAATACTTAATAATATATTGAAGAAAGATTGAAGAACTGCTATTAATTTTTGGAAATCTGTAGTACCTGGTTCAAGATGTAACAAATATTTGAACATATGAGCAATTCCCCAGTTTAGAGTAATTAAACTCAATCCATAATAAATCAACCATAATATAGATGCTGCCAATAAATACAATCCAAATGCTTCCTTATTAATACGTGAATACATAAAAAGTAAGAGACTGGCTACGAAAAGGGGAATAGTAGTGATTAGTCCTATAAATATAAAATAATTCACAACCATAGTCCTTTCTTCCTCAGTTAGGTATACATAATAAAAACCTTCTGGCAAAAAAAGAGGTATAAATCCACAAATCATACCTAGTAATGCAAACACACTCAAACAATCAAGTTCATGAGAGCTTTCTCTATGTTCCTTAGCTGAAAGAAAGATAAATAAATATAAAATGAAGTTAATTATAGTACCTATAATCAGAGGTAATCCTAAATGCATAAAATACTCGGGATCATATTGTAAATATTCAAATTTAAGAGTCATGATTATCTTCTTTTAATTAATTGAAGGGATTTCTTAGTTTAATTTATTGAGTGATATAATAAAAAAAAATATATTAAGATTCCCCTAGGTTTTTTTTATTTTACTATTGTTATATCCGTCTTTCAAGGAAATTCCCAATATAAGTTATCAGATGGTAGAACAGTGTTAGAATGGTGGAAGTATGGTAGTTCCATTGCAAGGAAGGTTCATTCATCAAAGATGTTTTCAGATAGATTAAAAAGTTTTAATGAGCGAATAGAGTATTTAGTTGATCATAATTATGATTATGAAGCTTGGTTGAATAAATTTTATAGTAATAATTCACCCGATTGGATTGCAAAAGGCAAGATTCAAATGGATCAATATCAGTGGATGGTGGACAAATTAAAACACTTGCGTTATTATGTTCACTTAGAGGATATTGATCTTGTAAGGGAGTTGTGGGGAATCTGGACACCATAAAATTTAAGGTCTCGATAAGATTATATATCTAAATTATTTTATTTATTTAGTTATCTGTTTTTTTATTGTTATGAAGAAGGAAAGAGCAATCATAATTAAAGATCCACGGCTTCAGAAAATTAGAAATGAATTGAGAACCTTACTAAAGTTATGGAAGGAAGATATAGTAAATTCTCTTAGGGTTAAGGCTTCTGAGTATTCTGAAGGGGGTGATGACCAAAAATCTAGAGATACTCGAAGGAAGATCTCAGAATTAGATTTGTTACTAAAATTATCCATTTGTACCTGTCTACATTGTGGTCATAGCGATAAGGATATGATATATATCCCTAAAATGAAGCAATGGCTTTGTATTGAATGTAATTCGGAACGCGTATATTTTGAGAAATTGAGAAGTGAGCTTCGAACAGATATGAACATGGATGACATACGAGAATTTTTGGACAGGTTGATGGGAGATGAGGGCATCGGTCTAACACGCTTCGGGTCGAGATGCCATGGGTTTACTTACTCTAAGAGGATTCTGGATAAGATGGGAATCGATAAGGGGATTCAGGATAAATTTTTTGAGTTATGTAAATACTATGGAGGGTATTGTGATTGTGAGATTATTTTTAATGCAAAGCCTCAATTATTACAAGAATGAACCCATTTTCCCAGTTTATTCACATAATAAGCTTTTTTTTAAAAATAGATAAAAATAAATAATTGATTTAAATTTTCGGGTTATTTTTCTCTCCACTCTACTGAACACAGTCCGCAGCGGTATTTTTTACCGTACATCCTCGGGTAGTCGAGTATAACATTGCTTTTATCAATACTTTCATGAATTAGATCCTTATTTTCATTCCCACATTCAGGGCATTTTCGGCGACCTTCTATCTTTTCAATAGTTATTATCGAATCATCAACTTTACCCGGTATTCCCGGCGCAGCACCAGAAGCACTTGGGGGTCTAGGTTTGGAAGCAGCAATTATATCTGCTTTTATTTCTTCTGGAGTAACCTCTCTTATTTCTGCTTTACGTTCTGGCTGAATTTCTGCTACAGCTTTATCTGCTGCGGTCTCAGGCTCTAATACAGATTCAGCACGTAATTGTACTGCATCAGATTCTTTGTAATCTACTCCTCTTTCTAGAGCTGCAAAGAACTCGGCATCATCCCCCTCTTCATAAATTGTTTCGTTTTGTAAACCAGCTCGATCGGCATCGATTTGTCTGGCCCATTGACCTGATTTTACACGTTCTTTAACATTGGAGTCCCCTCCATGCCAAATATATACTTTGTTACCCAAATCTGCTACATAACAATCCTCTGATTCTAAGGATTCTTTAGAAAATGGAACTTGTATCATTTTCATGGTATTAATACCTTCAAATTCTTCAGATGAGACGCGATATAAAACATTTTTCCACTCTGAGAAACCTGCCCAATCACCGGTGCTTACATCTTTTAGTAAGGTTTTTGCCATATTTTTTTCAACAACTTTCATTGCCCCCATAGTATTAACTAATTTTAAAAACTCAGAAGTTTCTTGATTTTGATCCACTGTAATAATTCTAGCTGCTCCCCCTCTTTCTTGATCTAATTTGCGAGCTTGAGCAGCTCCTGCAGTTTTCTCGTCTACAGAACACTTGCTCCCGATCCAAACATAAATTGTACGTTCATCATCTAAAAGGTATGTATCTCCCGTGGAAAACACTGGTTTTTTTACTTCTTTTAGTTCCCCTTTATCAATCAAATAAAGTTTTATAATAAATTCACCTTTTAGTTTTTTTTAAAATTTATATACATTATAAAAGAATCCTTATAAAAAGTTTGATAATATTACTAATATTTTAATTATAAATTTCGAGAAAAAAATAGACTAAAATTCATCTAAAGCTAAATTAATTCTTTCAATTAGTTTTGGGATTTCATTAATATCAACAGAGCAATAAGCAATTCGGATTCCATTTACATTTTCATCTAATTTTTCTATTGGTATAATTCCTACTTTATATTTTTTTAATAAGTGATCAGCGAATTCAGTTGCTTTAATCTTATCTGGATCTAAATTTACAAATAGAAAAAAACCTCCCGAATTGGGGTCAATTGAAATTTTTGGATTATTTATTTTAGCTAACTCAGAATTTATTTTTTTATATCTTTCATGCAAGATATTTTTCACTTTCTCTCTTGATTTAATGATTTGATGGATACCCTTTTCATTAAATAATTTTTGAGTTAATACTTGATAAAAATGATTACAATTCGAGATTGTAGCCCGAATAAAACCTTCTAATTTATTCTCGATCTCTTTTTTTAGAATTTCTAATTCTTCATCAGTCTCAAACCAATTTTCTTTTAATCCAATGGTGATAAATCCGACTCTACCACCATATATTAAGAATTCTTTAGTTATTCCGTCCAATTTAATTGGAATTACGTTTTCCTCTAATTGATGGAGATCATAAAAAACAGATCTATTTAAAACATTATCAGTATATACATATGGTTCATACGCATCATCAACAAGTATTATTATTGGTTTTTCAAGAGATTCTTGACTCTCTTTTAATAATTTAACAAGTTGCTTACTCTCCTCTTTTGTAGGAACGTAGCCAGTAGGGTTATTCGGAAAATTTAATAAAATTAAAATTTTATCTTGAGTAGTTCCTACATCATAGATTGCATCGTTTAATCCATCAAGATTTAGATTTTGGTCTTCAAAAAATTCAAAAAACTTAATTCTAGCACCAATAAATTTACAAATTATATTGTCATAATTACCCCATCTCTTATTTGGCATGATTATTTTTTCACCAGGATTTAAAAATAAATTGCAACTTTGAAATATGCCATTAGTGACTCCGTTTGTAATTATTGGAGTTGTAATATATTTTTTTAAATTTTTTATCTTTGTATTCTCTTTTTCATCATCATAAAATGATTTTTTGAGTAACCATTCCTTCCAAATTTCTCTTGTTTCAAGTAACCCGCCGATAGAAGGATATGTTACAATTTCGTGTATCTTTAAATTCGAATATTCAGATATTTCTTTAAGATAGCATGGCATCCAATCCGAACTACCTCCATCAATGAAATCTTTTTCAAAACCATAAGCAGAACCTATTGTACCAATTAATTCTGCTTCACTTTTTGCCCTTCTTGCCCAATAAAAAATCCCCTCTGGTAAAAAAATCCTTTTTCCAATATCAGAAAACGTTTTATATAAAGGAGTTTTTTGAATATATTTAAATTTCATATTTGTGTTAAAGGCTTCGTAAATTTTTTACTAAAAATTGTCCATAAAATAAATATTTAAGTATATAGAAACACTATATAAAAAATTATGAGTAAACAAAATATTTCAGATGATTCTGAACAGGAGAAACGTAAAGATAGTGCTTTATCAGGAGGATGGAATGACTTTATAAATGGAATTAAGAATAACTTTAACGACTTTCAAAAATCACTCGAAAGTCAATCACAGAAAAATAAAGAATTATGGGAAAAAAATAAAGATAAAATTAATACATTTTTCACAAATATGAAGCAAAAATGGGATAAAAAAATTCAAGTACTGAATTCTGATATTGAGAAAAGTAAGTTAGAAACTAAAGAACAATGGAATGGTTATAAAGAAAAAGTTAAGCAAGATTTCAAAAAATGGGAAGAAAAAACACGTGAAGACTGGCAAGAAGGCATCAAATCATTCAGAAAAGGATTTTTCAAAGCTTATTTTTGGGCTCTACTATTAATACTCCCTATTCTTTTAATAGTTATTGTAGTATTAGTTATAGTAAATAGATATTTAGGATGATAAATCTACTACTTATTAATCTTAACATCTATTGGAATAGAGAATATATCAAAGTATCTTATCTTGAAAAATAATGATTGAAATTCTTACAATATCTTTTATAGTCGCTTTAACAGGGGCTTTATCTCCTGGTCCTGTTTTAACTTTTACAATTTATAAATCTCTAAATAGTGAAAAGGGTTACTTAGCGGGATTTTTTATAGTTTTAGGTCATGCTTCCTTAGAATTTTCTTTGATCCTTTTTTTATTATTGGGTGCTTCTCTACTTTTCCAAAATTTAGTATTTCTAATAATATTAGGCATTGTAGGAGGAATTTGTTTAGTATTATTTGGAATTCTGTCCATACGAGATGTCTATAAAAAGCAATATGAGTTAGATTTTAATATATCTGATGAAAATTTAAAGAATTTTAAAGGAAATAGTTTTATTGGAGGTATATTTTATTCAATAACTAATCCTTATTGGGAGTTTTGGTGGGCAATGGTTGGTTTAACAATAATGATTGATTTAAATGTGTCTTTTGAAAACCCAATGGGGCTTTTACTATTCTTTATTGGACATGAATTAGGAGATTTTGTATGGTACATCCCAATTTCTATATTCGTATATTTTGGGGGTAAATCTTTAAATCCCAAGGTTTACAAATATGTTTTGATAGTATGCGGAGTATTCATGATAATTTTTGGAATCTACCTATCTATTAATATTATCATTTTTCCTCCTAAAATATGAAATCTTAAAATTCCTCATTTCCATTATCTTCGAAAAGTTCTGAATATGGTTCAAGAAAATGATTCTGACACATTGGACATGAGTTATATTTAGATAACCAAAAAGCAACACAAAGATAATGATAAGTACTTGCACAAAACGGACAAGTTATAACTTTATCTCTTGCAAAGTTAATAAATTTATGACAAACTGTACATTGAACATCTGATTGGGCTATTCCCTTTCTAATTTTAACTCGTGTAGATAAAATTTTCTCCAATTTAGATAATTCTACTTGATAAAGACCTAAAGAATGATTAAGTTGATTAAGCTTTGAATTTATTTCAACAATTCTTTCTTTTAACTCGTCTTCACTTAATCGTTCTGCTAAAAACGATGATAAAGCAAAATTAAGTGGTAATTCTTCAAAATTTTCAGTCTGTTCCGTAATTTCCGTAATCGTTGCGAATAAAAGCCCTTCCTTTTCAATCAATTCTTTAAAGCTTTTGAATAATTTATTTAATAATAACGATATAAGAAATGCTAACTGTTGCCTTTTCCGATTAAAATTATCTTCCCAAAATTTGATGATTTGATAAAGGTCAACATCATGTGATTTAACGGAATCTAACTTTTTATAGACCTCATCTTTAATTATTTGGATTCTTTTATTACAATCACTTAAAATTTCTCTGATATGTTTTAATTGGGGAAATTCCTCTTTTATTATTAACGACGTTTGATCCTCATATGTTCTAATTAAATCATTCACAGCTGAGATTTTCTCAGTAATAAAATCTCTAATGTCAACTCGTAATTCCTCATTCTTAACAGTTTCAATAAAATTTAAATATTCATTTTTTCTACGGAAAATCTCAGATGCAACATTTGAAAGAATTTTTTTTAATGAGTTTGTTATATTCTCATATGGTTTTAAATGATTTTCAAATCTTAATATCCAATCTTCAATATTATCAATTATCGAAGAAAAATTATCAATCTTTCTATAATAATAATTCGCAATTTCTTCAAATTCTGTTGATTGATTTACATCATTAATCTTTTCTTGAAATTTCTTTTCTATACCATTAATATATATTTCTACAATTTGAGGAAAAAAAATACCAATGTTCTGATCCAGAATCGATTTTATATTAGTTTTACTATCCTTTTCTGAGAGAAGAAACTCTTCAATTTCATCAAGAATATTTCTCAATTTATCTTTAATTATACTTATAGCTAAAGGACGCGCAAAATCTTTTAAATGTTGTATGACTTCTTTCCTTTCAAGAATATTTATAAACGCTTCTCCCTCATATTCTTCAAAAATATTGTTTTTATAGAGGAGGTAAATTAGATCTGAATAAGGTTTAATGTTTCCTTCATCTTTAGATAAATAATGCTGAAACAATTCATCAAAATGGAATGATAAAATCCCTTCATCTTTATGTTTTTTTCCTTTTTTAGGAAAAACATCATTTAAACTTCTTATGAATACATAAAGATCCTTAATGTCATTCCAGTTTTCAAGTGTATTTGGCAATTTATTTAATTTAAAGTTTAAATTTTTAATTTTGTTTGCCTCAATCCATAAATAAATCTCATTATCGTAGTTTATTTCAATTTTTATAAGAGAATTTTTAAGAGTAGAATGTATACTACTATACTCATCAATTAGATTTTTCAAGTTTGATAATAAAGCTTCTAAAAATGATTTTTTTTTGAATAATCTTTTAATATTCCGACTATTTGAATTTAAATTTTGTAGATTTTTTGAAATAAGGTTTAGTTCTTCAACAATTTTTGATTTTAAATGATAATAATTAAGGTTGCCATTTGATATTAACTCCTCAGAATTTAGCAAATATAGATCCAAAAAAACTTTCAATTCATTTAAGTAATTTGAATATAAGTTAAGAATTGGAGTTGAAAGTTGTAATTTTGATTTTATATATTCCTCTATTTCAGATTCTCCAGCATTTTCTGTTTCAAAATTTGCTAGCTTCTTTTTTATCTCTAATAATTCTTCTTTAGTAAACCCACTTATTTCCTTAGTACCATCGAATACATTATTGAAAAGATTCAACATAAAAATACTATGTATTAATAGATTAGCTTATAATAATTAGAAATATATTATACAATAAATTCTTAATGATTAAAAAGAAATTATTTCTTAAGAAGGAGGGCTCTAAATTATTCTCCTAACTCTTTTATTTCTATAAATTTTTCTTCAGCACCATCTTTAGTTATTATCAGAAGATCAATACCATTACCACTCATAGCATCTCGTTTAATCGAGGTACTAATTGCTTTTTCCACTAATTTTTCCCCTTCTGCAACTGTCATATCTGATCTATATTCTAGTTCTAAAATACCAATTGAAAGAAGCATTCCTGTTCCTGCTGTTCCATAATCTTCAGGCATTAATGAACCAAGGGCATCTAAAACATATAATTTAGGGCCATCTTTATCCATTCCAGCTATAATTATATTCGTATACAAGGGCATCATTTTTCTTGAATACAAATAATTTGAAACCAACTTGCCTAAACTCTTAGTAGTAATTTTCTCTCCTGCATCTAAAAAATATAAATTTGCCTGAGCTTGTAAAATCTTAACTAAAATTTGGAAATCTCCAATTAATCCGTATGCTGCTAATCCAATATAATCAGTTATCTTAAAGACTTTCTTTGTTGATTTACTTATCACAGTGTATCCAAGCGTACCACGCCTATCATTTCCAAGCACAACACCATCCTTACATTTTATTGCTACACCACAAGCACCGGGGACAATTATTTGTTGAGCCATATAAATTTACCTATTAGAATTTAATTGTTAAAATATAGAGTTCTTTTGATAATATAAAATAATCAGAATTAATTAAAATTTTTCTTTTAAATTATAAAATTTTACTCAATACATGAAAAAATAAATTATATTTATTATAATTCTACATATATTATTTTTCATATTTAATTTAACCATGTGAATTATAGATTGAAGATAATTTTAACTTGTTAATTCAATTATGACTAAATGTTTATGATCAGATAATTCATAATATGATATTAAGTGGCGATTATTTCTATCGATAAAATTTTTTTTAATTCCTTATTGAATTATAATAAAACCTATATTATGAATGAATTATTCAATATTAATATTTGAACAATTTTGATACTAAAAAAACTCATTCATATTTTTATTATGATCATTGAGTTAGTGATCCTATATAGGATGGTAATATATTTATTGTGGATTGCTAATTTTCATTAAAGTTTTTTTAATTCCCCATTAAACCATAATAAAAACCAATTTAAAGACCATTTACTCAATCTTGTTATTTGAATTATTTTGATACTAACAAAATTAATTCATATTCTTTGTATGATCAACAAACACGTGATCATAGAAAGTTACCATTTAATTGAAATATTAATTTTTTGTCGTAATTTTTTTTCCATTTAACTCTTTTTATTCTTCTGATTCGCCATAACATTTAAATAACTCTTCACATATAATACTATCTAAGAAACTTTAAAAATAAATTAAAAAAAAATTAAAACCTTAGAGTTTAAAATTAAAAATTAAAAAGTGGAGGAAAAAAATTATGGCAAAAAAGAAACATTCCTTTGCATGGAGCCCAATTCGTCGACTGATGAAACAACAAGGTGCAACGATTGTAGCTCGAAATGCGGTTGATCTATTAATTGATCATTTAGAAAAGACAGCCTTGAAATTAACTGAACAAGCAAGATCATTCACAACCCATGCAAATCGTAAAAAGATTACCAAAAACGATTTACTCTTGTCTATAAAATACAAATAAGTTAATTTTTAATAATCAAAAAAATAATATATTCCTTTTTTTTCCTTTTTTATTTCTTTATTATTTAAACTTAAAGTGAGTTTCAAGCAGATTGAAATCAATTTCTCTAAATTAATCCTTTGATAGTTAGAGTTTAAAAGATTTGAATAAAAATAATAGTAACCAAAATGTATTTTTTAGTTCTTTAATTAATAATCATAGTGTATTACATGTGAGAGAAGAAATGCAAATGGTTCAAAAAACCGAGGAAAATAACCAAATCCAAGTGAATGGGAAAGCAAAAGAGAATCTTTTCCGCGCTATGGAAATAATGATGCAAAATCTCGAAGCTAATGTGATTCACCTTAAGAAAAACAAGTACTTCAAACACACGCAGAAATTTATTGAATTAGTATATGATGGTATAATTAATAAGAGGAAACTTTTCTTATTGGCTTCAGGAAGGAGTGCATTCATTTTGCAATGCTTTGCTACACGTCTTGTACATTTTAACGCTGAGGTTTATATGGTAACTAATTTAGGTTCAATACCGGCACTTACAAATAATGATATTTTGATAGTTTTATCAGGTTCAGGAACAACTGAGATTGTTGTGTCCTTATTGAAAAACTATGTGAATACAGTCCAACCCTACGGTATAGTCTCCATAACATCCCACCCAGAATCAATTATTGGTAGAATTTCTGAAATTACAATCAAACTAAAAGGTCGAACAAAAAGGGATAAACCTGAGGCAGGAGATGATGCTATATTAACTCCTGAGGGCACAAATTTTGAGATTGCTGCATTTGTGTATCTTGATTCAATAATAGCAGAATTAGCTATTAAATTAGGAAAGACAGATGAAGATATGCTTAAAAAACATTCTCAAGCAACCTAACTTTCTTTTTTCTTCTTTTTTTAATAAGAATTCCCTTTTTCTTGTAAAGTAATAATTAATAGGTATTTTGCATAATTATTAATAGCGCCGATTTATAGTGTTTTTATGAGAATTTAATTTGATGAATAAAAATCTCCAAATCGGCGCACATTTTACATTAATAAGGCGCCAATTGCAGCACAAAATTCTGAATTGTTTAAGAATATTGCTTTTTTTTTGTTAATCTTACAGATTAGTGATAACATTTTCTTTGCTAACCTATTTTCTTTTAAAAATCCACCACAAAAGACAATACTTAAAATATCATTATTGTCAGCCATCAAGTTTGCCATTGTGCCTATATTTTCCCCGATCATGCTTATTATGGAATTAATAAAATCCTCTTTTTTCAAATTATTCATGGTAAAACTAAGATCAATCTTTCCTAAGGATGCCGCTGTAAACTCCCTAAATAGTAAATCAACTCTATCATCTTCAGGAGCATAAATATCAGAAACTTTTAAATCAACATTATATCTATTTCCTTTTTTGGCTAGGTTTAATGCCTCTTGGAAATTATCCGAATTGAATAAAATTCTAATCAGTCCCATAAAAAAACCTCCTCCCATAGCAGTACCTCCCAAGTGCTCAATAGAATCTTTTTTAGAAACCATCGAAGTTCCAGTTCCGATGGTCACGATTAATGAAGGAGATAATTCTTTCTTTTTTTCTAATAAATAAAGGATTTCAATTCCTTTAACATTAGCTTCAAATTCATTTATTAATTTTGTTTCAACTGTTTTTGAATAGTTTCGATATAAATTGAAGCTTTTTCCTCCTGTAAAATTAATTTTTTTAAATTGTTTTACATTCGACTCTAAAGCTATTTTGAGTGAAGTTAAATCAGTTTGAGTTAGAAAGTAAGATAATTGTAATTTATCACCATTTAAATATGCAATTTTGGAAAGAGTTTGTCCCATATCGACTCCAATTGTATCTGCTGGTATTTGAACATTTAGATTATCTATGTTTATACAGAACATCTTTTTTATCCCTTAACTTAAAATTCTAATCTTTCATTATTTTATATTAATATTTCAATTTAATAAATCAATTTTGTAAATCATTCTTACATGATAGATCAGCCAAGCTTAGAAAATGTTGAAGTTGCAATAATTAAGGGAAATACCCCAAAAGAGGGTGTTCTGGAAGGAATTGAGAAACTTGGGGGAATCTCCAAATTTATTAATAAAGGAGATCAAGTTTTCATTAAATTTAATTTAAATTTACCTCATGGCTTTCCAACAAATACTAATTTTAACGTATTAAAGGCATTAATTAAATCTTGTAAGAAAGCAGGGGCTAACAAAATCTACTTGGGAAGTTTTCCAGTTAAAGGTTTTTCAATTTATGCAATTTCAAATTTATTAGGGCTTCATAACTATTTTGAAACTCTTGGAGCAGAATTAGTATATTTAGATAATAGTAACTATTATAACCAGAAAGGAATAAAACCAGATAAATTAAAAGAAATTAAGGAAAAATCATTTTCAAAGGTTGAAGTATATAACAATGAAGTAAAATTTCCAAACATAGTCCTTAATTCAGATAAATTAATATTAGTAAATCAAGTTAATGTAGAGCCTTTATTCAAATATAATTTATCAATATTAAATTACTATTCAATCATTCCAAATGCATATCAGGAAATTGATAAGAATGTACGGGCAGGAAAGGATTATTTATTTCTTGATCAATACAAACAAGATCTAGTTTCAAAAATTATTGACATTTCTACAATAAAAAAACCCGATTTAGTAATAAATGATTTATTTTATATAATGGAAGAAGCTGGTCCGTATATTTATAAGGATTCAAAACTAAAAACTACAGGCTTAGTTATTGTTGGTAATGATCCTATTGCTGTTGATTTAATTACGTTAAATCTAATGAATATTAATAAGGTTGATAGTAAACTAATTTTGGAAGCTCAAAATAAAAGAGTAGGTATTACAGATATTTCAAAAATAAATATCTTGGGAGAAAAATTCGAAGATATTAGTATAAATGTTTCTTTATGTGCATCGAAGCTTGAAAATATTAAAACACCAAATTTTTCAATTAGATCAGGCAGGTTTTGTTCAGGATGTTCAAAACAGGCTTATCATTTTTTAAATTTTATCAAAATGCATATGGTAAAAGATTTAAAATATAATCCAAAAAATTCGTTTTTGATTGGGGAAAATCCCTTAGATCCAGAACATTTTGAACATATTATTTTATTTGGAGATTGTTGTATTAATAGCACAAAAGATCGTAGTTTTAGAAAAGATATAAAGAGATCTCATAAAAATGTCGCAAATGAATCAAAACAGAAAAAATTTAAAAAAGTAAAATCCACAAAAAAGGGAAAAACTAAGGTAAAATTAAATAAAAAAATATTGGAATTGCCAGGATGCCCACCCGACATATTTAGCTCTCTAGAACTATTATTAGATTATTATGGAAAAAAAAACTCTCCAAATTTAAAGTTCATTAGTGAAATAATAAAATCATGGAGATCTCAACAAACTAAAGAAAAATTAGAGTTATGGGAGGCGCTCTAAAATGATGATCAATGAAAAATTCAAAAATAACTGGAAAAAAATCATTGATTTTAATTCTAAAGCAAATATTGTAGAAGATATCAAAGGGTTAAAAGAAATTGTTAGAATTCCCTTAACACCTATAAATCTAGAAGCGAACATTTTATATTATTTATTCGAAATTATTTATCCAAAATTTATAACTGATCAACAAAATATACTTGACCTTATTATCTCTGAAGAAGATATTAAGAATAAAACGTTAGGAATATATTTATATCCTACAAAAAAAGCTGGTATACATGAAAAAATTGAAAAATTGCCTATAGATATCATTAAAATTAAAGAAAAAGATTTTGATGATTTTGATGAGTTATTTACAAACCTTCAAAAAACTATATTGAAAAAAAAGGCAATAAGGATATCAAGCTTTCGATTATTTAAGAAAATTGCGATAGATTTATTAAATAAATATTGTGAACATATTGAAACGCTTTCAAATTATGAGTTTATAAAGAGATTTTTAGATTTAATTCAGGATTTAATTGAGAATGATTTATTTTATATATATCCTGAACCCAATATTTATAGATTTTTAAAAAAAATTATAACACTATTGAATGGAATTAAATTATCTAAAATTTTTGAATTAATTAACGAATTTACTCCTGTTTTTAATCTTTTATTTATTCTTAATTCTAAAAATTTAGTATTAACTTCTCAAATACAAAAAAAGATTTCTAAAACAAAGATATCAGAGATTTTATTAAAAATAGATAAGCTTGATGAATTTAGAGTTAATGAAAATCCTCCAAATATTCATGATACAATGATGCAGAATAAACTAAAATTTAAAGTTGATAATGTAATATACCTAAGCCAAAATGATATTTTATCTTTTTTTTCAGAGTTATTCGATTTGGAAATCCCATTGAATAAGGATAGTACAAATCTTATTGCCCAAAAAGTTTTATTTGGATATAGACGTTTTGAAGATCGTTGGAATATTGCTCCACGACCGACTATTTATAATAACCTTAGAAGATTCATATTTAGACTTTTTGGCTTTAATTTGAATCTTAAAAAAATCTCACATTGGACAATTCCTAAATTGCTCTCTAATTGTATTAATGTCTACTTTGGATTAAATTCTAAGGTTTTAGTTTTTTTAACTAATATTCAAAACTATAAAAACTTAAATTTAAAGACAATAGATTATCTAAAAGTTGCTTCAGAAAATATATTCTTATTAGAAATTGAGAATAGTTCCTTGACGAAAGTAATCCCAATTAAAAGATCTAATCTTTTTTCTAGTAAAATTGAATCTCTTGAATTAATAAGATCAAAGATTTCTGAAACTTATGGCTTTATATCATCAATATTAATAATCGATAAATATCTGATGATGAAATTTTTAGAGCTATTTGTTTTTAAATTAACTAAATTTTCTCCCTTTAAAAAATTAAAGACATTGAAATTATTTAAAGAAAAATCTTATTTTAATATGTATCCAGAGCCTCCAATTTATAAATTGTTCCAACAAAAACGAATTATTTCATTTTTAAGATTAATATTGCCCATTTTGATTGATAAACATGAATTTTAATGACAATTCATGTTTTTAATTCATTTATCCTAAAAAAAATAATATTAACTTATTTGATAAATCCTTTTGCTACTAGAAGTTCTGCATTTAATATAGCACCACCAGCTGCCCCTCGTATAGTATTATGACTTAAAGCTACAAATTTAACATCAAATACATTATCCTTTCTTAATCTACCAATTGTTACTGCCATACCTTTGTCATTATCTCTATCCTTTTTGGGTTGCGGCCTATCTATCTCCTCTAAGTAAATTATTGGTTGTTTTGGAGCAAATGGTAAGTTTAATTCTTGAGGAACTGATTTGAATTCTTTCCAGATTTTTAAAATTTCTTCTATTGTTGGTTTATTATCTTTAAATTTTAAATTTATACAAGCAATATGACCATCAGCAACGGGAACCCGAGTACATGTTGTACTAATTTGAATCGAATCATTATTAACTATTCCACTATCAGTGACTGTTCCTAATATTTTTAAAGGCTCTTTTTCAGATTTTTCTTCCTCGCCATTAATATAGGGAATAATATTATCAATAATGTCTAGAGATGGTACTCCTGGATAACCTGCTCCAGAGACCGCTTGTAAAGTAGTTACTATCATTTTTTCTACTTTATATCCTGCTTTTTCTAAAGCATAAATAGGAGTCATATAACTTTGAACTGAACAGTTTGGTTTGACAGAAACAAAGCCCTTAGAAAAACCTCTCCTTTGCTGTTGAATAGGAATAACATTAATATGATCATAATTAATTTCGCCGATAATCATAGGTACATCAGGAGTCCATCTATGAGCAGAATTATTAGATATTACTACAATTCCCTTTTCAGCATATTTAAATTCGAGCTCTTTAATTTTCTCTTTAGTGGGCATTGTTATAGCAGAAAACATTAAACTAACTCCTGAAGGGATAGATTTGAAATCTTGGACATCTCTTACTATCAAATCCTTGATATCAGATGGTATTGATATTGGCATTTGCCACTTGGTCTTTACAGCTTCTTCATATTTCTTTCCTGATGATTTTGGAGATGCAGCAACGTCTACTATTTGAAACCAAGGATGATTTTGTAATAACTTTATATAATTCTGACCTACTACACCTGTGGCTCCTAAGATTCCTATAGGTTTTTTTTCTTTCATTAAGATCAACCTGTTAAATTTTATGTTTTAATTTTTAATGAGTTAATATTGAATAACTTTTAGATTTTTACCAAAATATACTTCGAGCTTTTCCTTGAAATTTTAAACCATCATCATTTTATTAAGTTTTTAATTATTAGAAACGTTATTGTGTATCAGATTAGTGAATTTGTTTGATTAAAAAATTAAAATATCATTTATAATAAATATTTAGAAGTGAAATTTTGTGCACAGACATCATGATGATTTAGAAGAAGAAGCAGAAAAGTTAGAAAATCAATCCAAAGAAGAATTCAATAAAAAAAATTATACAATAGCAATTTCTCTCTTAAATGAAGCAAAAGAAGTTTACAAACAATTGGGATATGGAGGAAAAGTGGGAATCATTCAAAAACGGATTTCCCAAATGAAGAATCTTATGGCATTTGAAAAACAGGATACATATCTTAAAACTAAAAACGAAGCACAATTTCAACAACGCATTGATAAAGTATTAACTGAAAAGAAACGATATGAACATAAACAAATAGAGTCTTTAAAAGAAATTCCACCCCAAATAAAAGGAAAACTTGAAAAAATAAATTTATTAAAAGAGAAAGTGGAAAAAGAATTAAAATTAGGCAGAATTGAAAGAGTTAAAGGAAGATATGAATATATTATAGAGTTATATAAATCTATTCCTAAAAGTATAGTAAACTCATCATTTGAGATCTTAGAAATTGAAAGAATACTATCATCTTTAGGAGATAAAAAATAAAATTTCATCATTCATTTTAAATTTTAATTAGCTAATTCTTGAGATTATATGAAAAATCCATTTGATCGCTTTTATCACGTGCTAAACTCACAGGAATTATTAGATATAGCCTTTAAAAGAGGGATGAAAAGCTCTGCTCAAGTTTCAAGAAATGCTCCTAAACTAATTAAGGCAAAAAAAAAAGAATCAAAGCGTATAAAGGTTACAATTGATAATTTAGTTAACAGGATTTTTAATATAATAAAAATGGTGCCAATGATAGACGATCTTCCAGATTTTTACAGAGAATTAGCTTCACTTTTAGTTAATACAAATAATTTAAAATTAACTTTAGGTAAATTAAATGGAATTTTACCTGTTCTAAGGCAAATTGAAAGAGAATATACCAGTAAATTACGCAAAATCGAAATACCTAAAGAAGGAGATCAATTGCGAAGAGCTGCTTTTGGAAGAATATCATCAATTATTAATAAACAAAACAAAAATCTTATTTATTTGAATAGCATAAGAGGAAAATTAAGAGAAATTCCTTCAATTGATCCCGCTTCGCCTTGTGTTGTTTTTGCAGGATATCCTAATGTAGGAAAAAGTAGTCTTGTAAAAAATATTTCTACTAATAAAAAAATTGAAGTTCAAGAATACCCATTTACTACAAAAAAATTAATAATAGGTCATTTAGAAATTAAAAGAAAATTTGATAAGATTATATTGCAATGCTTGGATACTCCAGGAATTTTGGACCGCCCAATGGCAAAAAGGAATAATATTGAACTACAAGCAATTTTGGCACTAAGATTGATCTCTGATTTTATAGTCTTTGTTTTTGATCCTACTCCTGCATGTGGTTATTCAATTGATTCTCAAGTAGAGTTGTATTATGAAATTAAATCTAATTTCACTAAAGATGGAAAAATAAATCTTTTTATAATAATAAATAAAATGGATTTAGCAAGTTCTTCAGAAATAGAATATCTAAAGAAACAATTACAAATACAGGAAGAGGACTATTTTTTAACTAACGCTTTAACAGGAGAAAATCTTGATCAACTAATAAGTTATTTTAATAATAGATACACTGATAAAAATAGATAATATAATGGAAAAACCTGAATTATATATTTTAGGGTTAGATATTGGAGGTGCTAATACCAAAGCGACCCTGATTAAATTTAAAAATTCAAAAATAATAAAATCATTCTCTTATATCGAATATTTTCCTTTTTGGGAAAAAACTCTAAAAGAAATTCCTGAGACGTTAAAAAGAATAAATAGTAATATTATAGAAAAAAATAATTTAAAACTAAAAATTATAGATTATATTTCAATAACTATTACAGCAGAGCTTTCAGATGCATTTCAAACTAAACGTGAAGGAATAAATATTATATTAAATGCACTAGAACAAGTTTTTAATACTAAAAAGCTATTTTTCATTAGCATTAATAACAAATTCATCAACTATGAACAAGCAAGAGAGGAAAATTTATTAATTGCTGCAGCAAATTGGGTATCAACTGCATTATTCTTAGGAAAATTTGTACCAAAATGCATTTTAATAGATTCAGGCTCCACTACGATTGATCTTATCCCTATTTTGAATTCAATACCCTGTACTAAAGGTAAAACTGATGTAGAAAGATTAATGAATCATGAACTAATTTATACAGGAGGGTTAAGAGCAACAATTCCTTCTATTACCCATTTTGTTCCATGTAAAGGTAAAAATATTAGGATTTCATTTGAAAAATTTGCATTAATTTCTGATGTCCATAGAATTCTAAATAATATTTCTCAAGAAGAATATATTAATGATACTGCTGATGGTCGTTCTAAATCTTTAGAAGATTGTTATGCGCGATTAGCTAGAATTCTTTGTATGGATTTAGAGATGGTTACTAAAGAAGATTTAAATATAATTGCTAAATTCATTTATGATAAACAATTAGAACTAGTATCAACTGAAATTCAAGAATTTATGAAGGAATTAATAGTTAGATTACCCGAATTTAAACAAAATCCTCAATTTGTTATAACAGGGTTTTCAGCTCACTTTTTAGTAAGAAGGGCTTTAGAAAAGCGTGGATATAATAATATTCTAACCTATGAAAGTATCACAAAAATTCCTGATCATATTAATTCCTCTGCTTTCGCTGTTGCTGGAGCACTTTATTCTCAATTATAAGGTTTAAGAAAAAATGACAATGAATATAGCTGTTTTTAAAATTGGAGGTAAAATTTTAGATAATAGCAATAATCTCATTAATACAATTGCTCAATTAACTCAATTATTTGAAGATAAGATTATTAAAAAGCTAATTTTAATCCCTGGTGGAGGGTTTTTAGCAAATTTCGTAAGAAGCATATATAGAGAATTTATATTTAATGAGGATCTAGCTCATTGGATAGCTATTTATTCTATGGATTATAATGGAATAGAATTAAAAAGAAAATTTCCTCACTTAAAACTATATGATTATTACGAAACACTAGAACAAGAGAATAGAGGAATGTTTATATTTTTACCTTACAAGTATCTGAAAAAACATGATGAATTACCGCATACGTGGGATGTCACCTCTGATTCAATAACTTTGTTTTTAGCTAAAGAACTAGGATTAAGTGAATGTTTTTTAATAAAAGATGTTGATGGTATCTTAAATGATAAAAATGAAGTAATAAAAGAAATTCCTGCTTCAAAATTCAAAGAGATGAGAGAATTAGGGAAATTATTTAAAATAAAATCCAACATTGAAGAATTAAAAGAAAGAACAAATCCAATTGATCCTTTTGTAACAACTCTTATTGAAAAATATAACATATCTTGTATTATTTTAAATGGATCTAAGAACAAGACGAGGATCTTTAATTACTTCAAATCTGCTAGCAAAGAAGAAAAGATATATACAAAAATAAAATTATAAGCTTTTGAACTAAAATTAGTTGATTTTGACGATATTTTTGTTAAAAGTCATAATTAAAATTAAAGTTTTAATTAAATTGAACTTAAATTATAATTAATATAATATATAAATTTAATAAAACAAAGAGTGAAATCAACATGGATATTGAAGAAATGAAAAAGAATGCTGATTTTCTAATAAACAATATGAAGGGAATGGATATTCCTGGATCTACAACTGTAAACATTAGATATAGAAATATGGTTAATTTTGCTAAAGTTTATGGTATAACTGATCCCAAATATGTTGGCCCAGAGGAACAAGGAGTAGTGGCTTGCCATGCTTTTGCAAATTATTTTACGATCAAAGCCATTTATAAATTGCTGTTAGGGTTTAAGCTTAATCAAGATGGAAAAGAACGTGGAATTATGCTTGATCCAGGTAAACTCTTACATGCTGGTAATCGATATAATTGGGAAGGATGTGTTGATGTTAAACCAGGGGATAAATTGACTGTTACTGGAAAATGTACTGATGTAAAGTTAGTAGAGAAAAATATGATGTTGTTTGCTGATTTTTTAGTACATGTTAAAAATCAAAATGACGAGCCAGTTTGTAACATTACAATTTCTGCTGGTTTTCGTAAAGGAGGGTATTAAAATGGTTAAAATCTCAGATTTAAAAGTTGGACAAGTATTAAGTAATGAATTTGAGGGTATCACAAGAGATCTATTAAAACAATATGCAAAAGCATCAGGAGACACGAACCCTATTCATACTAACGATGCTATAGCTGAAAGAGCAGGGCTTAAAGGCGTTATTGGTCACGGATTACTCAGTTTTGGTTTTATTTCCAAACTATTTGAAGACTTTCTTGAACATGGGAAATATGGAACGATTATCGATATCTCTGTGCAAATGAGGGGTATGGTCCGGTGTGGGGATATTTTGCTTACTGAAGCAACGGTAAATAAAATTGAGGGCAAAAGAGTATATTTTGACGTAAAACAAACAACAATAACAAGTGTAGACATCAAAGATAACGAAGGTAATATTGTAAAACAGTTTGAAGCTGGTGAAAGAGGTTATATTTCTGAAAAAGATATTGAAAGAGGTTTAGTAAAGACGAAAGAAGTTCCAGAGGGGATTCTAACTTACCGAGAACGAATAGCCACCCCTGGCCAAGCTATCATTGAAATTTTTGAATAAAGCTAAAAAAATTCTTTAAAATTTTAATAACTTATTCTTTTTTTGATAAAGCTTTAATTTTTATTTCAATTTCTTCTATTCCTTTAATATATTTGAACTATCTAATAGAAAATTTTTATCTTCTTCACATAATTATTTTAAAACATATTTATATTAGTTAAACAGAAGAGATCATTGAAGAAAAAATTTTTAAAAAAAGTTCTAAATCTCACCTTGACAAGCCTAACATTAGATACAAAAAAAATTGAAAGCCTAATTTTAAAAGGTCTTTACGAAAAAGCAGCTGAAGAAATATTTAATTTAATAGATAATTATCAAATTCATCATGATAAAGAACTAATATATAAGAGCCTTAGTTTATTAAACCTAATTTGTGATAAATCACCTTCTATTTCTTTAAGAGCTGTGAAAAGTATTACAATATTCATTAATGAAATTGATTCTTGGATTCGATTAGTATCTTTAGAAATTTTATATCAAGTTAGTATGTTTCGACCTAATTTATTAATTGATTTAATTGATAAGATAAGAGCACGTTTATATGATCAAGAACCTTCTGTAAGAAGATTAACTGTTAAGATTATTGGCAATTTAATTCTATCGTTACACATAGATTTAGAGCAGATACAAGATATTATTGAAGAATATACTGAAAAATTAATGGATAATGATTGGAAAGTAAAATTAAATGTAATTAAAACCATTCAAAAAATCCTAAATCAAGATTACAAAAAAATTAAAGATTTGGAACCATTATTATCGATGGTTATAATAAATTTAAGAGATGAAGATGATGATGTAGCAAGAGCTGCTGCTGAGCTATTAAAAATACACGGAACATATTTCCTTTCTAAGGAAAAATTATTTTATCTTCTTTTAAATCTTCTTTATAATGAAGAAAATAGAGTTAAAGAATTAATTATTTGGTTATTTGGAGAAATTGGAAAAGAAAAGTCCTCTGAAGTTATTTCTATTATTCCCAAATTAATAAATCTTTTAAAAGAAGAAGATTATCGTATTGAATTAAAAGTAATTGAAGCCTTAGTCAATATTGCGAAAAATAATTTTGATCAAATCTGGGCAAATTTAATTCATTCATTACTAGAACCAAGCAATTCTGATTATAGGAATTCATTAATAAACTCAATTTATCATTTGAGTCAAAATAATATTACTGTAATTTTTCCATACTTATTTGAGGAATTAGAGAACCCATCTGAGAATGTTAGAGAAGGAATTGCACTAGTGTTTAAACGTTTATTTGAAGAATATCAAATCGAAATAGAAAATGAAATAACAAAAATGCTATATAAGTTAGAATCACGTTATTGGAGAGAAAGAGAAAAGACGATAATTTTACTTCAAAATATCTGTTTCATATTAAAAAGTAAAAAAATTGCTGTATGGGTTACCATTGAATTAGAAAGAGCATTAAAATATGAAAAAGATCCTGAAGTAAAAGATGAAATAATTTATGCATTAAAAAATATCAGGAGAAATTTTAGCGACATTGATACAACTATTAAAAAAATCAATGCTGAATTATCATTCTTTCATAGAAAAATTAAGAGCTTTCAGAGAATTCCAGCTCAATTTAGAGAAAAATTAAATTCTAATATTAATATTTTTAAATTTAACGATACTGAAATTCAGTTAAATAAGAAATACAAAAAAATTCTAAAGAAAATCAAAAAGTTTCATAAAATAATTAATAAATTTGAATATAAAAGATTAGCTTTTGATTTAATTGAAGAATGGGAAGAAACTAAAGTTCAAATTATAGAAGAATTAAGTATAATAAAAAGCTTTATATCTGAAATATGTGAGGAAAAGAAGACTGAATTTATTACAGATTTAAAATCAAAAATTAATTTGTTAGAAGATCGTATCGTTGTCTTAAAAACACAATTTGATTACATAAAAAATTATGAATTTAGATTAAATTTAGATACTTCAATATCCAGTATTAAACTAAGTAATGAAGAAAATGAAAAATTCACATATATAACACAAATAAGAAAAAGTTTATTTAAACTGGACAGTGATATAAGAGAGATTTTAGTAAACAACGTAGAATTCAACGAAATATTTAAAGATTTATTAAGAAAATGGGTTGAAACAAAAATTGAAATTCAAGAGTATTTAAGCAATCTAGATCGGCAAATTAGACAAATGAAAGATAAAATTATAAATTATTTTTTACAAATTGAATCAGTTAGTGATATTGCTGAAGGAGAAAGAATTAATGGAATAAATAGTGAACTAGGGTTTCAGCTTCTTCAAGGACATATACATTCTATCATTTCTCAAGGAATTGAAGGTTTCAAGAAAATTAATGATAATTTTTCTAAATTAAACTTTAAATTAGAATTCTTAATTAAAAAAAGTGAATTTTCAGATGCTAAGAAGTTAATTGAGATGAATTCTTCTCAAGTTCAAAATTTCATAGAAGAGAGCGAAAAACAGATCGAAAATATACTAGATAAGGAAAAAATCTTCGAAGACAATAATGTGTTTAATTTGTACGTTAGACCTTATATCAACAAATTTAATGCTTCAAAAGAATTACTTATAAACAGGTTAAAAAATTTTATTGAAAGAAGTAACAAAAAGCTCTACCTAAATCAGATAAAATACTACTTGAAAATTATAAACCCAATGAAATTAGACTTGCTCTCTTCATATGTAGGATTGGAGATAGAGAAATTAAAAGAATTATTACTAAAATTTATTAATAAAAATAAAATTAATGCAAATATTATAAATGATGAGCTTTATTCACAACAAATTGGGGCTGATACAGCTTCCTCTATTGAACTTCTCTTTTTTAAAAACATAAAAACTATTGGAAATAAAATTTATTTAAATTTTAAGTTATCAAATCCTTCAAATTTCGACTTCCAAGATTTGCAAATATCATTGAAGGTTCCTTCTTATATAGATTTCCAGAAAAAAGAAAGTTTTCCTAAATTTCTCCAACTGAATGAATTAAATCCAGGAAAAGTTTTCAAATTTAATTATGTGTTAAAGGTTGATAGACAAAAAGAACAAAAGAAGAACTTATTCGATCCCACTGCTGATGAGATTAAATTGGATTTATACTACAAAGACCAATTTAATATAACACGAAAAACGACAAAAAATATTGATCTTCTATTACATTAATAATTTATATCAAATTTATATTAAAATAAAATTATTTTTTACTACTTCTATCAAAGAATTTAATAATTTATTACGAAAATATTAATATATCGTTATTTCTAATTTGTAATAACTAGATTATGATTTAAAAAATACATAATAACTATCTTGAGGTGAATAATGCAAGAATTAGAGTATACTTTAACTCAACAGGTTAAACTTTTCGGATGAAACTGTAAATTAAACGCAAAGAAACTAGAGAGACTTCTTGAAGGAGCTGGTTTAAAAAGAGAAATAGAAGATTCTGCAATTATTCCTGTGCCAAATACTGATTTAGTCATGGTAAAAAATATTGACATTTTCACACCAATACTTGATGAGCCTGATATTACGGGAGAAATTGCTGCCGCTAATGTAACTAATGATATATTTGCTCTAAATGTACCAGATATATCAGGAATATTGATTTTTCTGGCGATAAACAAAAAAACTCCCATAGAAATCGCTGAAGGTATATTAAAGGGGATAAAAAGGTTTATGGTACAAAAATTAAATTCTAAAGTCCTTGGGGGTCATACTATATATACTCAATGGCCATTAATTGGTGGCGAAGCAAGTGGTTTTGTGAAAAGAGCTTATATTATTAAGAAAAACTATGTAAAAATTGGAGACAAAATAATACTTACAAAACCTATAGGAAATCAATCTGTAATGGCTGCTTACAGATTACAAAAAAATAGACCTGATCTCCTAGAACATTATTCTAATAGTGAAGTTGATACCGCAATCGAATTCGCAGTAGAACTAATGATAGAGCCTTTACAAGATGTTGTTAAAACGATACATACTTATTCTGATTTCTCATTTGTTCACTCTATGACTGATATAAGCGGATTTGGTTTAGCTGGACACCTAAAAGAGATGCTACAAAACTCTCAATTATCAGCAATAATAAAGAAAATTCCTTACATACGATTAGCAAAAGAGTTAGCGTATGATTTTGGCTATAAATTCGATGAGCGCTTAATGCCTGAAACTGCTGGGGGAATGCTCCTCTCTGTTGACAATAATTATGCAGAAGAATTTTCTAATAGGCTTATGAGTATTGGAGTAAAAAATTGGATTATTGGAGAAATCGATAAAATAAAGCCAAAACTCGTTAGAGTTTCTAAAAATGTAGATCATATTGAAATAAAAAAGACTTAACGATGTCAATGATATAAGCTGAAACACATTATTGTGATTGTTTATTGAGAATTCCGTTGCGAAACGGCATCGATAAAACTGATTGGTTTTAAATTTTTTCTTTTTTTGTTTTAGGATTTGTTATTTGGAATAAATATTATTGAGTTGGATTTCTTATGCATTATATTAGTAATGTAATTCGCTTGTAAGATAGGATTAAATATTGATTTAATTTTATTTATCGAAAACATCGATATTGAAAATCTAAGATTTTAATAAATAATATAAATTCAAATTATTATTAAAATTCTAATAGGATTAAAAAACCTAGTAAACGTGAGGTGAAAAATGAAAAAAGAGCCAGAATATAGATTGACAAAGGCAGTTAAAATCTTTGGCTGATCTTGCAAATTGGGTTCTAATGATTTAAAGGATTTACTAGAGAAAACGGGTTTAAGTGGAGATATTGAAGATGCTGCGATAATACCAGTTCCTAATTCTGATATAGCAATGGTCAAAAATATCGATATTATCACTCCAATTGTCGATGAACCTGATATTATGGGAGAAATCGCTGCTTGTAACGTCACTAATGATGTATTTGCAATGAATGTTCCTGAAATTTCTGGTATGTTAGTTTTTTTAGGAATAAACACGAATACACCTATGGAAATTGCTGAAGGAATACTTAAAGGAATAAGCAATTTTATGGAAAAGAAAATAAATTCCAAAGTTGTAGGAGGTCACACGATATACAGTGAATGGCCCTTAATAGGAGGTACTGCCACCGGATTTGTTGAAAGAAATGCTATTATTCGTAAATATGGAGTAAAGAGAGGAGATAATCTTATATTGACAAAACCAATAGGATTACAACCTGTAATGGCTACCTATAGGCTTCTAAAGGATATGCCTGAAATGTTAGAAGGTTATTCTGAGAAACAACTTAGGAAATCAATTAAACTTGCTATTAAAATAATGACTATATCAAATAGGAATGTTGTAAAAACTATTCACTCATATAAAGATTTTTCATTTATCCATGCGATGACTGATGTGACTGGATTTGGTCTTGCTGGTCATTTATTAGAAATGCTTCAAAATTCTAATTTATCTGCTGTTATTGAAACAATTCCATCAATAAAACTTTCAGAAAGTTTATCTATTGATTTGGGTTATGCTTTCGATGAATGCAATTGTGCTGAAACTGCGGGTGGTATGCTATTGGCTATTGATCCCCATTATACTGAAGAATTTTCTAATACTCTTTCTAGCAATGATATTTCGAATTGGATTGTCGGAAAAATAGATACAGTTGCTCCTGGGCTGGTTAGGGTTTCACAAAATGTTGAAAATATTGAAATTTCAAAATATTAATGATGTTGATGAAATAAGCTAAAACACAATTTAGTGGCTGCTTATTGAGAGTTCCACGCGCGATGTGGCATCAAATTTAGAATAATTATCTTTCTTTTATTTTTCCTTTAAGTTTTATAGCTATTTCTCTTATTTCATTTAAGACTTTATCAACCAGTACATCTCCATTCTCTATATTAAAAGCAGTTATAGAAACCTCAACTTCTACTGATAAACCAATTTTTGGATGTGTTTTAATCCAAAGTTGAGGATATTTATTTTCTAATTCACTTGTATAAGCTGCAATCTGACTTTCTCCAATTCCAGAAAAAAGAAAACCTTTTTCTATAAATTTACCTTTCTTCTGTTTTAAAATGGGGGTTATTACATTCCTAAACATTGCTTTCATTTCCGCAGGTACGCCAGGCAATATAAAAATAGTTGTATTTCCTTCAATAATCTTAACACCAGGAGCAGTCCCAACAGTGTTAGGTAAAGGAGTGGATCCTTGAGGGAGATAAGCCATTTTTTCCCTCTCTTTCGTCATCCCTTCAAGTTTTAACAGCCCTTTTTCATAAGCACGCTCATAAGTTTTCTTGATAGCTTTATATGCATGTTGGTTCATCTCTAATTCTCTATTTAAACCTTTTGCGATTCCAATTAAAGTCATATCGTCAAAAGTAGGGCCTATACCTCCTGAAGTTATAATTATATCTGGTTTACGTTTTAGAATGTCTTGTAACGTATTCGAAATAGTATCTACTTCATCCTCTATTGTTGTTATTCTCTTGACTTTATGACCAAATTTAGTAATCCTTTTCGCCATCCAATTAGAGTTCGTATCTTGAGTTTTTCCGATAAGGATTTCATTTCCAATCATTAGAAGTTCAATATCCATAAGTTCACCATCACACAAAAATAACAATCTAATTTAGTAAAATTAAATACTCAATTTCAAATTATCATTCTTCTAAGTTTAATTTAAAAAATTTGATATTCTATAAATCTTTTATACAATTAAATAAAAGATACTGACAGACTTTAGGAATGACATTAATAGAAATTGATGATGCTGGAACTGGTGATTTAGTAGGAGATGCCTTTATCGGTTTTCTAAGAAAAGAAACTGGGGAAATAATTTTCAAAGCTTTATCTTTTGAATTATTTAAGGGAGATAATTGGAAAAACAAACTACCTTTTAAAATTGTAGTTGACTTAGTTAAAGAGGGGCTGAAAGAATTAAAGTTCAATAAAAACAGCGAAATGATAAAAATTTGTAGGGGAAATATTTTTGATCAAGTAAGAGCTTATTTTATAGAAGAGGGAATAAATTATGAAAATTCTATAGTAGAAGGAAAATTACAGGATGCTGTAGAAAATAAATTAATTACTCATCTTAGAAATGACTTAGGAGTTAGATCTAGAAATCTAACAGCTAAAAGTGGAGCAAAAAGATTTTTTATTTTATTTAATTGGGTTTGTTATGATTTTTTCAATAGAGAAAAATATGTAAAGTCAGGTTTTAAGAAATGGAATACAGTATGGAGAGATCGAGCTATTGAAAAACATAAGAAAATACAGAAATCAAAAAAAAGTAAAAAATTATAATTTTTCTTATAAGATGAAAATTGTTATATTTGCCCCTCACCCTGATGATGAAATTTATGGTTATTTAATATTACTTTATAGTTGTACCACAATCTGGACAAATTTTTGTTTTAGCTGGTAATTCAGCACCGCATGCAAAGCAAATTACTTTATTATTATCTTTAGGTTGTTCAAGTTCAATTTTGCCTTGATTTTGAGTTTGGCTATTTTCTCCTTTTTTTGGTGTAAAAATACTCATATCAATATCCTTTTTTAAGACTTTTTTCACATAGTTATTATCATGGGGAGTAATTATTTTAAAATCTTCTTTAGGTTGAATTTCCTTAAACCCATTAGGTATATTCTTGAGTTCAGAATCTTCAATAAATTTCACATCTTTTGATTCAATTTCTTTACTTACTTCCTCGTCATCAGTTAAAAAATCTTCATTAAATGATTCTTTAGAACTTACAGCATCAATTATTTCTTGATCTGGAGTCTCCTCTACTTTAGGTTCAATCTCTTCACCTGATATATCCTCTATGATTTTTCCTGATTTTAGATTTTTTATGTGTTGAATTAATCCTTCAGTTTTCTTGATAAGCATATTTTTAAAAGAAAAATCTAAATTTTGGGATTTTGAAAATCGGAGAGTCATTTCAGATATCTCTACCCATAATTTTATAGCTGCAGTTATCTCATTACTTTTTTCAAGACTCTTAGCTATTGCTATTTTAGTACCGAGCTCTTTATTAAATTTCGAAATATCCATTATGGAATCTCTCTTTTATTCTATAAAATACAAAATTAACAAATAAATTCTTCTTAATAAATCTTTATCTGATTATAATGCAAAAATTCAAATTTAAAATCCCTATTAGATTATTAAGAATACTTTCTAACTATACTAAAATGTCTATATACTATTAATTGATCATGTCAATAAGGCCATTTTCTTCCAATGAAATACAAAATTTAATGGAATTTATTCAAAAAAATGGATGGAATATAGAAGGTATTATTGAAAACTTCTTCCGCTACAGTCTAAAGAAAAAGAAATTAGTTTTATTTACTATAAAATTTCCAGTTACTTTACCCTTAAGGATTAACGTTCCATTTGAAATTGTCAGTTTTCGTGTTTCTCTTGTGTTCCAATTATGGCATTTAAACCAATATATTTATAACACAATTCTTTATTTAATGAAGACATTAAGGAATCTAGCTTTATCCTTAACTATGGAACACAAATTTCCAATTGAGGGAAAACAACAACAGGTTATAGATTTGTTAAATTTAATCTTACCTGAACTAATAAACAATGAAAATGAAAATACATGGGTAAACCGAATTCGGATCTCATTAATGAATAAAAGAGATCAATTAAAAGATTTGAAACCTGATAAATATAAGAGCTTAGTTGAAGTTTTAAGAAATTCAGGATTAGAACCTACTTTCAAACAGCCTTGGGAATTAAGAAAGGGGGTTCCTAAAATTAGAACATCTGAGACTTTATTTTTTTCAAATGAAGAGGATTTTGATGAATTTTTTATATTGGAAAAGGGATATTATACTTATTTCAAAGATATTGCATATAATAAATTCTATATAAGAAGCGCATTTGATAGTTATACCCCTTATATTTTAAATGAATTATTTAATGATATTCCTGATTTCAAATTAGAATTGTTTATAGAAAATTGGATCAAATTTTCAAGAATAATTCTTAATTCTATATTAGAAATTCTTTCACAGGGAAAAATAAATCAGCAAGAATTTATACAATTCAGGCCTGAGAAAGAATTAATTGATAATAAAGAAAGTTTTATTTCAGAACAGAACAATTTTCCATTTTCTGCGTTACGCTATGAAGGCTTTATAGCAAAAGAGGTATTTCCTATTCATACTGATTTATTAAATAAACCTCCTACTAATTTTGAAGTAATAGAAACCATGAATCATTATACAGCAGCAGAGGAATTAATAAAAGCCTATCGATTTGAAGAAGCTGCTAACATTTTCAATGAATCTCTTATAGTTTTTAATAAAAATCAACAAAAAAAGATTGTTGTTTCAATCTTGTTGAAATTAAGAAAAATAGCAGTTCTATTAGATCAAAGAGACGCAGCTCTCAATTATTTACAAAATGCTCTTGGAGTTGCTAAATCAGGAGAAGTCCCTATAGAATATATAATTAAAATCCATTATAAATTAGGAAAAACACATTATAGAAGGAAAGATTTTGAAAAATCTTTAAATCATTTTAAAATTATAATTAATTTCTTGAAAAGCGAAGATGTTACTCTAAATAAAGAAGAATATATAGGTATGGCCTATCTTTATATTGGATTAATTAATTCAGAGCAAAATAATATCGTTGAATCCAAAACCAGCTTTAAAAAAGTAATAGAATTGAGTAATAATTCAAATAAAATTAAATTAAAATATTACCTCCTTCGTGCGATTCAATTAAAGAACAGAGGAAATTTATCTCAAGCTCAAAAATTATTGAGAGTCGCTATTAACGATGTTGGATTTGATTTTGGTGATGATAGTTATCGGAATATTTTAATGGATCTGATTCTTGAATTAGCTGAATTTTATATTCATTATAGAAAAGACTCAAAAAAAGCATTCTATTTATTGAATAAAATGCAGAATCATCTTTCTTTTAAGGAAGTAAACAATATACGTAGGTCAGTTCGCTGGAACTTGTTAATGAGCGATTATTATAATATTATTGCTAGGGACAGTAAAAATTCTCAATTTTATTTAAAACAGAGCCAGAAACTTAAAGCTCAATTAAGAACAATAGGAATATTAGAATAATAAAAAAAGAAATTACTTACGCTTGTAGGAGGCACGTTTTGCGCCAAGACTATCTTGTTGACCCCCAAAACGGCTATTTATAAATCTATCAACATATAACTCTCTAAATCGCATCCTTGGAGGTTTCTTCTTTTTTGCATTTACTCCTGTTCGCTTAATTTTCGGAGTCTGCATTTTAACTTTTCCAGCTTTTGTTAATGAACCATGAGAACCCGGCATTATTATTAAACTCCCTTATTTTAAGTTTTATATGATTTATACTATAATATAATCAATTAATTCAAACTCTTAAATTTTGTCATTTTTAATAAAAAATCTAAAGATCGGACTCCAAATTCTTTATTATTTCATCTAAAATTTATTATTTGTAATAAAATTCTATTTTAAATTAAAAATTGGAAACCTCTATGTCTAACAAAGAAAAAAAACAAGAAAATGATACCTCTGAAAAAAAAGTAGAAAAAATTTTATACGGAGTTCATGATAATGCTTGTTTTGCATGCGGAGAAAAGATTAAATGGAACACTATAGTATGTCCTTATTGTAAAACTAAAATTAAATTAGGATGAAATTAAATAAGTTATTATGACCCATCGAAATATTCGAAGAAAGCAACTTATTAGTATATGGGTTTTGGTTATTGTTGTATTTACTGTTTTATCCGTTGTTTTATCGCTTGTGCTTGATTCATATATATGGTTGATCTTAATACCAATTGTATTTCTACTAATTGCTACATTTCAAGCAATGTCTCACTTTTTTTGGATCGCTGAAAAAATTTGCCCTAGATGTAATGTTCAAACAAGTATATATTCAGAATTCTGCAGAAATTGCGGGTTAAAATTGTTACATAGATGTCCTTCATGTAGGAAATACTTAAGCACTGAAAGACAATTCTGTGATAGTTGTGGGTATGAGTTTAAATATATTGAGGAAGAAAAAGAACCTGTTAAATATGAAGTAGTAGAAGAGGGTGCTCCTGCACCACAAAAGCCAAACTTTTGTACTTCCTGCGGTGCTAGAATAAAAAGCGAAGAAGAAATTAAATATTGTGAAATGTGTGGAGCAAAAATCGAATAAGTATCTATCTTTTACTCAATTTTTTTATTCCTAAATAAAAATGATAATCCAATCCACAAAACTAGATAAATTAAATAATTTCTTGTAAAAATTGATAATACTTCTCTATAATATGCTAATTTTAGGAAATATACAGAAAATAACCAAATTGTATTCAAAAGAATAATAAAAGGCGCAAATTTCTGCCTTAATGTTTCTCTCTTTTTTAATAATAAATATATATCAAGTATTACAGGAATTAGATGAATATAATCCCAGAAAAGAAATATAAAAAAAAATTCATAGGCTACAATTATTCCTAATGGTACTATTGAATAAATTAAGAAATTATTTACATATGGATTGTCATGATAAATCAGCCATGCTATTGAAAGAGAGAAGTACCATTGACTTATAGTAAAAATCACTATATTAACACCCTCATCTCCATGTTGCCTAACTCCATGCTGAAATGTGTCTAATGGCTGCCACCAATATGGTATTAAAAATTGAAAAACTAAAGAGATTAGTGTGGCAATCGCAATTTGAATTATTGTTATAGTAAGTAAACTCAATCCGCTGACTTTCATTTTGAATTCAATAAATGAGTACCAATCATATCAACTTTGCTTTTTTTCTTTGCAATATTGTACGATTTTTTGAGCATTAACATAGATTTCACTCCCAACACTAGGCTGTTTAAACCGTCCCATTTTTTTTCTTTCTTCTTTCGGTATTAATTCACCATTAAGATAGAATTCACCATGCTTCCATTTGATGTCTAGATGTAATTCATTTAGACTTATTAGATTCTCGAATCCTTTGATTTCAGTGAATTTATTTCCCCATAGATATAATTTCTGTAATTTGGTTAGTTTTTCTAATCCTTCTATCTCATAAATTTGATTAAAGGAAAGTTCTAATCTCTCTAAATTTTCAAGATTATCAAGACCTTTTATTTTAGTTATGAATGGGTTGATACTTAAATTTAAAATTTTTAAATTAGTAAGTTTTTTAAGCCCTTTAATTTCAGAAATTTGATTCCGACTAAGGTTTAAATTTTCTAAGCTAGTAAGATTATTAAGTGCCTTGATCTCGGTTAATTTATTATTAGATAGGTTTAGTTCTTTCAAATTGGTTAGACTCTCGAGACCCTCAATTTCACTAATATCAGTAATCTCTTCTTTTTTTAAAGACAATTTATTTTTCTTTATTTTAAATTCCTTACCTTTATAAGATACATAACTCATTTGGTTCACCTAATATAGACCATTTGAATTTCTTAAGTAATTATATAAAGTAAGTAATTATATAAAAAAAAGTTTTTTTTAAGTTTTGTTTTGTTTCTCTTTTTTTTTATTTAGTATTCAAGTATTTATTTTTTTTTCTATTATTTTCCGTGTTCGGAGAGCCGA
>JAHLWP010000018.1 GCA_019057865.1 Promethearchaeota archaeon
AAAAACAATTAAAATTTGTGGCTGTAGCTGAACCTATTCAAGCAAGGCGTGAAAAATTTGCAAAATTACATAGTATCCCTTCTGATAGATGTTATAAAAGCTGGGAAGATTTACTTGATGATAGTAAACTGGCTGATATCGCTTTTGTTTGTACTCAAGATCAAATGCATACAGAACCAACAATATTAGCGTTAGAAAAAGGTTATCATGTGCTTTTAGAGAAACCAATGGCTCATAATTTAAAGGATTGCATTAAAATAGTTAAAAAAGTGGAAGAAACTGGAAAAATTTTAGGTGTTAGACACATTTTGCGATACACTGATTTTTTTTCAAAGATATATAAGATAATCCAAAAAGGTCTCATTGGAGATATTATTAACATTAGTCATAGAGAAAATGTTATGTGGTATCATTATGCCCATAGTTACATTAGAGGACCATGGGCAAATGTAGAAAAATCTTCACCAATGATTTTAGCTAAGTGTTGTCATGACCTTGATTTACTTTATTGGATGGTTGACTCACTTCCTAAAAGGATTAGTTCTTTCGGAGGTTTAATGTACTTCAAACCCGAAAATGCTCCAGAAGGAGCACCTAATTATTGCTTAGATGGATGTCCAGTAAAAGATACATGTTTATATTATGCCCCACGGATTTATATTGATATTATCCCTATGATTCAAATTATGGAAAAAAGTGAAAATAAATTTTTAAAAATATTAAGTAGATTAAGAAAAAATCATGTGTCCTTTCTAACACACATTTCTAAAATATTTACTCCTTTTAAAGAACTGAGGTATTATAAAGATTTCCCTATATATTATTTATATACAGGTCAGAAGGAAGATTATTCTGACGAAACAAAAGCTAAGATTTTAAAAAAAAGTCCTTATGGTCGATGTGTCTATCACTGTGATAATGATGTAGTTGATCATCAAGTAGTAAATATTGAGTTTGAAAATGGAGTTACAGCTAGTTTAACAATGCATGGTTTTAGTGAACGAGAAGGTCGCACATTAAGAATTGATGGAACAAGGGCAACTATTATAGGTGAATATCATGTAAGTGGTGAGAAAATTATTTTTTATGATCACTTCTCTGGAAAAGAAAAATTTTTTATAAGAAAAAACTTAGAATGAAAGCTAGAGAATACGACCAAGGAGATTTTGAATTAGTAGAGGCATTTATTAAATCACTTATTAGTAAAGAAATGGCTGAACCTTTAACAAATGCTAAGGCTTCTCTCGAGAGTCATTTAATGGCTTTTGCGGCACATAAGTCTCGCTTGAATAATAGTATAATTGATATGAAAAAATTTCGAAAGCAAGCTGAAATATTATAAATTTTTCAAAAATTCTTAATATTCATCGTTTAAACTTACGATTTTTATTTCATCAAAAATGATGAAAGTATTAATTTTAAAATTTTTAGATAATTTTATTATAGTAAAGTTAATTAAATTCTTTATATTTAAAATTAAAATTAAAATTGCGAAAAATTATGGAGAAAAAGATTGATACAAGCGACCAATTCATAGAATTCTATAAAAAGAAGGGAGATTATCTTGTATCACTCTCAGAAAATCATTTTAAGAATATAGAATATCGCAAGTGCCTTGAATTGTTGAATCAAGCATATAGTATGTATATAAAGGGATTTTATACTGAACTTGCTGAAAAAACTAAACAAAGATTTATGGAGATTAAAGAAAAATATTTTAAAAAAGAATAATGAATAAACATTTTAATCAAAGTCTAACTTCTTCTTTAATCTTGATATAATATCTATAATATGAGTCCCATACCAATAAATTTTCTTGCATTGTAAATTTATACACTGAAAAAATTCATCATAATGATTAAATGTATTTTTTAATACTAATTCCTTAATTAATTCTTTTTCTTCAATTTTTTTTAATCGTGAATTACATATAGAACATCTAGCTTTTTCAACTTTAAACTTAAAATCCAAACTTAGCTTTTCTTTAAGTTGGATTAAATAATTGTATACTCCTTCTCCTTCTAAATATATACTTTTTTCAAAGAAACTCTTATACAATGGGTAATCTTTTGTAAGAATAATCCTATCGTTTTTCTTAGCATAGTCTATTAATTTTTCATCGGGTACGGGATTAACATCAAAAAATTCTTCTAAATCATTCGCATAGATAGTATCATAACCAAAAATTCTAAGAAATCGAGTTAATTTGCCTAACATTCCATCGGTTAAAAATTTCATATTAGTAAAATATGATAATAAATATCACTTAAATCATTCTATAAATTATATAATTAAATCATCATTTAAATTATATAATTGAAATTTTTATTTTTCTAAAACTTATAATTTGAGTACAAATGGAAACTAAAGACCTAATGGAAAAAGCCGTTCGGTTTCATGGGCACATCTGTCCTGGTTTAGCAATGGGTGTTTTAGCGACTAAGTATGTTTTAGAACATGGTTTTAAATATTCGCATGATGAAGAATTAGTTGTTGTAGTTGAAAATGATAATTGTAGTGTTGATGCACTCCAAGTTATTTTAGGAACTACTTATGGCAAGGGTAATCTTATTCATAATGATTATGGAAAAAATAATTATAACTTCTACGATCGAAATAACAAAAAAGCTGTGAAATTAGCACTAAAAGTGAGTATTTTTAAAAATAAAAAGTTAACTAGAGACGAGAAAATTCAAATTTTGATGAATTCAAAACCTGAAGATATTTTTAATATATATGACATTGAATTTAATCCTCCTGGAATGGCAGAATCGGAAGATTCATCGCCCTGCGAGATCTGTGGAGAACTAACAATGTCATCACGCCTTATGTTTTATAACAATAGCGATATATGTGTTCCATGTTATAAGAAACTTCGTTCAGAATAATACGCTAAAATACGTTAAATGATCTTTGGAATTTTGCTAATAATCTTAAATGATATCTTTCCTCAATAAGTATTAAATTTAGAATAATCCTTCTTGTTGTGAAGTAATTTGGAAAAAATTAATTCAAAAATCTTACCTGGTGCTGGACCTTTTTATTTTGATGGAAATAAAATAGGGATTTTAATGATACATGGTGGGGGTGGAGGAACATGTGCCGATTTGAAACCATTAGCAGAAGACTTGAATAAATCAAAAGGTTACACGATTCATGTTCCTTTATTACCCGGATTTGGAACCTCACCAGAAGAATTAAGAAAGATCTCAATACGCGCATGGAAGACAGCATTAGAAAAAGAAATAAATAAAATTAAAGAGAAATGCGGAAATATAATCGTTGGTGGTCATAGCATGGGCGGGATCTTCACATTAATTATGGCGGCTTATCACGATTTTGATGGAATCTTCACAATTTGTGCCCCAACGGGTATTCAAAGATTTGGATTTAAACTTGTACCCCTTGCCAAGTTATTCATGAAATATCATTCCATAGCATCTGATAAATTTCGAGAGGAAACAAATAATCATTGGGTGGGTTATGATAAAATTCCAATTAATATTGCGACAAAGATAAAAAAATTGATGAAGGAGATGAATGAGAATCTATTTAGAATTAATTGTCCTACTATATTATTTCAAGGTAGGTTAGATTCTGAGATAAAAAAAGATAGTATGGATTATATTTATGACAACATTAAATCCAAGAATAAGAAAAAAATCTGGCTTGAATATAACGCACATTCAATATTAGATAGTATAGATCATCACATAATTGTTTCGGAACTTCTAAAATTCATTAATGAGTTTTGCCCTTAAAATATAAATTATTGTTTTAATTATTAGAATATTATATTTAAGATACTTTCATTTTTAAAAACTCCATGAATATGATAATTAGAGAATTTACTGAACAAGATATTGATGAAATTACAGCTTTGATGAAATATCTTTGCTCTTTAAGGAATCAAGAATTTGACGAAGAAGCATGGAGAAGCGACTTGGAATTAAAAATGAAAGAAGTTTTAAATTCAGAAGTAATTGTTGCATTTGAAAAAATTACAAATCAAGTTATTGGAATGGGACATTGCTCTATTAAAACTTCAAACAATGGCAGATTCGGATATATTTCTAATTTAATTGTAAAAGAAGAGAAAAGAAGAACAGGTATTGGCGAAAAATTAATAAGACATATGATTGATTATTTTCGAAGGAATCATATTCAATCAATTAGATTAGCATTAAAACCAAATTTAGATGAAGCTGCTAATTTGTTATTTACAAAATTGGGTTTTCAAGAAATCTTACGCTTTTATGAATTAATTATATAATGGATATTAAAGAGAATGAAGTTAAATCCTAATTCAATAAAGACTATAATGATAAAACAATATTTTTAAATTATTTAAAACATAAGATGATTAACTTATGATTAAAAAGATAAATAAAGGGCACACGTTATTAGTAAAAGGACCTACAAGAGTTACCCTATTAGAGGGTAAAATAGATGTTTTTGGAAAGATTTTTCTACCAATAAAAGAAGTTTCTGGTAAAAATATGTCATTTAGTGAAGGTCAAAATGTCTTAATAGTACCCAGTGCCCATAATTATCCTCTTTATGCATTAGAGAATTCAAAATTAGAAATATTTACTAATTTAGAAGAAAATCTTGAATTAATAGAAGAAAATTCAATAAGTAATAAATGGAAAGAAGTCAAAGATTCAATTCTAGATGAATTGAAAAAAAATAATAGAGAATCACCCTTAAAAATAATGGTGTTAGGGATTAGTAGTGGTAAAACAACACTCATTAAATATCTAGCAAACAATTTTCTTAAGGAAGGGTTGAAAGGAGGATATCTTGATTCTGATCTAGGACAACAAATTATATATCTTCCAACTACTATTAACATTGGCAAATTAGATGATTATATTATATCAAGTAATAATATCGATTCTGAGAACACTGCATTTATAGGAAGTACTTTCCCTAAAGGAAATTACAAATTTATCGTTTCCGTATTCTGCAGAGAATTAATTAACAATTATTTAGTAAATAATAAAAACACAGATTTTTTATTAATTGATACAGATGGATGGATAAAAACAGAAGCAGGGATTATTTATAAGAATTTTTTTATTAAGGCTGTTGATCCTGATGTATTAATCGTATTTCATGATGAAACTATCGAAGAACTAAAGAAGATTGAAAAAATAACATCAAGTCAAAGAAAAGATAGGAAAATATATCTTATCAAGGAAAAAAACAAATATTTTTATGAAAAAAGTAAAGAAGAAAGAAGATTTTTAAGGCAAAGTCAATTTTCTAAGATATTTGCGAATTTTAGAAAAATGTCAATCCCTTTAAATGATATGAAATTTATAAAAACCGATTATGATAAAGATAATGAGAGAATTGTCGAGATAAAAATTAAAGTTAATGATTTAATTAATCTCCCATACCATTATGTTATTATAGCATTATGTACTGAAAACTCTGAGTTGATAGAAATAGGACTTCTTTTTACTATCAATGTTGAGAAAAATTATATATTATTATTTTCCGACTTAACCTATAAGCAACAACTCGATATAAAGAAAATATTTTTAGGAAGTCTTAGACTTAGTACTAAAGGTAATCATCAAGGATATCTTTATCTATAATGAGATAATAGTTTATCGACAATACCTTGAATAATTTCTTTTACCCATATAAATATATAAAATAAAAAAAGAATTGTTGTATAATTATAATATTATATAACTTAATTACTAATAAGGAATCTTTATGGAGACGGATCCACTAACTAAATTTTTAAAATTAATGTCGAAAAGCATTACTAATTCGGATTTAGAATTAATAAACTTAGGGAGATCCCTTGGATTAGACTTGATTTCATTTGCAGAATTAAGAGCTTCACAGGAGGATAGATTTGCAGATATAGTAAGAAAAAAAGCTTTAGATAAAATGGAAAAAGATAAAGATAATTATTTATCTGAAAAAGACTCTTTTTATGCAGGAAGCATTGATTTTATGGTTTCGGACGAACCTGAAGGAAAAAAGTTTTTTTTACTAGAAACCAATGGAGGATCTCATAGAGGACTCTCAATTATTACAAAAAAGCAACAAGCTATTTTGTATGATGGATACTATGAAGCTATTATTCAAGCAAGAAAATTAAATAAGAGAAATGATAGTAAAGCCTTAATTTTAATTGGAGTACCAATTAATGATGCTTTAATTCATGAAAAAGTTATAATGGTGGAATATTTTAGAAGAAAAGTAAAAGAGCAAGGATATTCAGTTAAAATCTTTAATACAGCTAACTATAATAAGGATTTTAAAGCAGATATTGTGTTCTTAATAGCTGATTATAAACTACTTTCTACTCATTTAACATTTTCTGATAATTGGGTTAAATACCAAGATGAAAATGCAAGTGTTTTAATAGGGGATGGAATTGCTCGGCGCCTTAATAATGAAGAGTTTATTAGATTAATTAAGGAAGATTTTCATAAAATAAATACTATAATTGTAAATCCAATTTTTGAAGTTACTGACGATAAATCTCTAACATATTTAGCAAGTTATTTTAGTAAAGATATCCTCGAAAAATATAATCTAAGATACCTCTTATTTACTAAAGCATATAATGAAGAAGATTTAATAAATAAGCTGGTATATGCCATAAGAAGATATAAAAAGTCTTTTATCATTAAACCTAGTGGTGGTTCGGGAGGAGCTGGAGTTATGCCAATATCGAAAGATGAAGATCCGGCGAATATAAAAAATATCATTAAAGAGAGTGAAAAAGAGTTTTTTGCTAAATTCATGAAAAGTAGAAATCCTTATCCTTATACTATTCAAGAAATAGCAGATTTCAGTTTAATTCAATGGAAAAATGGTAAACATACATTTGATATGAGAATTTATTTAGCTCAGAAAATGGGAAAAATAATTCCTATTGGTGGTTTGGCTAGAATTGCTCGAGGAGTATATAGTGGAAGTTTAAATAAGCAAGAATTCGTTGTAAATCTATCTGGGTATAATGGGCAAATAGAAGTTGAACGTGGACGAGCTATCTCAAAACAAGATGGTAAACTTTTAAACTTAACTGTTGATGATTTTGTTAATATGTTTTGTATAGGATGTGTTCTTTTCAAAAGTATTGCTGAAAATTATAAAAAAATTATTAATTTTTCAGATTGGGATAAATTACTTGACTGAAATGATATGAATCTTGAAACTTTAAAAAAGTTATTGAATATCTCTGATAGAAAAACATTATATGATGAAATCTTAAAAAAATTGCAGAGTTTTAATAATTTAGAACATGTTCAATATAATAAATATGAAATTTCTGGTGGTATAATCCCCGTTTTAACAATCACTAAAAATTTAGATATAAATCAGATTAAAAATGTAAAATTATTCATAGGAGCACAGCATAACGAATATAATGGACTATTTGGGATAATAAAATTTTTTAAAAATCTTCAAGAAGGATTAATTAAATCTAGTGATGTTTTACAGAATAAACAAATATTGATTTTTCTACCTTTAATGAATCCATATGGGTTTCTGAACCCTCAAAAAAGTAATAAATCGGGATATTATCTGAGAAATGGGGAAAATCTTAATAGATTTTGGCGAAGAGCTTTTGTACCCGAATTTAAGAATGGAATGGAAGATTTAGATGAATATCCTCCTCCTGAACAAATAAAAATTGTTAAAGATTTACTTGATGATTTTTGGAAAAACGAGACAATACCAATATATATATTAGATTTTCATGAAACTTCCTTACTTGAGAGATTTCCAATTGAATTAAATAAAAATCTTTCACCATATTATAAATTTGATCACTGGCTCAAGGAAGGTATTATATTTAATATTATTAAACTGTACAATATACACTATTCTAGAAAACCTTTATTTTTTAAATGTAATCCTTCAGCTGATCATACTCATATAAATTTAAACTATAAACAAATAGAAACCGTATCTGAGAAATTGCAAGAGTATCTATCTGAAAATCATGGTGTAGGTAAGTTACCTTTTTACTTCTGTTATAGCAATAAAAGTAAAGATTATTGCAGAAGATTGGCTAATATGGTTTATGATAAACTAAAAAATAAATTATGGGAAACCTATTTTCCTGCTTTTGATCATTCTTTCATAAATCATGGTTGCTTTATAAACATGAGCGATGCTACAGCCAGAGAAAAAGTTATTTCTATGGAGTTGGAATCTCAAAAACAATTCTTTAATATTTTTGATGAAATTGAAAAATCAAAATCAGAGTCAGATTATTTTGAAAAAAAATTGGATCTAATCAATTTGAGTATAGAATTAGCTCTAGAAACCATAAAAGAAATGATAAATTTAATTTAATACTTTTATAATTTTATTAATTTCATTCTTTTAATTAATTGGAGCTAATAATCCTTGTTTAGAGTGTTTTTTTCCATTTAGACAATCCACATGGTAATATATAGTCTCATTCCCATAAAATCTTCCATTTATAGTATTTCCTAAGGTAAAGTGAAAGACTTCTTTTAAATTTTTAATTCCAATTTTAACTCCACAAATTTTACAATTAACCATTTTAATTCCTTTTGATATTAGTTTAAATTGAATTATTTAAACTAAACAAATAAAAGAATTAGAGAACTAGTCATTTAAGATTTAAAAAATTTCAATGTTGCTCCAACTAAAGCTAACTCATTCTTTTTCTGAGTATGACCCCCTTTTCTTAAAATTAATTGATGGTTTTCTAAGGTTTCTAATAGCATTTTATTTTGAGTGAAATTTTTCAATTTAATTATTCTATCATTTCTTGTATGAATTAACATGACTTTTTGAGAAAAATTTCTCCATTCTTCAGTTGAAAGTTTATTTTTTACAGCCTCTATAACTAAATACGGAGATAATTTCACGTTTTCATTCTTTTTAGGAAATAATTTAACTCCTTTAATAAAGTAGCTAAAAATCACTAAAGGATTATATTTTGGGATATTTTGCTTATAGTATGACATTGAAGATATAGCAACAATTTTCTTAATATTTTGATTAGGAAACCCTCCACATAAAACAGTTATGGCTCCAATGCTAAATCCAACACAGTATATATTCATTTGGGCAAATTTTTTATTTGATTGTATCCAATCAATAATTTTTTCAAAATCATCAATTCTTTTTAAAAATTGGCTTCTTTTTCCCGCTCTTTTAGATTTTCCAATCCCTCTTGCATCATAGGCAAGAATTATATAACCATTATAAGCTAAAGGAAAATAGTAGTATTGGAGCGTTATCTTAGTATCAGAAAAACCGTGAGAAATTATAATAATAGCATTTTTTGATTTAATTGCTTCTCGGTTTTTCGGAATGATTAAATCAGCAGATAAAAATCTTTTCTTTTTCTTATTTTTCGTATTAACTTCAATTCTTACTTCCGAAATCTCAAGATCATTGAGATAAAGTGGCATCCACCTTTTAAACCAAATATCTCTAAAGCTAAAATAGATCTCAAATGGTGTAAATATAATTAGAAATGTTGTTGTTGATAAAATAAGAGATGTTTGAAACGCATTGCCGAAGATATTATCGTTAACGTGCCAGATATAGGCACTAACTATGAAAGATATAATTATTACTATTATACGTTTTTGGTTCTTGGACAGTATAGTCTTCCTCACCTAAAATATGAAATTAGTATTACTAAGATTGAATAAAAAAAATATAAAATAGAGATATTGAATTTTCCACTTAAAAATCTCTATAGTTTTCGAGATCTTTTATTTTTTAGCTTTATCTGGAGGACATCCAAAATCATCCCTGACTTTACACTCATGTTTACTTGAACTACCTGGACAAGGTTCACATTTAACTTTTCGTACCATTTTTTCTACTTCATCTATTCCTTGTTCAGTTCTTTCTTCCTCTGACTCATCAGCTAACATTTCATCTTCAATTTGGCTAAGATTATATTCAAGATCCTCTTCTAAATCATCTTTCTCAGAGTATAAGTCTATAATTTCATCTCCTTCATCGTCTACTTTTCCCTCCGGAACTTCATCAATCTCAGATTCTACTGGTGTAATTTTTTTCTTTGCCATTTTATACACAAATTACTATATTTGATTTTTAACTTTTCATTATCTTAACTATATAATATTTGTTAAAATTTAATTTTATTATATTTTCAATTAAATAATATGCTAAATAATATTAAACTGAAAAAGATCTTTTTATCCTCTCTAGAGTTAAATTTTTATAAGAAATATTTTCCATCTGATTTAATAATTTATCACTTTGATTCAATTCCTTATAGAAATTATTTATTTTGGAGAATACAGAATTTAACTCTTCATTCTGGTAAGTTTCAAATTTAGATAAATTAAATCGTGGTAAAATGTATTTGAATTGAATATTTGGAATATGATCCTTACCATAAAGTAACTCATTTAATAAGTTGAACTGGATATTAGATTTTGAGTAGATATCTTTAAAATATAATGCATTAACTAAAGTGTTGGTTAAATTTTTATAAAATTTTAAATTTGTATTGATTTCTGCGTAAAATTTATCTTTAAATTGATTTAATTCTGAATTCTTGAATATTTTTAAGTCAATTGAGTTTAATCCGTATTGGAATTGTGAAAGAATTTGATTGATCTTCCCTAAATAAGATAACGATAAAGGAAACTCTTTTGGTAAAGGTAATCTCCTAATAAAACTCCCATTAAATCTTAAATAGCCACCTGACATGTGTAAAGAACTAAATAAAGATTTAAAGGTTAAATTTATTGTATTTGAATTCATAATTGCTAGTAAACTGAATAACTGATCAGTTGAAAAAGAAGGAATAGATAAACAATACAATCCTGTAATATTTGTATATAAACCGGGATCATAAACCCAAGTGAGATCTTTAGCAATTTCTCTAAAGATCAATTTTTCACTTATGAGAATATTCCAGATATTTTCAAAACCGGGAACAAATTTGAAGTATGAGATTTTTAAATCTTTTTTGGCAATTCTGATACGTTTATCAAACTTAATGTGATATTTCCCTACATTTCCAGTTCCAATTAATAAGAGATCATTGTCTGTTTCTTTCATTTCACTGATGTTATCAAAGTACTTGGAATAATTTAAAAATCCAAATGGCCTATAAACAATTTTTAAATCATCAATCACTATAGCCATTGGTTTAAAATTATCATATAGATAATTTAATAAATCTATTTTACCGAATATTGGAATTGTTTTAGCAGGAAGGTTTTTTATTAAAAATTGAGGCAAAATTTTTGAATCACTGAGATTATTTTTATGCATATCCTGCAAACTGTCGAATTTTTTAATTAAAACTGAATTATCATTACTAGGCTTCTTTTTTAGAAAAGAAATTATGATTGGATACGCCGATATATTTTTGAAGACAGGTAATGAAGAAATATTGATTATTTCCTTAAGTGTAGTATTATTTACGAGTAATTCTCTAATTTTAATTCCATAATCGGCTGATAGGAATTTGTTTGTAGTCAAAAAAGAAAGGCAACCTATATTTTGTTTTAATAATTCTAAAGATTTCTCTATAAAAACTATAGAAATATCAAATAATCGATAAGCTGATTTGAATTTCTTAATTAATTTCTTCTTATAATTACTATTTTTTACTTTTTTATTTTCAATATAGGGTGGGTTTCCAATAATTATATCAAATTGATTTGAATTATATTCAAAAAGAAAATCCAAATTATAGATATTTAATTTGAGATTAAAGCCATCAATAATTTTATCTAAATTCTCAAACTTTAAATTTTCAATACTTAATTCAGTAGGATTGAAGTTGTTTATATTTTTTGAAAAAAGCCATAAGATTAATTTCAATTTTGAGATAACATAAGCAGACTTTTCAATCTCAATTCCATAAAGATGTTTCTCAATTATTTCTCTTCTTAATTCATATTCTCCCTTTTCTGGATTAAGAATTTTATAAATATCATACAATTTATCAGCAACAGAAACTAAAAATCTTCCAGAACCACAGGCAGGATCCAAAATTTTTATATTTTTAATTCTTTCTATTAATAGTTTCTTTAGATTTTGATTTTTAGTTAAGAAAAAATTCAAAACATCAAGATTAAGTCCATTTTGAGCTAAATTTTGAGTATTTATCAATTCTTCAAAATATATTCTTAGAACATTAGAGACAATATAGTCAACAAGTAGGTGTGGTGTGTAAATTATTCCAAGATTCCGATTAACCTTTTTTTCAAAAATTTTATTATTTTCAAATTTTTGAATTAGTTTTCCTGAAAGTGATAAAAATTTTTGGAGGGACTGTTTTTGCATTGAACTTTTATTTCCATTTAAACAATTTTCAATTCTTTTTATGTTCATTTTTATTTTAGATTTCCTTATTTATAAAAATATTAGGGACATTAATAAAAATAAGAAAGTTATGATTAGAAAAAATTAAGAATTTTATAAAAATAGAATTAAAAGTTGATTGATAATAATTATTTACAAAGTCTAATAGAAAAACCTCAAAAAATTTCTAATTTAAAATTTGAGGATATTTCACAAATTTTAAAGCAAGCTAAAGACATTTTTAACGAAGAAGAGCTACTATTAGAATTTAAATTACTGGATAACAAAGAAGAAGTTTATGTTATTGGAGATATCCATGGCAATTTACATAGTTTATTAAATATACTCGAGATTATAAAAAAAGGCAAACCAAAAATTATCATTTTTTTAGGAGATATAGTGGATCGTGGAATAAAACAATTAGAGTGTCTAATAATTATTTTAGCATTGAAAATCCTTAACCCAAATAAAGTTTTTCTATTGAAAGGGAATCATGAAACCTTGGAAATGAATCAATATTATGGTTTTTTTCAAGAATTTGTTCAGAAATTTAATGATAAAGAAAAATTTACAGAAATTTTAGATGTTTACCAGGTTCTTCCTTTTTGTGCCATAATAAATAACAAAATTATAAGCTTACATGGCGGGATTCCTGAAGATATTGAAATCTTAAAAAAATTAAAAGGTTTAAAACATGAAGATATTAATTCAGTATTTAAATCAGTTGCAGAAGGTTTATATCAAATTATATGGAATGATCCTAAAGAAAGACTTAAAGGATTCGCTGAAAGTTTCAGAGGTCCGGGAATTAAATTTTTTGGGGAAGATGTGTTTAATAATTTTTTGAAATCAAATAATCTTAAATATCTTATTAGAGCACATGAATGTTTTCCAGAAGGATATAGATGGTTTTTTAATAATCGCTTGCTATCTATATTTTCTTCGGCAAATTATAGAGGATTTTATTCACCAAATCCTGCCTCATATGCTATAGTTAGAAATGATAAAATATTCCCAATTAATATTGAAGTATCATAAGGTTAATTATGAAGATATCTTATTCAATTATTGAAATGAGATTTATTCTAGTTTAAGTAATTTGAGAAGCATCAGGTTTAATAAAGAGAAGATTATTACCACGAATAAATATCTCATTGTATTTAGCCACAGGTGAGCCGTCCATAATTTCTGTGCAATTTTCTAAGATTAAGTTCATATAAGCATCAATTTCTTTTAATAATCCCTTATATTCTGTCCCATCCTTCAATCTTAATATAATCACACTGTTCTGTGCATTCTGAAGTATGGTTAAAGGATTTTTAGATTTTTGTGGGGTGTTATTTCTTGACATTATTTTAGTACCTTAATTAAAAAATATAATTTAATATTTGAAAAGATAATTTAAAGATAAATTTTTTTGAATTAAAACCTTTTTATCGGTTATTGAGTATTGGTAGATTAAAATTTTTTTTGGTTATTTTTTTTGAAAAATTTGAATAAGACTATTGGTAAAAAAAAGAAGACTATAAGTAATTATAATAAAACAGCATCTTTTTACGACAATCGATATAGAAAACTCCAAGAACAAAAATATAAAATTATTTTAAAAAATTATCGCTCCAAATCCAAATTAATTTTAGATGCTGGATGTGGTACTGGTCTCTTTATTGAATTTATTATAGCTCTAACAAAGCAAAAAGAATTTATTCCTTTTATTTATGTAGGTACAGATATTTCTTTAAAAATGTTAGAAATATTCAGAACTAAACTCCAAAGATTAAAAATGAAATATGAATTTAATTTGATCTTATCAGATATAGAGAACCTACCTTTTAGAGAAAATATTTTTCAATCTATATTCTCTCTTACATCCTTTCAAAATCTACCTAATATCGATGAAGGAGTTAGAAATCTGTATAGAGTAGGAGGAAATAAAGCAGATTTAAACCTTTCAATCTTAAAGAAGAAACATAATTTGACAGAATTAATAAACTTGTTAAGACCTTTAGTAAAAAATCTTAAGACAACTAATAAGGAAAATTTAGAAGATATTATTTTTCAAGGTAAAATTCTAAAAAGATAATATAAAAAATCTATTTCTTATAAAAAGATGCTATTATCTTGTTTGTATCACTTTCAACCTTATATTTTTTTTGAAAGTAATTACATACATTTCTAATATCTCTTTCCAAAATTGAAGTTGCATTTGGATGATCACTAGGAATCCACTGCAACCAATCTATTATTAGGATATTTCCTTTCTCATCTAACACAATATTAAATTCTCCTAAATCTCCATGAATTATATTAGCTTTTTGATAAATTATTTCCATTTGTTTTATGATTCTATTAAAAATTTTATCAGGATTTTTAATACTTTTATAATAAACTAACTCTTTACCCCTTAAATATGACATTACCACAATGTGTCTATTATATCCTATTGGTTTGGGAGTATTTAAATTAAGCTTATATATCCTTTTTAAAACTTCAAATTCTTTTTTAGCAGCAAGTCTATTTATATATAACCAAGAAAGATGGCTTCTTTCACCCGTTAGATCTCTGGAACGCTTAATACTTTTAAAACTCGTTCTTCCCATTCGATAAATTTTTAATGCATATATATTTTCATTATCATCCATACAACTGTATACGTCTGATTCTTTTCCTTTCCCTATAAGGGGTCCTAACTGACTAACAATATTCTTTTCTACTAATGTATGTAGAGCTAATAAATCATAGGCTATTGAATTGAGTGTATATCCTATTTCATTTTTTGAGGAATCTCTAATAATTAAATCAAGTTTATGAATTTTGTTCAAGCGAAATAGCGTTTCTTCCATTTTATATCTTGAATAAAATTTAATATTGTTGATTTTTACATATTCAGATCTTTTCATCCCAATTTCAATTGCCATTAATATTCTTAGGTCCTCTTTTTCAAGGTCAGGGAGAAGTTTTGCTGCTTCCACATACTAAATTTCTTTTTTTTAACTTAAAAGATTTATTAATTTACAATAATAAATTGCTTATCTTCTATATTTTGTAATGATAATATGATTTTTTATATAAAACTATAAAAAAAAATTATTGATTTTAATATTATTCTTGGCTTTCAATTCTTTTCTTTATTTCTTGCCACATATCATCGATATAAGTTTTATACATTTCAATCTCTTGTTCATTTAGATTTTTAAATCTTTTCTGTGCACTTAGATATTCTTCTATAGGTTTTCTTTTAGAAGGATCTAGATACTTACTACTTGGTTTTGATAAGATAAATTTGTCATTAACTACTTCATATAAAGGCCAGAATCCAGTCTGCACGGCAAGTCTACCAATCAATATTGTATCCTTGGGTTCATAACCCCAACCAGGTGGGCAAGGTGAAAGGATATGGAAATATTTCGTTCCAAATATATCTCTTGCCTTTTTGAATTTTTCAAATAAATCAAGTGGATAAGAGGCAATACCCGTAGTCACATAAGGAATTCTATGAGCTTCTAAAATCTTTGGCATATCTTTTTTATGCCCTAATTTACCTTCAGGTGTAGTTGTAGTTCTTACTCCTAATGGAGTTGAACCACTTCGTTGAACACCTGTATTCATATAAGCTTCATTATCATAACATGCAAAGATAAAATTTGTACCTCTTTCAGCAGCACCACTTAATGCTTGTATTCCTATATCGGTTGTCCCACCATCGCCTGCGAATGCTAGTACACATATTTCTTCATCCAATCCCTTATCTTCTAGTGAAGCTCTTATTCCAGAGGCAGAGGCTCCTGTTGTTGCAAAGGGTGTGTGATAAACGGATATTTTTGTTGAACAAAACCCTTGCATCCCATGTAGCACTGTTAGGCAAGAGGCGGGTACTGTTACTATAGTTTTTGAACCTAGTGCTTTTAGAGCGATTCTGTAAATTAGAGCCATGCCACATCCCGCACAAGCACGTGTACCAGGATAAATATATTCTTCTTCAGGAAGATCCATAACATTTACCATTTTTCCTCACCCTCCTTTGAAATAAGTTGATTCATCATAATCTTTTAATTCTTCTAATTTTAAACCTAAAAAGTCTGTTTTATTGGTAAATATTCCTTTTTTAAATGCATCTAAAGCTTTATGAACACCTGACATAATATGTTCTGTTTTAACGTCTCTTCCTCCCAATCCAACAATAAATCCTTTAATATTTGGTCGATTTTTTAATCCATAAAGCGCAGCTTTTAATTCATAAGATAAAACTCCTTCATAACCATATCCAATATCTCTGTCAAATACAATGATATTTTCTTTATCTTTAAAAAATTCTCTCAAATCTTCCGCAGGATAAGGTCTAAACAATTTTAAACTCATTAAGCCAACTTTAAGTCCTTCATTTCTAAGTTTTTTAATTGCAATCCTAGCTTGAGATGCCACCGAACCCATAGCAAAGATTATGGTATTTGCATCATTAGTATCAACAGTTTTATAAATTCCATTTCCATAAGATCTCCCAAATTTCTTGGAAAATTCATCATGAACTTCTTTTATTATAATAATTGAATTTTCTAAAGCTTTTTGTAATGCATATCGATATTCATAATATCCTGGCACAGTTCCTTCTGCTCGTTTAACAATATGAGGAGTTGTAACAGGATCAACTCCCTTTACATTTGAAATATCAGATAAATTGATATGATGTTTAAGAGGTGGTAAGAAATTATCAATATCTTCTTGATTCTCTAATTTAACAGGCATCATTGTATGACTAAGTATATATCCATCATATGCAACCATGGCGGGTAGAAAAAGACGAGGATCCTCAGCGATTTTAAAAGCTTGGAGATTAGTATCATAGATTTCTTGGTTGTTTTCACACATAAATTGAATCCATCCAACATCTCTTATAGTTATGAAATCTTGATGATCCGTCCAAACACTCCAAGGAGCGCCTAAGGATCTAGTTGCTAGATTTATAATTATAGGTAATCTATTTCCTGAAGCCCAGGGTAGCAATTCATACATTAATTCTAACCCGTGAGCAGAGGTTGCTGTGCCAACTCTAGAGCCTGTAGCCGAAGCAGCACAACATACGGCAAGTGCGGAGTGTTCAGACTCAACTTTTATAAATCTAGCTTTCAATTTTCCTTCTGAAATAAATTCAGCTATTTTTTCAACCACAGGACTTTGAGGTGTTATTGGATATGCTGAGATAACACCTACTTTAGCTTGTCTAAAAGCATGAGCTGCGGCATGATTTCCTGTTAAAATCATTACATTTTCATCAGTAACCTTTTCTTTCTCATTAGACACAGTCACTCATATTTCACCTCTTCCATTGAAATAGCTTTTACTGGACATTCCTCCATACAGATTCCACATCCCTTACAATAATCTAAGTCAATTTTAGGAGGAATTGCTCTTGATATCACAGCTTCAGGGCAATATAACCAACAATTGAAACAACTGGGTTTTCCAGATTTTGCGGGGATACATTTACCTACATCGATTATAGGTATCCATTTTGCCCATGAACCAGTTTTACCAGCTTCTCCTTTAACTGGTTTTTGAACAGAACCAAGAATTTTTTGATAGTCTTTTTTTGATTCATTCATAAAAACACCAAATTTAGATTAAATTTAAAGCCTTGTATAAAATCAAAACAAATAAATTTTTAATTCTTACCATTTAGAATAAAAACGAATAAGGCTAAATTTTAATTAAATTATTAGTTTTTAGTTTTATTCGGTTTACATAAGATTAATTTTCTTATGGGAAAAATAAAGACATAAATATTACTTATTTTATTATTCACTTTAGATAAAGTATTAGGCTCCTAAAATAGTAGGATAATTTTTTGAATTTTTAACAAATATAGGAATATTGAAAAATAACTGAAGTTGAGGTTAAAATTGGACACTTCACCCGATATGTTTAAATTAATTACTGAAATGGAAAAATATAAGAGTATAATTGATAACATAAAAGAATGCTACTTCGAGGTTGATTTAAGAGGTAATTTTACATTTTTCAATGATTCTGTATGTAAACTTTTGGGTTATTCACGAGATGAACTCTTAGGATTAAATTATAAGTACCTTGCAGATGAAGAAACTAAAAATAAAGTCTTTAAAGGGTTTAATCTAGTTTATGAAACTGGTAAGCCACTAACTGATTTTCAATACCAATTTAGAAACAAAAAGGGGGAGAAAATAATTGGGGAAACCTCTGTATACTTAAAATATGACGCAAAAGGGAATAAAATTGGTTTCTATGGTTTATTTCGCGATATAACTAAAAGAAAAAAAGAAGAACAAAGATTTAAAGAAGAATTAGAAAATAAAGTACGATTAAGAACTAAAGAATTAAGAGAATCCGAAGAAAAGTATAGTAATCTTTTCCACCATTCTAATGATGCGATCTTTTTACATGATTTGGAAGGAAACATTATAGATGCTAATCAAAAGGTATTGGAACAATTTGGATATACAAGATCAGAGATTATAACACTTAAAATTCAAGAGCTTCATCCAATAGAAGAACTTGAATCATCTAAGAGAGCATTTGAAGAAATTTCAAAAAAAGGAGTTATAAGATTTGAAATAAGTTTTAAAAAGAAAAATGGTGAGAAATTTTTAGCTGAAGTGTCATCTAGTTTATTTAATATAGGTGGTAAGAAAGTTATTCAAGGAATTGTAAGAGATATAACCGAACGTAAATTAGCTCAGCAGAAATTAAAGGATTCTGAAGGGAAACACCGAAACATGATTAATAACCTTGATTTAGGATTTTATCAGTTAAGTTGGGATGGAATATTATTAAATCATAATCCTGCTTTTAGCAAAATATTAGGGTTCGATCCATCTGAGAATTTAATCAATAAGTCCGTCCATGATTTTTGGCAAAAACCTGAAGAACGGATAACTTATTTAGATGAATTGAAAAGGTTAGGCTATGTTAAGAATTATTTAGTTCATGCCAAAAAGAAAAATGGTGAAAAGATTGTTTTACATCTCAATTCTCATATTTTAGACAACAGGAAAGGGAATCCCAATATAATTCAAGGATTAATAACAGATATCACTGAAAAATTCGAATTAGAACAGAAATTAAAAGAATCCGAGGAAAGATATCGGAATCTTTATGAATCTATGCCTTTTTCTATAGCACTTCTTGATCAAAAAGGAAGGTTTGTTTATGTCAATCCTGCAACTGAGAAATTTTTTGGATACAAGATAAAAGATTTAATTGGTGAAGAATTTAGAAACCTTTCAATTATTCATCCTAGTTATTTACCTCTAATTTTAAAAAGATTAAAAAAAGTAATTGAAGGTGAAAATTTATCGCCAATAGATATTCAAGTATATAAAAAAAATGGTAATTTAACTTGGATAAACTATCAGACCTCTTTAGTAAATTTAGGTGATGAATCATTATTGCAAGTAATTATAAATGATATTTCAGAACAAAAAAAAGCGGAAATTCTTATTAAAGAAGAAATTAAAAAATTAAAAGAATTAGATCAAATCAGGAAAGATCTTATTTCTAGAGTCTCACACGAGTTAAAAACACCACTCGTTTCTGTATGTGGAGGATCTGAACTTCTTTTGCAACTATATAAACCGAAATTGGATGCAGATGTTTTAGAGTTATTAGAACTCATAGAAAAGGGTGGAAAAAGGTTAAAGTATTTAGTTGATAATTTACTTGATATTACTCGCATAGAATATAATAAACTCAAATTAAATAAAGAATTAAAGGATTTAAGCAAAATTATTAAAGATTGCGCGAAAGAATTACTCTACTTAGCTAGAAATAGAGAATTAGATTTGGATTTAAAATTAGTAGATAACTTATATTTAGAGATAGATAAAATTAGATTAGAACAAGTAGTTATTAATTTATTATCGAATGCTATAAAGAATACACCACCTAAAGGAAAAATTGAAATTCTTTTACAGAAAAAAGAAGATTGGGCTGAAATTTCAGTCATTGATACAGGGATTGGATTAACGAAAGGAGAAATGGATATCCTATTCACAAGATTTGGCAAAATTGAAAGATATGGAGAAGGGTTAGAATATATAGATATTCAAGGTTCTGGATTAGGGTTATATATCTCTAAAGAAATTGTTGATTTACATAGGGGTCAAATAAGGGCTGAATCAGCAGGAAGGAATAAGGGAAGTACATTTATAGTGAAATTACCAATTAATTGATTTATAATAAATAATTAAAAATTTTTTTATTTAAGTACAATTTGTAAAAAAAATGAAGTATAATAAGGAAGAAATAAGAGAAAAGTATAAGGATCTATTTGAAAATTCTTTAGATTTAATTTATGTTAATGATCTAAAAGGCAATATTCTTGATGCTAATGAGATTGCTTTAAAATCTCTTGGATATAATAGAGAAGAAATACCAGACCTTTCTTTCACAGATTTAGTTGATAAAGAGAATTTGTTTAAAGCAATAAAGGTTACCAAAGAAATAATGGAAAAAGGAAAGCAAACAGAACGTAGTGAATATAAACTTAGAAAAAAGGAAGGAAAATTTATTTATATTGAAACATATGCAATTCCTTTAAAAAAGAATGATAAAATTTATGCTATTTTAGGAATTGGAACTAATATTACTGAACGGAAAATTGCTGAACAAAAACTTAGAGAATCAGAAGAGAAGTATCGACATCTATTTGAAAATTCTCCTTATTTTGTAGGATTAGTTGATTTAAAAGGAAATTTAATAGATTGCAATAATCGAGCTGAACATTTTCTTTCAGTCCATAAGAAAGAGGATTTAATTGGAAAAAATTTTAGAGAAATTTTCTCAATTAATGAAAATAACAAATATATTATACCCACATTTGAAGAAACTTATAAAAATATACTTAAAGGTGAAATTCCAGAACCTATTGAATTTAAATTATATAGAACAGTAGGGGAATTCTTATGGCTAAATCTCCGAGGTTCCTTAATAGATATTGAAGGAAAAAAATCAATCCAATTTATAATTCAAGACATTACAGAGAAAAAAGAAGCGGAGCAAAAACTAAAAGAATCTGAAGAAAAGTACAAGAACTTAGTAGAAAATGCTCAAGAAGGTGTTTGGGCAGTGGATGAAAATGATGATACAATCTTTGTAAATCCAAAATTATGCGAAATGCTTGGATATACTAAAGAAGAAATGATTGGTACAAATATAAATTTTTTTTTAGAGGACTCAATGATAGAATTGATCAATAGTTATCGAAAACGTCGGGAAAAAGGTTTGAAAGATAGTTATGAACTGGAATTTATAAAAAAAGATGGAACTCTATTAAACACGAGTATAAAAGCAGCTCCAATTCTGACAGAAAGTGGAGAGTTTAAGGGTTCATTTGCATACATTAATGATATTACAAATAGAAAAATAGCGGAGCAAAAATTAAAAGAATCTGAAAAGAGATATCGAAATCTTTTTGAGTCTATGCCTTATGTTATAGTTTTGATAAATCAAAAAGGTACAATTACTGATTGTAACCCTGCAATAGAGAAGCTAATAGGATACGATAAAAAGGAATTAATCGGCAAAGATTTTAAAAACCTACAAATCATTCATCCAAAATATTTACCTGTCATTTTAAAACGGTTTAAGAGAGTAATAAAAGGGGAAGTCTTACATCCAATAGAAATACAGATATATAAAAAGGATGTTAATTTGATTTGGATAAATTATCAATCCTCATTAGTTGACTTGGGTAATGAGTCATTATTACAAATAATTGTTGATGACATTTCAGAACAAAAGAAGGCAGAACTAGAATTAGTAGAATCTGAAAAAAAATTCAGAACTATTTTTGAAGCGATACCAGATTTCTTTTTTCTCGTCGATCATGATACAACAATCTTAGATTATAAAGGGAAAGAGGAAGATTTATATTTACCTCCAGAACTATTTCTTGGAAAAAAATTAACCAAAGTTATGCCTGTAGAAATAAAGGATTTATCACTAAATGCTGTAAAGAACACTATAAAAACACAACAACCACAATTGATGGAATATGCTCTTACTATAAAAAATGAAACTCGACATTTTGAAGCTCGCTTTCTTTTTTTCTCTGAAGAACGTGTTGCTATATTTATACGGGAAATTACAGATCGGAAAAAAACTGATCTTCTCATCAAAGAAGAAATTAATAAATTGAAAGAATTAGATCAAATTAGAAAAGATCTTATTTCTAGAGTCTCCCATGAGTTAAAAACACCACTTGTTTCTGTTGTCGGCGGATCCGAGCTTCTTCTTAAGAATTTTAAAGAAAAAATGAAGGATGAAGAATTAGAGCTATTAGAGATTATTCAAAAAGGAGGGAAAAGATTAAAACACCTTATTGAAAATCTACTTGATATTACTCGAATAGATTATAATAAACTCACATTGAATAAACAACCACATAATATATGTGATATAATTAGAGAGATATCAAATGATATGATTTATTTAATAAAGGAACGAAAGCTTATATTAAACATAGAACAGCCTGAGAGCTTGCGTTTAAATATAGATAGAATTAGAATTGAACAAGTTATTGCAAACTTATTATTAAATGCTATAAAGAATACACCACCTATGGGAAATATAACGTTAAAATTACAAAAAAAGGAAGACTGGGCAGAATTTTCGGTCAGTGATACAGGAGTAGGTTTAACTAAAGAAGAAATGAATATTATCTTCACTAGATTTGGAAAGATAGAGAGATATGGACAAGGTTTAGAATATATTGATATTCAAGGTTCTGGACTGGGATTATTTATATCTAAAGAAATAGTTGATTTACATAGTGGTTATATTAGAGCAGAATCAGAAGGTAGAAATAAAGGAAGCACATTTATAGTACAACTGCCAATTCAAAATAGAGATAAGTGAATTTTTTATTCGTTATAAAATCTTAGCAAGATTAAATCCTTGTTCAATCAGTTCAATATTTTGATGTGCTAAATTCTCCCCCATTTTTTTTGAAATTACTCTTTTAAGGTTTTCTAAACTTAATTCTGGAAGAGCTTTTGATAGTAAACCTAAGATTGGAGTATTTATTACAGGAACTCCATCAATGGTAAGATTTTTTTCTAGAGCTAATTTACTTATATCAGCTACAACTAATTTAACATTTTTAAAGGTAAATTTACTAACGAAATAATCGGGATCCTTTTCGGAGTTTATTATAAAAATTCCTCCTTTTTTAAGAGATGAAGCAATTTCTTGATTTAGAACTGTCTCATCAAAAATAATTAAAACATTTGGGTTTTCGATCTGCGCACGATCCCATATTGTTTCGGTTCTAGAGAGTTTAGCGTATGCCTGAACAGGCGCTCCTCTTCTTTCTGCCCCAAAGGAAGGATAGGCATGAACATCAACAAAATTACCACTCATATATGCTGCTTCTGCAATTATTTCCGCACATGTAACTACTCCCATTCCCCCTCTACCATGTATAGTGATATCTACATTCTCTTTTTCAATCATAGAAAAACCTAAAAATTGATTACTAGAATAACAGAATTGATATTTTTTAATATGAATTATATGCAAAAATTAAAAACTTTACCTTGTTTTGAATAATCTGTACTAAATTTTTTTTCCCTATTTATTCTTCGAAATTTTTGACTAAATATTAATAATGATAAAAAATCAAATGATATTATAATTAATTTATATAAAAAACAAAACATCACATTGTGATAAACATGAAAAATGATACTGGTTATTTTGAAGGAAGGGAAACTAAAAAATTATTCTACCAATATTGGTTACCAGATTCGGGAGGAATTAAAGCATATATCGTAGCTATCCACGGATGGGGGACACATTCAGATAGAATGATGATTCCTGCGGAATATTTCACAGATAAAGGATATGCCATTTATTCCTTTGATTTAAGAGGACATTGGAGGAATGCTGGTGATATTCCTGGGCATATTGATAGTATGGATCATATACAAAAAGATATAATGCTTTTTATGGATCTTATCCGAGAAGTAGCAGATGATAAAAAAATCTTTCTTATGGGACACTCATTTGGAGGATTAATAAGTTTAATTTATGCTATAAATCATCCTGGTTTACCAAGTGTGCTTGTTTCCTCACCATTATTAGGTGTATTTTTGAAACTATCAATTGGTAAAAAAGTTATTAAAACAGTATCAAAAACAATAGCAAAATTATCACCTAATAAAATTTTAAATAGCAATATTGACCAAAACCAATTAACTAGCGATTTGAAAATATTAAAACAGTATATTGCAGATAAGAAGAAAATAGATGTAATTTCAGTTAAATCAACGTCAGAAATTGATAAGTACTCTAAATGGGCTATGGAGAATGCTTCCAGCTTAATATGCCCTACATTCATCATGCAAGCGGGTAATGATAAAATAATTGATAAAAATAAAACTAAAGATTTCTTTAATAAAGTAAAAAGTGAAGATAAAATGTATAAAGAGTACCCTGGCTTTTTGCATGAGTTATGGAATGAAAAAGGAAGAGCTCAAGTATATCAAGATATGTTTGTATGGATTGAAAAGCATTTAAAATAAACATTTATGAAAAAATACAATCTTGATGAGTTCCTCAAAAATTTTATCCAGAGTTATTTGATTTACCTGAACCGTGGATAGAAACTTTAGATATAACCCCTTGGATTTGAAAACTAATAATTAATTATTAAAAATGTAATAAATATAATTAATTTCTATTAAAAACTAATAGACTTGTAGCATTTAATTCTAAATTATAACTTAATTTCTTAATGCTTGATAAAATGTCTTTTAAAGATATTAAATTTAAAGATCTAACCCCAATGTTAAAACATTGGTATTCAGTGAAAAAGAAGTACCCCGAAATTATCGTTGCCTATCGAATGGGCGATTTTTACGAATTCTTCTACGATGACGCAGAAAAAATTTCAAAACTTTTAGGGATAACATTAACAAAAAGAGGAAATGTTCCTCTAGCAGGAATTCCTCATCATTCTGGTCATAATTACTTTAACAATCTCATGAAGCTTGGTGAGACTTTAGTAATAGTTGATCAATTAGAAGATCCCGCGACCGTGAAGGGTAGAATTGTGAAACGAGGAGTTACTCGGATACTTTCACCAGGAACAATTATAGAGCCAAATTTATTAAAATCCAATGAGAATAATTATATTGCATCGATTGTTAAAGAAAGAAATGGATTTGGTGTTGCTTTCGCTGATATATCTACAGGAGAATTTGTCGCAACAGAATTCTCAAATAAAAGGCAAGATCCACAGGAAAAATTGCTAAGCTTATTTTCTCAATTTGATCCTGTTGAATTGATTATCCCTCCTGAATTAAAAAAAGATGAAAGACTTTTTATACTTTTAACAGATCTAACAAAAGCAATCATAAAATCCTATGAAGAACATGTCTTTTTATTTGATGAGGCTTATATGTTAATTACTCGTCATTTTAAAATTTCAAATTTAAAGAGCTTTGGTCTAGAAGAGAAAGAGATGGCAGTTCAAGCTACAGGGGGACTATTAGCTTTTTTAAAAGACACCCAGAGAGATCTAATTCCGAATATTTTTAAAATCAATATTATCCAAGAAAATAATATACTCCACTTGGATTATATTACACAAAGGAATTTAGAATTAATTAATCCTTTATGGGAAAGAGGAAAGGATGCTACATTGTACTCTATTTTTAACCACACTCAAACACCTATGGGAGCTCGTTTATTAAGAAAATTTATTCTCCAACCACTAACAAATATTGGGGAAATAAATCAAAGATTAAATCTAGTCCAAAAATTTAAGAATGATATTTTTCTAAGATCTGATTTAAGGGAAGAATTAGGAGTTATAGGCGATCTAGAAAGATTTATTAATAGAATTAATTATACCGGTCGCACTAATGCTCGCGATTTAATAAATATCAAAAATTCTTTAGAAAAAATTCCAATAATTAAAAAATTATTAGAAAAGGCAAATATTCCAGAAATTTCAAATTTTATTAAAAAAATTAAAACTTTCAATGAAATAAAAGACCTTATAGATATATCAATTAAAGATACTCCCCCAACTACTGTTAGGGAAGGCAATATTATTAAAGATGATTTTAACGATGATGTAGATGAACTTAGAGATATTATTCATAATGGAAAGAAGTATGTATTAGAATATGAACAAGAACAAAAGAAAAAGTGGAACTTAACAACAGGATTGAAAGTTGGATATAACAATATTCTCGGTTATTATATCGAAATAACATTAAGAACCCTCAAAAACATAAGGACTATTCCTGAAGAATATGTTGAGAGAGCAACTCTTAAAAATGCTAAAAGATATACAACAAAACGATTAAAACAACTTGAAGAGAAAATCCTTAATGCTGAAGAAAAAATCAATGATTTAGAATATGAAATTTTTAATACTATTCGTGAAAGTGTCGAAAAAGAGACTAAAAATATCCTTGAAACCGCAAAAAATATTGCTATAGTTGATGTTCTCGCATGTTTTGCTGAAATCGCAGAACAATACAATTATTGTAGACCAATTATTAATAATGACAACAAAATCATAATTAAAGAAGGTAGGCATCCTGTAGTTGAACAGATAAACATAGATGAGCAATTTATTCCAAATGATTGTTATTTAGATAATGAAAATGACCAATTATTAATTATAACTGGTCCTAATATGGCTGGAAAAAGTACATATCTAAGACAAGTGGCTTTAATATGCATTATTGCTCAAATGGGATGTTTTGTTCCAGCAAAATCTGCCACTCTTGGAATAATTGATCAAATTTTCACTCGAATCGGTGCCTCAGATGACCTTGCTAGAAAATTAAGTACCTTTATGATAGAAATGACAGAAACTGCAAAAATTCTTAATTATGCTACACCATATAGTCTTGTTATAATAGATGAGTTAGGTAGAGGTACCAGTACCAGTGATGGTCAAAGTATAGCAATGGCAACTTTAGAAAAACTTCATGAATTACAAGTTAAAACTCTTTTTAGTACTCATTATCATCAATTAACAGAAATTAGTTTACCGCGAGTAAAAAATTATCATTTAGATATTATCGAAAATGATGATGGAAGTATTAATTTTGTTAGAAAATTAAGACCCGGAAGCACAGATAAATCTTATGGAATTCATGTTGCTAAGTTAGCAGGAATTCCGGATGATGTAATTATAAGAGCATTTGAGATTTTAGAACAAATAGAAGAAAAGGATCCTTTTAAAAAAACAGTTAAAGAAAATGGGAATAATTTTGTATCTATAAAACACCATGATAAGATAATCAGCGAAAAAAGAAAAACATTAGAAAAATTAAACGTGCAATTAGAGAATAAGAAGGACAAATTAACTAAATGTGAAGCCGTGATAAGTGAAAAAGAAAAAGTAATCAAAAATAAGAGTTTTGAAATAAAGAAGCTGAAAACAAACCTAGAGAAATATACAGATAAAAAACAAGGTACTAAGAAAAAACTTGTTCAGACTACTTTCTTTAAACCAACAGTTTTAAAAGAAGAAGTAATAGATGACAATTTAAAAGAGTTAATGGATTTATTAAGAGAACTTGATATAAATTCTCTTACTCCTGTTGAAGCACTTAAAAAATTAAGTGATCTTAAAGATAAGTTAATGTAATTTAAATCAAGCGAAGACAACAGGTATAATAAAAACTATTATAGTGAGATAAACATAATAAATAGTTGTTATTGATACAAGAATGATTCTATAAACGTTTTTCCTCTTTCCATCTTTAATATTATCAATAAATATTATTAATAACAATCCTATGAACATTAAATGAGATGGTTGTAAAGCCTTCCATAAAATTGAATCGATTATTAATAAACCTTGTATTTCAACATCACTGTGACCCCAATTCTTTACCATTTGAAAAAGGTAATCCGGGAAGATCATATAAGGAATACAAATAATAGCGAAAGGAATTAAAAAATATATAAGATCCTTAAATCTTAGCTTTTTAACTATAAGTAATAAAGGAAGAAATAATATAGCAGTTATTTTAAATGTCGCAAGTATGAATAAAATTCCTGCATTCCATTTTTTATCTTTTTCTAGGGAATAGTATGACATAAACAAGAAAAAAGCTATTAAAAAATTTACATTATGGTAGTAAGCATCTATACTATACCCAATTGTGCCTAGTATGTAAAAAATTAGTAAATCCTTTTTTTCCTTGAATAATTTCGGGGATTCTTTTATTATTACTATTGATAATATAAGCCTTAATATATCCCATACATACACCCCAACAATTAAAGGAAACAAATAAATGGGGAAAAATAGAAAATACCAAAAATAAAGATAATAAGGAGGCCAATCAGAAATTTCAACTGGATCATAAAAATTAATCAATCCATTATCCATTCCTTCTAAAAGAATTTTGAAATCGATATCCTTTGTCTCTTTAATCCAAGCAGAAATATCAACAAAGTATAACAGAATTCTTAAAATGATTAGCGAACATGTAATAATTATTAGGATATAAATGAAATATGTATGTAATGAATAGCTTTTCTGGTTATTCATTGTAATGGTTCATAATTCACATTATAAAATAGATTAATATTAAGTATTAAAGGAACTTTAAAAGAGTTACTTAGGTAAAATTAAATAAAAGTTAAATGAATAAGCTTTTTTTAAAAATCTACTAAAATAAAATTTAATATAAGATTAATAATAATTTTCAAAATTTTAGCAATTATTTTTAATTTTTAATTGAAAATTTAATTATTAGAACTATACTTTTAAAATTATATTTTTATATGACGGAGTTATAATTTTTAAATTCAAGTTGATGAAAAATATATATATTTTATAAAACTATGAAGTTTTGAAAAGAATTGAAAAGAGACAACGAAAAAATCAATAAAATTAAGGATTATGAAAAAATAGCTGCTGGAGAGGTTATTGAAAGACCTGCGAATGTTGTGAAAGAGTTAATAGAAAATAGTATAGATGCTGGAGCTAAAGAAATAAGAATTATCATTAAAAAAGCAGGAAAAACATTAATTCAAGTTATAGATGATGGTAAAGGTATTTCTCCTGATGATATGGAACTTGCCTTTGAAAGATATACTAGTAGTAAAATTCATAGTTTTGATGACTTGGAGAAGCTTTCAACTTTAGGATTTAGAGGAGAAGCATTAGCTAGTATATCAGCAGTAAGTCAAGTTGAAATTATTTCAAGAATTAAAGAGAATGAGAGAGGATTACAATTATTTATAGAAGGTGGGAAAGTTTTAAGAAAGAAAGAAATATCATGTCCCATTGGAACAAATATTAAAGTTAAGAATTTATTCTATAATATTCCAGCTAGGAAAAAATTCCTTAAAAAAGATTACACAGAGTTAGGACATATCACAGATATTATACAAAGATATTCATTAGCTTATCCTGATTTTCAATTTATTTATCAACATAATGAGTTAACCATTTTAAATTGCCCTGCATCTAATGATTTAAAAACGACTGTTTTCCATATTTATGGGAAAAATATTGCTAAATTTATGGAATATATTGATTATTCTGAAAAAGGAGAACTATTTAAAATATATGGATTAGTAGGTCAACCTCAAATTTCTAAAAAAGATAGAACAGCATCTAGTTTTTTTCTTAATCGTAGATATGTTATTAGTGATATTATATTTCGAGCAATTAAAGAAGCATATAAAGGAACTTTGATGATAAATAAGCATCCATTTTTCATATTATTCTTAGAGTTAAATCCATCATCCATAGATTTTAATATTCATCCGAAAAAGCTTTATATTAAGTTTGAAAGAGAAGATTATGTGAATAATAAGGTTTATACCATTATCCGAGATTTTGTTGAAGAAAAGTTTATGAAACAGGAGCCGAAGTATTTAGATATTGAACTTGAAGATTTCATTCCTAAAGAAGAATTAATTGAGGAACTAAGTTCCAAAACTCAACAATCAGAAACAGGAAATCTTGAAACTGAAAAAGCTATATTAAAAACTGATGGAATAGTAGAGACTGAAGAAAGTATTATTGATGAGTCTGTACAATTACATCTTTCTGAAGATATCATTAATCATAAAACCTTTAAAAAACAAATACCAGAAACATTTTTACGAGAAAAATTTATAAAAAAGGAAAATTTTCCTAAAGTTCGCCTAATCTCTTCAACTGGCCAATTAAGTAATAAGATATATATTATATTAGAAGGTTTTAATGAAACTAATGAACCTGGTTTATATATTCTAGATCAGCATGCTGCTTCTGAAAGAATAAATAAAGAAAAGCTACTAGAATCATATGAATCTTTAAAAACTAGCAAACAAAAACTTATCTCTCCATTGAAAATTGATGTTTCTCATAGTGAAAAATTCTTTTTGAGTGCCCATTTAGGTGAAATTAAAAAACTTGGATTTGATTTTGAGCATTTTGGTGGAAATGCTTTCATTTTGCGAGAAATACCTACAATTATGGGAAAAGTTCCAGATATAAATGTAATAAAAGAGATAATTGCAGATATAACAAAAATAGGTAAAGATAAAAGTTTTTCAGAGGTAAAAGAAGAGATCATTAATTATTTGGCTTGTCATAAAAGTATTCGAGGAGGAGATGATCTTTCTTTAGAAAATATTAGGGATCTCATAATTGAATTAGCTGATTGTAAGGATTCCTACCATTGTGCACATGGAAGACCTACATTGAGATTTCTCTCATTCAAAGAATTAGATAAGCTGTTTAAAAGAATAGTTTAATGCATAAAAACAAGAAATTTTATTATTCATTTATGCTTTTGAAAAAGCAATACCCTCAATTCCTTGTAAACCATCAACTTGTCCAAACAGTTCTTCAATTCTATCTGTACCACCCCATTCTTCTGGATATCGGACTCGAACTCTTGCTTTTTCTAGACCAAAAGCAACGGGTAAAACTTCATACATCTCAATTGAACATGTGTTTGGTAAAACATTTCTTAAATCTTTGATTAATTTTTCAAAATCTGCATCTGTATCTTCTGGAATAACATCTACTAAAGCAATAAACTCTCCCACATTAATCACTTAATTTTTTTCTAAGAACTTTTAAGGTCCCTCAAATTCACATTTTAAACATCTATAGGTTTTTCCCATCACTCTACAGCGTTCACATCTCCAAATTGTTACATCTCCACACTCTGGACATGGAAAATGTACTGCTGCTTCGAATGGGACAATTGGTCGCCCACATCCAGAACAAGTATTTTTCCTTAAACTTGACATCGTAATTTATTATAAGCCTTGTAAAATATAATGGCTAAGAAAATAACTTATAACTTTAATTGTTTTCGGTTTTAAAACCTAGCTTTAAACTAATTAAATTATGATTTTTTCAATAAATCTCTCAATTATTTTAAGTAAAACATTTTAATCTTGCATAGTTAATTAAAATTTAAATTGAAAAACAACATAATTTACATATAAATTATCTAATTAATTTTAAAATAATCATTAAAAAATTGGCTTAAATATTGTAAAAGGTGAAAAGCGATACCAGAAAACAAGGTAAAGAAGTATTTCTCATTAATAGAGGCGTGGGCGTGGTGTGATATATGTGAGGATATGGTTGCTTTAAAGCTTGACAAGAAGGAAATTATTAATGGACTTCAAATGGGAATATATACAAAAGAATTTAAACATGCTAACCAATATCCTGATACTGAAGATCCAGATGATTTATCTGGACAAGAACATAAGATTTATGTCTATATTAATGATAATTATGATATAACGGGTGTAAAGAGTTTCTTTGGAGAATCTCCGAGTACAGAGGAAATCGGAGCCGCAGTGCAAGCAGGAGGTGAAGTGAGGATACCTGTTGTTGTTAAAGATATTCCTCCAATGAGTGTACAGTTAGGGATGCTTACTAAAGAGGAGTTTAAAGTTTTAAAAATTTGTGATGGGATGAATACAATTGAAACAGTCGCAGAGATTGCTCAGAAAAGTGTAGAAAAAATAGAAAAAATGATGGAGAAGCTCAGAAGTAAAGGATTGGTAAAGGTTATAAAAAGAACGTAAAGAAATACATTCAACCTTATGTTATTTTTAGATAGAAATTTTACTATTCAATTTTCTCTTAATTTTATAATTTTTCCCCATATAAGACTAAGTGTCGTGATAACCCTTTAATTGACGGTTCTTTACTCAATTTTAAGACCATCTTTATTGTTTGCTTAAAGAATTTTTCATCCCAGGTATGAGAATCTAGAATTTTTTTTGGAATATGGAGCACATCTGTCCAGACACAAACTCCATATATATCAATAACTTTAATTCCTTCTTCCTCAAACCAATTTTTTACTTCTTCAGGGCTTAAAACTATATAACTTCCTTCTGGATCTTCTAAGCAACTTGGTATAGACTCGATTGAAGATAATAATTTATCTGGATTTTTATAAAAGCTATTTATAACTGCAGTCCATTTATTTACAAGGAATATTGAGATTATACCACCTTTTTTAGTTACTCGCATTAGTTCTTTTGCTGCTAACCCTTCTATATCATCAATATTTCCGTCCCAAGAAATAACAAAATCAAACATTTCATCTTTAAAATGGAGACTACGAGTATCGCACTTACAAAATTTTACTTTATCTAATACTCCTTCTCTTTGCATTTTTAGTTCTGCCACCTCCAACATTTTAGGAGAAATATCGCATAAAGTCACTGAATACCCCATCTTGACTAATGGTAAGGTTATTCTTCCCGTTCCTCCCGCGGCATCTAAAATTTGTGTTTTTCTATTTTCAGGTAAAAAGTTCTTTAAGATCTCCCAATCAACATAATGTTCAATAGCACCCTGAAAGGTCTTATAATACTCATCATATCTACAAGCACGATTATTCCACATTAAATTAATCCTTTCACCCTTTTTTAATTAAGTTTCAAATCAAAAAATTATTCCAAAAGACATTTTTAAAATTAATCTATAAATAAAAAACTAAATAAAAAGAAAAGAGTTATGAATGTTAAGTTGAAAATTTTGATAAATTAAACCTTTCCTGCATTTTCTATCATTTTACGTGTAATAAGTTCAAATACCTCATCAACATTATCACCAGTTCTGGATGAACACTCAATATATCCATGTAAGTTGTGAGATTTTGATACCTCAATAGCATCTTCAGCAGGTACAGAACGTTTTTCATTTAAATCTAATTTTCCCCCCACCATAATAAGTGGTATCTGAAGTTGTGTTTTCGATGCGCTATGCTTAAAAAAAGAGAGCCAATCATCTATATTTTTCATACTGGTATATCTTGTTATGTCAAACATAAAAATACCTCCATCTGCTCCCTTAGCAAAACTAGGTAAAAGAATTCTAAAGCGATCTTCTCCAGCAAAATCCCATATACGAAGAACAGCTGTCTTTCCTTCAATTTCTAATTCTTTAACACTAAAGTCTGCTCCTATTGTCATCTTTAAATCCTCATTGAATACTCGAGTAAGAAATCTATTTGTTAATGTGGTCTTTCCGACTCCACCATCACCGAAGAGGCACAATTTAAATTTAATTTTTCCCATTGCTATAACACCGTATTAATCTAGAAAACTTATAAAATAAATAATTATCATTAATCTTATTTAAACTAAATATATAATAAATTTTTAAAAAGTCACATTCAACTTTAATCTAATTATTTAATGATATCCGTTATAAAACAAGTTTCTATTATCTTAATTCCTTGGATTTGTGAAATTTTATCTTCAATAAGTGGATTAAACTCTTCAATTGATGGAATGTCAACTTTCAATAAGAGTCCACAATCTCCTGATAACCGCCAAATATTAGTAATTTCATCAACTTTGGATAATTCTCTCAAGATTCTTTTAACCTCCTTAAAATCGGGAATAATTTTTACGGTAGCACTAATTTTTTGTTTTGTATCTATGTTATACTCAACTGTAAAGCGTTTTATAATACCCTCATCAAGGAGTTTCTTAACACGCCTTCGTACAGTAGCCTCTGTTTTATCTATCTTTTTACTGATATCATTGAATGAAATTCTACTATTACTTTTTAATTCTTCTAAAATTTTAAGATCGATTAAATCTATTTTTTTCGACAATTTTTAAACTTTTTTTGTTGAATTCTTACAACTTAGTTATAAATTGTGATAAATTATTTAATAAATTATGTCTTTTTCAGAAAAGAATTAAATTTAACTACTTTAATTGAAAAAACAAGAGAAAAAACAATATTTGAATTATTAAAAATTGTTATACAAGAACTGATCAGTACGAGATACTTAGTCCTTTTTTTATATTCTTTTTTATATATACATATATCTCTTCTTCACTAATAATATTATTCCTCAAATCTAAAGAACGTAGATCCTTTAAACATTCAATTCCTTCAATTCTTTCTAGTGTAGCAATTTGATTTTTGTAGAGATATAAAGTTCTAAGGTTATTTAAGGTTTCAAGCCCTTCAATTTTAGAAATTTGATTTTCACCAAGATTTAATTCATGCAGATTTTCTAAATTCTCAAGACCTTCTATTTCAGCAATATTATTGCCCTGAAGAGCAAGATAACTAAGATTAAATAAAGAAATAAGCCCTATTATTTTGGATACATTGTTTTCGCTGAGATCCAAGATTATTAAGTTCTTTAATTTGTCAAGTCCTTTTATCTCAGCAATTTGATTATTGCATAAATACAATTCAGTAAGGTTGGTTAGTTTATCAAGCCCTTTTATCTCTTTTATTTGATTTTCTTCAAGATGCAAACGTTCTAACTTAGAAAAATTCTCCATGAAATCTATTTCCTCAATTTGATTACCACGAAGATCCAGATATTTTAGTTCAGTTAGATCTCCTAAACCGATAAAATCACTTACTTTTTTTACGTCTAACCCTATTATTGCAATTTTTACTAATTCTTCATCTTCTATTACATAATCCAAGAAATTGCGTCCACATCTATTTTTAAAAAATAAAATAGTCTTACATTTAACATAGATCTCTATGAGCCAATCAACACTTTGCGGTAAATTCACTCAATCATAAAAATGATTAAGAATCTGTGGATGCTTTTTTTTAATTTTTTCTAATTCCTTTCTCAAAAATTCCAGCAGGAAATCTGAGATTTTATGCTGTTTTGAACCAATTTCTCCTAATATTTCAACACTTTTGATTCTATTATCTTCATTCTTATCATTCTCTATAATAGAGATTAATCGTTCAGAGGCTATTTCTTCATCCAATTTTCCATTTTTATAAGAATCATAAATTAATTCTGGATTTAAATTTGATTTCACATTAAATAAAGAGTAATCCATCTATTTAAACTTATCTTAAAGGTTACAAGAATATAAGATTGACTTTTGACCTCATGTAATTTTTGACTTTTAAATTTTTAATTACATCAATTGGATTTACTATAATTAGTATTTTTGTTAGATTTATCACTTTTTTTGTTATATTTTGATAATAATAGGTGATTCAGATCATAAATTTGTCTTAAGAAATGGTAAATATTATTATCGATCAATTATCATGTTGGATTCGTATATTCCTTCCTTTCTCGATTATTTTTTTGTTTGATAATGTGCAAAATGATCATATTTAAATATAAAATTATCTAATTATAATAATAGATATAAAATTATGATTTTAACATCACAATTAAAAAATTATATAAAAAGTGAGGAATGATAAAATGTGTAATAATTGTAATTGCGATGCTTTTGACCAATGTTCAATAGTGGGATATATGCCTGTTGGATTTTGTTGTTCAAAGTGTGTGTTATACGATCAAGTCCATACTTGTTTATCTTTTAAATCAAAACCTAAAATGGGTGTAGGAGAATCAGAAAGAATCGAACCAGTATCTATAACAATAGAAGATGGGTTACTAAAAGTGGTTCTTAAAAAGGAAAAAAAGGAGTTTCCAATTTATATAGACCTTCAAAAGCAATTTGAAAAATAAAAACTATATTTTATTTTTTTTGGATTTGGTACTTAATTCATTTACTTTTTTAGCAATTTCCATATTTTTAAAGGAGATTGTGATAATTTATACCAAATTTGTAAATATTTCTTTTCTGAATTATGTAAAAAATTTAATAAATTTAAAATATTAAAGTAGAATAAAAATAGAAGAATTAATAGTGTACATTGACATGAGTGTCATAAATTTTGATTTTAGAAATCAGGTTATTAAGCATAATGCTTCTTTGAGTTATTGTTATCAATGTTCAACTTGCTCAGGGGGGTGCCCGGTTGCTTTATTGACAAATGGAGAGTATAATCCAAGAAAGATAATAGAAGAAGCGATTTTAGGGCTTCAAGATAAATTAGTCAGAGTTCAAGATCCAAATCCATGGTTATGTTCAACATGTCAGAAATGTGTTGAGTTATGTCCTCAAAAAGTGGAGTTAACAGAGATTTTTACTTTGATAAAAAACAAATGCTTCGAGGAGGGAAAGTATCCTGAAGCATTTCATGCACAAGGTCAAGCAGTACTAGAAAACGGTATTGCTATTCCTTATTCAAAAGCAGTACTTTCAAGAAGAGAAAAGTTAGGACTTCCAATAATAACAACAGCCCCAATTGAGGAGATAAAAACTCTTTTAAGAGAAACAAATTTTGAACAAAATATTATAAAAAGGGAGGCTGAATAAAAATGTCTTATGATTTATTTTTAGGGTGTGTAATTCCGGCAAGATTACCTTTTTTAGAGGCCTCTTCCAGAAAGGTTTTTGAAAAACTTGGAATTAAACTGAATGATGTAGAGGGGTTTAGCTGCTGTCCTGATCCAACAGGAATCGAACAAATAGATCGTACAACCTGGTTAACTTTAGGAGCAAGAAATCTGAGTTTATGTAAAAATAACGGTGGAGTCATTTCATTTTGTTCAGGGTGTGTCGAGACCTTGAAAGGAGTAAACTATTTTATCAATAAAGATCTTACTACGAAAAAAGAAATCAATAGACATCTGCAAAAAGTTGGAAAAGTTTATGAAGGCAAAACGGAAGTGAAACATTTTGCGGAGATACTTTATGAAAATCTTGAGAATATAAAAAAAAGTGTTGAAAAACCGTTAGAAGGTTTTAAAGTTGCTGTTCATTATGGTTGTCACTATTTAAGGCCTTCAGAAATTATAGAATGGGATGATCCATTTGAACCAATTACAATTGATGAAATTGTAAAGGCACTTGGAGCAGAATCAGTAGAATATGATTTGAAAATGGAGTGTTGTGGAAATCCTGTTGAAAAATCTGATAGAGATTTGTCTCTCTTAATGATTGATAATAAATTAAAAGCTATAGAAAATGCCGGAGCTAACTGTGTTGCTGTGGTTTGTCCTGCATGCTATCAGCAGTATGAATTTAATCAAAGAGAACTAAATAAGAGAAACAATACAGAGTATAATTTACCAATTTTTTATCTTTCGGAGCTTGTTGCTTTGGCTTTTGGATTCTCTCCTGAAGATATTGGTTTAAATTTTCACAGAATTAAGCCAAATGAGTTATTTGAGAGTATTCACTTTTAATTAGAAATTTTTTAAAGTTTAAAATTCAAAAATATAAAAATTTAAGGAGTTTGTTATGGAAAAGGTTTCTAAAAGCGCATTAGTTATAGGAGGAGGAATAGCTGGAATTCAAGCAGCTTTAGATCTAGCAGATATGGGCATTCATGTAGATATGGTGGAAAAAAAACCTTGCATAGGAGGAAGGATGGCCCAATTAGATAAAACTTTTCCTACTAATGATTGTTCAATTTGTATATTAGCACCAAAATTATCAGAATGCTATAGACATCCAAATATTACTCTTTATTCTTATTCTGAAGTTCAAAAGGTTGAAGGGTCAGCAGGTAATTTTTCAGCAGAAATTCTTAAGCGTGCCCGTTATATTAAAGAAGAGGAATGTATAAATTGTGGTCTCTGCGTTGAAAAATGCCCTATGAGAGTAGAGGATGAATTTGATAGAGAACTTAGGAAAAGAAGGGCTATTTATATGTATTATCTTCAAGGTGTTCCTGCGATTATGACAATAGATAAGGAGAAATGTTTATGGTTTACCAAGAATGCTTGTAGGATTTGTGAAAAAACGTGTGAGAGAGAAGCAATTGATTTTGAACAAGAAGATCAAATAATTAGGTTAGAAAATATTGGTTCTATTATTATAGCCACTGGATATAATTTAATCGAAGATATAGATAATGAAATATTAAAAAATTACGGATATCAAAAATATAGAAATGTCGTTACTGCTTTAGAATTTGAAAGAATGTTAAGTGCATCTGGTCCTCAAGATGGTCATATAAAAAGATTTTCTGATAATGAAGAGCCTGAAAAAATAGCATATCTTCAATGTATTGGTTCTCGCACAGATAGAGCAGGGCAATATTGTTCTGCGATTTGCTGTATGTATACCACTAAAGAAGCAATGATTGCGTATGAACATAATAATGATTTGGAATCTTATGTTTTTTATATAGATATGAGAGCTGGAGGGAAAGGCTTTCAATCATTTCTTCGAAGAGGAGAAGCAGAATATAATATTAAATATGTTAAAAGTAAGGTTGCTCAAATTACAATTGATGATCAAGAAAATCCAATTATTATATATGAGGATTTAGATAAGGGAGAGATAAAACTATTAAAAGTAGGTTTAGTTGTTTTAGCCACTTGCATAGTTCCTCCTGAGGGGATTAAAAATTTGGCAGAAATATTAGGAATTGAATTAAACGAATATAATTTTATTAAAACACAGCCATTTGTTCCTGTCGAAACCAGTCGTGATGGTATATTTACGTGTGGGTGCGTACACGAACCGATGGACATTCCGCGCTCTGTTGCTGAGGGGAGTGGTGCTGCAGCAAGAGCAGCAGAAGTTATTAGAGGAGGATAAATTAAAGTGTCGGAACAAGAAGTTATAAGAGTAGGAGTATTTGTCTGTCATTGTGGTTCAAATATTGGAGGGCTTATTGATTGTAAAGCACTCGCAGAATATGCTAAAACATTACCTAATGTTGTATTTACTGAAGATAATCTTTATACATGCTCTGAAAATGGATTAGCTAGTATTAAAAATGCGATAAAAGAACACAATTTAAACCGAGTAGTTGTAGCTTCATGTACACCTAGAACACACGAACCTTTATTTCGCGAATGTATTTCAGAAGAAGGTTTGAATCCTTATCTTTTTAACTTTGTAAACATTAGAGACCAATGTACATGGGTTCATATGAAACATCCTAAGGAGGCATTCGAAAAGGCAAAAGATCTTATTAGAATGGGAGCTGCAAAAGCGGTAAAACAGGAACCTTTAGATATGATTATGATCCAGATTAATCCTAGCGCTTTAGTGATTGGTGGTGGGGTTACTGGAATGAGTGCAGCACTCAGTTTGAGTCGACAGGGATTTAAGACCTATTTAGTTGAAAAAGAAGATAAATTGGGTGGCCGGTTGAATACACTTTATAAGCTATTTCCATACGATTTAGAAGCATCGGAATTTGTAGAAAAAATAATAACTAATGTTAATATCGCTCAAAATTTAGAGGTTTTGACCTCATCAAGAGTGAAAAACATAGATGGTTTTATCGGCAATTATGAAGTTGAAGTTGATCAGAATGGTAATATTATTAATTTAACAGTAGGAGCAATTATAGTGGCTGTAGGTTCTTCGACACTTACACCTGAAGGCATGTTTGGATATGATGGCATAAAAAGAATAACTCAGTATGAGTTAGAAACTAAATTAAAAAATAATGATCTAAGGGCAAAGGAAATTGTAATGATACAATGTGTGGGATCTCGGAATGATGAGAGACCTTATTGTTCAAGCATTTGCTGCATGACAGCTATAAAGAATGCGCTTATTATTAAAGAAAAATTTCCTTACGCGAATATTACGATATTATTTAGGGACCTGTATACGCCAGGGACTGAGTATGAAGAATATTATAGGAGGGCAAGAGAGACAGGTCTGCTTTTCATTAAGTATGATCTTGATAGAATACCTGTTGTTGAGGAAAATCAAATAAGAGTTTATAATGAATATATTGGAGAAGAAATGATCTTGCCGTATGATCTTCTTGTCTTATCTAGTCCTTTAATTGCGAATAAAGATAACAAGGAGCTTGCTCAGTTATTGAAAGTTCCCTTGGAAAGCAATAAATTTTTTTTAGAAGCCCATGTAAAATTACGGCCAAGCGACTTTGCAACTGATGGAGTTTTTATTGGGGGCTCAGCAAAGTGGCCCGTGGATATCACAGAAGCTATAACACAAGGTTATGCTGCAGCCTCACGAGCGAGTACTATTTTATCTCATGAGACCGTAAAAGTAGAGGGTGCTACATCAAGCTTACCAGAATATAATAAGAATTTATGTACAGGTTGTGAAGTTTGCATTAAGGTTTGTCCATATCATGCAATAAGGAAAACAGAAGAAGATGAAATTGAAATTATTGAAGCATTATGTAAAGGTTGTGGTGTATGTGGTGCAACGTGTACAAATCAGGCCATTGTGATAAAACACTTTACAGATCCACAAATTTTAGCTGAAATTTTTGTGTTTGGAGGTAAAGAAACATAATGAGTTTTGAACCTAGAATATTAGGATTTTTATGTAATTGGTGTTCTTATGCGGGGGCAGATTTGGCAGGAGTAAGTAGAATTCAATATCCCCCAAATATTAGAGTAATTAGGGTTATGTGTAGCGGTCGAGTTGATCCTATATTTATATTTAATGCTCTTCAAATCGGAATTGATGGAGTAATAGTTATGGGATGTCACCCCGGTGATTGTCATTATCTTGAAGGGAATTATGAAGCTGAAAAGAAATATGAAATGGTTAAGGAATTCCTTAAAATCGCTGATTTTGATAGGAGGATAAGATTAGAATGGGTATCTGCTTCTGAAGGTGTTAGATTCGGTCAAGTTGTTGCAGAATTTACTAATTCAATCCGAGAACTTGGACCCTCTCCACTTAGCGGAGAAAATATTGATAATGAATTACTAGAAAAGTTAAAGGCGATGGAAGCAGCAGCTGCAAGTAATAGGATGAGAGCATTAGTCGGAAGACAAAGAAAAATTACCGAAGAAGAAAATGTATATGGAGAAAAAGTATCGGAGGAAAAATTTAATAAAATATTTTACTCAGCTATTAATGTCGAATATGAGCGGCATCGAGTTTTATTTGCTTTAGAAAAAGATCCCAAATCAGTAAAGGATTTAGCTGTTGAATTAGGATTAGATCCAAGTGTAGTTTTAGAGCACATGTTAATTTTAAAAGGTCGAAGTCAAGTAGACTTTCAACAGATTATAGGAAATACACCAATTTTTATGAGAATATAGCGGGGAAAAAGAATGGAAAAAGTGGGAGCTGTTATGGTTATAGGTGCTGGAATTGGTGGGTCTCAAGCCGCTTTAGATCTAGCTGATTCCGGTTATAAAGTCTATTTAATTGAATCTACAACAAGTATTGGAGGAGTAATGGCACAGTTAGATAAAACATTCCCTACAAACGACTGTGCTATGTGTATAGTAAGTCCAAAGCTAGTTGAGACAGGACGTCACCAGAATATAGATTTAAGTATTAATTGTAAAATTTTAGATGTATCAGGAGAAGCTGGTAATTTTAATGTAAAAGTATTAAAGAAAACACTATATATAAACCTTGAAAAATGTACTGGATGTGGAGTCTGTGGTCGCGAATGTCCTGTGGAAGCAATTGATATATTCAATGAAGGATTAGCAAAATATGCTGCAACATCAGTTAAATATCCGCAAGCAGTACCTCTTGTTTTCGCTATTAATAAAGATTATTGTATCGGCTGTGGAATATGCCAAGGAGTTTGTAAAGCCAAAGCAGTAGAATATGACCGAGAAGATGAAGAAGTTGATATTAATGTTGGAGCAATAATTTTAGCTCCTGGTTTTGATGAATATATTCCACCAGAAGCTAATTTATATGGATATGGAAAGTATAAGAATGTAGTAACTAGTATAGAGTTTGAACGTATTTTAAGTGCTAGTGGTCCATATGCAGGTAGGGTTTTACGTCCTTCAGATGGGGATATTCCTGAAAAATTAGCTTTTCTCCAATGTATTGGTTCTCGTGATTATACAGGAAATGGACAACCATATTGTTCTTCAGTTTGTTGTATGTATACAGCTAAAGAGGCAGTAATTGCCCATGAGCATATGCATCAAATAAAACCGACGATCTTTAGTATGGACGTAAGAGCTTATGGAAAAGATTTTGATAAATATATTATTAGAGCCCAAGAGGAATATGGGGTTCAATATATAAGAAGTCGTATCTCATCTATAAAAGAAGTACCAGAAACTAAAGATTTAAGGATAAGATATGAAACTGAAGATGGAAAAGTAATGGAAGAAGATTTTCAAATGGTAGTCCTTGCTGTTGGGTTAAATCCTCCTAATGATAATAAATATCTCGCAGAAAAGTATGGTATTGAATTAAATGAATTTGGGTTTGCTAATACTGACAAATTTAACCCAGTTCAAACATCAAGATCAGGAATCTATGCATGTGGAGCTTTCTCATCTCCTAAAGATATTCCTGATACAGTAACCCAAGCTAGCGCGGCTGCAGGTTGTGTTAATCAACTTTTATATGAAAAAAGAGGGACATTAATTACAGAAAAAACTCTACCTCCTGAAATTTATGTAAATGGACAACCACCTAGAATTGGTGTATTTATCTGTCATTGTGGAATTAATATTGGTGGCTATGTGGATGTTCCAGAAGTGACAAAATATGCCACTACTCTCCCTAATGTAGTTATGGCAGATCGTAATCTATATACTTGTTCAGCAGATACTCAGACGATAATAAAAGATAAGGTAAAGGAATATTATCTTAATCGTGTTATTGTTGCATCATGTACTCCTAGAACACATGAACCTTTATTTCAAGAGACCATTAGAGAAGCAGGATTAAATAGGTATTTATTTCAAATGGCAAATATTAGAGATCAATGTTCTTGGGTACATATGAACGAGCCAGAAAAGGCTACAGAAAAGGCTAAAGACTTAGTAAGAATGGCAGTAAATAAAGCGAGAGAAATAGAGCCTATTGAAAGGATAAAATTACCAGTTACTCCTAAAGCACTGGTTGTTGGAGGAGGAATAAGTGGTATGGTTGCCGCTCTTAATTTTGCTAGCCAAGAATATGATACATTTTTAGTTGAAAAGCAAGGAGAATTAGGAGGGTTTGCTAGACATATATATCATACACTTGAAGGAGGCAATGTTCAAGAATTTTTAGCTGATTTAATAGAAAAAGTAAAATCGAATAAATTTATTCATGCATATACAGATGCAGAAATAGAAAATATTGAGGGATATATTGGCAATTTCAAGACTTCAATTATCCATGGAAAGAATAAAGAGCAAGTAGAATTCGAACATGGAGTGGTTATTGTTGCAACAGGCGCAAAAGAATATCAACCTAAAGAATATCTATATGGGCATAATGATAAAGTAATACTCCAATCTGAATTCGAAGAGATGTTAAACATGGATAAGGGGAAGAATAAAAAATCAGTTGTAATGATTCAATGTGTAGGGTCAAGAAACGATGATCATCCTTATTGTAGTAAAATGTGCTGTGCTGAAGCAATTAAAAATGCGCTATTAGCCAAAGAAAAAAATCCAGATGTAGAAATAACAGTATTGTTCCGAGACATCCGCACTTATGGATTTAAAGAAAAATATTATCGTAAAGCACGCGAAAAGGGAGTTATTTTCCTACAATATGATGAAAATAATCCTCCAGAAATAATTCCAGAAGATTCACAATTAAGAATTGAAGTTTCTACACCAAGAAAAGAAAAAATATATATTAATTCTGATTTATTAGTTTTAAGTGCTGGAATATATGCAAACCGAGAGGAAAACGAAGATCTTGCCAAGATGTTGAAAGTTCCTCTTAATGATGATAATTTCTTTTTAGAAGCTCATGTTAAGCTACGCCCTGTTGATTTTGCCACCGAAGGCGTATTTGTAGCAGGTTTAGCACATTGTCCAAAGACAATCGAAGATTCTATTGCCCAGGCAAATGCTGCAGTTTCAAGAGCTTGTACTATACTGTCTAAAGATGAAATAGAAGCTGAAGGTAAGACTGCCATGGTTATTCCAGAAAGATGTATTGGGTGTGGTATGTGTGTAGAGAATTGTGCATATAACGCAATAGAGTTAATTGATGACCGAAGGTTTGGAAGAATTGCCCAAATTAACCAAGTGTTATGTAAAGGCTGTGGGGCTTGCTCAGGAAATTGTAGATGTGCTGCGATAGATGTTCTAGGCTTCTCGGGTGAACAAATATTTGCGATGATAACTGGGAGGTGCTAAAAAGATGACTTTACAAACAAAACAAGAAGAAAATATAAATGAAGAATGGGAACCAAAAATTATAGCATTTTTATGTAATTGGTGTTCCTATGCCGGAGCAGATTTAGCGGGAGTTAGTAGAATTCAATATCCTCCTACTATTAGAGTTGTGAGGGTTCCATGTTCGGGTAGAGTAAACCCATACTTTATTATTAAGAGTTTGATGGATGGGTGGGATGGAATTGTTGTTTCAGGTTGCCATCCTGGAGATTGTCATTATCTGACAGGAAATTTAGTAGCAAGAAGGCGATTTGCTATTTTAAAAGAATTATTAGAATTTTTCGGTATAGAGCCAGGAAGAGTTAATTTTATGTGGGCTTCTGCTGCTGAGGGTGAACGTTTTGCTACTTTAATTAAGAAAGCTACAAATATAGTTAAAAAATTAGGACCAAATAAAAAATTTGAAAAGAAGTGGTGATGATTATGGGAATTGAGGCCGAAAATCAGGAAATCGAAAATTCAGTCAGGGAAATAGCAAGAAAACTACTTAAAGAGAAAGAAGTAGATGTTATAATTGGGTATACGAAGGGGACAGTTCCCTTAAGCTCTGCACCAATAATGATAACTAAAGAGGAAGAGGTTGATAAATTAATTTGGAATAATCTATGCTATGTAAATTTAGCTAAATATCTAGTGCCTAGAATACCTCAACTCATTGATCCTGAAAAAGGAGATTTGAAAGTAGGAATAGTGTCAAAGGGTTGTGTTGGACGAGCATTAATTCATTTATCAGTGGAAAATCAAATTAATCTAGAAAATATTAAGATGATTGGAATCCCGTGTAATGGTATAATAAATCGAAGAAGAATCGAAAAGGAGATTGGTGAAAAAGAGATTTTAGAAGTTTTTACATCTGAGAATGATATAGTTGTAAAAGGAAAGGATTTTGAACATAAATTTTCTTATGACGATTATATCAATGAATTATGTAAGGTTTGTAAAATTAAGTCTCCTCCAACATTAGCAGAATTAGCAGAAACATGTATTGGTGAATGTAAAGAAATAAGTTCTGTAGATGATGATTTTGAGGATTTAACAGAATTTGAATCAAAATCATCTGAAGAGAAATGGGAATATATTAAAGATTCATTAGAGACATGCACTAAATGCTATGCTTGTAGAGAGGCATGTCCAATGTGTTATTGTAATTTATGTTTTGTTGATCAGAATAAACCAATTTGGTTTGGAAAAACAACAGATTTATCTGATATAATTGTATTTCATTTAGTTAGAGCTATGCATTTAGCGGGTCGATGTGTAGCATGTGGCGCGTGTAGTAGTGTTTGCCCTATGGGAATTGATTTAAATTTAATTACAAGGAAATTAGAAAAAATAGTAAAAGAAAGATTTAATTTTACATCTGGTATAGATTACAAGAAAGTTCCACCCATGATGGATTTTAGGATGGATGATGCAGAAGAATTTATGCTAGAAGAAGATTAAAAAGGTGATAAAGAATAAACCAAAAATTATTAATGAAAAATGAAATAGGGAAGCTTTATATTGAATTGGGGGAAGAATATAGTTTCTATGCTCCAATAAAGGAAAAGGGAAATTTAGTGTTTAAAAAAATCTTAAATCCTGATGATATTATATTAGATTACTTTAATTCAAAAGTTCCACCAAAAGAAATCTTGTTTCCAAAAACGGAAGTATTATTCGAATATAAAACTGATGGAAAAGAGGTAACGGAGATTATTGAAAGAAAAGATTTAGACAAGAAGAACATCATTTTTGGAATTAGACCATGTGATGCTCATGCATTTGTGCTTATGGAAAACTTTTTTGCATTGGGGGATTATCAAGATGAGATCTTTTTGAAGAAAAGAGAAAATTCTATCATAATTGGAGTTGGTTGTAATAATCCGAAGAACACCTGTTTTTGCACCTCAGTAGAAGGTCACCCTTTTCAAAAAGATGATATGGATATCTTTTTGGTAGATTTAGGTGAAAAATATTTAGTTGAGGCAATAAGTGAAAAAGGTAGAGATTTAATGAATAAATTACCATGGCTGAAGAATGCTACTAAAAAGGATATTCAAAAAGCCACAGAATTATCTAAACAAGCAGAAGAATCCATTGTAACTAAATTAGATTTAAAAGATATTGAAAAAGTTCTTGATCCTAATTTTGATCATCCAATATGGAGAGAAGTCAGTGAAATTTGTATAGGATGCGGTACATGTTCTTTCTTATGTCCAACATGTACCTGTTTTGATGTTATTGATGATAATGATCAATACAATAATCGAGGTAGAAGAATTAGAATTTGGGATACTTGCCAATTCTGTCTATATTCACTTCATACAAGTGGTCATAATCCTCGAGATAGCTGTATTGAACGCTGTAGAAATCGAATTTTACATAAATTTTGCTATTATCCTGAGAATTATAACACATTAGGTTGTGTTGGATGTGGTCGGTGTATTCAACTGTGCCCTGTTAATAATGATCTTAGAACAATTATTGAAAAAATTAAGAAAATTGAACAAAAAAAGGAGGAGAAAATAAGTGCCTAATCCGTATATCCCCTTGCTTACCGAAGTTAAAAATATTGTTTCGGAAAATGAAGTAAATGACATAAAAACTCTTGAATTGATATTTAAGAAAGAAGAAGATTTAAAAAGTTTTAAATACATTCCAGGACAATTTGCTGAAATAAGCTTAATAGGAAAGGGGGAATGTCCTATTGGTATAGCCTCTTCGCCAACAGAAACAGGCTCAATCATGTTTACAATAAAAAAGATGGGAACTGTAACTACAGGATTTCACTATTGTGATATGGGAGATATTGTAGGAGTAAGAGGTCCTTTAGGTAATGGCTGGCCAATTGAAGAAATGGAAGGCAAAAATATCATGGTCATCGGGGGCGGATTTGCATTTTCAACTTTGCGATCTCTAGTCGTGTATTTGCTAGATGAAAAATATAGAAACAATTATAAAGATATTACTGTGATTTATGGCAATCGTGATTCTGGTGAAGTATTATATAGAGATATCCTTGAAGAATGGGAACAAAGAGAAGATATTAAAGTAGTTCTAACAATTGATCGCGAAGAGGAGGGATGGACCCGCGAAGTTGGATTTGTTGCGGCAATAGTTAAGAAGGTTGCTCCATCTCCTGATAACGCTATGGCGGTAGTCTGTGGGCCGCCCATAATGATTAGGACTGCCGTGGCTGAATTGGTAAATCTAGGTTGGAAGGACGAGCAAATTTTAAATTCATTAGAGATGAGAATGAAGTGCGGAATTGGCAAATGTGGAAGATGTAATATCGGTAATAAATTCGTCTGTATTGATGGACCAGTGTTCTCTCTGGCAGAGCTTAAAAAAATGCCAAATGAATATTAAACTAATTGATTAAAGAGGAAAAAGAAAAGAGGTTAAAAAAAAATGGTTGAAGAAGTTCTACCTAAATCTTTTGAAGATTTAATAAAAGATGTCCATGAACCAGGTATTTGTGGAGAATGTGGGGGATGTGTTAGCTTTTGCTCGGCTCATGAGATAAAAGCAATTGAGATGTCCGAAACAGGACCTCCAAGATATTATAATAAAGATAATTGCCTAAAATGTGGGATTTGTTATTTAGTATGCCCTCAAACTCACATCTTAGATAATGAATTAAATGATAAGTATCATTATAAAGTATCTATTGGTAATTGGACAAAAATTGCATCAAGTCAAGCCGCTTCAGAGGAAATTAGGAGAAATGCAACAGATGGTGGTGTTGTAACTGCGATTTTAATGTATTTATTAGATAAGAACTTAATAAACGGAGCTATTGTCTCAAAAAGAGAAGGTCCATTTAATAGAGTTCCTTTCTTCGCTACAACGAAAGAGGAATTAATAGAAGCTGCAGGATCTCACTATGAAATCTCACAGGGAGTTGTAAGCTTAGAGAAATATAATTCATTTGTACCCTCGATCACAAAACTAAAAACAGTTGTGAGTTCTGATGCAATGAGCATTGCTGTTGTTGGTACACCATGTCAGATAAATTCTATTAGAAAGATGCAAGAATTAAGCATTTTACCTGCTCATATAGTAAAATATACATTTGGCTTATTTTGTAATTTAAATTTCTCATTTAACGCTGAAGCTCGTAAAAAATTAGAAAAGCGGTTTGATTTTTCTTTTGATGATGTAGAAAAATTAAATATTAAGGAAAATTTGATCGTGCAGCTTAATGACGGTAAAACAAAAGATATTGATTTTAAGGATGTTCACGAATTTGCAAGACCTGCATGTTTTGCATGCCGGGACTTTTCTAATGTATACGCAGATATATCATTTGGAGGTTTAGGATCTAATGATGGATACACAACCGCGATAATTAGGACAAAAACAGGTGAAGAAATATATAATAATGCTCTTAGAGAAGGATATATACAAGAACCTCCTGATCTAAATACTTCTGTTAAAAAATCAGAGATGCTTGCTAAAGTTATTAGTTTCGGAAAAAGAAAGTTCCAAAGGTATAAAGAAGCTTTAAAAGAAAGGTAATAATCTAATTTTTTTTTTATTTAGATGATTGTTTCTATAAAAATTCGTATTCTAAATTGAGATTAAGGAAATAAAATTGATAGGTTTTGTTCAAAAGGCAACTAATTTCAGATAAGATCGATTTTTTTTATACAATTTTGTAACCTTATAATTATTCTGATATATTAAATCTTAGATTTTTTATGTTATCTGTCGGATATATTACAAATTTCATTATCACAATTTTGTTTTAGATAAAATTTGTACATTATTGTCTATCGGAAAGGATGATTTTTTCATAATTTTTTTTTATTTTCGATAATATAATTTTAATTTATGGTCGCTTTTGAGCATTTTGTTCCTTTGTGATCGCCTTTTTCATACAAGTTTCTCGGATGCAGCATTTTTTGGATTAAAAACGTTCGATTCTGAAAATTGAATAGTGTATTTATGATCGAGATCGATCATTTCATTTAAATAGGTAATTTTCTTATAAAATTACAGTATAAAAAAAAAAAAAATTACATTAGAATTTATTTTTGAGGATTATTTTTAGCGATAATGAAAGTTTTAAGGTGATATATTATATCAGGAAATGAAATCGAAAAGTTAATCAAGAGTTCTGATTTAGATAGATCCTTTATTAAATCTCTATCCAAAATTGAGGGAGCAAAAAGTATATTAGCTTGTTTTCAATGTGGAATGTGCTCATCAAGCTGTCCTATTGAAGAGCAATTTCCTTTAAGTCCAGATGATTTAACTAAAATAGCTGCAATTGGTGCGAAAAACAAGATTTTAAGAGAAAATGTCCTTAGATATTGCTTAACTTGCCGAACTTGTCAAGAATATTGCCCACAAGGTGTTGATTTTATTGAATTCATTAAAGCAGCTAGAAGGTTATTAGTAGACAAGGGTATGAAATATGAGGAGACTCATGATGGGATATTAACTCTTCTAAATGAAATACAAGCAAAACAATCATCAGGCTTAATATTACCCTCTGATTTAATACCAGAGGGATCTCAAATATCTAGAAAGGGTAAGATAGCATATTTTATTGGATGCTTACCAATTCTGGATGTTGTTTTTAATAATTTAGACTTAAATTTGCAAGGAATTGCGCAAAATGGAATAAAGATCATGAATGAGGTACTCGAAAAGCCACCAATAATTCTTGGAAATATGAAATGTTGTGGACATGATGCCCTTTGGAAGGGACATTTTGAGACTTTTAAAAAATTGGCAGAATATAATGTGAACGAAATCAATAAGTTAGGTATTGAAACTATCATTACAACATGTGCAGAATGTTATAGAACGTTAAAATTAGATTATCCGAAATATATTGAAAATGCCAATTTTAAGGTCATTCACCTTACAGAATTGATTGCTGATGAAGTTGAAAGTGGTCAATTTGAATTTTTAGACTCTCCTAATCGGGCAGTTACATATCATGATCCTTGCAGATTAGGAAGGCACATGAAAGTTTATTCACCTCCTAGAAAAATCCTTAATTCAATGGAAGAACACGGGATCATATTTAATGAAATGCCAAGATCCAAGGAAAATTCTGTTTGCTGTGGAGTAAGTTGCTTTATAAATTGTAATGATCTATCAAAGGCTTTACAGCTCGATAGAATAAAAGAAGCAAAAAAGGTTGCAGATTTATTAGTAACCTCTTGTCCAAAATGCCAAATTCATTATAATTGTATGCTTCAAGAGAAAAAAGAAAAAATTTCTGATGAAATAAAGTTAGAAATTACAGATATAACAAATTTAATAGCTAATATGATGGGTTTTTCAGAAGAGAAAAAAGATGAAGTATTATTAGCCTCCCCTTAAAGTACTTAAGAAGGTTGTAATTAAATGTCTAATAAAGAAGAAAATAAAGAAGAATCTGTAAGGATTGGAACTTTTATTTGTCTATGTGGCTCAAAAATAGGAAGTGTCATAGATTGTAAATTACTCGCGGATTTTGCGAAGACATTTCCTGATGTAATATATTCTGAAGATAATTTATTTGCTTGCTCAGAATCAGGGTTAGCTAGTATTAAAAACGCAATTGAAAAATATAATTTAGAGAGAGTTGTAATAGCAGCCTGTACTCCAAGCACACATGAAAGTCTTTTTCAGAATACAATCCGAGAATCAGGAATAAATCCATATTTATTTGCATTAGTAAATATTCGTGACCAATGTGCTTGGGCGCATATGTCTGAACCTGAAAAAGCGATGGAAAAAGCAAAAGAGTTAATCGCATTAAACGTTTCAAGAGTTAAGCTTCTGGAACCTATCTATGAAACAACTGTAGATATCTGCCATTCTGCGTTAGTAATAGGTGGGGGAATAGCCGGACTAACAGCGGCACTTAGTTTAGGTAACCAGGGATTTAACTCATGTATTATTGAAAGAGAAAAAGAACTTGGGGGATTAGTTAGAAAGATTCACTATATTTTAGGAACTGGAGATCCTCAAGAATATCTTAAAAGTCTAATTGAACAGGTTAAAAATCATAAAAGGATTAAAATTTTTACAAATGTTAAGATAGAAGAAATAAATGGATTCATCGGAAATTTCTCAACATTAATAAAATATAATGGTCGAAAAAAAGAACTTGAGTCTGGAGTAATTATAGTTGCAACCGGAGGAAGAGAGTACAAGCCGAGAGAATTTTTATATGGTACGGATGAAAGAATCATAACACAGTTGGAATTAGAACAAAAAATTGTAGCCGATCAAGTAAAAGGACAAACAATAGCAATGATACAGTGTGTCGGATCTAGAAATGAAGAAAGACCAAATTGTAGCAGAATTTGTTGTGTAGAAGCAATTAAAAATGCTTTAAAATTAAAAGAAAAAAACCCTAGACTAAATGTTTGCATTTTAAATAGAGATATTCATACCTATGGTTTTAAAGAAGATTATTATAACGAAGCAAGAGAAAAAGGAGTAATTTTTATTCAATTTGATGAAAATTTTGAACCAATAGTTAATATCAAAACTAATAAATTGACGATTACTGTAAAAGATGTGTTATTAAATGAGCGTGTAACCCTTAAAACAGATCTTATTGCTTTAAGCTCTGCTTTTCTTCCCTCAGAAAATATGGAGCTTTCTAAAATGTTAAAAGTACCACTTGATAAAAACGGATTTTTCTTAGAAGCTCATGTTAAACTACGTCCACTTGATTTCGCAACTAGCGGAATATTCTTATGTGGCGCAGCACAATGGCCAAAATTCATTGATGAAACAATTTCACAAGCATTAGGAGCTGCCTCTAGAGCGGGCACTATTTTATCAAAAGAAAAAATAAATATTGTCGGCTCTGTTGCAGAAATCGATGAGGATATGTGCATTGGTTGCGGTAATTGTAGGGATTTATGCGCCTATAATGCAATAGAAATTGGTGAAAGGCAATCAGAGTATAAAGCAGAAGATATAATACAAGAACCTATAGTAGAGTTAACTTGGTATAAATCTAAGGTTCTTCAAGCTTTTTGTAAAGGCTGTGGAGCGTGTATTGACGTATGTCCTGTTGGAGCCTTGTCTTTAAAGCATTTTACTTTTCAACAAATTTCAAATAATTTTACTAAATAAAAAAAAGAGGATAAGCTTAAAATGTTAGAAGAAGGAAAGAATGAAAAAGAGATTAGAGTAGGAGTATTTGTTTGTCATTGTGGTTCTAATATCGGCGGAGTGATTGATTGTAAGAAACTCGCTAAATATGCGAAGAAATTACCTAATGTGGTTTATACTGAAGATAATCTTTACACATGCTCTGAAAATGGATTAGCCAGCATTAAGAAGGCAATAAAAGAGTATAATTTAAATCGGATAGTTGTAGCATCATGTACTCCAAGAACTCATGAACCTTTGTTTCGCGAATGTATCTCAGAAGCAGGATTAAATCCCTACCTTTTCAATTTTGTCAATATTAGAGAACAATGTTCATGGGTTCATAGGCAATATCCTAATGAAGCCTATGAGAAGGCAAAAGATCTAATTAGCATGGGAGTGGCTAAAGCCACAAAATTAGAACCTTTGGAAATGATTACAATAAAAATTAATCCTAATGCTTTAGTAATTGGTGGTGGAATTTGCGGAATGAGTGCTGCACTTAATTTAAGTAGACAGGGATTTAAAACTTATCTTATTGAAAAGGAGAATGAATTAGGTGGAAGGTTAAATACACTTTATAAACTATTTCCACATGACACCGAGGCTTTAGAGCTAATAAAGGATATTAAAAATAAAGTTCAAAAAGCTAGGAATTTAGAAGTTTATACAACAACAAGAATAAAAAATATTGATGGATTTGTGGGGAATTACGATATAGAAATTGTACAGAATGGTAAAATTATCAATTTAACAGTAGGAGCGATAATCGTTGCTGTAGGTTCTTCGACACTTACACCTGAAGGCATGTTTGGATATGATGGCAAAATAAGAATAACTCAGTACGAATTGGAAGCAAAACTAAGAAGAAATGAAATAGATGCAAATAATGTTATAATGATACAATGCGTGGGATCTCGGAATGATGAGAGACCTTATTGTTCAAGCATTTGCTGCATGACAGCTATAAAGAATGCGCTAATTATCAAAGAAAGAAATCCAATTTCAAATATTACGATATTATTTAGAGATTTATACTCTCCCGGGACTAATTATGAAAAATATTATAGAAACGCAAGAGAAAAAGGAATACTCTTTATAAAATACAAACCTGATAAATTGCCTTCTGTAGAAGAAAATCAAATAAAGGTATTTAATGAATACATTGGAGATCATATAATAATTCCTTATGATTTATTGGTATTATCAACTCCATTAGTTGCCAATGAAGATAATAAGGAACTTGCGCAAAAATTAAAAGTACCATTGGAAGCCAACAATTTCTTCTTAGAAGCCCACGTAAAGTTACGCCCTAATGATTTTGCGACAGATGGAGTATATGTAGGTGGCTCAGCAAAATGGCCTGTGGACGTCTCAGAAACTATAACTCAAGGTTATGCAGCAGCAGCTAGGGCGAGTACGATTTTGTCTCATGAGACGATTAAAGTAGAGGGTGCTATTGCTACTGTAGATCCTGAAAAATGCATAGGATGCGGATCCTGCGAAATGATCTGTCCATTTAATGCTATACAAATAGAAAGGATGGAATTGGGGTTAAAAGCCACCATTTTTTCAGCTGTTTGTAAGGGCTGTGGAGTTTGTGGTGCAAGTTGTCCTTTAAATGCAATTTCTATGAAACATTTTATGGACCTTCAAATATATGAACAAATATATGCATTATCAGAATGATTATTGGAGAAAGGTGTTCAAATGTATAACCCAAAAATTTTAGGATTTTTATGTAATTGGTGCTCATATGCGGGTGCAGATCTTGCCGGTGTTTCGCGATTCAATTATCCACCAAATTTAAGGATAATTAGAGTAATGTGCAGCGGAAGAATTGATCCAAATTTTATTTTGACAGCATTCGAAAAAGGTTTAGACGGAGTATTGGTAGCAGGATGTCACCTTGGAGATTGCCATTATCTTACAGGAAATTATCATACAAAATATAAGATTTTAATGATGAAAAAGATACTTGAAAAACTTGGGTTTGAAACAAAGAGATTACGACTTGAATGGGTATCTGCTGCCGAAGGGAAAATATTTGCAGATTTAATAACTGAATTTACTGAAGAACTGATAAAACTAGGACCTTTATCTGTTAAATTTGACAAAATTTTGATAAAGAATTTGTTTTTTGCCAAACAAATCTGTTCTGACTTTAGACTTAGATGGTTAATTAGTAGAGAAAGGGATTTAGTTGAAAGTGAAAATGCTTATGGTGAAAAAATTCCCGAGGAGAAATTTGAAAAATTATTAGACCATATAATAGAAACAGAATTGATTAAAATTAAAATTCAAAATCTTATTGAAGAAAAGGGTTTATCTGCAGAAGAGATTTCAAGTAAATTAAAAATTCCATCAGAAAAAGTTATGGAACATCTTATTACAATGAATGATGACCATAAAATAACATTTAATATCAAAAACAAAATGGCAATATTTGCTAAAGAGGGAGGAATGGTTAAATGAGTAAACTTGAATCTAAAATTAAAATAGGAGCAGTATTAGTAGTCGGAGGTGGAATTGCCGGGATACAAACATCATTAGATCTCGCAGAGTTAGGATTTAAAGTCTTTATAGTAGAGAGTTCTCCCGCAATAGGTGGTATCATGAGCCAATTAGATAAAACATTTCCTACAAATGACTGTGCAATGTGCATTTTAAGCCCTAAATTAGTAGAGGTGGGTAGACATCAAAACATTCAAATAATTACTCACGCTGAAGTTGAGAATCTAGAGGGTTCGGCTGGAAATTTTAATGTTATATTAAAAAAGTATCCAAGATATATCAATGAAGATAAATGTACAGGTTGTGGACTTTGTTCAGAGTGGTGCCCGATCGAAACTTCAAATGAATATGATGAGGGATTACGAAAAAGAAAAAGTATTTTTATTAAATATCCACAAGCAATTCCAAAATTACCATCTATAGATAGAACAATTTGTATCGGTTGCCGGTTATGTGAATATATATGTGAAGCAAAAGCCATTGATTTTACTCAAAAAGAAGAAATGATTGAATTGAAAGTCGGTTCTATAATTGTCGCTCAAGGATCTACTCCCTATAATCCGTTACCTCTAAAAATGTATGGATATGGGCGTTTTTCGAACGTGATAGCAAGTACCGAATTTGAACGAATATTGAGTGCATCTGGACCTTTCATGGGTCATGTTTTACGACCTTCCGACGGAAAAATACCAGAAAAAATAGTATGGATACAATGTATTGGTTCAAGAGATCGAAGAATAGGTAATAATTATTGTTCAGCAGTTTGTTGCATGTACGCAATTAAAGAAGCAATAATTGCAAAGGAGCATGAACCAGAAATTGACTGTTACATTTTTTTTATAGATATAAGAGCTTATGGAAAAGGATTCGAGGATTATTATCTGAGAGCTCAAGAATTAGGAATCAAATTCTTAAGAGGAAAAATTGCCTTAATTAATGAAGATCCACAAACGAAAAGTTTAATTATAGCCCATGAAAATAGTGAAACAGGGGAGGTAATAGAAGAACATTTTGATATGGTTGTTCTCTCTATAGGTTTGCAACCTTCTAATTCTGGTATTGATTTGAGTAAAAAATTGGGAGTTAATCTTAATAAATATAATTTTATTGACACAAATATATTTTCTCCTTTAGAAACTAATAAGCCCGGGATTTTTGTATGTGGGACTTGTTCTGGTCCTAAAGATATTCCTGAAACAGTAGCAGAAGCAAGTGGCGTGGCTGGAAAAGTCTCTTCATTTCTTTCTACTGAAAGAAATACATTAACATCTATAAAAGAATATCCTCCTGAACTTTCAATTGAAGATCAAGAAGCTAGGATTGGAGTATTTATTTGCCACTGTGGAATAAACATCGGTGGAATTGTAAATATCCCTGAAGTAGTTAAATTTGCTAAAACTCTTCCTAACGTTGCTTATGCTGAAGAAAATTTGTATACCTGTTCCCAAGATACCCAAGATAAAATGAAACAAATAATAGAAGAATATAAATTAAATAGGGTTGTTGTAGCCTCTTGTACTCCTCGGACACACGAATCATTGTTCCACAATACCATTAGAGAAGCAGGATTGAATCCTTATTTATTTGAATTAGTAAATATTAGAGAACAGTGTTCCTGGGTTCATATGTCCATCCCTGAAGAAGCTACAGAAAAAGCAAAAGACCTAGTAGCAATGAATGTTGCCAAAGCTAAACTTTTAGAACCAATATATGAAACATCTGTAGATATTACGCACTCCGGTCTAGTAATAGGCGGTGGAATAGCAGGAATGAATGCTGCATTAGAATTAGCAAATCAAGGTTTTGAAGTTTATTTGATTGAAAAAGAAAAAGAGTTAGGTGGTTTTGTAAGAAATATACATTATGTTCTAGAAGATGGGGATCCTCAAGAATATCTCGAGCAAATTGTTAATCAAGTATTAAATCATGATAAAATTAAAGTATTCACTAGCACAAAGATTAAAGATGTACAGGGATTCGTCGGAAATTTTCTAGTTACAGTGAATTATAATAGTAAGAAAAAAGAACTTGATACTGGAGTAATTATTGTTGCTACAGGTGGAACAGAATATAAACCAATGGAATACATGTATGGAACTGATGAAAGAATATTAACTCAGCAAGAATTGGAACAAAAGATTGTTTTAAATGAAATAGATGCAGAAACAGTTGTAATGATTCAATGCGTTGGTTCGAGAAATGAAGAACGTCCTAATTGTAATAGAATATGTTGTTCTCTTGCATTAAAAAATGCTTTAAAGTTAAAAGAGAAAAACCCTAAGAGGAATATTTGTATTCTATATAGAGATATTCGAACTTATGGTTTTAAGGAGAATTACTACGGGGAAGCAAGAGAAAAAGGGATTATTTTTATCCGATATGATGAAAAACTCGAACCCGAGGTTAGCATTAAAGAGAATAAGTTGATTGTCTCTGTAAATGATTCATTATTAAATGAACAAATAGTTATTAAGCCTGATCTTATAGTATTGAGTGCTGGCTTTTTACCAACAGAAAATAAAGAATTATCCCAAATGTTAAAAGTTCCCCTTGAACAGAATGGATTTTTCCTAGAAGCACATGTGAAGCTTCGTCCACTTGATTTTGCTACTGATGGAATTTTCGTATGTGGAACGGCACAATGGCCAAAATTTATTAATGAGACAATTCCACAAGCAAAAGGAGCAGCGGCGAGAGCTGCTACAATTTTATCTAAAGAAAAAATGAAAATTATAGGTTCAACTGCAGAAATCGAAGAAAATAAATGTATGGGTTGCGGTGAATGTAGGGATATATGTATTTATGATGCAATTGAGCCAATTGAGACCATAATTAATTTTAAAGGTATCCTGGATTCAGAAATTCCATATGTAAGTTTAATCCGATATAAATCTAGAGTCCTTCCGGCTGTATGTAAAGGATGTGGAGCTTGTGAAGGTGTTTGTCCAGTTGGGGCTATAAGTTTAAAGCATTTCACAAATCAACAATTAATTGCTATGATTCAATCTTATTTAGGATAATGAGGTGTATAAATATGGAAAAAGATAAAAAAGGGTTTAATCCAAAAATAATTACATTTTTATGTAATTGGTGTGGTTATGCTGGAGCTGATTTAGCAGGAGTAAGTCGTTTTCAATATCCTCCTACCATTAGAATAATAAGGGTAATGTGTTCTGGAAGAATCCAACCCTCTTTAATACTTAATGCATTTAATCGTGGAAGTGATGGAGTTTTAGTATGTGGATGCCATTTAGGGGATTGCCATTATATTTCGGGAAATGAAAAAGCTGAGGAAGGAATTAAGATAACTCAAAAATTACTTGATTTTTTAAGAATTGAACCAGAAAGACTTAGATTGGAATGGGTATCAGCAGCGGAAGGGGCTAAGTTTGCAGATGTAGTAAAAAATTTTACCGAGCATCTTATTTCAATCGGACCAATTAATATAGAAAGCGAGAGTGTGTAAGAAATATGGTAGAGAGTAATAATTCTGAAAAACAAGTATTGGTAATAGGGGGTGGTGTAGCTGGGATTTCTGCTGCCCTAGACCTAGCAGATCAAGGTCATCTTGTCTATTTAGTTGAAAAAAGCCCCTCAATTGGAGGGAAAATGGCTCAATTGGATAAAACTTTTCCGACTTTGGATTGTTCAATATGTATTTTAGCACCTAAAATGGTCGAATGTGCTCGTCACCCTCGAATTGAACTTTTAACTTATTCAGAAGTGAAAAGAGTTGACCGAATTCGTAATGGATCTACCTTCAAGGTAAGAATTCTACTTAAACCTAGATATATTGATAGTTCAAAATGCACTTCATGTGGAACATGTGCGCAAAAATGCCCCTATAAAAATTTTCCCTCTGAATTTGAACAAGGGTTAAGTAAAAGAGGTGCTGCGTATATTCCTTTCCTTCAAGCAGTTCCAGCTGTATATCTTATTGATTCAGAAAATTGTACTTACTTTAAAAATGGTACATGCAAGGTATGTGAAAAATTTTGTCCGGCCCACGCAGTAGATTTTGAACAAAAACCAAAAGAAATAGAAATTGAAGTCGCTTCCATTATAGTAGCCACTGGTTTTGATCTAATGGATGTTAGTTCCTTAGAGAGGTACGGATATGGAAAATATTCCAATGTAACTGTATCCTTGGAATATGAAAGAATTATGTGTGCATCAGGTCCAACTAAAGGCGAAATTTTACGCCCTTCCGATAATAAACACCCCCACAAGATAGGATTTATTCTATGTGTTGGATCGAGAAATGTTAATTTAAAGCCTTATTGTTCTAAAATTTGTTGTATGTATGCTACAAAAGAAGCAATTATGACGATGGAACACCATTCTGATGCAGAAATTTTGGTTTTTTATAATGATTTACGCACGATTGGAAAGAATCATAATGAATTTATTGATAGAGCTAAATCAGATTATAAGGTTCAATATGTCAGAGGTTTACCTAATAAGATTTATGAAAATACAGAAACAAAAGATCTTATAATAAGACATAAAGACTTTGACACAGGTGAAATTAAATTTGATACAGTAGATATGGTTGTTTTATTTCCAGCAGTTATACCTAGCAGAGGAGCAGAGGAATTTAATGATATATTAGGGGTCGAAATGGACGAATATGGTTTTATAAAGCCAGTATCATCAACAAATAATATTGAAACTAATATTCCTGGAATTTATGTATGTGGATGTGTTCATGGTCCAGAAGATATTTCAACCTCTGTTGCTGAGGCTAGCGGTGCTGCTAGTAAAGCAGCTTCTAGAACTTCAATAACTACTATAGATGAAATAAAAGAAGATATTGTTGAAAGAAAAGTATCTAAAAGCGATCCTCCTCGAATCGGTGTTTTTATCTGTCATTGTGGTTCTAATATTGCAGGCTTTGTGGATGTTAAAAAGGTAGCGGAAGAAATTAAAACTGTTCCTGATGTAGCTTATGTTGAAAGAAATTTATATACTTGTTCGGAAGAATCTCAGAATAGTATAAAGGCGGCAATTGAAAAATATGATTTAAATAGGGTTGTAATTGCTGCGTGTACTCCTAGAACCCATCTTCCATTATTTCAGGGCACTTGTCATGAAGTAGGTCTTAATCCATATTTAGTCCTATTTGCAAGTATTAGAGAATTAGTGAGTTGGGTTCACATGTCAGAACCTGAAAAAGCTACACAAAAAGCAAAGGAACAGATTTTAATGTGTATCGCAAAATCTCGGCTTGTAGAACCATTACACGATATTGAAGTTAATGTATTACCTGCTTCATTAGTTATTGGAGGGGGAATTGCAGGCATGACTGCAGCATTGGCTATGGCAAAAAAAGGATTTAAAGTATACATCGTAGAGCGGAGTGAAAATCTTGGTGGATTCATTCGGAACTTAAATGAAATTAATACTGAGGGAACCTCTTCAGAACAAGTACTAACTCCAATATTGCAAGCAATAAAGACAAATCCTAATATAGAAGTTTTCATATCCTCAACAATAAAAGCTGTAAATGGTTCAATTGGCAACTTTCTAATAGTTATTGAACAAAACAGTGAAGAAAAAGAAATTAAAACTGGCACTATTATTGTTGCTGTGGGAGGAAAAGAATTTAAACCAAATGGATATTACCATTATGAAGAATATGAAAATATCTTTACAAATTTAGAACTTGAAGGTTTAATTCGAAATGAGCAATTACAAGATGGTGAATCTATTGCTTTTATTCAATGCGTTGGTTCCCGTGAAGAACAAGGAAGAACTTATTGTTCATTGACTTGTTGTGAAGAATCTATAAAAAATGCTTTAACTGTCAAGAAGCGGTATCCTAATTCTCAGATTTTCATATTTTATCGAGACATAAGAGTATCTTATAAAGAAGAGATTGAATATAGAAAAGCAAGAGAAAAAGGCATTAATTTTATACAATATAAACCGGAAAATCCCCCAATGTTGAAAAATAAGGATGACAAATTAATATTAAATGTGTCTGATGCTTTAACAAGAATGAAATTCGAATTATCTTTAGATAAAGTAGTGCTTGCTACTCCTTTAATAGCATGGGAAGAAAATAAAAAGCTATCTGAAATGTTAAAAGTCCCCCTTGATAAAAACGGTTTCTTTTTTGAAGCACATCCTAAATTAAGACCTGTTGATTTTGCTACGGATGGAATCTTCACATGTGGAACTGCTCAATGTCCTAAAAATATAAAAGAATCTTTAAGTCAAGCTCTGGGCGCGGCATCTAGAGCTTTAATCCCCTTAATGAATAGTAAAGCATCGGTCGAGGGTGCTACATCAAGTTTACCTGAATTTAATAAAAAATTATGTACAGGCTGTGAAGTCTGTCTAACTGTATGTCCTTATAATGCCATCTCTAAGAACGAATTAGATGAGATTGAAATAAATCAAGTTCTTTGTAAAGGCTGTGGAGTATGTGGGGCTACGTGTACTAATCAAGCTCTTGTAATAAAACATTTCACAAATGAGCAAATTATTTCTCAAATCAATTCTTGTAAAGAAGAAAAACTGGTTGAACTAAAGTTATAAGTTCTGGTAAGAGGAGATTTTACCTATATAAGTAGACATTAAAGGAAGGAAATAAGTAAAATTACTTTTAAAAAATTTTTATATCCTTTTATTTTGTGTTTGTTATTTGAAAAAAATCAATAATGAATCTAATTCAATAGATAGAGTCAATAATACCTTCAAATATTCTTTTTCTCCATACTTGTTTTTAAAATAGACATCTAATACACCAGTAATCGTAAAAAAGACTCCAAGTCTAATTAATCTTGAAGAATTAGAAATCTCAGTCCATAATATACAAAGATTGCCGTTGTTCATAAAAAATCTTAAAAACCTTAAAATCTTGAGAGTTTACTCTTCAGAGAATCTGAAGAATAAAGAAAGACCAAAATGGTTAAAGGAGATGCCTAACTTAGTAAAAATTCAATTTTATTAACCATTAACAAGACTGAAATTATTTTAAAAGTTATAATGATACAAGTATAAAAAGAAAAGAAAAATAAAAAACTTGTTTAAAAAAATGGATTTTTGAATTGTACTTAGGAGATTGCCCTGTTAGAAACATCGGTGGATTACCTGCGTAATCCTCTAAACTTAATACATCAGTAAAGAAATCAGAAATGCTAGCTAAAATTATAAGCTTTGGGAAAAGAAAATTTGAGAGATACAATAAAGCATTAAAAAAAAGGAAATAGGTAAAATTATTTATTTTTTTATTTCTTCTTTTATTTCGTAAGATTCTGCTAGATGTGGTATTAATAATAAACAACAAGCTAAAAATAACTATAAATCTTTAATGCTTCTCGTCTAGCCGATCCCTTCAGGTAAGTCTGACTCTGATGTGCGAAATTATATCGATTTCATGGCAATGGATTATTACTTCTCCCAATATCCAAGATTAGTAGTTTTCTTTTTTTGGATTATATTTTATTTATTTTTAAGAATTGGCTTTTTTTACGATTTCTTTGTTGTTTAATTTTATTAATAGATTTTATTGATTTGAGAAAAAGCATTCGAATTTCGGCTTTTTTGACATGGTAAAGACGATATTTATCATCAATTTTTTGACTCATTTAAGAAAAAATAATCATGAGAAAAAAGAATAAAAAAATAAATGAAAAAATAAAAAACTTGAAGAGGTTTACCTCTTTAGAAACATCGGTGTATTACTTGTGGACCCATTTCTTTGTATTCTCGCCTCGTGACCCACATACGATATAATACAATCTAATACAATCTGAAATATGAGATAGAATTTATTGTTTTTTGTTGATATCTATTGAATTTTAACATAAATTGAATTAATGAGATAATAATTTTCATTCAATTCTATTTTTATTCAAGATTTTAAGAATAAAAAAGGAAAATAAAAAAAATTAAATAAAGAGATAAAAGTAGAATCTAAAAATATATTAATTTATGGTTTTTTCATTATTTATTTTGCAATATATTCGTCTGGATCGCCACCATCTTCGAGATGTTCAATGAAATTTTTCAATCCATTTAAAATAGTTGTAAGAGAACGCTTTTTTATTTTTTCATGCTTTAAAATTTTATAATCAACCCAATACGATAATTCTGTCATGTCGCCTTTCTCTTTTAATATATAGCCATATCCATTAAAATCAGGGTGGTTTACTTTCAATGAAAGACTTTCATTTTCTATTCGATCTGTAATAGTGATATTCAATTTAGAAGCGAGAGTTATGTTTTCTAAAACCTCCCAAATTTTTTTTGGAGGAGCTCTAATTTCGATATTTGATTCAAACTTAGGCATAAAATCACTTCATAAATTTTTGAACTATCTTAAGTCATTTTGATTTTTATACTTTTGCTCCAAATTTAAAAATTCATATAAAAATAGCTTTAAAAATGATGCCTATAAGGAGCTTGGAAAGAAAATCTATCTCTTTACTTATAGTAATTTTTATTGTTCAGATACTAAAATTAAGAATTAAGATTTGAAGTCTTGAAAAAAAGAAAAGAAAAATAAAAAACGGGTTAAAAAAATGGATTTTTGATTTACGTTGAGGAGATTTCCCCATTAGAAGCATCGGTGAATTACTTGCGGTCCCATCTCCTTATATTCGCGTCTGGTTACCCACATGCGATGGAAAGTTTTAAGTGACGAAAGAATGCTTCCACCAATCCAAACAGAATACATACGCTCTGGAGGTGCGATTATTTTGACGTCAACACTCTCAGGGATTTGTTCTTTGATTTCCTTAGTTAAACGCTCCTTAATCCCTGGGAACATAGTACTTCCACCAGAGAGAACGATGTTGCTGTAAAGATCCCTTCTTAGGTCGACATCGCACTCGGAAATGGAGCCTACGATCACATCATCTAAAGGTTCGAGTTCTTTTCCGATTACACTTGGATTGAAGAGACACTCGGGTCCGAGAAAACGTTCCACGCCAACCATTATGGTCTCTCCATCAGGGAGCATGTAGCTTTTCTCCATTCCGGCGACCTTCTTACTCAACATCATTTCCTTTTCGGGATCTATCGCGACATAGCATAATTTCTCCTTGATATCTCTCACAATCTCCTTTTCGGCAGATGTCGTGAAAGAGTATCCTTTCTGTCTAAGTAATCTTTGTAAATAATTGGTAATATCTCGACCAGCTAGATCAATTCTTTGGATAGCATGGCTTAAAGCAAAACCCTCGAAAATTGGCACAACGTGGGAGACCCCATCACCAATATCTATAACGCATCCTGTGGTACGACCTGAAGCGTAGAGGGATAATACTGCTTGCATGGCTACATAAAGTGCTGGAGTGTTGAAAGTTTCAAACATAATTTCTGCCATTTTTTCCCGATTTGGTCTGGGATTTAAGGGGGCTTCGGTCAAAAGTATAGGGTGTTCACTAGGATCAATCCTGAGGTCTGTATAAAAGGTGTAATGCCAAATTTTTTCCATGGCTGTCCAGTCTTCTATAATACCATGCTCAACTGGAAACATTAATTTGAGGACACCTTTAAGTTGCATTGCTTCTTCTCCGATGTAATATTCCCTAGTATAATGTTCAACGTCTGTCATTATAGATTCATACTTTGGATAACCTATGAGGGTTGGAAAAACTGATCGAGGTTGATCTTCTCCGGCGAAGCCATTTTTTGAAATACCAGTACCATTATCAACCACAAGTGCCTTAGCGCTTAAAAAGCTTTCTTCTTCTGCCATAATTCTTTTTCAGCCTATATTTTTAATTTTAATTTTTATAGATATTATTTCTAGATGTTTTTTTATATTGCTTAAGGTAATATTAATTTTTATATTTTTATCAAATAATTGCTTTTTTTATAAACAATTAATGGGTAAAATAAAAAATTTAATAATCTAATAAATTTCATCTTTATAAATTTTTTTAATACAGAAATAAAACGTACTATATACAAATAAGTTTTAAATAAAATATTTAAAAGTAACTAATATTTTGGATTTCTAAAAAAGCTTGTAATAGCTTGATTTTATATCTCTTCTATGTTTGCATTATAAAAAATTAGTGTAAAAATAAACGCGTATGATGAAATTGTTATAAAAAAATAGTAACTAGAAATATCTGTTATCATATCAATAATATCGACAAAAAAACAAATAAAAAGAATTTAATCTAAAATTCATTAAATTATTTGTTAATCTCATCACTTAAAATTTTATGACTTTAAAAATGGAATTGAACCTTGATTATTTAGAAGAAAATATTGACCAAATAGGTATTAAAGAGGCATCCGCTTTACTAAAAGAATTGATTGTAAGTTCAAAAGATCCTCTATCTCGGCAAAAAGCTTTAAGAATCTTTGGTTCAATTGATAATAGCAAAAACTTCAAATTTTTTGAGCAGTTATTTCTTTCTGATGAAAATTTTAATATTAGGCTAGAAACAGGATATGTTTTAAGGGATAAATATCTTAGACATAAAAAATTTGTACCTCTTTTAGAATTTACTTTAAATAAACTTGATAATGTGCAGCAGAGACTTCTTGCTGTAGAAATACTAAATCTAATAAATACAACAAATTCAAGAAAAATAATAATTGATTATCTAAAGAGATTGATAAAAACAGAGTTTAAAAGCAAATTTGAAAAATTTTTCAATAGAATATTAACAGATGAACTTGTAAATCCAATTCCAAGTACGATTATAGATACTTGTATTAATTTAATTCTATACGATTATTACTCTAATAAATGTAGATACCATATTACAACGAGAGAAGGAAAAATTGTATCATTAAACTGTGAAGGATCCAATTTGAAAAAGATCTCAGAGATTCTAGAATTTAATAGATTAATATATTTAGAACATCTTTTACTCCAAAGAAATAAAATTAAAAATATTGAGGGTTTTGCACATTTAAATAGATTAAAGACTCTAAATCTTAGTAATAATCAGTTAGGAAGAATAGAAAACTTAGAAGTTTTAAAAGAAACTTTAGAAGAATTAGATTTATCAAATAATAAGATTGAAAAGATAGAAAATCTAGAGCCATTAAGAAATTTGAGGAAACTATCTTTAGAATCTAATTTGATTAAGGAAATTGAGGGTTTAGAGAATTTAGTAAATTTAGAAGAGTTAAACTTAAGTAGTAATAACATTGGAGTTATTAAGACTCTAAACTATTTGTTAAAATTAAGAAAGCTAAATCTCTCTTTCAATAAATTAGAGAAGATCTCAGGCTTAAATAAATTAAGAAATTTATTATGGTTATATTTAAATAACAATTTAATTAAATGTATTGAAAATCTTGATACTTTAAAAGATCTAAAGGGACTTTATCTCTCAAATAATTGTATTGAGACAATAAAAAATTTAACAAATTTAACAAATCTAAGAAAATTAGAATTATCAAATAATAGTATCCAGAGAATTCAAGGATTAGAAAGCCTCAGAAAACTTCAAGAAATATTTTTAGATAAAAATAACATAAGTAAATTGGAAGGTTTAGACAATTTAGAGAATTTAATAATTCTTTTTCTTGAAAATAATGAAATTTCAGAGTTTAGTAATGAGAGTATTGAGAATTTAAAGAATCTTAATTTTATATTCTTAAATGAAAATCCATTAACGCCAAAAAGTTGGGAAATTTATAGGAAAAAGACTAAATATCCATAAGAAAAATCTCTATCTCTTTGTTTTTTAGGTAATCATCAATCCATATTTCTATTAATGTCTCATCATAATAATTTGAATCTATATAAAATTGATTTTTTCTTATCCCTATGATTCTAAAACCTAATTTTTTATAAAGATGTTTTGCTCTTTCATTATTTGAGAAACAGCTTAAGATAATTTTTTCTTTATGATTTAAATGTTTAGATTCTTTTATTGCTATATCAATTAAATTTCTGCCGATACCTAAGTCGCGATACTTTCTTTTAACTATAATACCTAATAAACCAACATGAGAAGCAGCATCCCATTCTGAGTTTGAAATCTCACAATGGCCAATAATATTATATGGAGGATTATGTTCTGGGATTTCAGCAATAATACATATCTCATTTTCTTTTTTAATATTATGATACCAAGATTCTTTCTCTAATTGAGTTCTTACTGGATAAAAAACAGGAATGTATATTCCTTCTTCTATGACTTCATTGAAATTGTTCCAAACGCCTTCTACATCAGATTTTTTTACATGTCTAAAGATAATTTTTTCTCTGTTTTTTAACTCTAAGACCTTTTTCATTATTTAAATATAAATTTTTATAATTAAATTCCTTATGGTAATATTATGGAAAAAGAAAATGATGAGCGAGTAAAAAAAGAGATCAAAGAAAAAGAAAAAACTAAAGCTTATATTGACAATATCGCTCAACATAAAAAGCAACCAATAGCAAAAGACTTAGTTAATTTGAAACATGTTGAGGTAAAGAAGCAAGAAGTTAGCCAAGAAACAATGGACCTTGCCCAAACTTTAAAAGAACAATACTTAGAACATGACCAGTTTGAAAGTCTTTCAAATGATGAAATAACCATACTTGAATCTATTATGGATAAAAGATTATTCTTAACTCGCATTGCGATAATTGCAAATCAAAGTAGAATACCATTAGGGATAGAACCTTTTAAAAAAGCAGATTTAGAAAAATTTTTAGATCGTCTCATCTCTAAGGGATATATCAATGTAGAAAAAGTAGAGGATAAATTAGTCTATTATCTTACAGAAAGAGGTAAATATCGCGTTCAATAGATCAAAAAGGATTAATTAATTCAATATTTTACAATCATGTTTATAACATATGACTAATTCTTAAATTAATAATTTCTTTAAGTTTATTTATCAAAACTATTAAGATGGTTAAGAGAAGATGCTTGAAGGTAAGAATGTGAATTTGAGGATTCGTGAGAAGGAGGACTTACCACTGATTGCAGAATGGGTTAATAATCCTGAGTTCTGGGGTGAATTTTTTTCACCTCTACAGAGGTCCAGAACAAAGATGGAAAAGGCACAGGATAATAATCCTTTTGAATCAGAGATGTTTCTTATAGAGAAAAAAGATGGAAGCAAAATTGGTTTTACATTTCACTTTTGCATGCTGCATCCTATGGGTAAGTTATTGGAAATGGGTTTTGCTTTAATTCCAAGTGAAAGGAGAAAAGGCTACTGCACTGAAGCTGCCAAGATTATGGTGGACTATTTGTTTCTTTCAAAAGAAATAGTCTGTATCCAAGCCCTTACTGATGTTGGGAATATAGCTTCTCAGAAGGTTTTAGAAAATGCCGGTTTTAAAAAGGAAGGAGTGATTCGTAAACGTTTTTTCACAAGAGGAGAATGGAGAGATATCTGGTTTCATAGTATTCTCAGAGAAGAATGGAAAGAACCAAAAATTTTAAAAAATTAATTAATAGAAAATTATTATTTATTAATCTTTTTTCAAAATCAATTTATTTATGGGTATATCTTGAAACTCTTTACTTGGATTCTCGCGCCTGATGGTTAATGGCAAGATACCTGCCTTTAGCTCTACTTGAGCAATTTTGATTGGATCTATCATGTTTTTAGGCTTTTCCACTAATATAGGCGCCCCATATGAGATTTGCAGACTTCTCGCCCCTACAATTCTAGCTTTCTCATATCTAGTTAAAAAAATTGGTCCTATCTTGATATACTTTCTGACTTCTTTATAAATTTTTCTTAATTCTCGAGATTCTAAGAAGCTAGACATGGTTTAGCAAACCAAAAAAAAAAGTAATTAGATTTTCAAATGTATGATTTCATATAATCTTTTCGATTTTAAAAGTCATTAAAGTAAATGGGCAAGGAGATATAGCTTAACATAATTAATGGGCCAAGGGAGAATCGAACTCCCGATCTCCCGCATGTGAGGCGGGTATCTTTGGCGCTATATAATTAGCAAATTATCCTATACCACTAGATCATTGGCCCGGTGTTGTATATATTTAGAAATAATGAGTAATATGAATTAAATTTTACTTAATGATATAATTGAAATCGACTTATTAATTTATTAGTAAATTAATTTAAGAATTTAAGAATTATTTAATGATCCAATAAAGTCTATCAGTTTAAATAATTTTTTTAAATTTTTCTATTATAAACCGAATTGGAATAAAATTCTCTGGTGATTTTAGTATCAGATAGTAAAGAATACATATCACATCCTTTAATAAAACAAAATCAAATTTTACGAAGGGATTACCAAGAAAACATCTTTATAAATTGCTTAAATCGTAATTGTTTAGTTGTTATTCCCACTGGGCTTGGTAAAACAATTATTGCGCTAATGCTTGCTGTGCAAAAATTATCGGAAAATCCTAATTCAAAGGTGATTTTTTTAGCTCCTACAAAACCATTAGTGGAGCAACACTATAAATTATTTTTAGATCTGACTACTCTTCCTGAAGAATCACTAAAAACGCTTACTGGTACAACATCTCCAGAGAAAAGAAAGGATCTATGGCAGGATATACTGGTCGCTTTTATGACACCTCAAGTGCTTCAAAATGATTTAATTTCAAATTTGTATTCAATTACAGATGTGTCATTAATAATCTTTGATGAATGTCATAGAGCTGTAGGAGATTATGCTTATTGTTTTATAGCAAAGAAATATGTAAGTCTCACAAACAAATCTCAGATCTTAGGTCTTACAGCTAGTCCAGGCTCTACTCGAGAAAAAGTTATTGAGATTAAAGATAACCTTTTAATTGAACATATTGAAATTAGAACTGATAAGGATTTAGATGTAAAACCATATATCCATAAAGTAGATAATGAATGGATAAAAATTAAATTACCAGATGAGTTTTTAGAGATAAAAAGGATACTAACAGAAAAATTAAAATCCAGTTATAAGTGGTTAAAGCAGAATGAATTAATAAATACTTATGATATAAATAAAATCACTAGAAAAGATCTGCTCCAATTAAATAATAAGGTTAACCGAATGATATCCACTACTAGAGCAGATGTAGAAAAATTTATCTTATTTGACGCTAAAAAAATTCTTGCTAATGCGATTAGATTATCTCACATGACTGAATTAATTGGAACTCAAGGTATTAATGCATTACAAGAATACATAATGAAAAATGAAGATAAAATCCTCAAAAATGTAGCAAATAAATCTTTAAAAGAATTATTCCAAGATAAGGATATAAAGAGAGTAAAAAATCTGACTTTATCAATACTATCAAGGGGCATTGTTCATCCAAAGCTAGAAAAGTTAAAGGAAATTTTACAAGATCAACTGATTGATAATAAAATTTCAAGAATTTTAGTTTTTTGTCACTTCCGAGATTCAGTTAATAATATCGTAAGATTTTTTGAAAATGATGAGTTAATAAAAGCTCATAAATTTGTAGGACAACAATCAAAAGGATCTGATAAAGGATTAACTCAGAAAGAACAGATAAAATTGCTTGAAGATTTCAAGGAAGGCATATATAATACTTTAATAGGAACCAGTGTTGCAGAGGAAGGACTAGATATAGCTGAATGCGATTTAGTTGTTTTTTACGACGTTGTTCCAAGTGCTATTCGCCATATTCAACGTAGGGGACGTACAGGAAGAAAAAAAGAGGGAAAGGTTTTTGTGTTAATGGCAGAGGATACTAGGGATGAGGGTTATTATTGGGCAGAAAAAGTTAAAGAAAAAAATATGTTAGAGAGTTTAAAAAAACTAAAAAGCTCAGAAAAAGACTATGAAAAAGGTAATGATAATTCAAGAGCCCAGCAATCCTTATTAAGTTATATTTATCAGAAAGAAAATCATATAAAAGAAGAAAAGAATTTAGAATCAAAAAATACAAAGAGAGTACAGGAAACTATAAATAAAGCTCGTTTGGATTCAATAGAAGAAAAAAATGATTTAATAATAATATGTGATAATCGTGAAACTGCATCTCCAGTTGTTCGAATACTATCTTTAATGGATATTGATATAAAATTACGACAACTAATAGTTGCTGATTATATAATTTCTAATCGTGTTGGGATTGAAAGAAAAAGTGCTCAAGATTTTATTGATTCATTAAAAGATGGAAGACTTTTTAATGAGCTATTCGAATTAAAAAAGAATTTTGAAATGCCCATATTAATTTTAGAAGGAGATCCATTTTTAGAATCCAACATAAATCAAAACGCTTTATATGGAGCAATAACTTCAATCATAGTGAATATAGGGATAATTGTTTATAGAACAACCAATTCTGAAGAAACTGCTAATTTTTTGTATCAATTAGCTAAAAAAGAACAGTCAAAATTAGTAAGTTCAATTAAATTACGATTTGAAAAAAAACCAATTGAAACCTCTCGTTTATTAGAATATATAATCGCTGGATTACCCAGTGTAAATGCCTTAAGAGCAAAAAATTTATTAAAAGAATTAAAAACCTTACAAAATATCTTTTTGGCAGATATACCTGAATTAAATAAAATTGAGAATATTGGAAAAAAAATAGCGCAACAAATTTTTAAAATTAGCAGGTATAAGTACAAAAATTATAATTAATTTTGAGTTATAAAGATTAATTTAGGATATTAAAACTATAAAAAAGTTTTTTATTCTTTTCAATAATAATTAATAATGTTATTGAATTTAATTCAGTTGTATTATGTTTTTTAGAATGATTATTTGAGCGAGAAAAGATATGATAAAGTTTAAAGTTGTTGTTGCAGGGGCTAAAAATGTTGGAAAAACAAGCTTGATTCGTAGATATGCGACAGGGAAATTTGATAAATCAACATTATCTACAATTGGTGTTGATTTTGAGACAAAAAAAGTGGTAGTTGATAATACAGAAATTTTGTTGAATATTTGGGATTTTGCAGGTGAAGAACGATTTCGGGTCTTATTTCCTTCTTATATATCTGGAGCTTCTGGAGCTTTGATGATATATGATGTTACAAATGAGGATTCATTAAATGATCTTTTTGATTGGATAAATGTCATCTCATCTGTTCCAAATGCACCTAAAACAAAAATTTTGATTGAAGCAAAGATTGATTTAGAACGTAAGGTAAAAAGAGAGGAGGCATTGAAGGTGTTTGAAAAGTTTAAGTTTCAGGGGGATTTAATTAGTACTTCTTCTAAAACGGGAGATAATGTTGAAAAAGCTTTCGAAATGCTTGGAAGAGAAATAATAAAAAATTCTTTAAGAAAATGTACTAAATGTGGAGAATTGTATCCCTTAGAAATGAAGTTTTGTCAATATTGTGGAACTAAAACCACATAAAGCTCTCACTCTTTATATTTGCTTGATTATTTTTATCTTTTTACAGAACAAAGAAGCATTAAATATAATTTTAATTTCTTAAAAATGCTTTAATCTTAAAGAAACAATCTTTTATTGGAAATTCAAAGCTTCTTTTCTCATCATTCCACAAAACTCTCCAAATAAAGAAGAAAAGATCACATGGAAAATCATCTACTATTACTATAAAATGTTCAATCTATTGAATTCTATATTCATGAATATTTCCAGTTTTGAATCTAACGATTCCTTCCTTGTTTGGGATTAAGTTTAATAATTTCGGCTTTTTAATTATTATCTCCTCTTTTCTTCAATTATATATTAGTTGAAATACATATATTTAAAGGAAAATTCAACTCACCCCTTATAAATAAAAAGTAACTAAACAGAGAAAATGTTTAGAAAAAGAGTTAAGATTCTTAGGTAAGAAAAATGGTTGAAGATTTT
>JAHLWP010000074.1 GCA_019057865.1 Promethearchaeota archaeon
GAATAAGTCACAGTTCATTAGGATTCAGACTTTAAAATCCTTTGATACTGTTCTAAAAAAAATTAAGGTTTTTAATTCATTCAAAGTTAAATGCTTAATTAATATTTGAATAATAACATCTTTCACTTTTAGATATATATTCCAAAAATCAAGTAAATATTTTTAAATGTTTTCGCATTATTATATTACGAAAGAGGAGTTATTTAGTAAGCATGAGTAAATTTGAAAATCATAAAAAATTGTACTTAAATTTTAAAGGAGATGCTGAAAATGAGGGTCTTTCTTTACCCTCTAGAGCAGAATTATACTTTCTTTCAATATATCATTTGATTGAAAGCTGCGCAGCAAAATATCGGATACATATCAACAAACATCAAAAAGTAAGGATAATCTTAGAAAATAATCCTCATATCTTTGAAAAAGAAACGGAAAACGTATGGCGATTATTTCAAGATATTGAAAATAAAATTCGACCGAAATTTACTTATGGATTTAGTTGGACGGATAAAGATTTTAGTGAATTGAAGGAAAAATATTATATATTAGAAGAAGTTTGTAATAAAATACTAACAGAGGAATTTTAATGTGAAACTTGAAGATAGCAAGAGCAAGATAGAAAATTTAAGGAGTATTTCAAAATTGGAGGAGATAATTAATTATATAAAGACTTTTATAGACACTAATCTGTCCAAATATGAAGAGATTGAAAATATTATATTATTTGGATCTTTAGCTTCTGGAAAATTTAGTGAAGAGAGTGATATTGACATTTGTGTGATATTTAAGCGAAGTACTCCTAAAAATTTGGAAGGCACCATTTTTAATTGTTTTTTAAACTTAGAAAAGGAATTAAATCGCTCCATTCAATGCATTTTTATTTTTCCGGAAGATATTAATACCTGGGATAGGATCTTCCTTGAGAATATTTTAGCAGAAGGACAATTACTATTTGGAAATTCTAATTATTATGAAGTATTAATAAAAGCTTTGGAACTTCAACCATATCAAATTATAACTTTGAATCTAAGAGCATTAGATAGTGCTGATAAAATGAAATTAAAACGAATACTATATGGATACAAAACTAAAAAGAAATATTCAAAAAAAGTATATAAATATCAAAAAAAAGGATTAGTAAAAGAACTAAAGGGAATAAAATTAGGACGGGGGTCATTTATAATACCTGAAAAACACTTCATATTGGTTGAAAATAAATTAAAAAAATTTGATATTAGATTTTCATCCTTTAGAGCATGGATGCAGGAAATTTAGATCTCAGTTTCTTTTTTATGGTACTTTTCAGAAGACCTTTTAAATAATTAGATTTTCTTATCTAATAAGTTGATTATTTGATTTTAAGATATTTTTAGAAAATTTAAAGAGGAAAAAATTTTATAAAAAGAGTAAAAAGATTTAATTAACAGAATTGTTTTTACAGAATTATAAAAAAATGATAGGTTATATTGATCGCATTACGATCGATCCTAAGGTGTTATTTGGAAAACCTTTTTTTAAAGGTACTCGAATCCCAATTTCTATAGTACTGAAAATGATACGAGATGGTGCTAGCTTTCAAAAGATTATAGAAGAATATCCTAGACTTACTGAAGAGGATATAAAAGCAGCTCTCGACTATTCTGTTTTTATTATTGATCATCCCGAAGAAGAAATAATTGATATTTAATTAAAAATTTTCTGTAGAGCTATAAAAAAGAGTACTTAATGTGAAGCTACTTATAGATGAGTGTTTGGCAAAATCAACAGTTCTGATCTTAAAAAAGGCAAGATTTGAAATCCTTAGGGTGGAAAAAGTATTAAAACCGGGAGTTGAAGATAATAAAGTATTTGATTATGCCGCTAAACGAGAAATTCCTATTATTACTCATGATCGAGGATTTGGTATACTTTATCATTTTTCTCAAATAAAACCACCAACTATTATTATACTTCAAGTTCTTTCACCTCATCCAGAAGAAACTAATAAGCTTTTAAATAAATTCTTATCTCAATTTGATTTAAATCAACCTAAAATTTTAGGAAAACTAATTCTAATTTCAAAAAGTACTGTTCGCATTAGATCAAAATAAACACCTAAATCTATAACACTATAAATTTAGAGTCGAAAAAACAAAAATTAAGATGTAAAATTAAGAAAAGTCATATTACCTCCTGATTCTTTTTTTTTAAAAGAGATTCTAATTAGTTTTTTATTTATTTAAATCCTTTCTACTAATATTGAGATAATATTATTTCCAAATCCTCCAAAATTGCATGTGATCCCTGTTTCAGCACCACTAACTTGCCTCTTTCCTGCTTCTCCTCTTAGTTGCCAAATTAATTCCACTACTTGAGCAACTCCAGTGGCTCCCAAGGGATGCCCTCGTGCCTTTAGCCCTCCTGAAGGATTAATTGGTATTTTTCCGCCAATTTCAGTTAGACCTCCATGGGCGGCTTTCGCACCTTCACCTTTCTTAAAGAATCCGATGTCTTCAGATTGAACAGCTTCCAAAATCTCAAATGCATCGTGTAATTCTGCAACATCCATATCTTCAGGATTTTTTTTTGCCATTTTATATGCTTGTTCTGAACAGATTCTAAGTGCTCTTAAAGTAGTTATGTCCTCGCGTTCAAATATAATATGAGTATCAGTCGCTTGTCCAATACCTGAAATTAAAATAGGAGTATCGCAATATTCTTTTGCGCTGTCAGCATTACATAAGACTAAAGCAGCCGCTCCATCTGAGATTGGACAAATATGATACAATCTTAAAGGGTCAGCAATTATAGGATTGGTCGTATTATCATTAAGAAAATCATAAATATTATCCCAATTTCCTTTTCCTTTTTGGATAGCACTTTTCATAAAATCTTCTATAGTTTTTTGAAAATGTGCTTTTGGATTTAATGCACCATTTCGATGATTCTTAATCGCAATATCTGAAAGCCAGTCAAGTTTAGCATTATATTTTTTAAGATAAATTCTTGTTAATAATCCGGCAAAAGATGGAAGGGAAACTCCATGAGGTCTTTCTGCTTGATGATGTGTTAATGTAGCAACATTTGAAGTGATATATCCTGGCTTAGTGATATGAGTCATCTTCTCACCACCAACTACTAAAACGAGATCACTCATTCCTGAAGCAATTGCTTGAAACCCATTTTTTACTGCTGAACCTCCGCTTGCAGGTCCATTTTTAATATGATCAGCAGCAGCAGGTAATAAGCTTATTCTATCTACTAAAGCACTAGCAACTCCAGAAAGGTGATTATATGCTTCGGGACTCATAGCTCCGACATATACAGAATCAAAATCTTTATCACTTGTATTTGAATCCTCAATAGCTTCTAATGAAGCTTCGCATAATATATCTAATAAGCCTTTACCTTCTAATCTTCCAAATTTGGTATGACCGACACCAATAATTGCTACTTTGTTCAAAGAAGCTCACAATAATCTTGTTATCTTTAAAATGAGATTAATTATTATTTTGTAATCTTTTCCTTAATGCTTCAGTCAATAAAGGCACTACAGTTTTCAAATCTCCAACGATCCCGTAATTAGCTACATCAAATATAGGAGCATTTGGATCTTTATTTATTGCGATTATTACATCACTGCTTTTCATTCCAACTAAATGTTGGATTGTTCCTGATATTCCACATGCAATGTAAATCTTTGGAGAAACAGTGGTTCCACTCTGTCCTACTTGTTGTGATTTTGGAATCCACCCCAGATCAACTGCTGCTCTGCTTGCTCCCACAGCTCCTTTAAAGACATTTGCTAAATCTTCGAGAAATTTAAAATTCTCTTTACATCCGACTCCTCTTCCTCCAGAAACGATTATATCTGCCTCACAAACGGGAGGGCCACATACGGAAGTGGGAGCATTGATTATTTCTTTAGTTTTTATCTTTAAATTTTGAAGATCTACCTTTACAGGTATATCAATGATTTCTGCATTATCATTTCCTTTAATTGATGCCATTTCCATCACATTAGGTCTAACTGTTGCCATTTGTGGGCGAGTAATAGGACATATAATATCTGCCATTATATTTCCGCCAAATGCCGGTCTTGTTTGCAACAATAATCCATTTTGAATAGATAAACTCGTACAATCAGCAGTAAGTCCTAATTCAAGAGTAGCTGCTACTCTTGGTGCTAAATCTCTTCCAGATATAGTTGCTGGATATAAAACAATATTTGGTTTATATTTTGAGATTATTCCTGTAATTATAGAAGAGTAGGTTTCAGTATGATAATCTTTAAGAGCTTCATGTTCAGCAATATAAATTTTTTTGGCACCACGATTAGAAAAATCTTGAATGAACCTTTTTACATTACTTCCTATAAGTAATGTGCATGGATCTTGCTTTAACTCATCTGCAAGCTCTAATGCTTTACCTAATAATTCAAAAGACACATTTCTTACTTTACCATCTTTTATTTCAACAACTATCCACACATTTTGATATTGGGATAAGTCAACATCTATAAACTTCTTCCGTTGGATAGATATAGCATCTAGATTACACTGATCAATACAGGCACCACAAAGAGTACATTCGTCTCCTATTACTGCAATTTTATCTACTATTTTTATGGCTCCGAATGGACAAGCTTTTTCACATAACCCACAACCAGTGCATTTTTCCATATCTACTGTTATCAAAATTAGATCACCTTATCTTTAGATAGTAATTCAATTAATTTTTGAACTGCAGCTTCAGGTTCTTCCACATCAATAATAACACCTTGTTGCCTTGCAGGAGGTGAATATACCTTAATAACTTCAGTTAACGAACCATTCAATCCATAATTATCGCTGCTGCCCCCTATATCATCAATAGTCCATGTAGAAAAAGGTTTTTTATTTGCTTTCATTATACTCATCATGGGTGGATTAGTTGGTTCAAATGAAGACGGTGTTATTCCTGTTATAAGTACTGGAAGTTTTGCTTCTACAATTTTATAGCCATCATCTGTTTGAACTTTTGCTTCGAGTTTTTTTCCTTCCACTTTTTCAATATTCTCGACATATGTAATTTGAGGAATATCTAATTGAGCAGCAATTTCAGGACCTACTTGAGCAGTGTCTCCGTCAATGGCTTGTAACCCGCAAAAAATGATATTAAAATCACCAATTTTTTTGATACACTGGGTAAGAGTATAGGATGTTGCCCAAGTATCAGCACCAGCAAAAGCCTTATCACTAAGTAAGATTGCTTTATCTCCTCCTAATGCAAGACATTTTAATAAAGCCATTTTAGCTTGCGGTGGTCCCATAGAAATTACGATAATCTCATCATCTTCTTGTTTGATCTTTATTGCTTCCTCAAGTGCAAACTGGTCGAAGGGGTTCAGGATACTTGGGATTCCCTCTCTTATTAATGTGTTGGTTTGGGGGTCAATTTTAACCTCAGTTGTATCTGGCACTTGTTTTACGCATACAATAAATCTCATAGTTTCATCAAAATTCAATTAAGATTTTAAATTTAATCTAAATCTTTTAAGAGTTAAATAATGATATTAAAAATATAAAAAAAAGTTAATTAATATTGTTTCTTACCAAGTAATTCTCTTGCTACTATCATCTTCATTACTTCTTTAGTTCCTTCTGCAAGTGAAAATGATCTTACAGCTCTCCACGCAGCTTGATCTGGGCATTCTCGAGAATATCCAAAAGCACCCTGCCATTGCATTACATCATTGATGCATTCGCAAGCCCAGTCTGAGCAGAACATCTTCGCTTGAGCCACAATATTGCTTGTTTCGAATCTACCTACTTTACCTTGTTGTTCTAAATCAATGCTTTTTAATGCTTTATAACCTAAATCTCTTAACATATTTAATTTGGTATAATGTTCAGCTAATCTGAAGTTTATTTCTTGATATTCTGCTAAAGGTTTTCCAAATGATTTCCTTTCTTTAATATAATTCATTCCGTTTTCTAACGATTTTAAGCCAGCAGAGGCACATATTACTGCTATTAATGCCCTTGCATACTCGTATCCTTCATGTATTATATAAAATCCCTTATTCTCTTCTCCTAATATGTAATGTTTAGGGATTCTCACATTATCTATTGTAAAACCACCACATGAAATCCCTTCTCGACCTAAATCATCGATATAAGTAGGAGTAATTCCTTCAGCTGTTAATGGTAAATAAAACGTCGTCATCCCTCTTGATCCAAGTTCAGGTGTCTGGTGAGCAATTGTGATATGTCCGCCACCTCCTGTAACCGCTTCTCGTACACCACTTATATACATTTTTTCACCATTCACTATAAAACTATCACCATCTGATTTTATTGTAGTTTTAGTGGCTACAACATCTGAACCCGCATCACTTTCTGTTGTAGCTATTCCAAGAAACCACTCTCCCGAGACAACTTTAGGAAATATCTCTTGCTTTGCTTCTTCTGTTCCATATTTATTCAAAAGAAAACCCCAGGATGCGGGAACCAAGTAAAATACACAAGTAGAACCTGTACAATCTGCTTTTGCTAATTCTTCTGCGATGACACCAGCACTTATAGCATCTAATCCCGGACCACCATACTTTTCATTAGCAGTACATGCCATAAGTCCTAATTCCGCCATTCCTTTAACTACATTTTTTGGAATTTCCTTAGTTTTTTCCATTTCAAGAGCAATTGGTGCAATTTTACTTTGAGCAAATTCTCTTACACTTTCTCGAATCATTTCTTGTTCTTCAGTAAAGTTTATACTCATATTTATTACCTTTTTAATGAAATTTTTATTGGTATATAGATATAATTCATTAAAACTATAGTGAATTTATTAAAATCGAATTACTCTTAAGTTTTATTGTTTGAGGTGGAACTTATCTCTGGGCAATTAGAAAAAAAATTAAATTAATAATAACTAATATTAACAGATAGATTAGAAATATGATGATTTAAAATGAGAGAAGTCGTTATTATAGATTACTTACGTACTCCTATGTCTCGGAGTCGTCCCAATGAGCCTGAAAGAGATGTCTTTCATTCAATTCCCGCTGATATATTATTATCAATGGTTATAAAGGAAATTATCTCAAGAGCTAAATTTGATCCATCTGATATTGATGAAGTAATTACAGGAGCCGCAAACCAAGTTAAAGAAAATTTCCTCTATGGGGGGCGTCACCCTGTCTTTTTAGCTGGACTCCCCGAAACTGTTGCTGCAATGGGTGTAGACCGCCAGTGTGGTTCAAGTATGTCAAGTGTACATATAGGAGTAATGGAAATTATGACAGAAAACTCTGATATTGTACTCGCCGGTGGAATGGAACATATGACGCGAATTCCACGCGGTACTGACCTCACCATGCGTCATACAGAACTTGCTGACGAAATAAACTATCCAGATCAGGCAAAATACAATTTAAAAACTGGTTTTTCTATGATTCAAACAGCACAGCAATTATGGGAACAAAATCCAGACATCACTCGAGAAGATATGGATAAATGGAGCTTGCGATCTCATGATAGAGCCGTGAAAGCGAGAGATGAGGGCTTTTTTGATGGAGAGATTCTACCGATTGAAGGAGCCCTTCCAGATGGCACTAAAAAGTTAATTAAATATGATCAGTCTATGCGTGCCGGATCGACAATGGAAATTATGGGAAAACTTCGATTAGTTTCAAAAGGTATAAAGAAGAATCCACAGATTACTCCAGGGAATAGTTCTCCTCTAAATGCTGGAGCTGGTTGTAGTGTTCTTATGTCGAGAAGTCGTGCAGAGGAGTTTGGGATTAAACCTTTGGCAAAAATCAGATCAATATCTTGGGCTGGTGTAAATCCTGGTATTATGGGAAGTGGTCCAGTTCCAGCCAGTAAGAAAACACTTAAAAGTGCTGGACTTGAAGTAGATGATATTGACTACTGGGAGATTAATGAAGCATTTGCTATCGTGCCATTATATGCCATGAAGGTTCTCGGCATTAATCCTGAAAAAATTAATATAAAAGGAGGAGCAATAGCTCTCGGACACCCATTGGGAATGATGGGGGTAAGACTAGTCGGAACAATTGCTAGAATCCTACAAATTGAAGGAGGAAAATTGGGACTCGCAACAGCTTGTATAGGCGGCGGACAAGGTATAGCCACTATTCTAGAAAAAATATAAAGTTTTTTATGAAATTAGTTTATTATACTTTTTTTTCAATAATTATTAACATTCTTTAAAATTAATGAGATTGCAAGTTACTTAATATTTGCTTATTACCCTGCAATGTATATAATATATAAAAAATAATATTAATTCATGTCTATTAGGTGTAAATATTATGGCTAAAACAGAAGATAAAATGATTGGTTATTGTGGTTATAATTGTTATTTATGTGCAGCTCGATCAGATGATATCAATGTTCGGCAGAAGTTGGTTAATGCATGGCGAAAATATCTTGGTCATGAACATTATACTGCCGAGAATGTTGCTTGTGAAGGATGTAAGAGTAAAGGAGATAATATTGCTGATAAGCAATGCGAAGCCCGACCCTGTGCACGAGAGAAAGATTTAGAAAGTTGTGCTCAATGTGATGAGTTCCCATGTAATAAAGTAAAGCATCTTATGGCAACTTCTGTAGGAATGTTAACTTACAGAGCTCCCCAATTTAAAGAGATTACAGAAGAAGAATACAACCTATGTGTTCAGCAATGGAATAGCATGCCTAATTTGGTAAAAATTCTAGTGAATGAAGGTAAATTACCAGACTTTGTTCGAAATAAAATTTAGGAATTTTTCTCAAATATATTTAAAAATATTA
>JAHLWP010000046.1 GCA_019057865.1 Promethearchaeota archaeon
TTTCTCTTTCGATGTTTATTCCACAAAAGATTGTACGTATTGCGCCAATTAGTTCATTCCCTCCTAAAAGAGAGAATTTTGTATGATGAAAATTTGAACTAAGATGAGATTTGAATACCTTAGAGATATTTTGTATGGTTTGAACTAGATTGTTTATCGTTCTTTTAGTTATGATTCCCCTTTTCTGTTCAAAAACACTGAAATAAATAGATGTCTCATTGTTAATACTGTTAGTAAAGTCATGTTTTTGATAAAATATTGGCGTTTGGACTACTTGATATGAATATTTAATATTTGCGTTATATAATGCTTTCAGAAAGTGATTTAAAGTAGGGTGGACATTCTCTGGTAATATTTTAACCTCAAATATTCGAGTAGAAAGGATCAATGAATTTTTCTTATTAATTATTAAAAGAGTTTCAAGATCAGATTCTAAAGTCAAAAAAATTAAATCTTTATGTGGATCTGTTCTATTTAACCCTTGAATTCTCATGAAAAGATTATTGAAAAATTTAAAAACATTTTCATAAAATAATAACATTAATAGTAAAGCTAACGCAAAAACTATGTAATTAATTTGTGGAGAAATTGTTATAATAAAAAACAATATAGTAAAGATTAAAATCGCCACAAACATAATCTTGTATTTTATTTGCTTTGGATTAATGTCCCTATGGAAAGGATTAACTGTCCATATATCCAAATAACTGCTAGAATCTTCTTCCTCATCTGAGAGGTTTTCCTTACTTTTCTTATCAAATTTCTTATCTTTCAAATAATCACGATATTTTACACTCATTTTAAACAACTCTTTTTTACTTTTAATTCAATTAATTTGTTTATATTTAAATGAAAAAATCTAATATTTTATACTAAAACCTTTATTTAATCATCGCTGAACCTCATTTATACCTACTTTTATAAGATCTTCTAAAAATCATTATTCTTAATTTATATTTTATTGCTTTCCGTCAAAAATTTCTTCTTGATTTTTTTATTTTTAATAGTTGCTTGCGAATAGCCATAATATATCCTAATACTTCACTGTTATTAGGTAGCTCTTTCAAGGCTCTTTTGTATGCTATTAAGGCAAGTTCTTTATACTTAATTTTATCCCAATAACTCCCTAAAGAATCGAAGATCTCACCAATTCGAGACCAATTATTTAATAATTCATATAAAAGGTTAACTCCTTTTTTATAATTAATAAAAAAATGATTTTTTCTCCAAATACGGAATTGTTTGATAGGAAAAACCTTATAAGCAGCCAATAATAATTCCCAGCATTCAGGATCATTATAAAACTGGAATATAACATATAAAAACTGTGAATTATATTTTGAATTTAAATAAATGTTATCGATGAAAATAAAATCTTTAAGATCTTCCAAATTGATCTCTCTCTGATAAAAAGTCAGTTCATTTAAATATTCCTCGGCAATTATTTCAATCTCTTCTTCATTCAAATACTTTAAATATCCAACTGCTATCAGATATTTACCAGCAAAGGATCTATCCAATAATCTTTTTGCAATTTCTTCCTTGAATACTTTTTTAGCAATAGGGTCTCCTACTTTAGTTAGTCCTTCTAATAATGGAAAAGATAAACTACTATGGAGAAGCCTTGTATCATAATTATTTTCTGCCCATGCTTGAAGATTTGAGCAATGTGCCCAGAATTCTGTTTCAGGGTCAATATTAAATTCATAAATAGGGTATTGTTCTAAAGATCGATCTAATCTCTCTGTTGCCTCATCAATAGATTTAATATCGTCAAAAGAACTAATATTAGCAACTGGGATATTTAACATTAAAAATTTGCATTGTCGAAATCTTTTCTTGTTTATATAGATATATGTACGATCAAAAAGCTTACAAACAGTAATGAACTCATTTATTTCAAATGTTTTTATCTTCGGGTCGATTCGAGCAATGTGATTGCCAAAATTGTTTTTAAAACACTCTTTTATTTTTCGGTCATTGCGATTCATTTTAATCAATATAAAATAATCTCTTTATATTTAAACAAAAAAATGTAAATCACCAATTATCATCTTTATCATTTTTCATTTATAAAGAAAAAAATCCGCTTGAATGAAAATTTTTTCTTTAAATAATACTATTTGTTATGTAAATTTACTAATTCGCTTGTATTTTTTATCTATTATATCTTAGGTAATATAACATTATAAATATTACTGTTAGAACGAAATAAGATAATATAATTTTTTCAATATCCTATATAAAGGAAAAATTTTAACACGATAATTTAGATCTCATATTTAAAGAAAAAATCTTCTAATCATTTTCTAATTTTAGGATAAAGATCTTTTTCCTTTTTTAAACTCATATCTTCAATACTATAAAATTAAGTAGATTAACTTTTATTGTAATATCTGAGTATATATCTCACTAACCTTAAAGATTTAACTATAGATGAGGATAATTTTAACAAAAAATTACTAGTTCAAATTAAAAAAGAAAAAATTCGTGTAGTAAAGTGTCTTTTCTGTAATAAATTATGCGAAAATCTTCGTTAATATTTCTTCCAATTACATTTATCACAAAAAATATCACTTTGTATAAGTTTAGAACCGCATCTCGGGCAATTTGGATATTTAAAGAGATATTTTTCAACATTTTGAAGTCTAGAAGCAATTTTATTTGTCCAATGATGAACTGGTTTTTCTGGACCTGTAATTATCATATTATTACTTGTAGTTTGGTCATGAATTATTCCATAAGAATCCACATTAAATTCAAAAGGTTCATGTTCCATTCTTGCATCTCTATATAATTCTATACCTCCAACCCGAAATCCACTATAATTAGGATCATAATTTCTGAGAGGATAAGGAGGTCCCTTATATCCACTTGCATAAACTTCACATTTCTTATTTTTAGTAAGACCTGTTAAAAACTTAGGAATTGCATCTTTTTCTAACTTAATTGGAACGCAACTAGGGGTCATAAAAGTTTTAAATTCATCTCGAGAAATTATTTTTGGACGTTTTTTTTTTATTCTTTTCATAAAATAATAAAATTTCAATACTTTCAAAAAATTCTTTACAATTTATATGCTGTAACTGAAATCCCCTTAGCCAAAATTATCGCAGGGTTCAATCCTGAGAATATGGGTGAGCACTTTGACCAAAAAGTCGTAGATACGGGATTTGATACCTTACAGAAAATTAAAAAAGGAATAACAACATATCAATCACTTTTTTGAGTACATCATTTATAAAACAATAGCAACCTTCAATCAAAAAAATATCTCAATTGATATCATTTTTACTGACTGCAAAACCACTACTTTGTAATTCTCCAACTAAATGATATTTCCAAGCTCCTCTGTTATCATAAGGTATATAAGCAATTCCCAGTAAATCGGTCGGCATTTCAAACTCTTCGTGATTTTAATTCTGCTATTAATATAATCATTAATTTCCTTGACAAGAAGGTGATTTTCGAGACTTTTAAAATTATCCCATAAATCAATAATGATTTCTATCATTTTTTAACCATTTCTAATTTATTTTTCTTCTAGCTCCTTTAGATTTTTGTTAGCGGTTCAGTATCAACTATTATTTTTGAACTTTTATTTACCATGTGCAATTACAAATTGCTATTTTTTTTCAAGGATATGAATAATCCAATATTAAAAATCTTGAAATCTGTTATAAGATTTGTTGAAAAATATAAAATAATATACCAAATAAATATATTTAAGATATTTAATTCTTCTTTCTTTAGGTAAAGTCATAATATATTCAAAATTTTCCAAAACCTAAAGATGTCTTGAATAAAAATTATTTATATAAAATAAGATATTTTATTATAAACTATTTTAAATTATTTCAATAAGTTATATTATCACTTTTTATTACTCTTTAGAAATTAGTCTTGGTGAGGATTAATTCCGAATTGGACACTTTTAATAGATCTCAAAGTTATTTTTATTTTTAAAACACTTTTTATTGCGATTGACATCAGAAATCACATTATACTATAATTTATTTAGATTGCAAGTATTATTTAATATTTTTAACTTTAAACTCTCATATTAATCAAATTACTTTTTTTAAATAATAATGATGATTTATTATTATAAAATAAGCCCCTGAAAGAAATAAGACAATATATAATTGGGTTATTAATTCTATTTATTTAAAAAGTTTGAAGAAAAAATACCAAAAAATTAAATCATCTAAATTGAGGGAAGGATTATTAACAATATCCTTCGCTGGTTCTTCTAATAAAGGATTCTGGCATGTTTTAAAAAATACATTGTTATTTCTGATATAAGGTTTAACTGGAGGATTACATCCCTTTAAAATTCCTTTTATGATTAATTTTTTAATTACTTCACTCATTTTTATCTATTTTGATGATTGTTTTTTATTTTTTACTAAAAAATATACTACCTTCTTTAAATATTTAAATTTAGCGATATTAAAGAATTAGAAAAATTAAAGTTTTCAATAAAATGAATTACATAATTAAATTTTTCATATTAACAACATCGATGAGCTATTTCTCAGCATTGGAATTTTTAAACGTTCATCATATAATCTTTCAAATAAGGATGCAAGAAATTCTTGTTTTCCAAATTTTAAAAAATGATCAACAAAATATTTTATATTAGTTTCCTTATCTTCTAGTAATTTCATCCAAGCGTGAATTTTATATCGACTAAGAATACTTAAATAATAGCTCAATAAGTAGATATTAAATAATTTTGATTGAATTGGAATATCTGATTTTGTTACTCCAAAATCTTTTTGAAATTGGGATTTTACTCTACTATATTCTTTCACCCAAAAATAATTCTTTAGTATATCTAATAAACTAAAGTTATAAAACTTTAAGAACCTCTAAAAAAGAATCCAATTCTGCTTTAGTAAAAAGCAGAGTATTATATAATTTTTCTATTTCCTTTCTTCGAGCGAGAGCTATTATATATCTTTCACCTACAACATAATCACAATATGGAAGGGGAAAACAAAAACTATAGATATCTTGTAGATCATGAGAGGTTATTGGATGGTCGGGGATTTCATCCAATCCTAGATGGGGTAAGTAGTATGTATATAATAATGGTAAATCTTGAAGAACTTCCATAATCCGTCCCATCCCTTCACTAAGTCTAAGTATAATAGGAGAAATTCCTTTCGTTAGACAGATTAAAGCTACTTTTTCAGTTATCATATTCGTAAGAAACTGGGCGATGCCTAACTTTTTTTTATATATTTTATCTTTGAGTTTAAGACCTTCTTTTCTAATCTTTTCTAATTCTTTTATGGTCTCTTCTAAAATACTTTCTTGGTATCCATCTTTCATTAGAAAAAATTCTACAAACGCCTTTTTACTCTTAAGATGGTTAAACAGTGCATTATCAGCTTGCTTTTTAATACTCTCAGGGATTTTTTTCTTTATAGTGACTTTAGGAGGATTTCCGTCACTAATTAGATATGATATCCCCTTACCTATTGCTCTCTCTAATATCAATTAGGTCTTCCCCCAATTCTTTTCTAATAATATTATCTACTTCAAAATACTGAATATAAGGAAAGGGAATGAAAGCATACATCTTTGATGGAGAAAATACGAATTCTGCAAATTGTTTGACACGAGTATCATCGGCAACCTTTCTTGCTTCAACGACATTTGTGAGATTAATAACTATTATCAATTTATCTTCTTTGGTAAGTCGTTGTAATTCAGCTAATATATCTGTGCTTATTTCTTCTCTAAAACTTCAAGGGTACTTAAGACCGCTAGAGGTTCTTAAATATTTTATCTAAAAATGAGGTGTTCTTTTCTGAAGTCCTTCTAATTAATGGTTTCGGCAATGATAATAGTAACAATCTTCGCCTGGAATTATAATATTTAGAATTTGCCTTATTACATTTATCCCAATATTTATTTCCATTAAAGACCAGTAATCTATTTGACAAGCAAATCCTATTTTAGATATGAATCTTGAATCAAAGAGTTTAAATTCAAACTCTTCTACGGATACTAAAGTTGTTATTTCCTCATTTCTATAAGTTAATTTACTCCTCCATTCAATTCTAATATGTTTTAATTCTTTTTTGAATTGCCCAAGAAAGTGAACACCAAGAGAAAGATAATCTGTAAGATTTCCCGTATCTAATAACACATATGTTAAAGGTATTTTTCCAAAGCGATGACCTCTAATTTCCAAATGTGTAGGTGTTTTAAAACTTTCATTAGTAGAGGTTTTAAAACTCTTCCATTCATTTTTTACTCTTATTTTCAGATGCTTTATATTAAATTTGAGTTTATCTGTAGATTTTAATACCCTTGAAAGGTTTTTTATATCTTCAATATTAAGAGTCATTTTTATAAAATATTATTATTCAAAAAAGATTAAATCATCTTTTAATAATTTTCCTTCTTGTATTCTTTTTTCTAATTTATCATAAATAGCTTTTTCATCCTTTGCATGTGCTAATAATTCGAAACCATCTTCAATTTCTTTGTATACAATTAGATCGTTGTTATACTCTAATTTTTGCTTACGAATCCAATTCATTCTATTTGTAAAATCATTATCATCTTTAAATTTAGTATTAATATCATCTAAAATAATACAGTTAGCTAATTTATTTTCTAGAGTTCCTATTCTTCTCTTCATTTCATATTCCAAATTTTCAAGATAATCTCTTTGTTCTTTTATCTGTTTTATGAATTTATTTCTCTCCTTATCATATTGAGTAACTGTTTTTTTCAGTGTAAATAATTCTTCTTGCAGTTCTCTTGTATTAACGTGATTAGCAAATGGTTGATTTATAAAGATTTGATTAAATATTTGATTCATTGAAATTCCATAATGTATTTGACCATTCAAATATTCATTTAATACCGCTTTTAATTGGTTAAAGTCTTTCAATTTCTCTTCTTTTCTTTCCAATTCCTCAGTCAAATCAGATACCATTTGGCATCCTGCACAACCTCTGGTTTTTAAAGAACTGATATTTTGAAGATCCATCTTAATCCTCTACTATAAACAATTTTAATACATTATTAATTAAATCTAAATTATCCCTTAAATTTGATATTGTTTTATTTGTAAATTTAATCTTAAAATTTAATCCTTTATAGTTTTTCCTTTCAATGAATTCAATCTCTTCTATTCCTAATGAAGATTTTTGAACTTCAAATTCTATTGATGTTAAATATAATTCTCCAATTTCGTCAGTAAATTCTTTATTAAGGTCAATTTTTCTCCTAAATCTGAAGTTTTTATCTTGTAACATATTAATGTCATTGGATATTCTCAAAAAACTACACATAATTGCATTAAAATTACTATCATTAGAATCATCTATCTTTTTAAGAATTTCTCTAAAATTGGATTGATTAAAATATTCATAGAGATTTGTTAGTTCTGCATTTTCTATTAAGGTACACTCATACTTCATAGAACATTTTGGTGTTTTGAACTTATCTTCAATTTCTTTTGGTATTTCTTTATAATATTTTATTCGATTATTTATCTTTTCTAGTTCTTTTTCACTATTTATATTAACTTTTTGACTTTCTAATTCAGTTATAATTTCTTGGTTTCTCTTTTTTATGCCATCTAAACTTCTAACATTGATATCAATGTCAAATCCAATAGGAGGTAAAAGTTCTTTCTTATGAAAAGAAAACATATCCTTTTCAATTTTTTCGGTTTTATCAACAAATTCTTTTTTTTTTATAAATTCCACGATATTCTGGTGAAATTTTTCAGAGTTTTCTAATTCAAATTCTGTACATAGGCAAATTCGAGATCTTTTCTTTATTTCCATTTTTGCATTCTTTTTTTCTATGGTATATTGTCTATATAATTTTTTATCCTAATAATAAATATCTCCATTTTTTAAATATTATGTTAAAAATGAAAAATAATTTCAGTAAATAAGGATTAGAAAATAAATATCAAGTTATATGATGATTTATTGGTATATTCTGCAAGCTTAGAAACATTGGTTTAAATAATATTTTATTTATTCTTACCCAGCGATCAATCCATTCACCAATGGTCTCCTGGAGATTGGGTGGTGGGTGTAATGGAAGATATAAAGCAACTCAGTCCAGAATTTATTTAGTTTTAAAAATTTAATGAATGTATTATAATTCATTAATAAATATTGAATGTATAAATATTCATGTGTTTAATAAAACAAGCAGATTAATACAATATCATTGCTTGTCTTCAATTCATTTGGAAAGAATAATAGTTAAAAAATCAATCAATTGTCATTTTTCTTGATGTGTAATTTTCTCTTTCCATTTCTTTGCAAGTAATTGAATTACCGTGCAATATATGTAGTGATTTTCGTCTAAACATTCAAATCCCCCCGAACTGCCATCGGGTTTCATACATTTTACGATTCGTGTTTGTGGTTCGCAATGTTTAATCTTCTCCTCGATGGTTTCTGCCTTATTGAACGCATCAAAATCTGTAACCGTATTGAAAAATATTTCTCTGCCATCACCTTGATATCTTTCGCAATTCTCGAAATCTTTGCATAACAATATTCATATCCACAAACGGGACACTTTTCTTCTTTCTCATTTATGATATTTTTGGCTTCTTTAATTTCATCTTCTTCATTCATTTCTTCTATATCTTTCATAAAAATTACTTATTCATTAATTCATTTATAAATATTTTTAATTGAGTGTGGAAATAAAAAGTTCCCTTTGAAAATTAGTTGCAGTAAAAGGTTCCTTAAGAGGTTGTAAAATGTTCCTTAACTAATAATCTAAAATTTAATAGGTTTTTTCATTCCTATACTTAAATATGACTATATTTTACCCAAGATATAACTATGTTTTAACCACAATATGACTATATTTTAGCCAAAATATGACTATATTTTCTTATATTTATTGTAATATTTCATAAGTTATCTTCTAGGAATCAAACTCAAAAAAATTTAGCACAGGTGGGCTTCCTTGAACCAGTAGAATATGAACAATCTAAACATATCTCTCATGAGAAACCACTTCCAGAAAGAAGTAAAGTATTAGATTTAGGTAAAGATGCATTTCAAGAGGGGGATAAAAAAGGAATTATTGGAGAATTTGATATTTGTTATCTTGAAGGCAATAGAAAGAAAACAGGGATGTGTTATCAAACATTTTTTAATTCTGAAGCAGTAAGAATGATTGAACTATATTTAAAAGAAAGAGAAAACTTGAATAAAGATTCTTGGTTATTTGTCAATATTAAAGCAAATAAAAATGGCAAATATACCAAATGAATATAAAAATGTTATTTTAAAACTTATATAGCTTTTCAATAGTGATATTGAGGGTTTTAATTAACTAATTCAAGCTGCTTATCTTCTTCATGCAACCATGTCTTATATTGCATCTGTTGCTAAATTTAGAAATTTTTGTTGAGAGTAATTATTAGCGAGGAATATTGTGTTCAGAGTTCTCAAAATCACCAATATTAGATATTTACTATAAATACACTCGAAAATTATAATTTAAGATTTCATTGTGCCACTCTAATAAATATTCTTGTTCAACTCTTCCATTATCTAATATAAAAGTAGCTAAATTTTCTAATTCAGAATTTTTGGAATTACAAAATTCTTTAATAGATTTTAATTGGCTTTCAGGAACGGGTCTATAAGGGAAGGATAATTCTGGAGGTATTTTTATTATTTTAATATTGTCTACTTCTAAATTGTTTATAATTTCTCTATAGATATTACAGCCCCCAAGATCATAATCTACCCATAGAAAATAATTAGCTTCAGGTTTATTTCTTATAATATCCATAAGAATTTTCTTTCGAAAATACCCAGAAATACCCATTCCTTTTATAAAGATAAGTAGAGCATTATTCGTGTTGACCCAATTATCTAATACCAATTGAGCGAAGACAGCGTAATTTTCGATTAATAAGACGAGATTACCTCTAAAATTTATTTTTTTTATATTTGTGTAAGATAAATTAGAAAACGAAACTGATGGACCACCAATTTTAATAGAATTACCATCTTGCATTTGTAAAATTAGTTCACCTGAAAAAGTAAATGAATCTAAAGCTAGAATTAAGCCAAGATCGTCACAAATTTTCCCAGAAAATTTTTGTATAATAGAATTAATATCATTTGAGTATTTATCAAGAATTTTTGACGGGTCTTCTTTAATCATGATTGGAGAATTTTGAAATGCCCTTGCTGATACTTCTCGTAATGTTAAATTGTCTCTATAAATTTGATACCATGTACATAGACCATATAGTATTATCAGGTATTTTGGGGGATTTATTGCTGAATTTTTCGGAATAATAGACGATTTTTCTAATGTATTCCACATTGGATCATTTAACTCTAACCCTTTTAACTGATCTTCTAATAAGTTGTATAATATTCTTTTATTTTCATCATATAGCTTAAGATTTTTCTTATCGAGTGTTTGTAAAATAAAATCTTTACCCATCGAAATTTGCTCTTCAACACTTAGAAACCCTATTAAATTCTTAATCTTCTTTTTTCCTAGATCTGTTAAAAGAATGTAGTTTTTTTCTTTATTTGATTTTTGAACAACAAGTGTTTTTTTTAAAATTAGTCCTTTTTGAATAAAACTGTTAGTTATCTCATCAAATTTTATATCTTGATACTTTGCTTTTAGTTTTTTATTCCAGATTTTTTCATTAATTTTATCATTCCATAAAGAAGTAAAAACTGATTTCAAAAATTGGAGATCAATATCTTTTAATTTGTAATCCTTAACAGGAACAATACACCTTTTTATTTTTTCTTCTTTTCTACGCCTCCCCCATGTGTTTTTATGATATTGGCATTCTTTTACTTCATAACTATGAAATATTTGATATGGTCCCTCTGTTGTCTTATACTCTTTCTTAACATACTTAAACAACTCTGCAGAACAATCACATGGTTTTTTATCAATTCTGTTTAATGGCGTCAGTTAAATCACCAGCCTTTTTTACTTCTTGATCAAAATTGATTAATGTTATTTGAGACTCTTTATTTTGATTTTTCCAGATTTGAATAATATTTGGAAAGATTCTAATATATCCAGGTGTAGGAGTATAAGGGGAAATACATATTAACTTTTTTTCTGGTAAATGTTTTTCAATCACTAAAGCTAAAAGTTCTTTATGATCATCAGCAATGTTTTGATCAAATTCATCCCATACGGAGAAAGATGAAGAAGATTCAGCCAAAATAGACATTTCAAAGGCAATGGAAGCCCTAAGTCTTTCACCCTTGCTAAAATTTGAATATTCAATTGGATCTAAAGAACCACCAACAGTATTAGATACATTTATACTTAGTTGATAATCACCTTCGATTTCTGTTTCATTGAATTTTAATTCTCCATCTAAATTGAGCCCTATCATTATAGATTTATAACGCTTACTTACTATATCCTGCCATTTTAAAAGTTTGTCTTTTAAATTTGATACAGTGATCAGAAATTTATTTTGACATTCATCTTTCTCAAATTCAAATTGGTGATTTAAATCATCTAAAGTCTGAATATTATTCTTAGTATCCTCATAAAGCTTTACTATTGATGAATCTACATCTTGATACTGGTCTAGTGCAGACTCAGTTTTTAAAATTTCATTATTAAAATATTCTACATTTTCAACAGGTTTTTCAATTTGAGATAATATCTGATTAGCTTCTTTATTTATTCCCTTATACTTATAGTTATCATCGATTGTATAATTTTTAACAAGACAGATTGATTCATTTTCGAACTCAATACTTTCTAATATGTTTACTCTCTCAACATAGTTATTAAAATCGTCGGCTAAATTATTCAATTCTAATATCAAAGAAGTTAATTCTTGATTATTTTCCTCAATTAAATTCCTTTTTTCCTCTATATTTCTTTTAGATCTTTCAATATCTTCATTTAGACGCTCAATATTTTGTTGTGGAAATGAAAGTATGGAATGCAGTTCATCTAATCTTTTAGAAGATTCTATTTTTTCTTTTTCAAATATATCAATTTCAGTCTCTTTATTTTTTAAATCTATATATTCAAGTTTTTTATTAACAAGTTCTAGCATTTGCTTTTTTTCTGAGATTTCAGATTTTAGTTTTGTAATTTTATTATTTAAACTCTCAATGTGTTTAACTATTCTATTTTTTTCTTTTTCTATAGCTCCTTTTCCGATCATATAGCTAGTGTCAGTAAAATAGAATTTTCTTTGAGAATAAATATTGTAAGTATATCCATCTTGACAAAAGATTTTTGAATATGGTGCTTGAATTAAGAATTGCTCTTTTTCTTTAACTGAATTAGCAAAGTAAAGCCCTCGCATCATTAAGTCCATTAAATCCTCAATAGTTTCAAAGGAAAATAATTGAGGGCATATTTCTATTATAGAAGACCAATCTCTTAATCCTTTTTTTCCTTTTAAAACATATTTCTTTCTCGGACTAAGAATTATTGCATTAGATTTTAAATCTCTATTTAATTCTTCAGCTAATCTACCATCTTCTTCTTTTACTACTATTCCAATTTTATTATGTGCCAAAATGTTTTCTATGTAATCATGCCATATATCTGTTCCCTTTTTAAACTCCAACGTCTCAAACAGTAATTCAGATGAGATATTTTTTTCTCTAAATCTCTTTTGAATTTTAGAGATATAAGCCGGTATAACAAATTTTTCATGTTCTATCTCTTTTAAGTTTATATTATAATCTTTTAACTTTTTTTGCAAATTTATCTTATTAGCTTTTAATTCTTCTAACTCTTGCTCTTCTTTTTTCTTCTGCTGTTCAATTTCAATTTGGTTAGAAATTTCTGAGACTGAAACTTTTAGAGTATCCAAATATGAGATTACTGCTTCATAGCTCGTTGTAAATTCCCTTATTTTATATTTCAAATCATCTATTTTTTTAATTAGCTCCTTTTTCTCAACCTGTTGGGTTTGAAATTTAGTTTTTATGTTTGAAATTTTTTGAGTGATTGATTTTATTTCATTTCTCAATTTTTCAATCTCTTCAGATAATTTTTCATTATTTTCATAAATAGAAAAAAATTTCTCCTCGATCTCATTAAAATAATTGAAAGTATTATGGATTTTAGCTTTAATTTGATTTAGCTTTAATTCAGCTAAAATTTTTTCAAATTCTTTTTTTTTCTGAAATCTTTTATACGTTCCTTCAATGGTTTGGAATTTTAGATGTAATTCTCTCAATCTTTTATTCGCATCTTCAAGTTTTTTATTTGCCTCATTGAGCTCATTTCTTGCAGTGCTAACTTTGTCTTTATATTCATCTATCCCTATAAACCTTGAAACTGCATTGTATCTTTCTTTAGGAGATTTTTGAGTCCATATGACCGTCTGTTGATCATCAATAAATATTAATGGATCATTCCAATCACCAAAATTTTTTAATTCTTCTTTTGTGATTCTTCGTTCTTCCCCCCTAATTTTAATATATTTTCTGTTCCTTTTCTTTTTCCCTTTAAAAGCCTCTAAACCTATAATAACTTCTTCATCAATAGGATATTGATTCAAAGCATCTGGACCTGTATTTAAAACAGTTAGTTCTATTTTTGCGTGATTTTTATAGACTTTTCTTTTAACACCTCCATCATCAATTTCTTCAAAAGTGAAAAATTCATTATCACGCTCAATTTTTCTACCTAATACATACTGAAGAGCATTTAATATATGTGTTTTCCCAGATCCACTACTGCCAGTGATATAACATCGATCCATCAAATCTCCGAACGTTATGATTGTATTTTTATGACTTCCAAAATTCTGAAGAAAGATTTTTGTAGGTATTGGAAACTTACTCATTTGTGTTATCTCCCTCCTCCTCATTTTTGATTGAATCAGAAAGATTCATCTGTCTGCTTTTTGTTCTAATTTTCGCTCTAATTTGTAAGTAATTCTCGGGTAAAAATGATTCAAAATGAATATCATCATAGTCTTCATGGATTATTTGTTCAAAAATGTCTTTAAGCATTTCTGTAGATATACATGCCTTTAAGACAGCTGTAGGTTGATAGATTTTTATGCCATCTTTATCAATTTCTCTTATCCATCGATTACGTTTTAATTCTCTTAAAATTCCTCTCACCTCGTTAGCATTTATGCTGGTTGATTGGAGTTTTTGTTCTAATACATCAAAAGTAGGACCATTTAAAAATTCAAACTCATGAAGAAGAATTATGCAAGCAAGTGCTATTGCTTTATTAGAAATTGCTCTTCTTTTTGACTCATAAGCATCAAGATTTATTATAATTGGTACAATTTTCTCTTGAGTTTGTACAAATTGTAAGATTCCTTCAAAATATCTATTAGCTAAAGTAATAAAATTATCAATTTCTTGGGTGTTAGAAAAATTCAATAATTTTGAATTTATCCCTATACCATTTGAGGTCCCTTGAAGGATTATTGAAATTTTTCTCATTGTTTCTTTATCTAATCCAATTTTATCAATATTAAATAATTTTTTTTGCATTAATCTCCCTCAATTAATTCATCACTAATTATATTATATTTCCTAGTAGTAAAATTTTCAATATGCCTTTTCAAATCTTTAATTGCATGAAATTCATCTTCAATATGAATTTTGTTTTCCATCGATAAAGTGTAAAACATTAAAAGATTTTCTAGAAAAGTGCGTGGATTTCTATTTCTAACAATACGATAATCTTGTGCTGGATTAAATTTTACGGCCTTCTCTAATAGAGTTTCTTTTAATGGGATAAGATCTGATTTTTCAATAAGGTGTTCAATAAATGATATTTCTTCTAAAATAGAACTTGGAGACTTAGGTAATTCCTCAAACTCAGGATCTTCTACTTTTCTTAATACGTTGATTAAAGCTCTTTTTATATAATAAGAATTTATTTTCATTGGAAATTGTACTGGAATAGCACAAGAATTACATTCAAAGAATAACTTTTGCCAATCTATCTTATCTAAATTTGTTAAGATAAAATCCTCCATTTTAATAAATGGCTTTTCTAATAAGATTCCTTTTGATTTAGCTAACCTTAAATCGTATTTAGTTGAAGCTAAGTTCAATAATTGAATAATAGTGTCCAAAAGATGCATACTTATCTGAACATGATGTTGAATAGTTATCTCAGAGTCATTTAGGTCATCTCTATTTTGAATTTCTAATACCTGATCCATTAATTTATAGATTTCTTTAACATAATCATCAAATTCGGGATCTTCCAAGATAGTGTTGCCTTGTCTTTTTAAATTTTCAGAAAGATCTTTTAACGCATTAACAAGCCCGTATACCCAGCTTAATTCCAAACCATATTGCTCAAAATTAATAAAAGACCGGATCATCTCAACCATTACAAATAAATCCTCAAATACACCATAACGTTTCATTGCTATTGTTTCTAATTTAAGTTTTTGATAATTATGAACGAGAAATTTACCCATCGAGGTAAGTCTAAGAATTTCATTATTTTCATTTAAAGGATTTAAAATTGATCTACCTATAAGATTTGATAAAATATTATCAAACTGCTCCCAAGAAAGAGATTCAATATCTTTACAGTACCCTTCAAAGACTTTATATTTAGATAAGTAACCCTCAGAGCTTCTTTTCATTCCAATATAGAATAAAATTTTCATAGCTGTGTTTAAATCTTCTGGAGTGTGAAATTTATCTATGTTTTTTCCAAAAGATAATAGCATTTTATCAGCAGCTTTAGATTCTTGTGATTCACAAGACATTACTTCTTCGTGGCTTATTTTTGGAATTAATTTTTTGAGGCTTTTTTGAGTATCTTCAGAGAGAAAAAATTGATTCTTCTTATTTCCGAATTTCTCTTGTTTTTCAGTATTTTCTTTCATCCTTTAGTTTTCCTCCCCTAAATTCCGTTCTAAATGAAAATATTTTAGTTTATAGAATTTTTCTCCGTTAGATCTAACATAATAATCCAATAAACCCCTGTCTACTAATTCATTCAATCTATTCCGCATTTTTTGATCATAAGTAGAGATTGATTTGTCCCAACCTGGAGCTTCAAGTTCCCGTATAAATACTTTAAGGTTCATAGGATCGTTCTTTTTATCTACAAATTTTTCCAGAATTTCCAAATCTATAAGATCTAAATTCATATAGTTTGGAATAATTACATAATTAAATGATGTATAATTATAATCTAAAATTTCGTATGGGTGCAATATATACTTATCTGAATTTAAGCCATCTCTCAAGAGAATTGTATGTAAATGATACTTCAAGGGGGTTAAATTAAGAAATATCTGCCAATCTTCATAAGCTTCTTCTAATTTTTGCCTTAAGAATCTAATGTTTCTAATAATTTCAGGATAATTTAAGGATATAAAGAATTCTGTGGTTTCTCCTTGATAAATTAATGGAAGAGTACCTTTAAGTTGTTCAATAACCTCTATGTCTTTTTCTTTATTGAAAATTAAGTATGTAATCTTGTCAACTTTTTCATTCTTAAATATTAACTGTCGAATTCTCGAAAAATGAACCAAGGATATATCAGATTTTTCTTTATACTCATGATTAATAGGAATCAACTCTAATATGCCCCGATTCATATCTTACACCTCTTTATAACACCAATCCTCAAATTTATCCAATCTATTGACTTTAATCTTCAAATTTCGCCGTACTGGTTGTAAGATGTTAGCATTTGGGAAAATTTCTCTTATTTTTTGGAATTCTTCACCCTGTCTAGTCTTATCAGTATCAACCTTTAAAACGATTATCCAAAATAGATCTTCACTATAGTTTTTAATTGCTTCGAAAAACCTTTGCTTGGAATCATAGTCAAAACGGTCAGTTGTCTCATCAATGACAATAAGACCGTTGAATAGTTTTGCTAATGCAACCATTATACCCAAAGCTATGGCCCCTTGCTCCGAACCGCTGGGCATGTCATCTGCTATATCTATCACCTTTCCATCTATTGTTATTATCTTTGGTTTCAAGTAAATCTTACCACTCCTATCCACGAATTTCTCAAACTTTAAGAACCGCTCTTTAGTGATTTCTTTATAGAAGCGTTCAGCATATTTAATGATTTTATTCATTACTTGTTCTTCAATCTCATCTAGTTGAATGTTACTTTTTATTTGAGCACAAATAATTTGTATAGAGGGGATGATGATATCTTTCAATGTTTCATTTAACTCAATGTCCTTACATAGTTTTTTATACGTTTCTTGGTTCTCTGAAAGGAATTCATTAAAATTGTTAACAATTTCTAAGAATTCATCATTAATCCTAATTTTTTGTTCAATATACAATTCAAATTCCTTAATCGATTCGATGAGTGATTTAGCCTCATCCATCTTGAACTCTATTTCTGAACCTTCATCCTTTAATTCCTCTTTAAAGGCACTTTTAATTTTTTCAAGAAGTCCATTAATTTTTTCAAAGCTAGTCTCTGTAGTTTTCTTTTTTGAATGCTTGTTAATAAACTTCCGTGCCATTGTCTTTTGTTCCGATATTAACTCATTCCAAGAATCTACAGTCTCCTTGGTGCTGACAACTTTTTTTAAATAGTTTTCAAAATCATTTAGGTGTTGGATTAATACAGGCTCGATTTCTTTAATCTTTTTCAATGATTCTTCAAGATCTTTTAATTCTGAAATACTTTCTTCAATCTGTTTTGATAACTCTTTAACAATTTCCTCAGCCATCTCTTCATCGTCATCTTCAGTTAATACAGGGAGAAGATTTCGATCCATATTGAGGGGGTTATTATTATTGATGTATTCTTTCAATTCTGACAAGGACATGTATAGCATTAACAATTTATTTCCGGTTGAATCAAATCCTACTTTTCCATAAAGATTAAAGATTTCATCTTCATTAGTAAATGAAATTGGATTTTTTATTCTCATGAGTTGTGATTCTCGGCGCAGAATGGCATTTGTAACATCTTTTTCTTCAATATTATGCTTCGAAAGTATCTTTTTTCGTTTAGAATATAGTGTAATACCTTCATTAAATTTCTTTATATACTCGTTGATTTTTTCAGGTATTTTCAATATTTCCTCAATTTGCTTGACAAAGTCCAAATTAAATCCATCTACTAAATCCTTTACCTCATCATTAAAATACCTTGAAAAATCAATGCTAATCTCTTTTATTTCATCACTTGGAGGATTAATTTCAATTTCTCGATGAAATTGGGATAACTTAGCGAATAAATCTTTAATTGCTTTAACATCCTTATAATAAGATTCCACTATTTCTTCTACTTCCTTTAAATCCATTGAATTCAATAAATCTTCTAAATCCTTGTACTTTTCTTTCTTGTTAAAAATATTGCTCTGTAATTTTTCTGCTGTTTGCTTATAACCTTGATATTCTTCTTGGTCCTTTTTAACAGTTGATTTGACCAATTTCAAGATTTCTTCATAATTATTATCCAGCTTTAATATCTTGATTAAATCTTCATATTCAAGTTTTCCATCACTATATTTACAAACTGCTTTCAAATCATCTATAAAACTTGCATGCTTATTGTATATTTTTCCCTTCTGAGATTCAAGCTTTCCAATAGCTTTGGAAGTATAATTATTAATACTGTCAATCGCATCACTCTTGTCCTTTAGATCTTTATGTAAAATGTCTTTAATAGCTTCGTAACCACCACCCGTAGTTCCAAATTTTTCACTAGCATTTTTAAATTCTTGAATGTTTTCAATAGCTATTAAGCGGTCGATGATCTCGGGATGAAGTTTAATTTTTTTAAGCTCTTCAGGTAAAATATCAATTGAAGTGCCCTTGCTCAATATCTCCGTACGAGGAATTATATCAATACCATTTTTACCCTCAAATACTAATTTCTTTTTTGTTTTTGGTAAAGTTTTGTAATCTTGAAAACTCACATTGGATCTCTGAAAGGTAACATGTTCTTTTGTCTTGGTTATCTCTCTTGTGAGCCTATATAATATACCTTTGAAAGTAAATGTCAATATGATCTTCCCATTAGTCCCATCAACCAAAATATGCTTCAAATCAACTCTGTTTCTTGGTCTAAATCCATTAAACACATAATTAAAGCATTTAATTAAAATAGTCTTACCCTCTCGATTATAACCATAAATAATCACTAAATTTGAGTCAAATGGTATTTTAGCGGTCATACCTGAAATATTTTCTATTTGTATATTTATAGGTCTTAATGAGCTAACTGTCATTTTCTTACCTCCTTTTCAAAACTACTGTCTATAATACTTATAATGTCGGTGTTTTTCCAATCTTTTTTCAATATTTCATTAAATTCAGGTAATAATATATTGATTATGTCAGCAGCATAAACCTTTATGTTCTTGGCCCCTTTTTCGAAAAAGAAATTATGGTCTTCTTTTCTCATTTTATTAATAATTTTCTTCACCTGGTCTGATAAAAGGAAGATCTTCATCTGGTCAAGCCTTTTAACAATGTCTTCAGCTTGTTCTAAAGTCCTTGCAAAAACACCATCTAAATTTAATATTTCTGTTCCATCAGGAGCCTCAATATCCAAACTCGGAGTCGTTAAATCCTTTTTTCTGATATCAACGATTTGAACATCTGGAACCTCGTTTGATATCACTTCTAATATGTTGTTGATTTCAAAGGGTAGAAGAGATCCTAGATTACCAGTTAAAATTGGGATGATAATGAGCGATTTAATATTTTGTTTTCCAATTATCTGTTGTTTTAAATTCTCAACGATTTTTCTCCATTCGTTCTCAATTATAACCAAGTCTTTATCAGTAACATCATATAATAATGAAACGGCAGGCATAGTCGAAAGAAATGGAATAAAACCAATTTTTAATGTATCTGTATCAAGTAACAGATATCCATGTGGTTCTTGTAAGTTAGCACCTTTCTTCTTCAATTTTCTATCTATGTATTCGTATTTTTCTATTAGTCCCTCACGAATTCCAATCCAAGTAGGCATGGAAGCCGGTACGAGAATAACATTATTGAAACCATCAACTTTTGTAATATAAGTATGTTCATGACCATTCAATACCAAATTGAAATTCTTGGAAAGTAACTCAACGAGCTCCTTACTAATACCAACATCCTCACCACGCCTGACCATGTCTATGTGTAGAAGCATAATATTCTTATCTTTAGCTACTTTAGCTGCTGCTTGACAATATTCTTTTATCTTCAATTCTTTTGTTCGATGATTCTCCTTTTCTTGAATATTTCCAAACCAAAACCTGACTCCATCTATAATCAACGGTTTTTCAAATTTACTTGCTGCCGGATCAGCATATCTTTTAGGATTTGTCATAAGAAAGTGAAAATTTTTAGCTGTCTTTGAAATCAAATGGAGTATGGCTTCATCTTCATGGTTACCTAATAATGCATACCATGGGATATTTGTTGATTCTATGATTTCTGTAATTGGAATTTGCTGTTTTGAACCCTCTACATGACTAATTGGATGTCCTTTATTTGTAAATTTTTTATCGAAGAAATCTCCTAAGACTAATATAGCTACTGGTTGGTGCTTCAATATTTCAGTAATAAATCGTGAAAACTCATCTATCTTGTTATAATCTGGGTGATAAGCATGGATTAAATGGGTATCAGCAATGATTGCAATATTACTCATCTTCAATACCTCTGATTTTTAGTATTTCGTCAATAGCATCATCTGGTACATTCAAAAGATTTGCTATTCTTCTGAATTCTTCCTGAACATCTTCATCAAAACCTCCCGGTCCACCCCATATCTCTTCGTCCCATAGCATCTTTTTCACTTCTACCTCAAAATGGTTCACTTTCATTGGTAATGGTAAATTCCTCCCAACAAGTTTTTGAAATCCAACAGCAATCCCTACATCAGCATATTTAACGAAATCATCATATGGACCTAAATCAGAAGGTACATTCCTAAATAAGATCTGTCTCATTGAATTAACTGGTAAACCCATTGCAATCATCCACCCTAATTGAGTTAAAAGTGTTGGGTCTAGTCTAATAATATTTTGTAATACTAATCCAATTCCAATTCCAAATTTCCTTGCTCGAACTTGTATCTGATTAAATAATTCTATTTGAGCAGATGCTTTTCCACTCAATAATGCTGTAGCTTCCTCTATAATAAAAAGACAAGGAGTAATATTTGGTTCAAACCCTCGTCGTTCTCTTTCATTAACAAGATAATTTAATAAAATTCTCTGGATTAGTAATTTTACTTCGGGAGGTAATGAAGATTCATCTATTATTAGAGTCTCTCCACAATCAGCGCAGTGTAATGCGAAATCAACTAAATTATAATCATCATTTAAGATCATTCCAATATGATTATTTCCATCCATATAAGGATTTCCTTCCGAATCTTCCCTGAATTGTCTTATTGATTCAAAGTAGTTAATTGACTCATGAATAATATGTCCATTTTCGTCATGACCACCCCAATTGAATATCAATCCAAGATATCTTCGGTTATTTAATAAAAATTCTCTCAGGGCTCTTACAGCGGTATCATATGAGGTCCTTTGGAAGCCATATTCATCACGTCTATCATGATCAAATTTTAAAGGTCGTGTAAAGAACCAATTCACAAAATCTATTGTTAGCCTAAATTCGTTAAAACCCTCAGGTCTTAGTTCTGGATGTTCACGTAAGTAATAGTGTCTTAAGTATGCTGGAATTACTCCATAAGCCACTTTTGTTTCTAATTCTCTTATGATCTCTCGAATTGGAATAAAGGATAGTGGAATTTTCATTGGTCTTGGCTCAATAAATCTAAAGTCACTTGGTACTTCTGAGTCTTGGTCTGCTTCTATTCTCATGCCTACATCAATCAAATGGATCATTGATGTCTCATCTCTATGACAAAACTTCATAGCCAACATTGCAAGATCAAGACCCCAATCCTTTGGTTTTAAACACTTCACATATTCACCCACATCATCAAAGAGAATAATACCTAAACGAGTCCATTCTTCTAAATAATCTTGTTCTGTTAAATGTCTTAGCCTTAATTTTTCATACTCGAAAATCATCTCCTTCAATAAGTTCCCCTTACCAGCCCCCGAAATGGCAACCAGAGCAAAATGAATTAACTCATTTCCTTTGAGGACAATATTATATGGAGAATTAATTTGAGGAATTTCTCCAATGGGAATTTTTACATATGTATTATCAAAATTAGAATACAATCTATTTACAATCTCCTGAACTCCTGATACTGAACCTTCCATTCCGACTCTTAAAGGACTTACACTAGGACTTGGTATATCATTTTCAATAACAAATAATAAATCTATTACAGCAATTTCATGTAGTTCACTTATAACACCAAGAGTTTGTTTATTATCCTCATTAAAACAAATAAGATCTCCATATTTAAGCTCTCTATTTTTAATAAATGCTTTGATATTTGCCATTTTATTATCTAAGATTAAGGCTTGCGCGTTATCATTCATAAATTCTTTAAGTGTTTCTAAATAATCTGTTTGATCGTTTAAATTGTTTTTATCTCCGATTTCCACTAAAGTTCTGAGAATCTCTTTTCGAAGTTGTTCATTATTTAAAATATAATTTTTGAAAAAATTGGTATAAATTCTTATAAACCTCTTAAATCTTTCTGATGAAATCGTTTCTGCTACTAATTTTAAATGCATAAATCTATATTTTTTCCAAATATTAATTAGATCTTCATCTACAACTTTAAAGACATCAAGTAATAAAGCTGGAACCGCATTTTCATTTACTAAAATTGCATTTCCTAAAAAGTCTGAAAGAGAAGATTGTAAGATAAAATTTTTAGCTGGATTTAATATAATTTCTCCTTCTGAACTAAGATAGGTTAAACTAGGCAAATCAGTGTTAGGTGCGATTAGTTTCTGTTCATATATTAAAAAAATATTATCATTTTCATCTCTTACATATATTGGCATTGACTGATCTAAGGGATAAATAGGAGCAGGAGCTTCATTCTTATCAAGAATTATTTGTGAAGTGAAATTGTCTAATTCATTTATTATTCCGACCTTAATTCTTTTTGTTCCTTTTCTTAATTTTTTATTTTCGACCAATTCTCATTAACCTCCATTTGGTAATATCTTTAACATTTCTACCTAATTTGTGTTTATCTGGTTTATTTTTATTATAAAAAGCAAGTATAATGGAAAGGAGCTCTTCTTTATACATATTGCAACATGTATGTGCCATAGTAAGTGAAATCGAATGACTCTTTCCCAGTATCATTTCTAAACATATAATTTGATGTGCTAATTCTGATGTTAGAGCAGGAGAATATCCTATTCTTATCCAAGAAGAAGATATATAAATCCATTCTCCCTCAATTAATTCTTTATAGCCCCAAGTAAAATAATGAAACTTTAATTCATTCCAAAAGTTATTATAATCATCCGGTTTGACCTCAAATATAGGGGATGGAATTGCTATATCATCTATCCATGCTTCCAGAAGATCAAAATCAGTAAAAAATTTATCTTTTAGATTTTTACTTAATTCTGCTAAAAATGGCAACTTTATATTTTTTAATTCTTCTTTCTCTGAAATTAAATTAATTATTTCTTTTGCTCGATTATCCACCGAATTTATTGCTTCATCAAGTTCAGAGGCTAAATTTTGGCTTACTGCTCTCAGTTTACTTTTATGGGACACAAAAATAACAGGGAGTTTGTATTTTTTTATGTCATCAAAAATTAATTTTAAATTATCTAATAAATATTTACGAATCTCATTACTTAATGTAGGTATTGATTTTATGAATGTGAATATTACCGGTAAATCTAATATTGCCACAGCTATTTTATCTGGAAACACTTCCCAAGGTTTATAAGAATCACCTTGTAATTGGCACCCTGATTTGTTAAATGGACAATTGCTACAATTTAGCGTTTTAAATTTCCTAGCAAGTAACACACACAAAGCAAATCTTATTTCTAAAATAGTTCTAATGCTTGAGTGAGATAACCGATCTCTTCCTTCAATGACAAATCTTTGGTCATAAGACACAATATCTGACTTTAAGTTCTCTACTCCCCATATGACAGCACTAGCTCCAATTAGAATTGGGGATTCTACCTCGTTATTTGATACTCTTGCTGTGGTTCCATCTGTTCCAACAAGACAATATTTTTCTGCTAAATTCTTAATGATTGTGGGTGATAGCAATGTCTTTTCGGTTGGTCCTAGGGAAATTCTACCATTCCACATATGATAATGAATTTTAAGAATTTTGAAAATTTCCTTTAAATTTTCCTTTGTTAAATCAATTTTAGTACTAATCATTTGATGATCAAGATCTTTTTTACCTTTATAAATATAATGTAAAATCTGATTTGGTTTATACCATAAAAGTATAAACCGGCAAAATGTATTACATTTGTACATAAACTCTGATTTAATTGATGCTTTTATATCTTATCGATAATAATGCAAGATATAAAACGTTCTTGACTGATTACAAATATCGAAATATTTCTAATTCTTAAATTATGCTACTTTTTTTAAATAATAAGCTTTTATTATTCTTTTTAGCAAACATAATCTTTCTAATTCTACAGAATAGATTACTATACTTATCTATTGGCATATTTTTTACTGATTCCTTATGATTATTGAGAAAACATAATTTAATAATTGAATTATTAATCAGCAAATTATTAATACCGGATTTTTTTGAGATTATTCCTTATATTCCTAATTTTCTTAAATTTTCAAGAGCTAGATTTTTTCCTAACTCTAGTCTACCAACTCATTTTAATTCAATTATTCAGGTATAAAAAAAGTCAAATTTATTAATTAATATTTATATCATAATGTGCAATATAATGTAACATTGTGATATAAATGAGTTCTTCACTTTTAATGAAAAAATTACATCTCACCGGTAAGAAATTTGTAACTTCTGATGGAATTAAGTTATATTGTAACACACTTAATTTAAAATATGTAGATACGATTCGATATTTAATTAGACAGAGATATCTTGTTAGAATATTCAAGGGTATATTTTATGTGAAAAATTTAAAAGAGATTAAATATGGATCAGTAAAATATAACCATTTAGAACTTGTAGCTAATGGGCTAAAACTAAAAGGAATAGAAAAGTGGTATTTTGGTCTATATACAACTTTAAAATTAAATAACACCACACATGAATATTTTACAACAGAATACGTAATCTCTGAGAATTTTTATCGAAATAAACCAATTACGATTAATAATCGCAAGTTTAAATTTCATAAATTAAAAACCTCATTACTCAATTTTGGAATAGTTGAAAATAAATATAAGTTCTCGGATTTAGAAAAAACTTTCTTAGATTTAATTTATTTAGGTGTGTATTCTAGCAAACCAAAAGTAAAAATTTTAATGGATATAGTAGATTATTCAGATAATTTGTCAAAAACAAAAATTAGAAAGTATGCCACAAATTACCCTAATTCTGTAAAAAAAATAATAGAAGAGATAAACTAAAAGCATTTTTTACTAATAAATAGAATCTGTTTTTATAACAGGGAAATAATCCAAACCATTATTGCTTTATTTCTCTTTTTCAGTAATCTTAAATCAAATTACTTTATTTGTATCATAATTTAGAGAGTAGGTTATCCACATTTTCTTCAATTTTACTCTCATCACGTATATAAGTAGCCAACGACTTGGTGACAGGTTTCCAAATATCTCCAAAATCAGTCGTGGCATTGAAGTATCCATAAAAATAAGGATTAATAATAAAAGTATAATCCAAATAAAAAATTTTGATACGTATGAAGAATTTTT
>JAHLWP010000019.1 GCA_019057865.1 Promethearchaeota archaeon
AAAAGCAGATATCGAAAGATTTAAAACCCATCACTGGGTTTTGTAACTACCCAAATTAGATCTATTCTCTATATCTATCAACGCTAAAAAAAAAATAGGAAATAGACCCAAGTCAAACAATATGGCGCCCTGAGCCGATATTACTAAAAAACAAAGAAGACATCTTATTAACTACAGGAACGAAATATGTAAATAATCCTACATTAAGATTGCTAAGCGAATTGAATAAGGAAAATAAATCATTAGCAATTGTAGGAGTACCATGCATGATGCAAGCATTATTAAAATCAGAAATTTTTAACATAAATATACCTTCTTTAAATAATGTTAAATATAGGATTGGTATTTTTTGCATGGAATCCTTTTCTTATGAATCAATATTAAAGATCTGTGAATTATTAAAAGTAAATATTAAAGATATTAGAAAAATGGATATTAACAAGGGAAAATTTTTTATTTACACTGCAAATGATGAATTTAATATACCCATTAAAGAAATTTCTCATTTAGCCCGTCCAGATTGTGAAGTTTGTTATGATTTAACCTCTGAATCTGCTGATATTTCTATAGGATCTATAGGTTCTCCATCAGGCTGGAATACTGTAATAATTCGAACAGATAAAGGGAAAGAATTATATGATAGCTTAATTGCCAATAGTTTGATTGAATCAAAACCAATTGAAGATGTAAAACCTGGCTTGTCGCTACTTCAAAAAGTAGCGGGGTCAAAAAAAAATAACTGCAAAAAACATGTTACTTCAAGATTAAACGAGAGCTTACGAACTCCTAATTACTAGATTTTTTGCATAGGGTAAATCCCGTAAATTTCTATGTTCTTCATGGCTGCAACCATAAAATTAATATTAAATTTGACATTTAAAATTATATTATTCAAAAATTTATCGATTTGAAATGAGTTCATTATCACCGATAAGACCAAAAAACTTTAGAGAAAAAGTATTCTTTCGTAAACTTCGATCTCAAGTGGATGGTAACGCAAAAGTAGAATATGGGTTAACACAGATTAAAGGAGTTGGAAGAAGACTTGCTCAAGCATTAATTAGAGTAGCAGATATTAACCCTAATATGAGAATTGGAGCTCTTCCTGAAAAGGATCTTAACAGAATTGAAGAAATAATATTAAACCCTATCGAAAATGGAATTCCAAATTGGATGGTAAATCGAAAGAAAGATTTAAGAGATGGAACAGATAAACATGTAATCGGAAGTCAATTAGAAATCACAGTTAAAAGAGACATAGACAGAATGAAAAGGATGAAAAGCTATAAAGGAGTAAGACATCACTTAAAATTAAAAGTAAGAGGACAAAAAACTAAAAGCACTGGACGACACGGTTTAGTCGTTGGAGTTCTAAGAAGGAAAAAGAGATTTCAACAAAGAGATTAGGTGAAAAGTAATGGGAGATCCAAGACGTCTGAAAAAAAAATATAAAAAGCCTAAACACCCTTTTCAAAAAGATAGAATGATGGAAGAGCTGGAATTTCTGGGAAAATACGGACTTAGAAATAAAAGAGAATATTGGAAATTACGAACAACCCTTGGAAATTGGCGAAATATGGCTCGACAATCTCGAACATTATCAAAAGAAAGAGCTTTAGAAGTACAACAAACTCTAATTCGTAAACTAGACCGATTAGGTGTTATTGGATCAGAAGCAAAATTTGAAGATGTCCTCCTCCTTACTGTAGAAGATGTTATTAAAAGAAGATTACAAACTCTAGTTTATGATAAAGGGCTTGCAAGTACAATCTATCAAGCACGACAATTTATTACTCATGGTCATATTCAAGTCGGTGGCAAAAAAATAAACGCACCTTCTTATCTCGTAAAAAGAGAGGAAGAAGATTTTATCGGATTTGCTCCAAATAGCCCCCTTTCGGAAGTAAAAACAAATACAAAAACAAAAATAAAAGCTAAAGAAAAAAGTTAAGTGAGCATAAAAAATGAGTAGCAAAGAAAAAATGAAATGGGCACTTGTACACATCTTTTCGAGTTATAATAATACGCTTGTTACAGCTACAGACCTTAGCGGAGCAGAAACCTTCGCAAAATGCTCTGGTGGTATGGTAGTAAAAGCTGACCGAGATGAAAGCAACCCATATGCCGCTATGCAATGTGGATTCCGAGTCGCTAATGAGCTCAAAGATAAAGGTGTTAGAGGGATACATATCAAAGTAAGAGCCCCCGGAGGTAATAAATCGCAAACTCCCGGTCCCGGAGCTCAAGCCTGTATCCGCGCTCTCGCACGCTCCGGTCTACAAGTCGGAAGGATTGAAGAAGTTACCCCTAAATCGCACGACCACTGTAGAAGGAAGGGGGGCCATCGTGGTCGCCGTGTATAAAAATCTCTGAGGAGACTGCCTCTTTTAAAGAGTTAGCGAATCTATTCATTTGAATTTGATCTTTCTTTATTAGGGAACCTTTTAGTAAATTTTTCTTTCTGTTCATAATACCAATTTATGTAATCATGTTGTCTTCTGTCTTCTTCGCTTCCATGGGAAGGATACCAGATAAGATCTTTTTCTTGACATTCAATACAATACCAAGTCTCATGGAGGGGTATATATACCATATCTCTATCACTATGCGTGCATAGAGGGCACACACAAATAGATTTCCTTAATGCACTCCTAAGTTGGTGCTTTGTTCCTTCTAAAAAATATACTTCCTTCCGTTCTTCTGGGGTTAATTCAAGAATTGCTCCATATAAGCTTGAGTATGTACTTAGTATGTGGATTTCATCATAAACAGCTTTAATTATAATTTCTCTAAGGTTATTTCTTATCTTTTTCAGCCGTTCATTGTGTATAATGATTCTTCTTTCATCCTTCATGATTATAGTAAAGGTATGGAAAAAAAAATATATAAATAATGGGTCTTCGCTTATCTTTTAAAATTAAAGAAAAGGTATGGAAAAAAAAAAAAATTTAAATAATGGATGAATAACCACTATTTAATAAATTGGGTGTTCCCATAAAGAGTCTATTTAAGATATATGTGTTTAAGATGGGGGCTGGTCGGTTTTTCTTAACCCACTCTTGCATCATAATTTTTATTTCTTGTTCAATATGACTCTCGGGAACGTTTTTGAAGAACCTATCGATTACATAGTTGTTTCCGTCTTCATCGGTGAAATATTTGTTAATGAAATTAGCTATCCCATATTCAATCAAAAAATTCCGCCGTTTAAGATACTCTTGCCAATTAACTTCCCAATCTTTTACGTTGCATTTATAGTATTGAGGACATTCTAGACTAAAATTTAATCTATGTTGAATTAAATCTAAAATTAAATCTGTTTTTCCTTCAAGGTTTTTATGATTAATATGCATAACAAGGGCTAATCTATTTACATCGATTGTCAGTTTATCATTAATAAAAATGTGATGTCTTTCAAATGTAAAGGATTCCATAATACTGGTTTTTTTAAAAGCTTCGGGTTCAATGGGATCAAGTTTTAGAACATCAAGACCTAAATCACGGATGATAAGCATTACAACATGAAACTTTACAGTATTAAAAGCATACCAACTCGGATGATAAATTCTAGGTAAGGCAGGATATAGATTTCGTTGTTCTATATACTTCCATACTTGCTCAAAAGTTTCTATATATTCTTCACTAGGTAATAGTGAAATCAATTCTTTTAATAGATGCATCATACCATCCCATGAATATTCCCAACCTTTATTCAGTCTTCCAAATGTGTCATATTTTAACATTTTTTGAGCATGTTTTAAGAGGACTGGACCTTTCTTAGCTTTGGATAAGGCGAACCATATGTATAAGGTTAAATCATATTCAGGTTTAAAATAGGTAGTTCCTATATCATGTTTATCACTGATGTATTTCTCATCAAAGGGATTGCTAAATATAAAGTCTTCTATATATTCTATCACTTTACTTTTTATGTTATCCAATGATTGTTGATTGACTTTCTTGATATCTCTAGCTTTTTGAATAAAATCCTTTATAGTTAAAAAATGAATTTTGTACATAAAGCTGAAGAGTGTGGATTTTGTAAATCTACGGAATTCGAAATCACCTTTAATATGAGAATCTTTCAATGTTCTAGCTCTTTTAAAAAGAATCCTTGATAAATCAGTGTCGAAAATTCTAATATTGGGGAAATATCCTTTAATAATATCTTTTATATCATCAAAGAATTTTCTTTTAATGCTTTTTTCAACTGGGGATGAAGTAGAAGGCAAGTTTGCTTCATTAGGAAAAGCGATGTTATAGAGATTTTGAAATTTGTTTTCAATTGTATTCCAATAATCGATTGATAGATCTTTGTATCTCTCTGATAGTCTAGTATAGAGGTCATCAAAAGTCTTTTTCACTGGGTAATGAGTTTTTAGCGTATCCTTTTTATCCTTAATCCAATTATAAGTAAAGCCAAGTTTTTTTGACAGTTCCATGTATGAGGGTCTTTCGAGAATGCGTTTTTGGAACAAGATTTCTTTTAGATGGTCTACGAGTTCTATGTAAGCGTTTCTAATATCGGGCAAATTTATTTGTTTGCTCATTTTATTATCAACGTTTTTATTTTTTTTTTCCATCCTTTGGGTTTTATCAGTCGCTATAATCGCGCAGACTGATGGGTAAGATTACAATAACGCGCAATCTTATAAAATTAATATTAAAGTTTACTATATATATCTATCCCTCGAATAGATTGTTTTGTAAAGTTTAAATACTATTAAACTAGTTCACATTTAATTAAACCTCATTTTTCGTGTACAACTTTTAAATTTAGAAATCTAAGGTTTCGCTCGTTTTTATTACATACAAGAAAAAGTGTAGTTTAAAAACTTTTAAACTAAAAAGTTATTGTGCTGTCAAAAAAGGAAATGAAGCAATTTTATCCTCATCTTATCTCGCGGATACTGTTGTTTCTACGGCAACAGCGACATGTTAAAGGGGAGGTGCTTACAGAAGATCTTATTAAGAAGTTTAATAAATCGAAGAGTAGAATTTCTCAAGCTCTTTCTTTTTTAACAAGTAAAGGATATATTGAGAGATCTTACGTTCCAAATCTTAATAACCAAGGATCTCGTCATAAGATTTCCCTTACGCCAAGAGGTCTAGAGATTGCTGAAGCCATATTATTCGAAGGATTAGATCCCCTCGAGAAAAAGGTCATTGAAGCATTAAAAAACCGTTCTAATTATTTATATAAAGATAAGGTGACTCCTACCAAAACATGATAAAAACCAATATGGAAGCAAGCTATTGGCTATAATCCTATCCAAGGTGATTGGTAGGAGTCATGATTTAGGGTTAATTTTTCAAACTTGAATAGTTATTATATTCATACTATCTAAATAAAAAAAGTTGTATGAAAAGGTAAATTCAGAGTCTGATTTCAATGAAAATTTCTTTGAAAAAAGTTAAAATTTAATTTCTTAACGTAGAATAGAAATTCAATCCAGACTCTTTGTTTAATAATAAGTTCTTAATAAATACATTTTAAAAGTTATATTTTTACAAGATTTAATAGACAATGAAGGATCAAGTAACAAAACGCCAGCACTGGAATCCTAGAATGCATTTGAAGCATTTTGCAATAAATGGCAAAATCTATATATATGATAAAAAGACTATGAAAGCAAAGTTAATATCAATTGAAGATGCAGCGGTTGGAAAGTGGTTCTATGATATGGATAATCGCATCGAAAATATACTCAGCGAAATAGAAAGTAAAGTAGATAAAATCTTTTCAAAGATAATAAAAACCGATGACATTAACAACTTGACAATTGAAGAAAGGGAGAATCTTAACAAGTTTATGGTGTTGCAAGATTACCGAACTCCGCATAGTAGAGATCAATATGTAATTATATATAAGGAGAGTCTAAAAGTATTTATTAATGCAATGAAAGATGGTGAAATCGATGAAAAATTGATTCCAGACGGGAATCTTAAAGAATTGTTGAGGAATATGCCACCATCAAAGGAAAATTTCATTAAATTTTTACAAGTGCTGAAAGATAATCCAAGATTTTTTGATGAATTCAATAAAGATAGCGCAATAAGAGTGACCAATATGGTTTTAAGAGGTTTTTTACCAAGTGGTATTGAACTATTTTCTAAATTAAAACTCAGGTTGTTTAAAAATTCATCTACTATAGATTTTTATACTTCAGATCATCCCTTATGTAGATATAATCTTTATATGATGGATTATTTTGGTCATATCACCAGCAGTGGTATAGGATATGATTCAAAAGGAATACAATTTTTTTATCCATTAACCCCAAAGTTATGTTTAGTGTTTGAAGATGCAGTGACTTATAATATGTATGAGGATGTGTCTATAGGAGACCACAAGTTCGTTGAATTTGTAAATGCAAGGCTTATCCAAAACTCAAAACAGTGGATTTATTCTCAAAATGATGATTTCATATTTCCAGATGAGTATCTTCAAGAGTATCCTCATTTTAAAAATGCAGATATTTTATTCGGTTTATGGAAAATACCTGAAAACGATTTTGAAAGAGCTGTATGGGAACGTTTTTATGGGAAGGAAGCTAAAAGGAAATTAAAAAACTATTTGGATAATTTAATTCGAAATGGAGCTACAGAGCAAGAAATTGAGAAAATTCAAATAAAATATGATTTAGAATATAAGGAGGGATTAGAAAAGGGTATAAGAGACCAGAGTGAATTTATTTAATTTCATGTTATTCAAGAAAAGAATTGATATTATTATTCTAGTAAAAACTACACTTAAAAAAAAAGTGTCCATTTTAGTGGTTGTGAAAGAGTGTAATATGATCTAATGGGAAAACGAAGGAAGGAATAAAACTGACATGACTGATATTGATTATACAGCATTATAAATCAAAAGACGGATTAATTTAAATACAATTAGTTCCTTAATTTAAGAAACAAGATAATAATGTATATCGAAATCACAATGAATGCTAAAGAAAAATTATTTATTAAACAAATAGAAGAAATAATAAAAATGTACACTAAATATGTCTCAAGTCTGAAAGACGGCTCACCTGTTCTAAAAAAAAAATCCTTTAAATACGTTAAAGGAGATATTTTATCTAATGTTTTAATCTCCAGAATTATGAATACTATTGTGAGAATTACAGGAAAAGAATCGGAATATTATAAACAGGCTATTGAAATATTAAATAATACTGAAATAAATCGTCCTTTAGAAAGATTGTATAGATTAATTTCGGTATTGGTAGGATTACATGAGGATTTAAAAGCAGGATATTTAAAATCCTTATCAGAATTAATTCATGCAGATGTTTTTTCAGATTATATTGAGATGGCTGAATATCTATTAGAAGAGGGATATAAAGACCCTGCAGCTGTAATAACAGGTAGTACATTAGAAGAACATTTAAGAAAGTCATGTATTAAGAATGGTATTGATATAGGGGTAATTGCAGGAGGAAAAACAAGACCAAAAAAAGCCGATACTCTAAATTCTGAATTAGCTAAACAAAATGTTTATTCCAAATTAGAACAAAAAAATGTTACTGCTTGGTTAGACCTCAGAAATAAAGCAGCACACGGACATTATAATGAATATGATGATAATCAAGTTAAACAAATGATATCTGGAGTAAGAGATTTCATTTTAAGAAATCCTGCTTAAAATTTTCAAGGAAATATTCCGATTCAACAAATGATGTCACAAATCTTTATAATCAGAGATCTCGTCATAATATATCTCTTACTCTAAGGGGTTTAGAGATTGCTGAAGTTATTCTATCGGAGGGATTAGATCCACTCGAGAAAAAGGTCATTGAAGCGTTAAAAATCCGTTCTAACTATTCATTTAAAAATAGGGTGACTCCTACCACAATATGATAAAGACCAATAAGATGGCAACCTATTGGCTGTAATTCTATCCTAGGTGATTGATAGGAGTCATGATTTAGGAGTTTTTTTTTAAACTTGAATTGTTATTATATCCATTCTATTTAAATAAAAAAAGTTGTAAGAAAAGGTAAATTCATTGTCTGATTCCAAAGAAAATTCCATTGAAATAAATAAGATGATCTATAGAAATTAAAACATACCATACTTGCTTGCGATTTCTAGAGGAGGAGTTTAAGTTTATAGTGAAAACAACGATATCTAGAGAAAAATGCTTGAATCTTTGCATTTTATTAGTCATTTTGCTAATAGTAAATATAAGTATTGATATTTTTTTTGGAGAAGAGTTTTTAAAAATTCGAAAAAGATTTAATTCAAAAATTTGATAAATCAAAATAGGAGAATAGACTAAGAATTTAATAAATTTGTTAATTCTCTAATATATAGTGTAGAAGTTTTAAAGAAAGTTATATGTTTATGATACCACTTTTAAATTACTGAGTTCGAGGTAATCTTAGTGAAAAGGACTTCAAAAATTAAATCAAAACCGAGTAGTTCCATTCGGAAAGGTTTTAAATATCAAGATTTGCAAGCTCTTCGTTTAACATTAGAATTATATATTGAAAATATAGATTTCGAGCTACTTATGGAAGAGGATAATCAAGGTAATCTTGATGATATTCAGATTTTTAGAGATAATAAATTATTAGCATATCAAGTAAAACTTGCAACTACAAAACACGCATCTTATAAAATAATTGATTTTATTGATCCAAAAGATAAAAACAAGAAAAGAATCCATATCAAAAAATTTGCAAATGGTTGGAGAGATTTAAAAAAAAAATACCCAAAAAAAGATATTAGAATTATACTCTTATCTAATCACTCTGAGGGCGATGATCTTTTAGATATCATTAAACAAGGTCAATTTCAACAAGAATTCATAGAAAATAAGAAATATAAAGATGTTAAAATAATCCGTAAAAATTTAAAAGAGCAAACATCATTAGAGGAGGAAGAATTTAAAGATTTCTTAAGTCATTTTCATTTCCAATTAAAAGATAAAAATTTAAATGATTTAGAAGTATATATTAAAGAAAATCTACTTTTTACACGATTGAACATTAAGAATAAAGCGATATTTGACACTTTAAGAAGAAAGTTTGAAGACTATGCAATTCAAAAAAGAAAGGCTATTAATGCTGAGTTTTATAAGAGTATTTTAGGACCATTAGAATCAAAGTTTTATAGAAATTTCCCAGATATATTGAAAGAATGTATCTTTAATGAAAATGATAAGGATTTCAGACGAATCATGCAAATTTATGTACCTCCTGAAGGTTTAAACATAGCCTTTGAAAAATTAAAAGCTCATAGATTTTTAATGATTACTGGTCCTCCTCATATAGGAAAAACATCAACATTATATAAGTTAGCCTATGATATAAAACAATCTCATGAAGATATTAAGTTGATCCTTGAGGTTGATGATCAATCAGAAGCAATCTTAAAACTAATAAGCATCTATATAAAAAACTCAATAATATTATTTGATGATATTTTTGGAAAATTAGATTTTGAAAAAAAAAGGAGAGCAGAAAATTTTGAGAAAATTCTTAAACTGACACAAAATCCAAATAATAATTTTGTTATCTGTACTTCTCGTGTAGAGCATCTCTCAAAAGCAAAAATTGAGACTGAAAGTTACTTTGATCCTGAATATGAATTTAAGATGAAACAAGAAGGAGTGTATAGTGATGATGCTCTAAATCAAATTTTAGATAATCATCTGAGATATTATTTACATGAAGGTACAGTTTCTGAGAGAGAAATAAATATCATCAAAAAAAACCAAATAAATGTTATAAAGAGTCTTAGATTTCCTCATAATTATCAGTTTTTAATTGAGAAAAATTTGAAAAATGTAATTTCTGGGAAAATAGATATGATTAAAGCCATTGAGTGCTCAAAACACATCAAAAAAGCAGTAAAGAGATGGTTTTTAAAAATAGAGAATAATGAAATTAAACATTTTATATTAACAATTGCGATTTTTCAAAATTTAGAAGAAGGAGTATTAGAACAAATCCACAAAGGGTTTATCAATCTTCTAAGAGAACATCATAGAATTGATATTATCTACAGACCTCTTAGACTTTTAATGAAAAAAGCTGAAATATCTGAGTACATCCACTATAAAAGCAATATGATAACATTTATCCATCCGAGTTATTATGAAGGGATTATGGAATTATTATTAGAGGAAGGTTATATCATAGATTATTGCTCCATCATAAATATAATATTAAAGCAAGTCTATGAGACTCAATGCATAACTATAAATAAATTCATAAATATCCTTAGTAGCATTGGTAGTATAGCTCCTAATATATCCATACCTTTTTTAACTAAATTAATTAGCATATCTGATTTAGAGGTTTTAGCACTCGTCGAAGCAGCTTTTTATAGAATCGGAATACACCACCCTGATGCAATTCTTTCAGTAATAGATGAATATATGAGCAATATGAATGAACTAATAAGAAAAGTTATTATTCTGACTCTTTTAGATTTAGGCCGTAGATATCCAAATATAATTCTGCAGTTTTTAGGAAAGAAAATGAGCAGTAAAGATGAAACTACTTTAAATAATATTATAGAGGTCTTTCGAAAAATGATTGTAGTGGATCTAATTTCAGAAAAAAATAATATTGGAGTTTTTCCATTCCTAAATAAGAAAATATTCAGCGAAGATGAACACATAAGAAAAGTAATTGGAATTATTATAGGATATATTGGATTAATGATTCCAGAAGATCCTTAAATGCCCTAAATGTAGTTTTAAATATCCGAAATTTGATCTTGGTCTTGGAGGGAGCTTAGCATTAGGAACATTAATAGGCTTAGGTATCGCAGGATTAATTTATTTATTGACAAAAGATGAAAATAAATAGCAATCAGAGAAAGAGGTGTGATTTTTTTGAGAGAAATATGTCATAAAGGATTAGCTAAATTGGTTGGAGCTTATGGGTCAGTTCCAATGAATAATGAAGATCTGTTTGAATTAATAAAAGCATCAATAGAACCAGATCTGGAAAAGAGAAAGAATATCGAGAAAAATCTACAAAATATTCCCAAAGTAGTACCAATTCTATTCGAAACGTTAGTTGAACATACTATAGGAGCGAAGGAGAACGCAATCTTAAATTTGAGGAAAGCTAAAAATGCTTATCTCAAAGATGATTCATCTTGGATTAGTTTTTTAGGACAGACATTCCATTACATTACAGATTGGGGAACACCATATCACGCTCCTCTCTCAGTGGCAAATCCAGTCATCCCAAATACCATTTTTTGGACATTAATTATGGGATTATTAGGAATAATTGTTAATCGAAAGAAAGGTTCAAAAAAAATGTTAGAAAGTGCCATTAAATGGGGTTTGATTGGAGCTGGTACATCAGGTGGTTCTAGCTTAATTAAACTATATTTAGATCATGAGCTTTTTGAAGAACAATGTGATGAATATTGGAATAGATATAAAAGTTCAATCAGTAGAAAATTCATATCTCAAAAAAAGGTTTTACACCTGCCAAGAAATTTTGAAGAAGCAATCATGTTATTTGACGAGAAGATGAATAACTTGCGAACTATCTGCAATAATACATCTCCTGATTGGATTTTGTCTAGCGATGGGGATAATTTTGCTGATTATATGGTTCAGATTGCTGTCGTGATGGATTTCGCAATCCAAATCATTAAATATTATTGAATTTCCCTCACCCGCGGTGCCCTCCTCATTACTTGGGAAATAGTAAGATTAAAGAAAAGATTATAGAAAATCTTAAAGGATTCTTGGATGTAGGGTTTTGATTAGAAATGAATATAAATATTTATTCGATTTTAGATTAATTAATTATAAATAAGATAAAATGAAAGGCTTGATCGAGTGTCAAATATTCCAGATTTAATTAAATCTATTAAAAATACGATAAATAGAAAAGACCAATTAATAAAAAATCTCCAGAAAGTTATTGAAATTGCAGAAAACTATGAGCACGACAATGCAATCAACTGGGTAAGTTGGGAACTAAATGGTTATGATGATAAAGAATCAATTCCTCATTATAGAAAAATAAATATTTTTGTCCATAAACATAGTTCTCCCTTTATTGCAGAGAGAAAATATGAAAAAACAGAATATTTTTTAAAATCTATCAAGGAAGTAATTGAAAATTCTAAAAAGTATTTATCAACTTATAATACTACGAATATATGGGGAACACCCAAAACTCATTATATTAAAAAATCTGAATTTTTAGAAATAATCGAGGGAGTCAAGAGAAAAATTAAAGAATACATCTCAAAAATATTAAAAGACCCAGATGATATTGAAGCGGATTTTAGTTTTATAGTTGAACAGAGTTATCAAGAATATCAAACGAAATTAAGACAAGAAAAATTTGATCTTTTACTTGGAAAATTAGATTTATATTTGAAAGATAAGAAAGAGAAAGAGACTTTTTCAAAAAACTTGAGCACATTATTAAAGTTTGAATATGATAGGAATTACAAATTCTGTATGATTTTAATGGGAGCAATTTTAGAATTTCTATTAGTCAGATATTGTAGAAATAATAACATACCATCTGAACCTTATAACAATCGGAAAGGTGATACATTTGCTAATTATATCGAAGCTGCTATTAAAAATGATATTTTTGGGGAAAAAATGAGGTGGGTAATTGTACAATCACATCTTAGAGACTTTAGAAATTATATTCATATCCTTAAGGAAATTCGGAGTATAGAAATCGATGAAAAATGGTATGAAACTATTAAACCAGTGTTTGAAGTTCTTTATAATAAGTTTAAAGCTTCTTAATAAAAATCTTGTAAAAAGTAAAAGAATAGATAATATTTTTTACCAATTTCCCTAATAATTGGTGCCTCCCTCCCCCGTGGAGCCCCCTCCTAAAAAAGTGGGGTGGAACTGTTCTAGAATAGTGTTATTTATTCAAGCTCATTATTAATTACTATTTTAATCATCAAGGATTTCCAGATTTTAATAATAATTGAAGTAGGATGGTATTTCAGCTGAAAAAACAATAATGCGTTATTAAATCAGCTTATAGATATTGTGAATAGCTTAAAAATTAATGCTAACCTAAAAAGGACATAAGAAAGACATAACAAATATAAGAATTAGAAATTGTACGTTAATTGGATTACTTTTGGCAATAACTTTCAAATATTATTGATTAAGTAAAGAATAAGTTTTTTTAAATTTTAACGGTTATTTCACGAATCCCCACAAAAGCTAATCTAATAATTATTTTATCCTGAATCTTAATTGTCTAAGAGTCAATTTACTAAAAACTTAGCTCTTATCTTTCAATAAATAGACAATTTGAGTTTACCTTTTAGTTCAGTAACCGTTTCACGAAATACTCTCCTGTAAAAATCTTGACTTCATTAATTAGCTCAGATTCAAGTGATTGAACTAAACATCCTCAAATAAAATTTTCATTACATATTATTAACTCATGATTGCATGTTAAGATATATATCTTAAAAGAAAATATAAATAAACATGGCAAAAATTAATGATATTCTGAAATATAAGAAAATTTTTTTTTTAACTATTATAATTTTGGTAGAAATAATTTTATTAGTTTTATTTACAATCCTATTCATTACAACTAACATAGAATTTTATAATCTTATAGTTGAATCATTAAGAAATTTTATAATATTAACCAGTGTAGTAACCGCTTTAACTATCCCATTTGTAATGAAAGATATTGAAGAAAAGAAACGAGAAGTGGAGTTAAGAGATCGAATAGAAACAGTTATCAATGAACTTAAAAATTATTTTGAAATTATTATCTCTTCTAAATTTGATGGACTGCCAAAGAAAAATCTATACATTCCTCCTCAATTTCAATTTTTTAAATCCATTGCTAAAAAAGAACCTGAATTCTTAAAAAAACTCGGTATCGATATTTCAATTTATACGAGGACTTCAAAAATTGGAACTCAATATGAAGGAGGTACTTTAATAATCCTGAATATTTATAGATTACGTGGTGGGAATCAACCAACTCTTGTTTTCATACGCACAGATAGTAAATTTTCTGAGTTACTGGGTTCATATGAAAATCTTCTAAAAAAAATCATTGAAAACGCAGAAAATAATTTCTCCATAACATTAGATAAAAATTTATGCTTATTATCAGATAATCTTAAATCAGGTTATATGGAAGTAACCAAAAATTGAACTTTTTATAACATAATTGCCTTAAACTGTCATTTATTCAATACTGTATATCAGGATGAAGAACTTTGGATATACTAGAATTCTATTTAATTATTAAGATTATTTTTTTTTTAATAAATCTGAATTAACTTCGGTTATTTCACATACTTCAAAAATTAAAGATCATTTCTATTCTCAATCTAGCATTAAAATATGAAAAGGATGTCATCTGGTCATTATAATGGTCAAATATAGTAAAAACTTTCCGTACATATAATTCTTTTATTGTATCAATGATAAATTTCAAGAAAAAACCGATGTTGTAATCCTCCAAAGTGATCAAATTTTGCCAAGTATACATCTTATATCTGCTTAAATGGCTGAAGATAAAAAAAATAAATTTATTCATACTAATAGGAGACTATTATTTAAAAGAAAATTGGAGTATATTGAGATAGATGTTAATGAATTTTTCCTCTTATTTGAAAAAATATTTCGTCTATTAAATACGCTTGACCTTTCAATAAAAATAATAGGAATTAAATTATTGTCTGATGGAAAAGATCCATTCGATATGTATAGATATGATTAAAGAAAGTAAGATAGAAAGCAAGGAGAAAAACTAATTTTAATCTCTTTGTTTGAGCTTCCTTTCTTTTGAAAAATATAATTTATAATTAGATAGAGTATTTCTAGCCAATTTTGAATCAGACCATAATTGGAGATAAATGAATTAGGCTCCCATATCTTTAATTTTTCTCCAAAAAAGCTATTAAATTTTCACCTAATCTAAACCCTATGCTATCTCCATAACCCAATAAAATCTCATTAAATATTTCTTGTAATAATCTTTGTTTACCTTCTTTACTACTTAGTTCTTTAATAGTATAAATACGTTCAAAAGGTATAAAACTATTGTGTTGGAAATTAAATTTAGGTCTATTGTATATGAATTTTGGTTGAGGAGAATATTTCCAATTCGAGATATTTAATACGCTAAAGATTATTTTTATTGCTCCAAGATACTTAAGTTTATTGAAAAACTTTGAGAGAAAGTACAAGAAACCTAGCACATAAGCTGACATAATTTGGACTGGTAATGTTTGGTTGTAGGGATCTTTTTTTAACCCATAACGCCAATCATAGAGAACCAATCCTTCCCTCTGGATCAATATACTGCCAATCAAACTTGATGAGGATATATACTGAAGGCCTTCCCTAGTAACACTTAAATTATTAAAAATTTGAGTAGGAAAGGAATCAATAGGAGGTCCATTTTTTGTCTCTATTTCCAAATAATCTTTTAATTCTGAAATTTGCGGAATCTTAAATAATCCTCCTGTGTTAAGAAGGGGATAAGCTATAATTCTCATATTCAAATCACTTTTTACCTTTTGAGATGTTATATTTTGATCGAATTCTTTTTCTAGTTTTGTTAACTTATTAAATATTGCTTCTTCATCGACATGAGCTCTAGATTCCTCTAAATATTCAACTTTTGATTTTTCTTTTGAATATTGAGCCTTTAAGTAATTGGTAGGTTCCACTGTTTTAGCTTTTTCAATGATTCCTACCTCTTTTAATATTATTTCGGTTAATCGTACATATTCAATAGCAAATTCTGGTCTAATTCCTAATGTTATTGATTCTGACCTATGTTGAAATAAATTCCTTTGATCATGCAGTTTTTTAATTCCTTTATCATATTGGGGGACATTAGGATAAAGGGGGCTTAAAATCTCTTTGTACAATTTCGGGAAATCAAAAGTTTTTTTATTTCCTTTACTTGAAATTGTTTGATATGTTAAGCTCTTTTCTTGAGCAATAAAAATACAGATCTTAGAAATCAAATTATCTACTAAATAATGACTCAGTTCACTCAAGATTAGTTCATTCGATTTAGAAAATTCTAAAGCTAATTTATATAAATTAATGAATACTTCATATTCTGCTTTTCTATTCATGATAATTTTAACTCTTCCAATGTTAAAATTGATGGACTTCTAAATTTCCCTTTAAAAATTATTATTTATACTAATGAATACATTGATATCGTCAAGACTATTAATCTTAATTGTATTAGTATAGCCTGATTCGTGAAAGGGATTCTTGAATCCTATCGAAATAATTTTCATTTTTAATCAGTTATATTACTTTTTTGTCTTATTATTCAATAAAACGAACAGAAATATATCTTTTTCCCTATTTTCTCCTATCTCCCTCCCCCGTGGTGCCCCCTCCTAAAAATTACGAAAAAAATTATTTGAAGGAACTAATTATTTCTGAACATATTTCTTCAGAAGTGTTATCTTTTATGTAATCTAAAAAACATTCAGGGTCTAGTTTTTGATAAGAAATTTTGAACACTTATCACATTGATAATAAATGTGATCTTATTTAGTAACAATCGAATTTTAATTATTAAAGATCATAATAAGGGATCTAAAAAGGCAAAAATAAGCATATAGGAATATGAATATAATGAAAAAATTAAATAATGATAAGGTTGCAGTTATAGATATTGAAACAACAGGGAAAATACAAGAAAGTGATTTAATTCTTGAGATTGGAATTGTTGAATTAAGCTTACTAACTGGTGAAACTAAGATTCTTTTTAATTCATTAGTAAAGGAACCTAAATTTGGGGAAGAACATAGGGACACATGGATTTTTGACAATTCAGATCTCAAATTTGAAAATATTGAAAATGCTCCACCATTTGAAAATTTAAAACAGAAAATAAGCGAAATTTTCAATCAATACCCAATAACTGCATATAATAAAGCTTTCGATCTTGGTTTTTTAAAAGCTAGAGGGATTAATGTCCCCAAAGAATTACCATGTATAATGTTGACAGCACAAAATGTTTTAAAAATTCCATATAAATATGACAGCTCAAGATATAAAAAGCCTAATGTTCAAGAGTCTTGGGACTTTTTCTTCCCAAATAATGAATACACTGAAAAACATAGAGCTGTAGATGATGCTAACCATGAAGCTAAAATTCTTTTTGAATTATACAAACGTGGACATTTTCTTATTTAAGATAAAAAGAAAAAATATTTTATTATATTTATAATCCTCAACATGTTCTACTCTCATTTTCTGTGTAAACTCGATTATAGTTTTCATAATGCTTTTTTCTATTGTCATTCAGAATAAAAATAGTCATAATTTTTTTTTCTCTCTCCCCCATGGTGCCCTCTCCTAGAAAAGTAGGAAAAATTAATTCAAATTTTATTTCGGATAAGATGGAAAGTCAGTGATTATGATAAGTGCTCATTTAGGATATGAAAATCTTTTAATAAATCAATAGTCGTTAACAGAAATTTTGTTTCTTAATAAAATTTGAATATCTTGCTTTTAAATTTCACCGCTAAAGAGAAAATTAGATTCAAATCAATCAGAATTACTTAATTCAAATATTTTTTCAAAATTGTCGACCAATGGCTCGGGTAAAGTTTTTACGTTGCCAATTTCACTTTTCCATAGTAAGTTTTCCAATTTTCTTCATTTAATAATTCTACATCTTTGACTTTTCTTAAACTATATTTAAAAAATTTCCTTCTTAAACAGAGAACTAGGATATTACTATTAAGAGCTGTCTTTATCTCATCAAAAACCCCTTTTCCAATATGATTCTTAAGCTCTGAAACAACTAATATATCAGAATTTTTGACAGCTCTAAAATATGGTTCCATTTTTGTAGTATCATCCCATATAATATCTGTATTTGGATTAAATATCGAAGAAAATTTCTTTCTGAGGAATCTTAACTCTTTTTTTTCTCTTTTAGTATTATAAATTAATATACTATGGGCATAATATACGTTGACCATTATTCTTCTCATTCAATACCAATTTTTCAATAGAATTTCTAAAACTCATTGGAGCTATTTCAAGAATTGTATATGATCTTTATAAAAAAAATTCAATTAATTCTGAAAATAAACCTTATTTTGAATTTTTAGAAGCTTGTGGAAAAGAGATAAGAAATTATCTTGAAGAACACCCAGACTTTAAAAATATATATCAAGGTTCGGATATTGTAAATGCGCTCGAAGAATTATATAATGTTCTAAAAAAGAGTCTTATTGAGGAATAGTAAATATCTAGAAATTAAACATTTAGGATTCTACACTAAATGATGCTAAGTCAAAATATATTAATACACAAAAACATCGAAATTTAGTTCAAACTATCTCCCTCCCCCGTGGTGCCCCCTCCTGGAAAAGTAGATAAGGAAAAGATGTAAAGGTACGGATTATTTATTTCCCTTTGAATTCTTCGTAATCAATAATATTAAATAATAGGATTAATCACTAATTCTATTTACTCTTTAACAATAAAGTAGAAAAATAATATGAGGATTTAAAGAACTAATGAAGATAAGTAGGTTAGATTCTCATGTCTTTAGGTGTTAAATTAAAGAGTATTTCAGAATATTATCAGCAACAAATTACATTGGTAATGGATGTATTGTTTTCAACATATTATATTTTAAAAAATGAATATATTAAAATTAGAGATCTTTTAAGTAGCGAGGATTATCAAAAGAGATATACGGAATACTTAAAAATAATAGATCAACTTGAAAAGAGTGCTGAGGGAACTGGGATATATTTATCTGAGCAACACCAAGATATGTTAGAGAAACACCGCGAAATGAGATTGAATATCCCGAAATCAGAACACTTAATGAATATGACTCTTGTTTATCTCATGGCTCTTTTTGAAGGTTTTAATAAAAACTTGTTTCTAACTTTGCTAATGAATAGGCCTGAACAAATGAAGAATAGAAAAAAATCAATTAATTATGAAAGATTATTAGAATTTAATTCTCTTGAAGATTTACATAAACATTTAGCAGAAAAAATTACAAATGAATTAGGATACAAGGATATTGATGAGTTTAATAATTTTTTATCAGAGCAGTATAAAATAGATTTAAATAATAAGTTTAAAAATTGGGAAGCTCTAAGAGACAATTATTATAGGAGAAATATCATAGTTCATAATAATGGTCGTATTTCTGAATTATGCATTAAAAAGTTAAATATATCACCAGACCTTTTAAATAGTAAGCCTATTATGAATATTGATTACTTAGCTGAAGCTTCTAATAACATTAAAACCTATATGGATTTCATTTTCACATCTATTAAGGAAAAGTTCAAATTAAACACATCAGTAAGAAGATTTGCACCATTTCCTCCTAATTTTAATAAGCCAATGGTAGTCAAAAGGGGAAAAGATGAAATTTTCAATAATGAGAAATAGAATGCGAAATTAAATACATAACCGACCATCTGCTTCAAGCTATTGATTTGAATTTAATTCTAAATAATATGAATATTCAAAGAGATAAATATTTTCAAATATCCATAAATAGTCTCAAATATCCATAGTAAATTGAAATCCTACTGATTTATTCTAGCTGTTATATATCTTTAAATAAATAGCAAATAATAAATAAAATTGAACCCCATTAAGAATATAGATATTAACTGGTGAGATCGTATTTCAGCTGAAATTATTTTATTTTATATTGATATTCTTGGGTATGAAGAAAGATACGAGGAATTGGGAGAGATTATTGGTAAAAAACCTGAATTTATTAGGACTGAGAACTTAGAAATTATTAAGGATAAACTTAATGAGTTGGAAGATATTTATGAATTTCAACGAATTGGTGATTCAGAAAAAGGAGATGATTTTTTATTAGCTTTTGAACTAAAGGAAAATTCAAATCCAATAGATATAATATTTGAGTTTTTAATCGATTTATTAGAACATGAGACGGGCTACATTAAGGAGGAATATAAAAAAATCCCATTGGAAATTGCTTTTGGATTGGTCCAAATCGAAAAGCCATTGAGGGAAGTAAAAAAACCGCTCTCTACTCTTTCAGGTATAATTTCCCTTCTTAAAGAAAATCTCCCAAAAAGGTTTAGGGATTGGTTAAAAGCATCTAGCAAAAATCGGTTGAAAGACACATTTATTGTCTTTACAAATGATGTATTCAAGAAATTACATCCCCATGATCAAATTTTATGCCATGAAATTCTAACAACACCACACCCATTTTATTCTATTGATCTCCTAAACGCTATTGAATTAGGACAAAAAAAGAAATTTTTAACGATTTTAGGTTATAAGGATAATGAAATAATAAGAAATATTGATTGGGTGTATGAACCACCATTTAATTTTTCTGAGATAAAAGAAAAATTACAAAATGAAAATGTAATAGTATTATCTGGAATACCCGAATATGGGAAAACATTTACCGCTATTAGACTATTATGGGAATTTTACATAGAAGGTTTCGAACCCAAGATAATCAGTCATAAAGAATCACCAAATCGCTTAGAAGGATTCCTCGAGGAGTTAAAACCCAATATGATTATCTATTTTGAAGATCCCTGGGGTCAGTACTTTTACGATAGAAATAAATTGTTAGAGAGAGAAATCAGATCGATTATATCTTCATTTCAAGAATATGAAAATCTTTATGTTATAATAACCTCAAGAGAGGATATATTTACAAATTTTAAAGAACACAGTAGTCCTTTTATGGATTATGAACCTTTATCAACGTCTTTGAATTTAAGTGAAACATGTTATGATATTAAAAAAAGGATTATAATTTTAAACAGATATGGTGAATTATTCCAATGTGAATGGTTCAAAAATTCAAAAACAAAAAAAAAACTTGAGTTAGCTATGGAAAGTTCAAATTATCTATTAACTCCATTAAGTATTAAAATATTTAGTATTCTAACCAGAAATGAAGCGGAATTGGATGAATTAATTAACGAAATGAAGAAGTGTTCTAAGGAAGTACTAAATATTTTTATTAAAAATTTCGAGGAGATGGAAAGAACCCATAAAATCTTTCTTGCTTTACTCTTCATTTGTGAGTATCTAAAGCTTGATAAATTTAGAGAGCTTTTTTTTGCAGTAATAGAATCATTGGATATTGAAAAAGAAGCAATTTTCGAAAATATACTGAATAAATTTGAAAAAAATAAAATATTAATAAAAGAATCGGACAATATCGGGTTCTCACATCCATTATATGTTGAATGTCTGGGAGAGGCAATTTTTCATGGCTCTTCAACTTTTAATGATATCTTTAAAAATGTTATTAATGAATTCTATGAAAAAGAAATTGCTAGTGAATGCTTTGCCTATATCTTAGCTCGATATCCTCAAGAATTTGAGGAAGATTTTTCTTTAAGTGTTATTGAGAATATGTTTGAAAAAAAACAATTACCATGGAGCGCAATTTCTTATTTAGATAACAATTTTGATAAATTTACAAAAGAAAACCAAACCAAAATGCTCAATAGGATGTTTAAGGAAAAACATTATTTTCCTTTAGGCTTATATGTAGTTGGGAACCATTATAATCAAATCCCCCCTAATATTCTTGAATTATGCTTACAGGGTTCAAAAAATGAGGATAATTATTTTGATGTTTTCGATTTTCTTAAAAGGAATTATTATAAGTTTGATGATCAATTTAGAGATGCCTTAATACTAAGTTTATCTAAATTTGAGTCAAATGCAACGACATTAGTCGATTTTTTATTAAAACTCTAACGTACAAATTATAAAAATGAAAAAACTAAATATAGTGAGATAGTTTTTAAATTTTTTGAAACTTCAGATGAATACTTCAAGCAAATCTCATATTTATTCTTGAAGTATTTACAATATATAAATACAATTGATAGGGATAAATTTTTTGCACTAATTAAGACTCGACCACATATTTTAAGAGAAATTTTAATACATATTTATGATCACTTTGATTTATTTAATAAGGCTGATGTCATCGTTTTTCTGGGAGTAATGACTGAATTACAAGATGAAACTATTAATGAAATTATAACACATATTTATGAGAGTAATCAAGATAAAATGAACGGGGCTCATAAAGATTATCTGTTGTCAAAAATTAGATGAAATTTTGTAATCAAAAAAATTTTTCAATACCTTGAATTCTACTGTTTCCTCTCCCTGTGGTGCCCCCTCCTAAAAAAGTGGGGTGGAACTGTTCTAGAATAGTGTTATTTATTCAAGCTCATTATTAATTACTATTTTAATCATCAAGGATTTCCAGATTTTAATAATAATTGAAGTAGGATGGTATTTCAGCTGAAAAAACAATAATGCGTTATTAAATCAGCTTATAGATATTGTGAATAGCTTAAAAATTAATGCTAACCTAAAAAGGACATAAGAAAGACATAACAAATATAAGAATTAGAAATTGTATGTTAATCGGATTACTTTTAGCAATAACTTTCAAATATTATTGATTAAGTAAAGAATAAGTTTTTTCAAATTTTAACGGTTATTTCACGAAGCCTATGGAATCAGAATGTTTTTCCTATTTTCTTCAGAAGTTTGACGCCATTTTGCAGATAATTAATTCGAAAAAATTGTTTTTAACAAAATAAAATTACATCTTATTAGATTTAATTGGATAACCGTTTCACGATCTAATCATAATAATTTAATACATCAGGTCCTACTAAAAAATTTTTAACAAGAAAAAATAAGACTAGAAATTAATTAAATTCTATTCGATAAATTAAAGTAATTTTGTCGCCATTTATTCTTGTTTCATTATGTTTTATCCAAATAATTAAATTATATAAATACAAATAGTAAATAAAAATGACAACGGTTGCATTACTATATCAAGAAGACATTAAAAAGTTGTTAGGAAAACTCTTGTATGGTTATATTAATTTTTTAACTAATGTTGATGAGCATAAGTCGAAGTTTTTTCATGGGAAAGATTTTTTTGTTAATCGATATAGTTTCGATGTCAAAAACAAGATAATTTCTAACCAAATATGGGTAAAAGAAAAAGTATTTGGCAGAGATCATATTATCATTTCTTTATCAAATCAATCAAAGGATATCTTGAAAAAAATGGCCTCTTTAGCGATAACAAAATTAGCACATAAAAAAGTTCTATTTTTCAATGGAAATCGTAGTTTAAATCCTCAGTTAGAAGAATTTTCTAAAATGGTATCGAGTGAGGATACATTTGTTTATTGTATAATTTTTGGAAGTCCTGACCCAACTGATTTTCAGGATGTTGAAAACTTTATTCAGAATTATTTCTTTAAAGCCTCAATAAAAATTAAAGAATTTTTTAATGCTGAAGACATCGAATATTGCTTTAGGAAAATTGCATATAGAAGATTTGAACGTTCCTCTGCTTCAGTTTATCATAAAATTCAATGGGAAAAAAGAATGGGTGAACAAAAAAATAAAATTGCTTCTTTAAAACCAAAATTAGAAAAAGAAATACAAGAATTTTTCAATTCGGATGATTTCATGAAATTTCAGATCGATTACTTATTTAGTTCTATTATAAATTTCATTTTAGAAGATTCCTACTATGAAGGTGGAACTAGGACTGTAGAATTAGAGAATGAAGATACTCATATTTGCAAGTTTCCAGATGGAAGTATTGTAGAAATAGATCAATATGATAATATTCACCTTCATAGAGAAGAAAAGGGTATGTGGGGTTTTCTAGGAACAATTTCAAATTTACTAGATAATCGAGATATAATAAGTTGGATAGAAAAATTACCAACTCATTTAGCTTCTATTTTATGGCTAAGCTTCGTAGAGATAGACATTAGATTGAAGTGCAAATATTTAATTAATTTTTTTGAAGGTTTTACGCAATTTAGTACAACAATAATGCTAAGTAGTTTTTATCTCGAACATTATTTTAAATATAGAAATTGGATTGATAAAGAAGTAGGGAAAAGGGCATGGTTTAAAAAACCCACATTTGGTTCTTGGTTTGAATATTATAAAAGGTGTACAAAAACAATTAGATCTCTATTAAATTCAAAGAAAGATGGTAAAGAATTTTTAGAATTATCAAAAATATCAGAACTCTTTTGGAAAATAATTACTCATAAAGGAATTATTCCATTATTGGAAGATGCTCTGGGAATAAGGAATAATATAGCCCATAAAGGCGAACTTCCTGATTCATTCTATGAAAAGAGTTTAAGCACTTTAGAATTTAATTTAAAGCAGTTGTGGTCATATCATGAAGATGCTTATAAAACAGTTGAACTTATTAAACCAGAGGTAATAAAACCACACAAAAAAGCTAATACTGTTTTCCATAATACAAAATATAGAATAATAATGGGAGTTGGAATACCATTTAGACAAAAAGAAATTAATTTAAAAGAATCTCTGGCAGTTAATCGTTTTTATCTACTAGATACGGAAGATATAACACAAGTTAGAGAAACCGCCTTAGAACTTCTTCCCTTATTTACTATTGATGATAAAGATCATTGTTATTACTTTGATCGATTTGAAAATAAAAAAGCTTCTTGGAAGACCTATCAAATTATCCAAGAAGAAATACCAAAATTTGAGTATTTGAACAAGGATTTAGAACTCATTTTTTCTCATTTCGAATTATGACAAAAATTTGATTCTTTTTTCAAATTATCAGGTTCTTAATATAGTTCGGTTATTTCCCGAAAATTTTTCAGATTATGTGTAAAATAACTTAATAAAGAAAAGCACCTATCTCCAATGATCTTCAATATATTTATAAGTTTCTTCACTGTCTAAAAATCGTGTGCTGTTTCCAAAGCGAATATAGAATTCTTTTTTATCTGGGGATTTAAAGAAAACGGGATTCGGAGAATTTTTAACGGTTATTACACAAACCTCAACATCATTTAAATTTTCAAATCTAATTTTAATATAATTCGCAAACTCTTTCCCAATATATTTAGAAATTAAATCTATTATTAATAATTGGAAACCATCTAAATTTTTCTTTTTTAAGGTGGATAAATCTTTTTCAATACTTATTATCTCGCCATCATCATTAACGCCAATTAATAAAATTCCCCCTTTTGAATTCAAAAAGCTAGCTATTGTTTTAACTATCACCATTTCTAATTCCTTATTCATTTTATCTTGATAATAATCCCATCTAATACTAGCTTTGAACTCCAGAACATTAGATTCACCTTTCCTTATTAATTTTTGAACTGATTCTTTTTTTTCTTCCACTATTTTTTCCTTTGGAATTAAGTTCGAGATATATCTATTGATTCCAACTTCACTATTAATCTCTATATCCAAATTATTCCAAAGCTTTAATAAATCCTCTAGGTTTTTTTTTATTCTTGCTTTCTCCGATTCTTGCATATCTGAATAATGATTTTTAAATTTCTCTTCCATTTCTGGTTTAATTGTGATTGAATTATTCTCAATCTGAAAAAAGCTTTTTTTTTTAAACCACTCATATGCTTTAAAGTATTGACCTATATTTTCAATAAAAAATGGTCTGTTTGAATCAAGAAGCTTAGCATAATTATCATTTTCTACAAGAAACTTTAGTTTATCATCTTTATATTCAAATAAAGGAAGTCTATTCTTTTCGCAGCTCAATTGGCTTTTTATGATTTCATATTTTTCATTAAGAATTTTTATAAAATCATAGTTTTCTAGCAATTTTTTTAATTCTTCAAAGACTTTCTTTATAATCAATATATTATCGCTTCGATAACATGTGTTTGCGTTAAAATCATGAGAATAAATTATGCTAAAATATTTCTTATTATAAGAAAGTAATTTATAAATCTCCTTATAATCTATATAATTGATACAGTAATTAATGAATGCTTTATCTACTTGTGCTCTCATTAGAATTTTTCTTAAATCCTCCTTATTAGGATAATATTTTGTTGTATCAAGTTTGTAATATATATTATAAGATAATTTTCTAACAATTTCTCTAAATAAGGCTAGAAGAATTAGGTGATTAAAAGTGTGTGTGTTTTGAATCAACTGTGTATAAATTTCCTTTGTATCAAATTTTAAATTTTCAATTGTCTTATTGGACAGTTCAGTGATTTCTGGTTTTAATTCATAATATTCTGATGTAAAATCTAAATCTTCTGAATCAACACATTTTCTTTTTACAGAGTAGTGTTTTCTTTGGGAAGACTTACCATAGGTAAGACTTTTGGATTTTAACTTTATATAATCTTTAAAAGTTTCTTCAAATTCTTTGAGTTTTAGAACAATTTGTTCTTTTGTGTTTTGAGTTAGTCTTATTAAGTTATTAACTATATTTTCTTTACTTAATGGAAACAAGAAGAATCTACCAAATTTTCCATTATTTATTTTATTTCCGACATTTAATAACCCTATAAGAGGTAAGAGATCTTTTTTCACCCATTCAAAGTCTGACTTTTCTAATAATTTTTTTAGTTTTTTCAAATTTAATCATTGAGTCATTTCAAGAATACTAAATAAATAATCATGTTTATTTATTTAAATTTCATGAATAAGAAAAGAAGAAAATAAATTTTTTTTAAAGCATTTTCTTACTTATTAATATTAATAGGTTCTCTTTTCTATTCTCTAAATCACTATTGATTCAAATCCAAAACCTAATATAAAAAATATAAGAGATTAAATAAATCAACGGTTATTTCACGAAATTTATTTAAGAGCTTAAACTTCATACTAAAATACACGAATATTAGAAAAATATAAATTAAAATCAAATAAAATATTAATTATTAAAAGATTGAAGGTTGATTTAAAATTACTCGATATTGGATGTTTATTATTAATCAAGAAAATTGGGAAGTTGTTAAGAAGACAAACATTATTGGTTCAAATAATAGAAATAAAGTTGATTTAATTAATAAGGATGATTTGATAATTGTTTATGCAATAAGACCATTAAGTTCAATTTTGGGTTCCTTTAGAGTTATATCTAAGACGATCGAAAAAAAGGTGAATTTTTCAGGAGGGTCATTCCCTTATCAACTAAAGATGGATCCGATTGAAATTTTAAATGAACCTATTGATATCAAATCTATTGTGGATAAATTAGAATTCATAAAAAGAAAGGATAAATGGAATACTTATTTATTTGGGGTTAAAGGGATTCGAGAATTATCGAAAAAAGATTATGATACAATTATTAATTTCTTTTAACAAATTAAAAAAAAAATACCTTTTTCGTTGAATATTAATATTTTATTACTTTATTAATTGCTAATAATCGTAATTCTTGCCAAGGACGTAAATTTTCTTTTATCCCGTTGTCAATATTGGGTTTAAAATTCCTTTTTATTAGGTCCTCAAGTTGATTATCAAATTGATTAAGATCATCCATTATTTTCTCAAATTTTTTAATTGAGCGTTTTGTTTTTATATCAGTTTTTTCACCTTTAGAGATCAAAATATCCTGAAACTTTGTTAATAATTTATTGTTATAATCAATTTCAGGACGTAAATAATTAAAGCGTATTTTTGAGGCTGTATCTTCTGTTAGTTTTAAATAATATAGATAACATCTAAAATTTTTAGAAGGACTTGATATATGCCATATAGGAGGACGCTTTTCAAATTGGATAATATGATGCTTGAAAAAGTCAATTTCTAACCATTTTTCTAAAGTTTTTCCAAGAATTTCTTGCATTTCATTTTTAAATGACTCAATATGTTCTTCTCCGACTAAACTCTCAAGTTCTTGTAATATTCTCAATTCGATATGATTTGCTCCCGTACTTTTACTAAGTGGAATAATTCCATCGTCATCAATTTCTAATAATTTTAGAATAATTTCAGTTAAAAAATCCTCAACTGAATTTTTAGCAAAATTATCTGGAATAATAATATTTTCTTTTCGAATCTTAGCTATAGAAATAGGATTAATCCGAAACTTAAGAGAAATTTCTTCATATGGCGAAAGATCTTCAAAGGTTTTACCTGACTGTATTGCTTCAATTAACTGTTGTAATTCATTATCAGTCAACGCTACATTATCAAGGGTCTTAATAAAATCTTTAATTTCCTTTTCAAATAAGTTAGAGTGCTCTATATAATCTTTAATTAAAGGAAATCTTCCAACTCTAGGATCTATTTGATTTATAATATCTTTTTGAGTTTCAGATGTAATTTCATATAATTCAAGGATTTTATTATCTAAATATATCTCGTAAATTAATTTTTGGATATGTATTTCTTCCAATTCATTAAAAAATAATTTTAAAACGTTTTGTAATGATGAATTTGAATGTTTTTTTATAGAATAAGATATTCCTGTATGTTTGAATTCTCTATCAGTTAATACAAATTGATATGTCCATTTTTGAATCTTAATACATTTTTTGGTAATTGTAATAATAATTTTCTCTTCATCCTTTTTAGGAATATATATAGGAAGCCTATTTAAATCACCAACTTGTGTATTTATACTAGGATTTAATTGGCTTAAGATATATTCTCCTAATGATGAATTTAAATAAGCTAACAAATAAAAGAGGTTTTGATTACCAAATATACAAGATCCACCAACTTCGAATATGTATCCAGGAGGCAAATATCTTCCACAAAAATAGTATCCAATGAAAGAATAAGAAATTCCTTCTTTAAAGTAAAATTTACGATTTTGAGGTCTTGAACCTGGGTAGGCTTGTATTTCTTCTCCATCATTTTCCCAATTAACATAAGTTTTTTGAAATCCAAACCAACGAATTTTACCTCCTCCTTTATTGATCGGGAACCATTTTGATCCTATCTTATTAGGATCGATTTCCCATTTATATCTGATGAATCTCTCATTATTTCCTGTCTGTAAACCTACTTTTGGAACAGCTATTGATCGTTTATCTTTGTCAGAAGGATTTAAGGGAGAAAATTTATCAAAAAGTTCCAATATTGCTTTTGGCAAATCAAATAAGAAAGGATTTTGTTCAATTTTTATAAAGGATTTTATATCTGTGACTCTATGCTCATATGATTTAATTATAGGTAATAAATCATTCCATAATTCTTTAGACTCTTTTGCGTCAATATAGATTGTAGTACCTTTAGCTTCTTTTTTTGCTAGAAAAATAGATGTTCTAAAGCGTGCTCTACCTAATTCGCTAAACGCATACATTCCTAATTTAACAAAACAATTAATTTTGCTTCTCTCGATTATCATATTACGAAATGTTTGAAAATTTTTTAAAAAAGTTAAAGCATGAGGAATTACTATACCTAAATATCCACCTTTCTTTAGTAATTCAAGAGCTCGCTGAATGAAACAAGCGGAAGTGTCATAATAATTATTTCCATAATAATTTTTCAAAGCTTCCTTATAATTTTTATTCATCCTACGACTATTAATGTAAGGGGGATTCATCAAAATTATATCATATCGATTTCTAAATACCTCTAAAAAATTTATACCTCGCATTCCATCGCGGGCGAACAATAATTCATTAGAATTTTGCTTTTCTAATGCATTGTTTATTATTTCATTAAAAGTGTCAAGTAGTACATCTTTCCATTGTTCCCATTTTGTGTCATATCCATCAATAAATTGAGTAATTCCTGTACTACGAGATTGTATAAAATGTTCAATTTCTCTTTCAATTGGTAAAAGACTGCCTAATGCTGAAATTTTTCTCATTCCCTGCCAAATAGATTCTACAAGTTCTTTTTCTTCTTCAATTCTCATTTTCATTCTTTTCTTCAAATCTTCAAAAAGTTCTTTATTTTGGAAGATAATATCTGTACTGTATAAATTTAATTTTGAGATTGTTAAAGAGGGATTAATTTCTTTTGCTTTGAGAAAAAGAGATAAAGATGCTAACTGAACCGCACGTCTGTCAATATCTACACCATAAAGATTATTCTCTAAGATAATACGAGGAATCTCATTTTGAGGTATTTTTCCCTCCTCTAAATATAATTCATATAAGAGATTAAAAGCATAAAGTAAAAAGTGCCCTGAACCACAAGCAGGATCCAAGATTTTTATATCTTTAATTTCCATTTTCTCAAAATCATTCATTTCTTCTGATTGTGGTAAGAGATAGCCCCATTTTTTCAATGCTTCTGAATCAGGATGATGAACCCTCCACCAATTTCCAAGCGCATTTTGAGTAATGAATTCTACAATATAATGATCAGTATATAATTGTGAATATGGTATGATGTCATAATCCTCCAATTTGTTACTTGCAGAAATATTTAATCGTTCGAATATTGCTTGCTTTCCTTCCTCATCAAAATATTGATAGACCCACCCTAAAAAATCGTCTTTTTTATATGTTTCATAATCAAGGGAATTATTTATTAGGTTAATGACATCTTGGAGAATATTATATCTTGGAAGGATTAGCCCCGGAACATACTCTGGTTCAAAAACAAAACCTAATTCATTATTTAGTTTATTTAGTGCTTTTTTAAGACTTGCAACAAGTCCACCATCTCTATCACGAGCTATTTCGGGTTCTTCTACTCTAAAATCTCTTAACCATTTAGAAAGGTTCCCATATTCTGGACGTGTTGTAATGATTTCAGTAATTTCATCGTTTTTATCAAGGATTAATCCTCTCAACTCCATGCATTTAATTCCAATTAGACGATTAATCCATACAAAAACACTTTCCCTTAAGAATTGATTGAATCTAATTGAGTGATCCGGACTGATATATCTTAAACGATTGATAAAGGCAACAATTTTCTCACGTTTAATTTTTTCCTCTTGATTTAGGTGCTTAATTTTCGCTTCTTCGAGAAACTCATTTCTAGTAATCCCTAATCTTAATAATCTTGCTTCAATCTCCTTAAATAATAGCTTTTCTATGTCTGAAGATAATTTTTTAATATTCTTTCTCATTTTTTGTTCCAATTTGAACCCTCTTAAATGGAATCATTCATTATAATCTTGACTAAAATAAACTTATTTTGCTTTTTTGTAAGTTATAACTTTATTGATTGCTAAGAGTTGTAAATCCTGCCATGGCCGTAAATTTACCTTAATCCCATCGTCAATATCAGGGTTATAATTCATACTGATTAATTTTTCAAGGGTTCCTTCAAATTTTTTGAGATCTTCCAAGATGTTTTCAAGTTTTTCTAATTCTTTTTTAGTTGTTTTGTCTAAATCACCCTCTTGAGTATTTAGTGAGTCTTGAAGGGCCTTTATTAATCTTTTATGATATTCGATTTCTGGACGCAAATAATTAAATTTAATTTTTGATACTGTGTCTTCTGTTAATTTTAAATAATATAAAAAACATCCAAAATTATGAGCTGGACTTGATATATGCCATATAGGGGGGCGTCTTTCAAATTGAACAATGTGACGCTTGAAAAAGTCATTATCAAACCACTTTGATATGCTCTTCCCAATAATCGCTTGTAAATCTTTTTTAAAATCATTAAATCGGGTTTCTCCTACTAATAATTCAAGATTTTGTAGAATTATTGATTCAAGAGATCTATAACCAGTATTTTTACTTAAAGGGATAATTCCGTCTTTATCACCTTTTAAAACTTTTAAAATTAATTCAGTTAGAAAATCTTCAACTAATACTTGAATAGATTTTTTTGGAATTATATTATTTTCTCGTCTTATTATTGCAATTGAAAGAGGGTTAATCATGAATTCCTGTGAAATGTCCTCTAATGGTTTGCCAGACTTTAGATTTTTTACAATTTCTTCTAAATCACTGCTATTAATCGAAATACTTGATAATTCTTCAATATATTCTCTTAAATTTTGTTTTAGAGAATAATTAATTGAGATTTTCCCTTTAATTAACGGAAATCTTCCTATTCGAGGCTCACTTAGATTGAATATTAAGCTTTGAGTCTTTGACGAGACACCATAAATCTCAAAGATCTTTTTATCTATTAAAGCTTCATAAAGATATACCTGGAGTAAATTTAGTTCAATTTTATCATAAAAAAATGTGATAATATCTAATAAATTTTCAGAATTCTTCCTTTTTAAAGTTAAATAGATAGCTGTATGCTTGAATTCTTGATCTGTAGCAACAAATTGATAAGCCCATTTTTGAAGAGCAACACATTTTTTTGACATTTTTGATAGTGTATTTCGATTGTTTTCATCCGGAATATAGATTGGAAGTCTATATAAGTCACTAATATTAGTAACAATACTTGGATTTAGTTGTTGTAATATGAATTCTCCTAATGTAGAATTTAAATAAGCTAATAAAAAAAAAAGGTTTTCTTTACTAAAAATGCACGATCCATTTGTTTCAAAAATATAGCCAGGTGGTAAATATCTTGCGCAGAAATAATATCCTAAAGTTGAATATGTAATTGCTTCTTTAAAATAGAAATTTTCATTTCTAATATTCGAACCTGGAAAATCTTTAAGTTCTTTTCCATTACTTTCCCAATTAATAAAGGTTTTTTGATACCCATACCATCGTATTTTTCCTCCACCTTTATTTAGAGGATACCATCTTATCCCTATCTTAGATGGATCTATTTCCCATTTAAAACGAAAAAATCTATCATTATTACCAGTGTCTAATCCCTTTCTTGGAGTTGCTATATCTAATAATGGAGGATATTTTTCAAAAAATCTTAAAATTTCTTGGGGTAAATCAAATAAGAATGGTACACGCTCAATTTTCTTAAAGATTTCTGGATTAACTTCAGTAACTTGATCTTTTTTAATTAATGCAATTGATTTACTTTCAGGATCAGTAAAATTTGCTACATTAACATATTTAGTTATTCCAATACTATTTTTTTTAATAACCATTATCGAGGCTTTAAATCGTTCACCACTAATTTCACTAAAACAATTTGAACCTAAAGAAACATAAATTTTTAAAAAATTATTATCTAAAACTTGATCACGTACAGTCCTAAAATTTTTTAAAAATCCTATGGTACTTGGGAATATTGCGCCCAATATACCATTTTTTTTTAATAATTCAAAAGCTCGCTGAATAAAACTAGCAGAAGTATCAAAATAATTAGGACCGTAATAATTTTTTAAAGCTTGTTTATAATTACTATTCATTCTGCGACTATTAATATAAGGTGGATTCATAAGGATAAAATCATATCGATTTCTAAACACATCTAAAAAATTCACACTCCGCATTCCATCGCGAGCGAATAATATTTCATTTGGATCTTGGTTTTTTAGAGCATCGTTTATTATATCTTTAAAAATACTAATAAGTGTATCTTTCCATTGCTCCCATCTAGTATCATATCCATCAATAAATTGAGTTATTCCTGCCTTACGAGATCTGATGAAGTGTTCAATTTCTCGTTCAATAGGTAATAAACTCCCTAGCGAAGAAATTTTTCTCATTCCCTGCCAAATAGATTCTACAAGTTCTTTTTCTTCTTCACTTCGCCCTTTTATTCTTTTCTTTAAATCTTCGAAAAGTTCTATATTTTGGAAGATGATATCTGTACTATATAAATTTAATCCAGAAATTGTTAAAGAGGGATTTATCTCTTTTGCTTTCAGATAAAGAGAAAGAGACGCTAATTGAACAGCCCGCCTGTCAATATCTACACTATAAAGATTATTCTCTAAGATAAAGCGAGGGATATCATTTTGAGGAATTTTACCCTCCTCTAAATATAATTCAAATAAGAGATTAAAAGCATAGAGTAAAAAGTGCCCTGAACCGCACGCAGGATCCAATATTTTTATATCTTTTAGTTCTAATTCTTCAGATTCATTCTCAACTATTGATCCTGGTAAAAGGTACTCCCATTGTTCCAGTGCTTTTGATTCAGGATGTTGAGCCCTCCACCAAGTTCCAAGCGCATTTTGAGTGATAAATTCTACAATATAATGATCAGTATATAATTGGGTGTAAGGTATAATATCATAATCTTCCAATTTATTCCTTGCAGATATATTTAAGCGATTATATATTGCTTGCTTTCCCTCTTCGTCAAAATATTGGTAAACCCAACCTAAAAAATCATCCTCTTTATAAACCTTATAATCCAATGAATTGTTTATAAGTTTAATTACATCTATTAATATACTATATCTAGGAAAAACTAATCCTGGTTCGTAGTGAGGGTCAAAAACAAATCCTAATTCAGAATTTAGTTTGTCCAATGCTTTTTTAAGACTTGCTATAAAACCTCCATCTTTATCACGGGATCTTTCAGGTTCCTCAACCCGAAAATCTCTTAACCATTTAGAAAGATTCCCATATTCTGGACGTGTTGTAATGATTTCAGTAATTTCATCGTTTTTATCAAGGATTAATCCTCTCAACTCCATGCATTTAATTCCAATTAGACGATTAATCCATACAAAAACACTTTCCCTTAAGAATTGATTGAATCTAATTGAGTGATCCGGACTAATATATCTTAAACGATTGATAAATGCACCAATTTTCTCACGCTTAATTTTTTCCTCTTGATTTAGGTGCTTAATTTCAGAATCTTCAAGGAATTTCTTTCGAGTAATGCCTAATCTTAATAATCTAGTTTCAATTTCTTTAAATAATAGTTTTTCTATATCAGATGATAATTTTTTTATTTTATTCCTTGTTTGTTGTTCCAGAGAAATAACCTCATAATTTATTTATTCAATTCCTAATGCTCTATAAGCACCATTTATAGGATCGGAATAAAATATGATATTAATTTTATCTAAAATGTCGCTTGGAATATTAACTATATCACTTTTATTAATGGAAGGTAACAATACAAATTTGGCTCCGCTATCTAAAGCCAATTGTAGTTTTTCTATTAAAGAATTGACTTTAAGTAAACCTCCATGAATCGTCATTTCACCTAATATGACTAATTGTTTATTGACTGGTTTTTCTAATAGATTAGATAATATTGATACAAAGAAAGCAACACCAGTTTCGGTTCCATCTTTAGATTGCATTAAATTTACAATTTGGATGTGTAAATCGTAATCTTTAAAATTTTTCTCAATCATTAACTTATTAATATTCGCTTTAGTGAAATCAAAGGCAGTTTGTATCGCATCCTTCATAGCTGAAGAGGGTGCTCCCGTTGTTTTTTTATTTCCTGAACCTTTCATACTTTGTACTTCAATTCTAAAAAGGCAATAGCGTTTTTCTTCGCGATCCGTTCCTATTGTAAAAATTGTACCAGGTGGATAAATTTTGTCAGGGATTAAAAGGTCACTAATTTGCTCTGGGACTTCTACAAACTTTTCTTCATTAGTGTCTATATCAACATAAGAAAAATTTACTGCCCAATACTCCATCCCCCCCATTTTTTTAAGTTGTTCCTTCACTCTTCTACGCATTTCTAAAGCAAATATTAAATATTCTTCGACATCGGATTTTGAAAAATTTCCGTCTGGATGCAATATCTTTAAAAGTCCAGAAACTGTTTTTTTAACAGCTTTAGAATCTCTTTGATTTAGATGGGATCCTATTAAAAAATAATTTTCAATTATATCTGTATAATTCAATTTTCTAAATTCTCTTAATAATTCAGAAAAATAATCTACAACAAATCCATAATGAAAGCTAAAAAATTCAGGTTGCATCTTAGGAATTTCCCATCCTGGAAAGTAAAAATGAATTCTATCAAGTAAAGCCATATCCTGCATCTCAATAGGTAAAGGACTAAATAAATGTGACATTTTCAAGATGTTTTTAACATCCTCATTTATATTTCCTATAAATACTAAAGATGCATTCGCGGTTATTTCTTCTTTTCCTCTCGAGAAACTTCCTGATTCCATATAATCTTTTAAAATTTGAAGAGTATCAACATTCTTAAACGCTAATCCCGCGATTTCATCAAAAGCAACAGTGTCCCATAACCCAACCAATCCAATCTTTCCAGTAGACAAATTCATAAAAAGATTAGCAACGGTTGTTTTACCTCCAGAGATAAGAATTGAAAAAGGGCTAATTTCTCTATAAACAAAACTCTTGCCTGTGCTTCTATATCCCAATTCAATTAAATTGAAATTATTTTCTACTAACGGAATTAAACGTGAGATTAAAAGTAGCTTTTGTCGTAAAGGAAAGTCATTCTCTATTGGTTCTATCCCAATACTTCGAAGAATGATGTTTAGCCATTCATCCCTAGTAAAAAAATTTCTCTTTTTTCTAATTTCCTCTAGATCAATTGAAGCGGATTGAATAGGCTTAATCTTTTTAATAAAAAATGGACGATTTGCTCCTTTATGAAAAACTTCTTCATCATAACCCATTTCGATAATTGCCCAAATTCCCCCTTCAAGCATTTTTTCAAATTTTTTAACTTCCTTTTCTTCAATATTTATATATTTCAAATTTAAAATCGTGACTTCTGCCCAATATTTATTTTCTGTTTCAACCAAACGGACTTTAACCTTATCAATTATATTATGAGATGACCTTTCTTTTATGTAAGATTTTATTTTTTCACTTTCGTCTGGACGGAAATAGTGTTCACTTAAAATATCTTTTACATATTTTTCTCCCTCTTCAATGATTTCAGGATCTGTTGATGAGCAATATTTCCCGATAAGATATTCTAATACATAAACAGGAACATTAATTCCACTTTTCATCTTACGAACTAAATCTTTTCGAACAACCTTTCCAGCGAAATTTTCAAATAATTTCTTATCAAGCTCATCCAATTTCGTTCGTTTCAACCTAAAGCACCATTACTATTATAGATCTTCCATTAAATGAATATTTAATTTAACATTAATCCAATCGAGTATTTCTAATGTATCAACATCTTGAACTTTTAGAGAGATTTCAGATCCTTTAGGGATATCTATTGACAATAATCTTAATTGGACTTCACCATCTTGTTCTACCAGATATTCAGGTTCTGTTGAGATTATTTTACCTTCATACTCACAAAAAACCTTAACATTTCTAATTTCAGGAGTTATTGTTTTAGGAAATTGTTTTTTCAGTTGAACTTTAAAAATTCGATTATTTATAGCATCGAATGGAGAAATTTTCACATTAATTTTTCTTTCGACTTTTGGTTTTACTTTTATTTTAATAAAAGGAATAATAATTTCTTGAATTGAAATTCCACCATGTAAAAAATTATAAGCTCCTTGAGATATAAAACAATTAATACCATTTGGAGTAATTAATCTTAATTGAGAGTTTTTTATAATAAATTGATTATATCTGCCATTATTGGGAAATTTACTTCCCATTGCATATCTTGGCTTTTTTATTAAAGTTGACAAATCTGAAATATCTACTTTAAGATGATCTTTTAATTTCTCTGGGAGCAACAAAAAACCGTGATCTGTTAATATATAGACATTTTCAAATTCTGCATCTATAATTTTTCTAATACTTTTAGCAATATCCAATAATATTAAAGAAAACTTATTAAAAGCAATACTCTGGCTATCCGTTCCAGTACTATCAATATCAGTATGAAAAACTATTAAAGAATCTTTATAATTTTTATTTATATCTCTTACTCTCATCTTTAATATATCCTTAATCCAGGCAAAAGATTCTATTTTGAATTTTGTCTTTATGAATTTTTCTCGATTCATTTTGATAGATAAATCATTATTAGATTCAGTCTCGAAAATCTTAAGCTTTTCATCTTTTACATTTATCTTAATTTTCGAGGGATTAAGCATGTAAGTCATCCCTATCTTTGTAATGCTTGGAATTTCAGTATAATATGGAATTATCTCCGTTTCGAAATCATCTTTAAAAATATTTAAAAGTTCCATTCCTAACTCATATCTTAAAGCATCTATAACAATAATAGCTTTCTTTTCACTTTTTTTAAATATTTTAGAAAATTGATTAATAGAATTTAAAGGTTTAAGATTCAATTCTTTTAGTTCTTCGAAAAAGCTAGTAAACTTTAAATTTATTTTTCTTAAAAATTCAAAATAATATTCCATTATTAGATCAAAAATTATTTCTATTTTTTCAGGATTCTTTATATATGGTGATGATTGAATTTTCCGATAATTTGAATCAATCTCCCAATAGTTTTCAATGTACTTCTCTATGACTTCATTAAAAAGATTAAAATCTTCGATTTCTTTCAAAGCTTGATTTATTTGTAGACATAATTTGGCACAATTGAATAATATTTCCCATTCTGGAATCTCATTCTCTTTAACCCAAATACTTTTAGACTTACTATTTAAAAAGTCTAAATTTTCAAGAAGAAATTTAAGTTTTTCGTCTTTAGTTCTAATTATTGATAATTCTTTATTGAATTTATCAAAAACTAACTTATCCATTTGTGGAAATATAACTTTAATTAGTTTGTTGAAATCTTTTTCTATTACATATTTTTTTACAATGTTGGTAAGAGCATATTTTTTTTCAACATTGAATATCAAATTAATAACTAAATCTTTGTTTTCAGTATGTTTTAACATACTTTCCAAAGTAGAAATACAATTTTTAAATTTATTTTCATGAGGAAGGTGATCTTTTAATGGAAAATCATTAGGTTGTTCTAATTCTATAAATAATTGAATAAAAAGTAAATGTGATAAAAAACTAAGTGGAAATTCTTCACTTTTTTCGATAACTTTATCAAATCCGAAATCAAATTTCAATTTATCTAAAAATTGTTCCATTTTATTCTCTCTTTCTAACAGATTTATTTCAGTTTCTGGATTTTTTAAAATTTCAATTAAAATCTTTTCAAAATCTTCAAAAAATAAATCCGCTGGACTTGTTATTCCAAATTTTTTTTCCCAGAAATCTTCAGTTGCTTTTAAAGATTCATTAGCTAATGCTACTATACCCTTCTTGATTTTATTTCTCTTCTCTTTTTCTTTTGGAAAATTTACACCAATAACATTCTCAAGAAAATTAAAAAGATCTTCCTTATAGATCCATCCTAAATAGTGATATTCTTCGAGAATTTTGTCCCCTTTAAGATCAATATTAAAATAGATAATTTTTTTTTCTTGTTCTGAATATTCAGGTTTCATTTCTAATAAATATTTAACTTTAAAAAGACTTCTCTCTTCTTCAGTAGAAATTATTTTAAACTCATTTTTCAATTTTTTTACAAAATTTACCCATTCTTTATTAGGATCAAACCATAAAATCAAATTATAATTAGAACGATTGAAATAGTCATTAAACTCTTTTTTTAATTGAGATATAATTTTATTCAAGTTTTTCACTCCTATTTCAAATGAATTTGATCGTATTTTTTTAATAATTCCTCTAATTTACTTCTTATTTTTTCAATCAAATTTTCGATATCATCATTTGACTTTATTGTCTTCTTTTTAATTACAGATTGTATCCTTAAATCTATAACATTAGGACCAATAGGAGTTTTTGGACTTAATTGTTTTATTAATTTTGTTCTCTCTCTATCTAAGGCTAAAATATGATTATCCATTTTACTTAATTCTGTCTTACAATTTTCACATATATAGGATTCCTGATCCCATTTAAATTTTTTACAAAATTGCTCACTATAACTCTTGAATGTTTCTGGTTTTATTTGATCTTTTAAATCCTCTGATTCTTTTAGTTCTTCAATCAGTTCTGTATATTCTTCGAATCTTTTTTCATGCATTTTCTGATATATATCTTTATAAATGCTAATGAGTGAATTATAAGATTTATTGACATCTCCCCATTTTTCAATAGTTTCAGCATTATTATTAATTAAATTGATTTCTTCATGAAAAGTTTCATATTCATTAATTAAATTAGAATCAATATCAAATGATCGTATTTCAAGTTTAGGACTGATTTTTAAGATTTTATCAAACATTACTATTTTGTCCTGATTGATAAAATCTTTTACTTTTTCATAATAATTTTTATTTTCTTTTATCTCTTCTGAGTTATCTAAAAAATATCTAACTACTTTAGATGGTTTTACAAATACTTTTACTTCTTCGTAGAATTCTGGAATTCTACCAAATTTTTCCTTAATTTTTATTTTACTGCTTTTTAAATGGGCTTTAGTTATATTATAATCCTGGCTAAAAGATTTTAATGAACTTGCAATGTTTATCGAAAGATCATTAATCGTATCCATTGATTCGATAGTAAAGATGATTTTTAAGTCTTGAAGGCATTTTCTTCTGTCTCTTAATTCTATAACTTCCTCTTCTTCATATCTTATAAGTAGTTTTTTAAATTTGTTCATATCAAAGAAAAAACCTTCTACAGCTTTTACTTTAGAATCATAATATATTTTACCGTCTTTCTCTATAGAGATAATTCCTGCTCGAAATAAAGAAGATATAATAAATCTGACGAGAATAGGATTCCATCCATACTCAATCTTCTGGAAATGCTCAATTACTTCCTTTCCTGGTAATATATTAGAAATTTCTAATTGATATTTAATATATGTAAGAATCTCATCTATTATTTGGTTATATAAGTTAATGTTATTATCTGTGTCGAATAAATCTAATTCTTCTTCAACTTCATGCAAATTTTTAATTCTAGGATTTAGGATCTTTTTAATAGAAGTCTGATCAACTTTATAAGCAGCAATCTTATATTTAGTATAAATTTTAAATAATATTTCTAATATATTCTTAGAAAAAATATTATTTAAATCTGAAGAAGAATCACCCGTAAGATCAATTAAATCTCCATCGTGAACAATTTTTCCATTTCTAAGTGAAGATTTTAACTGAGTTTCAATATTATTCCTTAATTTTTGTGCAATTATACTTTTTTCTTTCAGTATTTGCTCTTCTTCCAGACTAATATTGGAAAGTCTACGTTCTTTGATCACTTTGTCAATTCTTATTAATTTATCGATATCTTTTTCAAAATTTTGATTTTCCGAAGATAACCAGTAAATAGAATAAGGATTTGAGTAACTTTCTTGGAGTGCTTTATCAGTTGTTATATCATCAAGTTCTAAACTTAAGGGTGAAAAAAAGTGAATTGAGACCTCTCCTTTTTTACTTTTTAAATTTTCATCAGAATAAGTGGTTAAATAGAATTCATTAATAGCCTCATGTCTTAATTTATTGAATGGAGAGATAATTTCATTTAAAAATTCAACTGTTGTTTGTCTTTTTTCTAAAGTCTTTACTATAACTTCTCCAACTCTTGTTTCAAATTGCTTTTTCACACCTGTAATATATTTATAATTATTATCTTCCTCAATTATGTACTTTTCGTCAATTAATTCTTTTAGAACAGCCTTGATTTGTGATTTTTGACTATTAAAATCTGAATCGATATATTTGTTAAACATTTTCGTAATATTTTCAGATGTGAGAGGGATCCACTCTAATCTGCTGAGAAGATATATTATTTTTAATATTTTTGATATTTCAATAGATTCAACTAGTCTTCCTTTTAACTGCCCAATTTCAGTTTTAATATTTGGTGGAAGATCAACCTCAATCTGATCATATATCTCATCCATAGTAACCAACCGTCCGATTTTTTCATTTTCTATATTCGTTTTCTTAGGATTAAATACACCATGAGTAACTCCGATCATTGATCTTTCTGCTGTAAATTTATGAGTCTTCCCGTTTAAAGGTTTTAATGCTAGAAAAATTGACTGAGTTATTTGAATTTGATAAGGCAAAAATGGATAATAACTAATAAATAAATCCTCATTTAATTTTTTTAATGGTCGATTTGTTCCTTCGATTATTGATAGATTTGTTAATTTTCCTTTAAATTTCGAGTAAGTTTCTTTTAATTCTTCTTTACTTTGTTCTTTTTTTTTCAAAATTCGCTTTTCAATAACTTCTTCGAGATTTTCAGAGGTTAAATGTAATCTTGCATCAAAACGAGCTTTAAGTCGCTTATATTCGGCTTCTTTTTTCTTTACACTACTAATAATTTCACTTAAAGATGCTTGAGCAGTAACTACAACCCAGATACGCCCACTCGCTATTCTACCAAATTCTTCAACCATAGATTGTAAATCTAATAGTTTTTTATCGCTACTACCAATAAATTGTCCAACTTCATCAACAATAAATACGAGATTATGTATTTTACTGCTATCTTCTTCTGATTTCTTAACCAGAAATTCATTTAATTCTTTTGCAATATCAGAAATTGTAGGGTTTGATAATTTTCTTATTTTTTCAATTTCCTTTTTTGCATCATCAATGGAACTAAATTTTCCAGGAAAAATTTCATATAAAGCTTCTCCAATCGATCTCTCAATAAGCAATTTCATATTTCTAAATTCTTCCCAAGGCTGACCTTGTATTTTTTGGATAGTTTCTTTAAATTCTTCAAATTTTCCTTTTTGTATTAGATCTTTTTCAAGTTTAGCAATAAAAATATCTGAACTAAATCCCTGACTTATTAAAAATTGCTTATAAAAAATGATTGGCATCTCATCCTCTCTTACTTGACCCGCTTCTGCACCTATTTGGAACATAATTATATTGTTTTTAGAGAAGTTCCTAATCTGATGTAAATAGCCTTTAATCTCATTTTCTTTTGGGGTTCCTGCTAAAATTCCATTGAATCGGTCAATAGCTTCAATATCGTTTATATTTCTATTAGATAAAAGAATACCACAAATTTTTGCAAAATGTGATTTTCCAGATCCAAAGTCACCTGAAATCCATACACCTACATTATCTGATTTCATTTGAAAACTATTAGTAAACGCTTCAAAATAATCAATAATTAATGATTCTAACATATCAGTCAAGATATATTCATCTATCTCTTGAAGAATGTATCTATCATCTGATACCTTAATAACTGATTGAATTTTTCTATCTATATCGTAATAAAAAATATCTTTAACTTTTGTAATAAACCTCACCCTATTGGATATGTTCTATATGTTGAATCACTTGAATATTTTCCAAAAAATAAAATCTCTTCTTCATCTGTTGCATAATCTTTAATATATTTCCCTGGGTAAAAAAAAACTGTAGGAATCTCAATATAGTTTAATAATTTATCAACAATGTCAGAAGTTCTATAAAATGGAATTATTGAACCAATTCTTGTAATAAATAACACCTCAATTTTGTCTTTAATCCGATTTAATATATATTCTTTGATTTTTTGATTGTAAATTTGAGAGATTCCTCTAATAAATTCATCCAGGTCATTTTTTTCTTTTTCAAAAACATCCTCTAAAGAATTATATTCTGCTAGAATATCAAAAATAAACGTGTTTAGGGGAATTTCTAATACTTTAATATTTTTAGATTTTAAGAAACCAGATAATTCCTTAACCTTTCTTCTGCATTCCATTTCTTCATAAGGATCATATACAAATAAAATAAATGGAGCACCAATTTGTATATGGAAGGTGTCTCTATCATTTAGGAGCATATTTTCCAAATATTTAAATTTCTCTTGTAAGTTCATTTATAATATCCTCTAAATTTTTATTTTCATACAATTCTTCGAATGAATCATATGTTGTATTTAAATCTAGTAAACTTTTTCTAATACAAATGTTGATTAAATCAATTATCTCATTCTTATCTAAAATAAATAATTTAAAATCTTCATGATCTAACACTTTTTCAAGCAATTTCAGTTGTTTCTTTAAGGAAAATATTAAAAATAATATTGCTTCTATTGGAATTTCAGGTTTATTTAAAATCTTTAGTTTGGAACCATTTAAAAATTGAAAATCTTTCATAATAGACAAATAATGCCTTGCTAATCTAATATTTGTAGTAACTGACCATTTCAGTATTTCTGGATGTTCTTTTTCATTCTTTTTAAAAAATTCTTGTATGTTTTTAGTATTTATTACCTGTAAATTCGAAATCATCATATTATATAATAATTTAACTGTGATATCATAGACTAATTCATCAGCTTTAGCTAATTTATAAAAAATTAAATAATTTTTAGCGGAATTAGAAACATTGGCAGAATTGAGAAAATTTGTTAAGTTCATATCAATTCTGGGATTTGAAAAAAAACGTTTACTTAAACTTCTAAAAACTGCTTGCCTAGTACTTAATGATCTAATTGAAAGTATATTATCATTAATTATGGAAGATTTAATCTCATCTATAGTTGTATCTTTGTTAATCAATTTGAAGATTCTTTTTGTTTCATCAATAAGAGACCTAGCTCTGTTTATATCAGTTTTATACATTAGATTAAAGATTTTTAATTTTTATAGTAATAAATAACTTAATTTTTGAAATTTGCGAAAATTTATCTCTACAATTAATTAATCTCTAAAATACTATAAAAGATTTTAGTATTAATCAATTTCTAATAAATACAAAACTTAAAATTCATCATTAAAGCGGCTAATAATTATGAATTTGAAAAGGTAATTTCCTTATGAAATTAATATTGAGAGTTATACATATTTCAAAGTAGATTTACAAAAATTCTTCTTATTAAAAGAACTTGATTTCGAAATAAAATTACTGGATTTGAAATATAAAATAACAAAGCGTATTTTCATAGAAAAACCTAGCTTTGAATCGAAAGAGAAATTATTTAATACAATACAATCGCTATTAGCAAAAATGAATTATAGTTTTAGGATTCTGGATGAAACTCTTCTCGGATTTGGGTCATCATATCATCATAAATCCACAATGAAATTTGATTCCCGTCAATTATATAAAAAGGACGGCACTTACCCTACATTTTTTTAAATTACTTTCCTTATTCTGCGGTTATCTATAGTTGACTAATATTCCCTATATAGGTTGATAAAAATTCATAAATCCGAATCGAAAATTGATTCTAATAGTTTGTATAAAAGTATGGTACTTCGCCAGATATAATAAATAAGCGAAGTTTTAATGGTATACATATGTTTATATTTTTCAGTTTTTTCCTTAGGAAATCAATCTTGACACATATACATATTTATACCTAAAATAAAAGTCGGTCTATTCAAGATACGTAGAGGAAAGAGCTCACGGCATAATTTCTTAAGCAAAATAAAAAGTTATCAAGATATCCTTTTATTCTAAAACCCCCCAATTGTCCACAAACTGTTTCCAGTTTCCACCAACTTCATTATTTTTTGTTAGGTAAATTAAGATTCTTCTTTTTTCATTTTCCATTATAGGGATTTCCGTTTTCCGAATTATTAGATAAATGTTAATTCCATGTAAATAACAAATTACGAAGTCACATTTTTCCATTTCATTTTTCGATACAAAAAAGTTAATCCTATTTTTAGTTTCTCTGGTTTTTTCATAAGGATCTCTTGTTTTAACTTCAATATTTCGATGAACTCTTCCATTATTTTTACTAATATAGAGATCATATCCTGTCGAAAAATTCAAATGAACTTCCCAACCTCTTTTTAGAAGTTCATAACCAACGATTTTTTCCCAATTTCCCCCAAAATAGATGAGGCTTTTTTTCTTAAATTTTCCTCCATTTTTAACTCCTCCTTTTTTCTAATTATAATAAATTGACTAAAATATATAAAAAAGGAGAATTAATATTTTAGTAGTCAAGTTTTTTTTTTGATATGAGTTTCTTTAAAGGAATTCCTATTTATTCTGGGTCCATACATTCAAAACTCGTTTAGAATATGAATTATAACCAATTTTTAAGTATATAGCACCATCATAACGGGTTGTTAAACACTTCCTCTTTTTATTCTGATTTTGGATATACCACCCTTTTGTATGTGAATTGTATATATCTGTTATAGAAGTCTCTCGAACACTCCCATCAGAAATTATTGTTAACTTTGGATTAAAGAACTTAAATATATTCTCAAAATATCCACTTCTTCTTCCATGATGAGATGCCAAAAATATATCAGTTTCTTTTAAATCATTTCTAAAATATTGGTTGTTCAATAAATACTTCCAAGAAGCGGTTCCATTATCGCCTGAAAGGAGTACTTTATAACCAGCATATAATATAAAAGTAGTGAGACTATGTTCATTCTCTTTATAAGATAATTCTACGGACGGTTTAGGTGCATATATTTTAATTTCTAGCCCTCCAGAATAACTGAGCAAAAAAGGATTATAACTATTCGAGATTGAAGGGCTGTAATTTTCAATTAAATAAAGATATTTCTTATAGATACTTTTTTTATATGGATCTACCTCAATATTGATCTTATTTTGGATTTCCCTTTCAGTTATGCTATTCGGGTAGGAGATAGTATTTACTTTAAATAAATTTAAGTTTAGAATATCTTCAACATGGTCAAGATGAGGATGAGTTAGTATTAGATGATCAATGGAATAAACTTGACGCGTTCTTTTAATATGCTCAAGTGGACTAAAATTTATTGACCATTCTGAGTAGTCCCCTACACCTAAATCCTGAATAATGGTTTTACGATTTGGAGTTTTTATGAATATGGCATTTCCATGTTGAACATCCCAAAATGTAATATCTAAAGAATTTTTATTTCTAGTGGGCATAATTTTAAATCAATAAATTTTTATCTTTTAAGATTCAAAAAGAAATTTTAATATTTATACTTTGAGTTTTACTTTTTCTTTAAAAGTAAATACATTTTTTATTTTTAAAAGTTAAACATTGAGTTTAAATATTTCAGTTTTATACTTAATATATAGGAAAATGAATAATGATCCAAATATTAATTTAGAATTGCTAATTGAGAATTCAAAAAAAATTAATTCTAAAACATTTAACATAACAAGATGTATTCTTTTAACACTTTTAGGTTATTATAGAGATGGACTTCAATTCAGAGAATTAAAATCGTTTTTAGATATCTCAGATGGCAAATTACAATCTAATCTTGATTTTCTATTGGAAATGGGATATATAAAAAAAATTAAAACAGATCTGGATCAAAGAAGTATACAAATCTATATGATTGAAGAATCTGGAAATTCAGAATTGCATAAAATAATAGAATGGGTAAGTATTTTAAAAAGTATGGAGAAAGCAAAAAATGACAAATGATTTTGAAAAATTAATATCTATTTTGAGTTATTTAAATATCAAATTAAGAGATCCCACTTTTGATAATCACTTTGTAGATAGAGTGATTATCCAGAAAATAGCTTTTATATCAAAATCTCTTGGTATAAAATTAAATTATAATTTTAATCTTTATAAAAAGGGTCCATATTGCCCAGAATTGACTAATGAGTATTATGAGAATCCTAATGCTATAATTAATTTGGAAACAACAGCTAATCTTTCAAAAGAAGAAAAGCAAGTATTAGATAAAATAAAAAATGTTATTTTTTCTCATGCATTATATAGAGCCCATAAAATAGATTTGTTACAAGCAATATCAACAATATTATTCTTTATCGAAGATACGTCAAGAATATCTGAGGATGATTTAATTTTTAAAACAAAAATGGAAAAACCATATTTAACTGATAGAATTATAAGAATTGCTTTAAATTTAGTTAGAAAATTAAAAGAATCGTTTAGCATTTAATCTTGGTGATCTATCATAAAATTTTCTGAAAGACATGGTTTTAAAAAGATAAAAGAAAAGATTCAGATTGATTTTATAGATCAAGATTTAAAAAATAGTCTCTGGAATGCGTTTTTAATGGTTTATTATGATAGTAAACGCATTGGTTCAGAAAGACATTACTCAGAATCTTTTATGATGTTTGCAAAAAAAATATGGGTAGATTTCTTCAAAAATCAGTTAGATAGTTTAAGTTCTGGTTATCAAGGATTTTATAAACAAATAAAGAGTTATTACGATAAAGCTAATTGGTTGGAAGTTTATGATTTAATTGAATTTATAGCCCAGAATCACCCATATGAAGATTTGAACAAAATTTTTATTGAATTATGTAATAAATATCTTAAAAGAGAGTTATCTGCTTACAGATTTGTTGGAAATTTAATTACACCAATAACTAATGAGCAAGAGATCGCAGAAATTGAAGAGGTTTTGAAATATAACGAAATTTTTAGACCTGTAAAGAGACATATCAAAACAGCTTTAGATTTATTTTCAATTAGAGAATCTCCTGACTATAAAAATTCAATTAAAGAATCTATAAGCGCCGTCGAAGCAATTTGTAAATTAATTACTCAAAATAAAAAAGCAACATTAGGAGATGCGCTAAAAATTATTGAAAGAGAGGGAAAGATTGAATTGCATCCTGCATTGAAGTCCGCATTTGTTAAATTATACGGATATACTAGCAATGCCGATGGTATAAGGCATGGTTCAGGATTAATGGATGATCCTAACTTAGATTTTGAAGATGCTAAATTTATGCTGGTTTCATGCTCCTCTTTCATAAATTACTTAAAAGAAAAGATAAATAAAGCTAAGATAAAAATTCAAAAATTATAAATTAAAAAGTAATTATAAAACTTATTATCTAAAATTTTTTTTTAAAAATCTTAATTTTATACTTTTTCTCTCTCTTACCTCCCTCCCCCGTGGTGCCCTGCTAATTCCTCGGGGGAAAAATTTTGTTTTAATAAACCAATTTTTTTTAAATTTCACTTAGTCCAAAATGTAATATACATAGATAATTAATATATTTAGTATGAGACAAAAAACTTTATTTATATTTGGAGCTGGAGCTTCTAAGGCTGATAGAGCACCCTTACAAAACGAACTTTTTTCTGGAATATTTAAATTGTTAGAAGGAGTTAAAAATTATCAAGATATTCAATTGAATCAAGCTTTCATTCAAGAACTAAAGGATTTCTTATATAAATTATATCCGATTAATGAAGAACCTAAAAATAACATTATTTATCCTACCTTTGAAGAAGTAATGGGATTGATTCATTTTGCAATCATAAGAGACGAGAGTTTTATGGGTGTTCATTATAAAAATTTAAGCGGATATTTAGATTCATTAATTACTCTTATTGCTAATATTTTAGATAAGAAATTAAAAAAAGCACCTGGAATAAATAAAAAGTTCATAATGTATCTATATGAATCCTTTAAAAGAAAACAAAAGAGTATTGATGATAATGAAGTTATAAATGAATTCATAAATCAAAATCTCTTTCTTAATGTAAATTACGACATACTTCTCGATAGTGCACTGTATAAACTTGTTAAGAAATTTAAAAAGGGTGTAGATTATTGCGAGGAAATTCATAATCCTTACCCTCAGAAAAAAAAAATAAGATTGTTTAAACCTCACGGGTCATTAAATTGGTTACTGTGTAAATCTTGTGGTAAATTTATATTAGGGGGCGAGAGAAAAATTGCAATGAGTTATTATAACCCAATTTCTACTAATTCCGATCCTAATATTCAATGTGATTTCTGCGAGACCATTTTATCACCTCTTATTGTACCTCCTTCATTCTTTAAAGAATTACATAATAAATTAATACGAAATGTATTAATAAATTTGGAAAATCATCTTAAAGAAGTGGAAAATTTGGTTTTCATCGGATATTCGTTTCCAGAAGCCGACCTCCATTTAAAATATCTCTTTAAAAAAGCACAGTTATTAGGAGGATTCAGGAAAATATTACTAATTAATAAAAAAGACAAAGATAAAAAAAAAGAAGATAAACCTTACTATTATAATGTTAAGAGATCATTTCCAGGAGTGGATTTAATAGATTTAACTTATGAAATTCCTCTTCCTAATGGTTTAGAAGAAGATTCTATTGAAGCTATTGTAGAAAAAATTTCTGAAAAATTATTTTAATTTTTCTCTCTCTGGTGTCTTCCTCCCCCGTGGTGCCTCCTAATTATTTGGGGTAAAATTATGTTGAATTTTTAGAAATTTAATTTACTCCAAAAAATTAATATGATTAGGATTAACAATTAGTTATTTAAGAGGTTGAAAATAAGTATATAGACTAATGAAATAATAAATAATATAGTAAAAAAATATGACAGAATTTGAAAATGAATTAAAAGTTGTTAAACAAATCTATCAACATTCTCTAAGCCACATTATAGATGATAATAAAGCAAATAAAGTTATTTATATTCTAAATCTCCATTGGTGTGTTGAAGATATTATCAGATTGGCGACTAAGGGATGGTCTAGCATTAAATATAACGATACATTTAATAAAATCTTGGATAAATTTAATAGAAAAAATCCAATGGACCCTAAAATAATAAATAAAGTTTTAAAATTAAATGATATAAGAAATGGAGTATATCATAAAAATATTCTTCCAGATTTTTCAGAGATAAAAGCACTCCTCCCGTTTGTTAAAAAATTTATTGAATGGATAAGTAAAAGTATTTTTAATTATAGTCTAAATCTTGATTTAAAATTAGAACCTGATTTAATCTTATCCTTTAAATCTGAGGCTATAATTAACACTATTGCTCTAAATCAACTGAAAAAGAGTAGAAAATATAAAAATTATTATGCTGTTCAATTATATCTACATAACATTGGATTTTCTCCTTACACATCAATCGATATTAAATTAAATTCTTTAAAGTATAAAGAGATAAATTATAATTATATAGAAAGAATAGAATCTAAGATACAACCAGAACCCTCAATGGAGAAGAATGCTTACACATATTCGACTTCTCAGATAGAAGCTCTTAATAATATTCTGATTGGAATAAGAGAAAAGTATGTCAAAAGAGCTTTAAATAAAAAATCCATAAGAATTAATAGAAAAAAGAAAATGGTAATTTTTCGAAATATTGAAAAAGTTAAGCATAATGATTTTAAGAGACTTGATCGATTTATGATTTATATCCCAAAGATTTTCTTGAATGATGATATAGTATTAAATTACACAATGAATTTTGACCAACTAGGAGGATACGAACCTCAAATTTTACATATAATTAATTAGTATTACATAATAAAATTTTGAATTTATTTAACAATTCAACGGAACGGATTAACATATATTTTTTCCCCATTTACCCCGATAATTGGTGTCCCGCCATGGTGCCCTCTCCTTAAGAAGTAGGTGTAGAACGATATCAAGTTAGAGAATATTAAAAATTATTAAGATATTTTTTTAATTAACTGTTTTTCCAGATTTTTTGAATGATATATTAAATATGGTATTGTATCAATGATATAATAAAAAAAGAAAGTTATTATACAATATGAATATCTCATTAAAATTAAATAATATAGTTTCGTAATTTTCCATATGGAAAGCTTGCTAAAATGTATTGAAGAGGACATTCAATACATATTAAACCACCCAAAAATAAAAGAAATCAATTATTATTTGAAAAAAAATACCACTATACATATTGAATATAGTCTTCTCTTCGATATTTTAGACGAATTGAAAAAAGAGAAGAAACAAACGGTTCTAATTGAAGAACGAATGGATTTATTAGTGAATACTCTAAAAGATTTTGATATAGAAATTGACTTGTTAAATAATATATCCATTATTTGGGAAAATTCGATAAAAACTGGTCCTCTAAATTTGCAACTTCTATTCAACTTATATAGTTATCTTGTTGAAGAATCTATTCAAAAAAAACTCTTAATTCAAGAAGTATTAGAACTATCTTTGGAACAATTGAAATCTAGTATTCAAAACAATATTATATCTGTAGATATCTATATTGAACTAAAAGGTATTTCTTTAGAAAATGAAGAATTCAAAATTGATGATAATATTGAAATTTTAAAACCTCAACAATTTATTACTTTCAAAAAAGAAGGATTTGAAACGGATTTTCTTTCTATTGAACCTTTATTAAGATATAAAACCAAAGACAAAATTTATTTTAATAAAAAAACAGGACCAAGGCATATTAACAGCTTCTATCGTAAGGTAACCCCATCTTTGATCAATGATTGGCGTTTAAAAGAAACTTTAATAAATGAATTCATTTTTAGCCTTTATCTTAACGGATATTCATTTTCATATAAGAAATTGGTTTCTTTACCTCCTTGGTGGTTAAGAAATATGAGCAAGTCTAAAAAGATTACTGTATCTTACTTAGGGTCTGGTTTTTCATTAAAAAAACCTGAGAATGAACAAAGAGTAGCGATTAATTATGATGATATGATTCATAAAGAGGATATAAAAATCATCAGAGAATTACACAATTTAATTAAGAGATCGCAAATTCTTAGGAAAAAATCATTTTCTTTATTAATTCACAGATATTTTCAAATGTTTGAATATGAAAGCTTCCAAGATATGATTCTTAATGAATTTATTATATTAGAATCAATTTATACTTCTGGCAATAAAAGTGAAATTATATTTAGACTTTCACTGAATATCGCTTTTTTTCTTGAAGAATCAATTGAAAAATTCAAAGATACATTTCAATTTATTAATGATGTATATTCTATCAGAAGTAAAATTATTCACGGAGATAAATGGAAAAACCTCCTTAATAAAAATAAAATAAAAAAGCATTTTGAAGAATCAAATAATGAAATCATAGCAAGAAACATTTATATAGAATTAAAAAAAATCATTGATAAAACCTTTATTAAAATTATGCACTGGGAGATTGAAAACCAAAAAAGTTTTTTTGAAAGTGCTCATGGTTTATTTTTTCTTGAAAATTGTAATTTTCTTAAAAAGTGAAGACAAAATATTATATTAGAATTTACCCAATTCAATTTTATATTTACTTAATTACATTTAATTTTCCTATTTTATAGAAAAAAATCATATCTCACCCTTCTAATTCTTTTTTTACTATTATCTCCCTCCCCCGTGTTGCCCCCTCCTAAAAAAGTGGGGTGGAACTGTTCTAGAATAGTGGTATTTATTCACGCTCATTATTAATTACTATTTTAATCATCAAGGATTTCCAGATTTTAATAATAATTGAAGTAGGATGGTATTTCAGCTGAAAAAACAATAATGCGTTATTAAATCAGCTTATAGATATTGTGAATAGCTTAAAAATTAATGCTAACCTAAAAAGGACATAAGAAAGACATAACAAATATAAGAATTAGAAATTGTACGTTAATTGGATTACTTTTGGCAATAACTTTCAAATATTATTGATTAAGTAAAGAATAAGTTTTTTTAAATTTTAACGGTTATTTCACGCTTTTAATCCCTTTAATTTTTACTTTTTCAAAAAAGCATCCAAGGACCTTTTTGATATTGTTTTAGATATTTGCTTAAAAAGTTCTAAGATCAAATCATCAAGTTCGTTTAATTCTAACTCGATCTCTTTTTTTATTTTGCTTCTTATATGTCCAATATGAGAACCAGTAATTAATTTTCCCTCATATTTTTCCAATACTTCAGGCAAAATTTTCAAAACTTTGCTGGATAATATTTTACCTTTTGAACTTAATTTTAAATGTAATGAATTTAATTTATTAAATTTAGGGATAGGAATCTCCAGAACTTTTTTGTGGATATCTCGAGGCCCCCATTTTCCTTGTGATTGCATAGGTTTTATGATATTATCAATAATATTTGAGTTTAAAATTGCACATAGGTAATATGCTTCATCTTTATTATCGGTTTCATAATGATAACATTTAGTATCTATAATAATTCCTTGCAATTTAAATTCAAAATTATCACTTTTCATTGTAAGTATTTCTGAATCTTTTACATCAACAACACAGGAAATTAAATATGTGGCAGATGTAGGGTATAAAACTTTAAATTTTTTATTTGGATCTTGTGTTTCTAAAAGTTTATGATAATTAATTCTTTTATAAATATCCATACTTTCAGCCTTTTCTCCTCTTTTTTCATTCCATATTTTTTCGCAATTCTCGAACCATTTACTTAATTTTGAAAATCCTTCTCTTTTTGCTTCTAAAGAATTGATCATTTGATATTGGTCATCTTTATTTAAAATAGGTAAAATAACTAAACATGGCTTTAAAAACCCAAATGGAACCATTTCAGTACTAGTAATAACCCCATATAAAAATTTTGATTCTATATTATCATGTAATTTAATATCTTTATAATCTGGTTTAGCCATCTTTATAGCTCTTCTAGAAGTTTGTACTAACGGTTTTGTATGATCCATTCCCAATTGCGATTCTGTAATATCAACGAAAAATAAACTTCTGGGAACAATCGAAGCTCCTTGATGAAATTCATTATAATATTTACTTTTAGTTTTAGAGAGTTCGTGAATAATATTTTCCATATTTTTTTCAAATTCATCCAACCAACTTCTTTGACCTAATTGATAAAATTGAAATTGAGTCTTTTTAAATTCGAGATGTTTTTGGGCAATTTTTAAAGTTATATTTTTTCTCGGCAATTTTCCACTGATTATTGTTCCATCGAGAGGAAATTTATGATCTCCATTTTTTTGTCCAAAAATTATGCAAGAAGATATGTTAAATAAAGGATCTACATCTTTCAAGTCAAAAATTTTATAATAGTCAACATCAACTTCTTTTTTAAAATCTTGTTTCCTGAAAATATGATGTTGATCACCACTCATAATACCTCTTGGCATTACAAATGAGATTAAACCTTGCTTTTTAAGATAATATTGAGCAGTTCTTATGTAGAATAAAGTTGCAAGTTCCATGTGTGTTGTTAATTTAGCCTCTTTTGAGAGTTTATATTCATCAGTTATCATACTCTTTAGCACTTCTTGATATTCAAGATTTCCAATATACCTATAGGAAAGCCAAGGAGGATTCCCAATGATAAAATCGAATTTCTTCTGAAGTAATGGAGCAAAAGAATTTTTTATAATCCTAGTCCATATTGCATTTAATTTCTTTTTCTCTAATTCAAAAATTTGAGTATATAATCTCTTAAGTATACGTTCCTCATCATCATTAAATTTAAATTTCTGAAGCCTTTTTACAAAAATATCTGGTTTTTGTTCAGAAGAAATAGATTCTTCTATAATAGTTAAAATGCTTCCTAAATACTCTCTTTCTACTATTGATGTGGGTAGAATAAATTCACCATATCCAGTATACAATTTATAAACATCTCCTTCAATAGTACCCTCCCTTTCTGTAAAAATTGAATCTGCTAAAAAAACAGGAATTTCAATATTAGACTTACGATATCTTAAATAATCAGCAATTCCTAAAAGATATGTTGTTCTTGCTGTTAGAACTGCTAGAGGATTTAAATCAAAACCAACTATGTTTTTAGTTATAGAATCTAACGCTTCAGCTATGATAGTATCGGTATAATTGTCAGCAACATATTCCTTAATTTTTGCAATTATACTTACTAAAAAAGTTCCACTACCACATGCTGGATCTAAAAATCTTAATTTTAATGGATTATCAGAATTCTTTTCTGATTTACCTAATTTAAATTCTTGCTCGTTTATTATTAATTCAGCGACCCAATCTGGAGTATAATATTCACCTAAATTATGTCTAACTTCCTGTGGGACAAGATCCTCATACAAGTCTTTAAAAATGTCTCTTATTTCATCAGGTTCTAATTCAACTGTTCCAGGTTCATAATTAGAAATACCATCTATTATTTCAACCATTGCTTTAGCTATTTCTGAATCCCATTCATATAGATACCAATCAAAGAAATCTGCCTCTAAAAAGTTTGTTATACCTATTTGATAAAAGATTCCTCCCTTTTCTAAATCTATTAACTCTTGTTTAAGATTATCTATATTTTCTAAATAAGAAGTCTTAAGTCTATTTAAATACGACCATAATAAGGAATCACCAAAAAGAGTTGCTATTTCAGCTGCTAGGCATTTCATCAAGATAGCATAATAAGAATGAAGAACAAAAAAAAATTTATCTTCATCAATTTTATATTTAAAATGGTAATTTTTTTCAATTCCTTTGAGTTTTTCCGTTGAATAAGAACAAACTCGAGTAAACAACCTTTTCCATTCATCAAAAAGCATTTTTGTCCTTTCAGATTTTGGATTATCAACCTTTTTATAAAAAACATCCAATACATTACCTGCAATTATACTTCCAGGACCAAAATCTTTGGTTAAAAATTCTGCACTTAATTTCTTCCTCTGAAGCCCTCTAATCGCTTCAATTAATTTAAAAATTGAGAATTTATCTATTTTATCAGGTCCATTTACTTCCCATTTGTCTATTATCGCTCGATATTTAATAAAAATTATTTGAATCCCATCAATAGCAATACCAAAATATCTTCCGTATAATTCTTTTTTTTGCGCCTTATCTTTGATATAACCTTGAATTTGTTTTACGGTTTTTTTTATATTTTCATGTTTTTCAAAATGTTTGGGTCTCTTATAGTCAATAATCACTTTTCCATATAGGGCATCAGGTCTTACACCTGTACTAAGCGTAAGTTCATATTGAGCCCATTTAATATTAAACTTTTTGTAAATATGTTCCCTAAATAAAGTTTCTATGCGAATTTTAATATCTTCTTCGGATTTTGATTCACTTGATGCTATAGATATCTCTTCAAGTAAAAAATTAATATCAATTTCTTGTTTGGTTTCATACATTTTTGTGGATTTTAGTTTAGTCTTATGAGTTAATAATCGGTTAATCTGAATTTATATCTTTTGGTATAAATAATTTTATCTAAAAATATAAGAGATAAAATGCAGAAAAAAATAGATGATTTCATTCTCAATAACTCCGACAAAAAGTATGAATTATTGATGCCTTTAGAAGATGATTGCCCCCTTTTAAATAAACACCGATTCAATATTATAAATTATTATACCAGAAAAAACAATAATAAAAAACATCTAGTTGATTGGAGAATCTGCATAAATTGTGAACATTTTGTAGGGCAGGCAAAGATACATAAAGGCTGGCCAAAAATTGCATGTTCATTAAAAGAATAACAATTCTTTAAAAATCCAAGTGTGTTGTTATTTTATATTTAAAATTATACTATAGATCTTTTTCTAATAGATATATATATTCTTTCAGTATTTTCATTAGGAAATCAATATTGATACAAATACAGATTTATACCTAAAATATAAGTCGGTCTATTCAAGATACGTATAGGAAAAAGTTCATGGCATTATCTTTTTCAAATTTCAAAAAAATCTATAGCTTTACCGATATAAATACTAAGTATAAATAGTAGGAATATTGATAGATATACATATTTATACCGAAACAATATTCAATCTATTCAAAATATGCATAATTTTTCTCAAATTCCGATAAATAACTTTAGACCTCCGTGTATACCTAAAAAAATAGAAATATGTGAACTTTGTTCTCAATAAGTGCAGAGCCCATTATGTTTCAATATTTTCATTTGGAAATTAAATAATATTATTATAAGCTAAAATAAGTAGAATAAAACATTCAATAAATTCTGTATCATTAAAAATCCCTAATTTCTGTACCTCTCCAATAATAGAATTTTCAAATGCAAAAATGATGTTTGAATTAGTATTATGTATATCTGTTAAAAATTCTGACAACTTTTCTCCTTGTTCTACTAAAGAAATTGCTATACCTGGCTTTTCCCCTTCATCAATAAAAATGTTTTTCATTATCTTCTTAATATTTTCTTTAATTAATTCAATAGATAATGGATAATTGAAAGCATTAAGCAAAATAACCTCGTTTTCGTGTTTTTGCATTAATTCATTTAATTTGTTTAATTTTTCTTTAATGGATGAAGGAATCCGATCCCAAATAGCATTAAATAGGGGTGATAATTTATCTTTGTCTTTAAATATATCTAATACTCTTGCTGGTAAATATAGTGAAAGACTTTGATTGGATTCTCCAATGGGTTCAAGATATCTTAGATCTTTGAGAGAAATTGAATCTATATAGTCTACTCTTTTATATAATGTTCTAGTAATCAATCGGTTGAATAAATTTGCTGCATTGGGTGATAATTGAATCATAATTTCAAGAAAGTGCAAAAAATCACGATCTTCCATCAATTTAAAATGGAAAAAAACTTGCTTTAAAACTTCTTCAAGCTCTTCATCTGGAACTATATTTTTAAGCTCTTCAACTGTTATATCTAAAATTGCCTTTAGTGTTGTTTCAGCAATTCTTAGAGTTCTATGATATGAAATTCTGGAATAATTAAATTCTCTGCCCACATACATTTGTAAAATCGACGTTAACATCCTTTTATTAAAAACTAACTGATTTTTAAAGGTATTACCCTCCTTTTTTATATTTCTTATCAAATAACCTTGAATAATTCTGTGAATATCTATATTTCCAAAAGGAGTTCCAGTAAAGTATGCTTCTCTCAGAATATAATCCATTTTATCTACATCAATTGGTCCGTTTATTAAATGCCCAATGTCATGGTTGTTAATCCTTAAACCTTCTATTAAAGTAGCAACATTATCTATCTTTATTTTTTCATCTTCAAAGCTATTAATAATTTTAAAGATTTTTTTAAAATAATTATTAGGATTTAAATCTAATCCATGAAATTCTTTTAATTCTATAAAAATATCCTTCCCAAGGATTATATTTGCGGTCCTTGCTTCGTGTTTTGGTAGGATTTTAATTATATTGGGAAAAATGGGCAATAATTTACTTTTAATATCACCAAAAATATTTTCTCCGATATGAGAAAAAGGATAATGCCCTATATCATGTAACAATGCAGCAATAATATTAGTAGTTACAGCATTAGAGGTGTATATGGAATCAGTTTTTAGAATAGCAGCAACTAAGTTTGAATTAAGCAAACTTAATTCAAAAGACTTAGAAAAATTCTGTAATACCTTTCGTCTAAAAATAAGTAAATCAGATATACTATTGCAGGATATATTAGTAGATAGAATTGACTTTCAAAATGGTAGGAATTGTAAAATAGCTTTTAAATTAATAGGCATAGATTTACCTGGAATTGATAATACTTTGTGGCAAAGTATCTTCGATGTAAAAAAAAAGGAAGCATTATGAATTTAAGGCATAGAATTGTTCATACTGGACAAAAAGTAATGTTATCTTACGAATTTACATTCGAGGAGGTTAAAAAAAAAAATAATTGACTTGATATCTTATGTATCAAGATTGGAAAACTTAAAAAATAGTTTAAATCTACAAGAGAGAACTATAGTTACTATTTTTGATTAAATTATTCACTTTTCTTCTTATTCGCAAAAATTTCATATAAATTTCTACAAACTTTCTTAGCATTTCTTCTTGATATTTCGTTCATAGGCCAAGGGGTCTTTTCAGTTCGCTTATAACTTGTCCCATCTTTTTTATTAACAGTAAAAATTTTAATTGATTTTCCCATTATGAATTGTTTTGCTTTCTCAGTATATTTTAACTCGCATTGTTTTAGAAATTCCTTTTTGATTATTCTTTCCATCATTAAATGAATTCTACTTTTAAGTATTTAAATTTCTAGGAGTATGTAATTAGTAAAAAAAAGATCTTCACATAAAAAATCGATATTGTTTAGGTAAATTTTGAATTTTTCTTGCTCTTGCTTCTTCTAGGATTATTCCGACTCTGTGTGATACTTTCAATGTTATATGATATTTACTACAAAATTCAGCATTATTCCAATCTAATTTGGAGAAAGCCATAATTTCAGTTAATAACTGATCATAAGTGGAATCACATTCAAATAATTTAATAGAGAGAGGCGTAGGCACATGAGCACCAACATATGTATTTAAGGCAGGAACAAACCCAGAAGTATAAAGCAAATGCTCATTATTTGAGATTGATATAACTGTCCCTCTTACAACTGGATATTGTTCATCTGTATAAAATCTAACACCTTTTTGAAATAGAAACAAAGTTTCGATTAGGGATATCTTTCGTTGCTTCCATAAAACCTCTCAATTCTTCTTTTTGAAATTCAGTAGATTTATGAATAACAATCCTTTGAGGATCTTGCCCCATATGATTATTATATTCGTTTATGATTTCTTCCATTAATGCTTGGGCTTGAATTTCATCAAGATGAGGATTTCTATCTTGGTTGAAGTTCCATGGAAATGGTTGTCCACGCAAAACATAACTACGGCCTGTATGCATAAAAATCTGTGCCATGCTAACTCCCATTAATCCCCCTTGAGCAATATTGTCGGGATAAAAGTCTATTCCAGCATAACAAGTTCCAAGATATAAATCTATAACTTTCCAAGGAATTCCTGTGGCCTTATAATAAAGTCCAACTGAAAAATTCCATGCAACCATTGATGGATCTTGTGTTTCTCCTTCTTCCTGAATCCAAGTCCTTTCGGTAACTAATTGAGTGGGTGTTCTATATTTCAAACCTATAGTTTTAATAATGTTGTGAAAATCAAGATCTCCACCACTCATTTGAGCTGCTAAAATGGATTTATCACTAAAAGTTCTTTTAACAAATTTAACTATATGTGTTTTCTTACCATGCTTTTGAAAATGGCTCAATTCCTCTTTTAACACGGCTAATAAGATTATATGTGATGGTGGCTCTCTAACAATCATAGCTTTTAATTTATTCTCAAAAAGGTTAATAAATTCTTGCCCCATTTCAATTCGGGAGGGTTTATTAAGGCAATTTTTAAACTCTTTTCTGGTAATAATATCTTCCCAAGTATTTGATAATATTATTTTACAATTAATCTTTGAAATTTGATAATAATAAATTAGGTAAAGTTTAATTTGATAATAAATTAGGTAAAGTTTAATTTTTATTGAAGGATGATTAAGAATCATGCACTAATGAATTCATCCATTTGAATTAATATTTTTTCAATTTGAGTTTTAATTTCTTTATTCAACTTTTCAAATTGAGGCATTTCAATCAAATTTTTGATAATTAAAAACCAATTTCTAACTTTAGTTTCAATTTCTTCAAACATTTTACTTTTGAATAAAAATGAGTTTATAATTATTATTAATCTAAATATTTAATTTACGATCTTTTTAGAAATTGAAATGGAATAAATTACCCGTGTTATACTATTATTTATTCAGGAATTTATCAATTTTTAACTGGTTTTTAATTTCTTTAATTCTCATTTTAGCTAAATTAACAAATTCTTGAGATATTTCATATCCAACATAATGCCTATTAAGTTCTATTGCTGCAAGTGCTGTTGTGCCACTCCCCATAAATGGATCTAAAATTATATCCCCCTTATATGTGTAAAATTCAATTAATCGACGAGGAAGCTCTATAGGAAAAGGTGCTGGATGGCCAATTTTTTTAGCAGAAACAGCAGGGAAAGTCCAGATTGATTTTGACCATTCAACAAAATCCGACTTCTCAATAGTATTCATTTTTTCACATTTTTCAAGTTTATTTGTAATTTTTGAGAAGATTAAAATATATTCATGCACGTCTCTGAGACATGGATTACTAGCTGAAGCAAATGATCCCCAAGCAGTTGATACTCCTGCTGAGGCACTTTTATTCCAAATAATCTCGCCCCGCATATGAAAACCAATTTTATGCATTATATCAATTATATATGCATGGAGGGGAATGTATGGTTTTCTGCCAACGTTTGCGATATTTATTGCAGCTCTGCCACCAAGTACAAGAACTCTCCATGTCTCTTCAAAAACTTCTTTAAGTAGAATTAAATATTCTTTAAGAGTTAAATCGTCATCATAATCTTTTGTAACATTATATGGCGGAGAAGTAATCATAAGATGAACAGAATTATCTGGTAAAAGATTCATCTTTTTACTGTCTCCCTGAATTATATGATTCAAAACATTTGATGGTATTGATTTGGATTTATCAATGTATTTGACTTTTCGAGGTTTAGGAAAATTTTGGTATAGTTTAGAATTATAGAATTGAGATGAATCGTGGCTTTCACGTTTAGAAACACCAAATGAGCTAGTTTTGCTCCCTTTCTGTGAAGAATTGTTTTCATTTGCCATTATTATTATATTACCATGAAAACTATATAAAATTCACTAATAAGATGTTAATTCTCTAAAGGCTTTTTTTTCATCTCTTATTAATCTTAAAAATTCTTCTGCCTTTTCTTCATAAGTGCTTTTTTTATCTGCAAGTTCGATTATCTTTCCTAGTTCTTCATTACTTTTCATACTTGAAAAGAAATTATAGGTTTTTGAAAGTATTTTTTCAATATATATTCTTAATTGTTCATAATTATCAAATCTGTAGAATCCATTTTTCTTGGTTGATTTGATATTCCGTTCTTTATTTGATATAGGTAGCGGGTTAATAGAACAAAATCCTTGAATAATACCTGCAGTTTTTAAATGATCAACTTTATCATAATATGTATTTGTAATGGGTGTATTTCCCATAACAATGATAGGAATTCTAGATGCTTTAAAACTTGAAACCCTAATATTAATACTCTTTCCAATAGCTTTTAGCATTGAATCCGAACGCAATAGTCCAGGGTTCCCTTGATGGGACATATAATCACCAATACATTCTAAAATGATTTCAGATCCCTGTTTTGTATATTGCCAATTCCAAACAAGAGACATTTTTACCTCAATTATTAATAAAATATCTTTTGGTTCTAATTCTCTTTGATTTTTTTTTGAAATTACTACATCTGCGGGTGATTTGGATGTTAGTGCTATATCTTCACATATTGCATCATTAACTGCATAAAGTCCTTTTTCATTAACTATTCCACTTATTAGATCTGCAGTAAATTTTTCTGTAAATTTACCAATTAAAGAATTTCTACTTTGAAGTGTTGCTTTTTTACCTTTATAGCCTTTTGGCCAATAGGCTAAATATTTATTATCTTTAGAAATATAAAATAACTGCTCTGGAGTAGCAAATTCTTCTAAAGTCTTTGTAAAAAATCTTATCTCTGTGTCTTTATTCCATAAGCCTGTCAATATTTAAAACCATGAAATTTTGTTTTTCTTGAATAATAATATTTTATTTAATTATAAATTGTTTTATTAAATAAAAAATGACATTAAATCCTCTATTGATTTAAACAATTAGCTAAATCCTTTATTGAGTAGGGGGTATCTAAAAAATTTAATCTTTTTAATAATGAAAGTGTTTTTGATCTTCTTTTATTACCTTATTAATAAAGTGTTTCATTAGTTTTTCAGTAATTCCTTTTATTTTAATAAATTTCCAATATTTTGATAAAAGTTTTTCCTTGTAGAATTTTTCACGAATATAATAAATTATAGCATTATCAATTATTTTAAGAATTGTTTGGTTCCATTCATGGTCTAAATATTTATTAAGCTCGATTCTGTTTACAATTTCATATGAACATTTGAATATTTGTAAAAATTTATTAATTGATTCATTTTGATTATTATAGAAATACATTAAGGTATTTTCTCTGTCCATTGGTATAATTAAATCTGGCAATAGAAAGTGTAGCGCTTTTGCATTTGAAACTAATTTTGCAGTGCTAACCATTAAATCAAGTTTTTTATATACTCGTTTTAATTTATCTAAGATAAATTTGAGATCATGAGCAGAGGATAGTCCTGTTAATTGAAATTCTGATAAGTCAATAATATGTTCTTTTATTGATTGAATATTTGAAGAAAATTCATTAAATGGTCTTATTATTGCTCTTCTTTGATTCATATTCCAAGAAATTAAAGTTATATAAATCAAACCTATAAAGGATTCAAATTTTTCTGTATTGAGTAAATTTTCAATGGGATTCTGCTTTCTCTCTGACATTAATAATTTATAAAAGTAAAAATCTGCGTCTTTTCTATAGCCCCAAATATTAAATTTCTTAATTAAATCATGAATATGATTAACTAAGAAATCTACTTTTTTCTCTAATTTTTCATTTAACATGATAATCTGATCTTAGTAAATTTGAATTTTAAAATCAAGATTTAATAATTTTTTTTTAGAATTATTTTACCATATGATATACAGATTTTTAAAAAATATTCTAGAATTAAATTAAAAGTAAGTTCATTCATTAAGAATAAAACATATAATGGAAATTATTATTATCTTAATTTATTATAAGAAAAATATAGGGGTATACACCAAAAAATTTATAAATAATATAAAGTAATACAGCGGAGTTTTATTTCAGAATAATTTAGGTAGTAGTTAATTGGATTACTTTTGGCAATAACTTTCAAATTTTATTGATTAAGTAAAGAATAAGTTTTTTTAAATTATATCGGTTATTTCACGAATACATGCTAAATATTCTGTTTTGTACATAGAATCCCTTCCTATTTTTTTGATTGTTCTTATTTTAGTAGCATAAAATCTTCTTTTAATATTGAATGAAAGGTCTAATCTTATTTTTAAAATTCTAACTGTTTTACAAAATATTGGATAATAAGGGTCAAAACTATGAGTTATAAGTTTTCATAACTAATTTAAATAATTTAATACATAATATTATTTATTAACATAAAATAATGAAGATGAGGGCATTGAAGAAAATAAAACAAATAAAAATAAAACCTTTAGAAAAAGTAGTTCTAAGACTAATTTTTTCAGAAGACTTCAATTTGAAAATATCAAAAGCAGGATTCTTGGCTGAACAACTAAATGATCTTTTTCCAAAAGAACCCAATTTAGTGTTATTACCATTGTTAAAACCAGGACAAGTAATAGATATTCCTCCAATGGGTCCCTTAAGATTTAATGATGACACTCAAAATTCAATTGAATTTGGGAAGAATTATCTAATTTTCATTTTTAATGAATATTATGATTGGGATGAACTGATAAATAAAATCCTCCAGATTTTATCCATACTAATCGAAATTTTAGAATTAAAACATATTATAGAGATTCAACTAACATATAAGGATATTTTCATATTACCAAAACAAGATTTTCGATTTAAAGATCATTTTACTTTGAGTATTAAAATCCCCGAAAATTGGGATATTTTACCTCACGATATGATCATAGGATTTGTTCCTTATCAAAAGGATAATATAAAAATAGTACTACGTCTTAGGAATGCTAAAGTTGATAGGGAAGAGGATTTAGGATTCTTATTCGAGACCGTTTATATCAATCGCGATACTTTAATTGATTTAAAAGATAATGATTTAAAGAATGTTTTAACATATGCTCATGATTTTCTGGAGCAATACTTCATAGAATTATTAACTGAAGAATATCAAAACAAGTTGGGAATGGAGATAGAATTTGATTGAACCATCTTCTGATTTATCTACCATTATTAGAGATTTTGTTGCGATATCAGAATTTTGGATTGTAAAAACCTATAATGGTTTAAGTTCTCCAAATTTACAAAAATTTGTCCAAATCACTTTATATGAATATATTGATGAATGGAATATCTCTATCGTATCAGAATTGTTTAATGAGTTTATCATTATTTTATTTAAAAGTATTCCTGCAAAAGGGAAACCACTGTATTCATTAGGAGAAATTTATAGAGCTTTTGATAATATTTTTTCTTTTCAAATTACACATAATACTTTTCAGTTTCTTAAAAAAAAAATAATCGAGGGTATTATTGACGCCGATTGGATTGATATTCCGTTTTTAAACTCATATTATAGAAATCTTTCAAATAAGCATAAAAAAATGCGTTTTATTGTAAGAAATATTATTTTACTAACGTTAAGAATTAAAAGCAGGAAGATTAAAGACATTAGAAACAAATTTAAGTCTATTTAGTTAATAAAAAGATCAGGTTATCGTTTTGACAATATTTGATTATAATTTTGATAAAGATTGTCCAATGAAACAAGGAGATATTTTTTGTAATCTACCTTATCTATCTTTTGACCTTCTTGTTAAATCTACATATGAAGATGATAAACCAACATATAATCAATCTAAAGATATTATTTCAGAGGTTCTTACTACTGGAGATATCATTCAAATTGAAACTTTTGTGACTTCTACTTGGGGAATCCTTGCTAGTCAGGACTGTGACATTCGTGATCCATTTGATTTGATTTTTTTACCTTTAAAAGAAATATCTCCATCAGTAGCAGAAAGCACTTTAAATTATTTTAACCAAAGAGTACGTGATACAACTCGTTTCTTTTATTTGCCAATAATTAGGAAACCAAATTTAGAAATAGCAGGTCCTTTTCATGTACAATTTAATATGCCTTTTATACTTCCGTATGCTGAAATTGAAAAGAATTTGAGATCCAGTTGGGTAGCAAGGATCAAAGAGCCATCAAGAATTATGCTAGTAGGCAAATTAACTCATTTCTTTTCACGTCCTCCGATTGATGAATTAATTTTTGCTGAAAATTATGAGATAGAAAATTATATTAAGAATTTTAAAAAAAAAAATAAATTTGAACTAGTGGTTGAAAAAATAGAGGAAATAAAAAGAGTGCTTTGCAAATGTGGTCGTGAAAAAGATATTGATAGAATTAACTTTGAAATTCTCAAGAAAACACCCAGCTCATAAAAGTAAATTATTAAAGAAGATTATTCATAGATAAATTACTCTCTGTTATTTCACGAAAAAAGTTAACTTACTTGTAGAATTTATCTAATTCTAATATCTCAGAAAAAAATTCACCATCATTTGTGTTAAAATATGATCTTATTTTAATCGGATATTCCCATCCATTTTCATCAACAAATTCTTCAAATTCACGTCTTGATAAAAAGGCTTGACTATCATCTCCATCTTCTAATTTACTGGTAATAGGGAACATGTCATGACAGTCTTAGGATGGAAGGGTGATATAGCAATTTTTTTATTTTTATTAATAATATCAATTCCATATGATTTAACTGTTATTGGCCTTTCAGATTTATTTACTGCGTTTATTGCTATAAATAAATCATCGCTAAGGGTTGGTAACAAAGCACCTCCATGAATTGTTGCTCCGATTATTTTCTTTTTACCAGTACTTTTACTTTCTATTAAATCAACGATCTCCTCAATTGACATTAGATGTTTAGAGCCATCCATTCTCCTGTAAAATCCGTCTAGCACATATCTCACTTCGTTCCCACCATTCATCTAAATCATTATCTAGCTCATCAGTTTTTACAGAATGGATTAAACTATCTTTATACTTTTGATCCATAATAAAACTCTACTTATTATCTATTAAATGTTTTTTTACTTATTCTTTATTTATTTTTTCGCCTCTTCCCCTATAATTAGTGTCGCCCTCTATCTGAGATAGTAATAATAGATTAAAAGAAGAAACAATCCCGAAATGAAAAAAAATTACGATTGGGTTTAATATTATGTAGAAATATTTAACTTGTCACAAATATTTAAGGCAATAATTTCCCTTGCCACTTGCCTTTCACATTTTTTCCATGATTCCAGTTTCTTAATTTCTTCCCAATCATTTTCGGTATAATTTGTACAATTAATCTCGTGTTCTTCCTCTAAATCATCATAAATGTTATCAGATATTACATTATCTTCAACAAAATAAGGATATCTCATAAAGATTTTTCCATTCTTTGGCATTTTACTTATTATATCTCCTGGTTTAGAATAGAGAAGCAATTTTTCTAACTCTTTTCTCAATTCTTCGTATTTCTGTTCTTGAAATGGTTCAATAATGAAAAAGCCTCTGTGTCTACAACTGAAGTTTACAATTTCCTCTTTAGTAATCAATACTCCCAAGCTAGCCAGGTATTGAATATTTGAATCTTCCTCCTCTCCTGTTTCTCTTCCTATTTTATTCAATCCCATTTCAATATTAGCATATTTTGACGGTTTCAGTTAAATTACCACTTTAATACTTTTTGTATCAATTATCTGACAAAAACTTTATTTGATTTAATTATAAAAAATATTATTAAGTAAGAGGGATAATCTAAACCATTTAAAACAACAGACTTCACAAACTTTCTAATTTTTAAGACCATTTTAAATAAATGGGAAACAATAATAATATTATGGTCTTGCTAAAAGACATCGAAATCGACATAAATCCGATTAAGCGTTCTACAAATGAGCATCAGATAGAGCATTGGTTTAATAGCTTATTTGATAATTTGGAATTGAAGTATCAGCCACAACTAAGAATATTAAACGGAAAACCAGATTGTTTAATTGGAGATATCATTATTGATTTTAAATATAATCTAAAAAAAAACGAAATTAATGCTTGGGCAACTACAAAAGGTAAACAATACATTCAGGAATATTATCAAAAAAGGGGTCGAAATCCATCCTTATTAATAGTCATATCGGAAAAATACATCTTTTATTATGATAAGGATATTTCTTTAAGAAATGAGAGAGAATTAAACAAGGAATCGATTGTATCATTAATCGAATGCCTTTTTGAGCCAAAGTCTGTAAATTCTGAGCAATTTGCTGTACTCTTCGGCATTAATTCTCCATTATACATATTGGCATATTCAAGATTAGAAACTCATTTTGACGATCATCATGGAGAAAAGACAGTCTGCTTTGATCAATGGAAGCGCCACTTCAGATTAGCATATCATGACGACGAAGTGGGAAAAGAGTTATTTCTAAGACATTCATACCTTAGCACTCTACTGAAATTGATTTTATACAAAGAATTTATGAACCCAGAGGAATATTCTAGAGATTATTTTAAAGATTTAGAGAGTTATTTTGAAAAAAGAGGTATTTCACTATTCCATTATGACTTCTTTCGATGGGTTATTAATGTTCAGGACTTCTGCGATGATTATTTTGAAAAATTGAAAATAATGGATTTCGAAGCAACTGATATATTTCGAACAATCTATCAAGAAATGATAATAGCGGGTGTACGCCATCGTTTAGGGGAATATTATACGCCAGAAATCTTATGTGAAAAGATGGTTGAGAAATCCTACTCAATTGGTGATCGAGTGTTAGATTCATCTTGCGGTTCTGGAACATTCCTAATTGAAATATGCAAAAAATTAAGTGCTCATTTTACTCTAAAAACAAACGAAAAACCGCCAAAAGAATGGTTTAATGCAGTTAACAATATTTTTGGGTTTGATATTAATCCTATTGCAGTTTTAACTTCAAAAGCTAATTTAATATTATATTTTAAGTCGCAAGAAAGGTTTATCGAAGAAATTTCGATTAACATTTATTTATGTAATTCAATTGATCCAATTAAGTTTTCTTCTTATGCGGATCTTGAGTTAGGAAGTTACTATTCATTTTGTGTTGATTTATTAGACGAAGAGAGAGAATTAAGGATACCTGAGGATGCTTTGTCTAAAGCCAATATAGAAATCTTCCAAAACATCGTAGATGCTCTTTATAGAGTATGGGAATCATTCGATAATTACAAGGATACATGGGAAGCAGCAACTCGCTCTTTAGCAACTAAACTAAAAAATGCTTTTTTTGAGTCAAATGAATTAGTAGTAAAAGCAATAGAGAAGTTCTTTAATGAGCTATATATATTAAAACAACAAGATAAAGATCATATTTGGTTATATCTCCTTAACAACCTTGTAGGCATCCATTTATTGCTATTGAAAAAGAAGATGGATTTGATTATTACGAATCCACCTTGGTTAACATATAAGGATGCGGATAAACGATTACAAGAAAATATGAAAAAGATCACATCTCAGTTTGAGATAAAACCAGATGCCAAAAATGTAACTAACATAGAAGAAGCTGTAGTATTCCTCTTCAAAATCCCAGAACTATATTTGAAAAATGATGGTACTGGAAAAATTGCTTTTGTAATGCCCCGGTCATTACTTGTGTCTTCTCAAAATGAAAAAGCTAGACGGTTCGATTCATTCACTAATATTAGACTTTTTGAATTTGATGACTTAATCTTTAATATTGATTGTTGTTGCATTTTTGCCAATTTTACTAAGGTGAAGGCTGATAAAAATACAGTTTTTACGAAATATCCAATAAAATGCGAGTATTTAGATTCAGAAAAACTGGAACTTATTGAGGAATTTGAAGTAGAACCATATGTATATTTTGAAAGTAGTAGAAAAGAGAAATATAGAGTAAAAAAACTAGTTCAATCGGAGAAGAAAAAGAAGCTACTCCCATTTAAATTATCAGATTACTATAAAAGATTTATCCAAGGGGCGGATTTAATACCGAAATCCTTACTTTATTGTAATGTAGTAAATGTAATTGAACGCGGCAAAATATCCCTAATAGATCCATGGATTTCTCCGCAAGCAAAGGGTGTATGGAAAAAGAGATATTATAATAATGAAAGAGTCGAAACAGAAAATGTTTTTCAAGCAACGCTCTCTCGTGAATTATACCCATTCTATATAAGACCATTTTCAATATTTTTACCATTGGATGCTAATTATCGATTTAGACTCGCTAAAATAGGTCCATTTAGTAGAAAACATTGGAATACTATCAATGAAATTTATAAAAAACATACGAAGAATGATTTATTTGAAGTTGGAGTAAATTACAGGAACAAACTGTGTACAGATAGAACCGTTAGACCTTCTCAACGAGAACGATTTAAAGTAGTGTTTCCAAATGCTAAAAAATTACTTTCTGCTGTAATAGAGGATCCCGAAGGGAGAATCTATATTGATTCCACTCTATACTATTATGGTGCCGAAAGCGAAGAAGAAGCTTATTACATATGTGGAATGCTGAATATTCCTGAATTATATAAAAGTGTTAAAATGATCAGTGATACCAGACATCACCATAAAAGACCCCTTTATTTTAACATTCCCAAGTTTACAAGAAGCAATGATCAGCTAAAAATTGCGGGTATTTCAAAATCTTGTTTTGATCAAGTAAAACTTTTAGTTGAAAATAATGAGAAAGTTAAAGAGAACGAGATTAATAATTTGATTGGAGATAAGCTCAGAAAAATTCAAGATATAGGGCTTAACATATTAAAATCTTCAGAATCCCAAGAAATCGTAAAAGAATACATGCTTAAATAGATTTTAGGGAATATAAGAAGATTATCTATAAATCAAGTGATTTTTTATTTAATAACTGATAAACTAAAGGATAGATGGTAGGAGTCATGATTTAGGGTTTATTTTTCTTATTCGAATAGTTATTATCTCCATTCTATTTAAATAGAAAAAGTTGATTAGTTAAAAAATTCAGTGATGGTAAGATGATTGGATCATCAATTGTTTCCAA
>JAHLWP010000075.1 GCA_019057865.1 Promethearchaeota archaeon
GGTTCAGGTTCAGGTTTATATACAGGCTCAGGTTCTGGCTCAGGTGTAGGCTCATCTACTTTTGGTTCCGGTTCTGGTTGTGGTACCGGTTCGTATATAGGTTCATGTTCTTTAATCTCTTCTTTTACTTTTATTTTGGGTTCTTTTTTTGCTTTCTTTTTATCTATTTTTAATTTCTTCTCAGCTATTATTTGAGTTATAGTAAAGGGATTTTTTTCCGGCTGTATCATTTGTGGTCCTAAAAATATGCTTTTCGGCTTAATTTTTTTCTTATTTATTCTTAATTCTACTGTGAAATTTCCTGGAGTAAGGAAATCTACTCCATCTATTTGACGTTGTACTATAGTATTCCATTCAATCGAATTTTTCCCAATTTCATTAATTTTATCTCCAGACTCAATTCTAACTCTTTTTGTAATTCTTAGTTTAGTCTGACTTACTATCTTTCCTTGAAAGTTATATGCTTTATCTTCTTCTGTTGTCCATCTTAAATGAAATCCATCAGATTGTTTCCATAAGATATATCCTAAGAATTGACCTGATTTGAATTTAGAACGTCCTTTAAGGTCATTTACATTCATTTTTTCTCTTAAATCAAATTAATTCAAATTTAGATAAATTATGAAACAATTTGTTAATAAACATTTTCAAATAAAAAAAAAATATTCCTTTTATTTTTTTTATCGATTGCCTAAAATTATTAATATTTAAATCAAAACAAAGAATACTATTATCATGCATGACGTTATAATATCAGGGGCGGGTCCTTCAGGGTCACAATGCGCCCAGGTTTTAGCTGAAGCAGGTTACAAAGTCGCATTAATAGAGAAAGACACAAATTGGCGAAAACCATGTGGTGGTGCTTTAAATCCCAGTGTAATTGAGCATTATCCGCAATTGAAAAAGCTAAGTTTACCAAAACTAAAAGGAGTTGTCATGCATTCAGCTGATTATCACTCATTAAAATATCAATCAGGAGAAATGGATAATGGAACTATAGTAGATCGATTAAAGTTTGATAATTTTATAAGGGAAATTGCCATTGATAAAGGAGCAGAACTTTTTGATAAAAACATATCATTTGATTTTATAATTAAAAACAATCGAAAAGTTGGTATTAAAACAAAATCTGCGTCTAAAACTAAAGAATTTTTTGGAAGAATTATTATTATCGCTGATGGAATGAGTTCCAAACTAGCTCTAAAATCAGGATTACGATCAAAGTGGAAGATTAATGAAATAGCATTAGCCAAATGTTCCATAATGGAGGGAAAACATCAATTAGATGAGGAACATGCATATGTTTTTTTTAGACCTTATAAGGGATACGGTTGGATTTTCCCTTTAGACAAGCGACGATTCAATATTGGTGTATATACTTTCGCAGAAGATAATCTCAACTATAATTTACATAAAGCTTTTAATAGATTTTTAAATGATGTACATGTAAAGAAGTACATTCCAACTTCTAATTATAAGACAATATGGACAGGAGCCTATCCCTTCCCAACAGAAGGTGTACTTCAAAAAAGTCTCTATGATGATAACTTAATGCTTATAGGAGATGCTGGTGGATTTGTTTCTCCTATAAGTGGGGAAGGTATTGATGCTGCAATAAAGTCAGGAAAAATCGCAGCAGAAACCGCGATTATGGCTTTAGAAAAACAAGATTATTCTAAAAATTTTTTAAGAAACTATAAGAATCATCCTGAAATAAAAGCAATTTCAAGAAATTATAAATTAAAATACTCGATGATTGATTTTTTTTATAAAAACAATGGAGAGAATCTAAATCGAATGCTTGCATTAACAGAAAAAGATCCAGAATTTAAAAGCCAAGTTGTTGATATGTTTATCTCAAAATCTATTGCTATTCCTGATAAAGATTTTTTTTCAAAAATTGAAAACGCTCTTTAATATATCTACATAGGGAAATAAATAAAAAAAAAGATATATATTATAATTATTAAACTCATCAATTAATTACTCAGGCATTTTCATTCCAACCATTTCTAAAGCTTCCGATACTTTGAAACGAACTTCTATGTGATATTTATATCCTGGTATGTTATGATAGTTCACCATGTTCTTTTGTTCTAGGAATAAAAATTCCTCTAATTTACCTTCTTTTACATCATAAACACTAAAACTTTCAATACCATTATCAGTTGCTTTTACAGCATTTGGAACTATTTCTTTCGCTAATTCTCTATGTTTGGATCGGTAATCTTTGGCAGTTTCTACATAAATTTTAGCCACCTCGTTTGCCTGATCAAGTGGAAATTTACTAGTTGAAACAACATAAGTCATGTTTTTCACCTCTTTTTACAATTACCATTTATTTATTAATTTTAAAAATTGAATTTCCATTTTACAGAAAAGTCAAGTTATTATTTAAGATTAACCTTTTGACAAAATTAGTTAAAATTTAAATCTCATATAAATAATTTTACAGAACAAGAGGTTTTCATGTCAGGCACTGAAACAATGCCACTTGTAGGACTTAAAATGCCCGAAGAGTAAAAACTAGTTGATATTATTCTATTTTAAAACTATTTTTTTTTAAATTATTCTAACTTATTAAATCATAATTTAAGAATAATGAGTTTTACTGGTTTTTTGAATATTTTTCAAATATTGGTTTTACAAATTCAATTTTAGAAGGATTATGTTTTTTGATCTTTTTAAGTAGGCGATTAGTATCAGCATTGTTAGGATCTATCTCTAATAAGTAATTACAGAAATCTAATGCATAATCATATCCACCCATTTCATATGTTAGCAAGGTTAAATCATACCAGACTTTGATATTAGAGGGATCTTCTTCTAAAACAATATGTAGAAATTTATTAAATTTCTTTAATCCCTGAATATAATCTGATAATTCTTTTACTGGTTTTATAGCACCTTCATGACCATCGCATATTATATCAACGTTTAAATCTTTTACTTTCTGCAACGAATTAAGGTAATCGTCAATATTACCGCCAAAAATATTTAATGCCAATCCACCAACATCTCCTCCAAAGAAGATCTTCAATTTGTTTATTTCTAATAAATATCCTACGGCACCTGGTGTGTGTCCTGGTGTGTGAATACAGGTAAATTTAAATTGCCCAAATGTTAAGATTTCCTTATCTTTAATCCTTCTTGATATTTTAACTGGTTCATAATCATATCCTGGAAAAGTTTCCTTAATTAATTCATGATCTAATTTTTGCTCAATTTGTCCAGCATCTAATTCGTGAGCATAAAACTGGATGTCCTTATTGAACCTTTTGAGTTCATAACAAGCTCCATAATGATCTAAATGAGCGTGTGTTATTAAACAATGTTTAATATCTTTAGGATCAAATCCCTTTTCCTCCAATTCTAGAAAAAAATCAACATAAAGCCCAGGATCGATTAACACAAGTCCATTATCACTCTTGGTATCAATTATATATTTGGAACTATCGTAAACAGCTTTTTCACTTGGTTTAATAGAGTATATATCCTTTACAATTTCCTTCATTTTTGACAACTTTTGTTTTTCAAAAAAATTTGAAGTTTATTTTTTCTGGTTTATTATCTCTTGAAGTGTAATTTCAGGATGATGGTATCTTCCTGTTTTTAAAGTCTTTTTATCAAATTGAATAGATTTTTCAGGACAAAAATTAATACATGCTAAACATAGCTGGCATTTATGCTGCCATTGTGGTATACCCTCTACTAGTATAATATTACTTACTGGACATGTTTTTTCACATATCCCACAGCTGTTGCAATTATCATCAGCGTAGAATGATTTATCATATTCATAAACTTCATCTCGAAAGGTTTGATTAATTTCTTCACTCTTGCTCAGATTTTTTTCAAAAAGATCTTGAGTGAGATTTTCCTTTTTATCCTTTATAATTTCTGAGATTTTTTCAACTTGGTTAATTGCATTTTCGAAAAACCTTTTTTGACGTTCTTCTGAGTGAATATTAAACCCTATAATAAAATTATTAGGCATATTGATAAAAAATCCAGCACTAAGCGTTTTTCCTTTCGTTTTTAGAATCTTCTCTAATTGTTGTAAAGGTAAATCATTAATATCTTCTGCGCTTGTTACAACTGTAAAAAAGTAGTTAGATTTACTAAGATCTATTTTGTTTATAAAATCATAGACTATTTTAGGCAACCCAGAATAATATAAGGGAAAAATAAAACCTATTTTTTCACTTGTCGATTCAAGGTCTTCCGTTTGCCATACCTTTACAATTGGTATAAGTTCACATTCTTCTAACTTTTGGGCAAGATCTCTAGCAATTTTTAAAGAGTTGCCTGTTCCAGTAAAATAATAGATCGTAGTTTGCATATATATTTAAAAATTACTCTTCTTTTAGAATTTTCTATTGGCGAATCGGTTTTTTTATGAGTGTAATTCTCATCCACGTGTCTATTAGCTCCATGGTATAACTATCTTTGAATTTTGTGCGGTCTAGAATATTTCTAATGCTAGTTTTGTATTCTTCCCATGTGAAACCATGTAGCTTGGGGATACGGCTCATTATCAAATATCGTAGGAATCCATTTTTTCTTATTAATTCATTAGTTTCCTTAAAAGGAAGATCAGAACATCCATCATATATCCATCCTTCTCCACTATTTTTCAAAACCCTGTAGCATTCATTGAAAATTTTAATTGGATTCTTCCAATGGTGAAAGGAACCCGTGCTTACAATAAAATCAACTGATTCATCTTCAAATGGCAACTCAGCAGCGTTACCAAATTTAAATTGTACATTTTTAATACCTCTCACATTACTTGTTGCAATCTCTACCATCTTTTTACTTAAGTCAACACCATAAATCTTAAGTTGTGGTGCCCTTTTACCTATTTCTATTGATAAATACCCTGTTCCAGAACCAATGTCTATAAGGATTCCCTTTTCTATTCTTTGAATAACAGTAAGGGCAATTTTCATTTCTGATTTGCTTAGTAGTCTTTTTATAAAAGCGTTATAAAAAATAGCAGCTGGAGCTGGGATTAATTCAAATTTTCTTTGTATATCTCTAATGAATTTGACTAGGAACATTGGAAATACACATTCATAAGTAGAAGATTTTATTCGATGCTAAGAATTTTAAAATTCTAATGCTTTTAAAGGTTCTCCTTCAATAATCTCTTAAAAGTTGGCAACGTATAGAGGAAAATTAAAACCAAGAATTTGGATAGGATTATAATTGAATAGAACTAATTTTAATATAGAAATAAAAAAGAAGTGATAAAATAGATGGTGAATTTAAAACAGATTTATGCTGAAGTAGACAAATTAGATAGGAAAAAAATTATGGATATTTTGCGGCCCTTCTTTTTTATTTTTTTGCACAGAAAAAACAAAAAATACTCCCTGAAACATGATTAAACTACTTTTAAGAACATAAGCTCACATGAATATATTTTAAATTAAATTTTTAAATCTGAGAATAATCATTATTATCAATAAAAGATTTTTTATAAGAGTTAAAAAAAGGGGTTCAAATTTGACAATTTTATTAAATCCTGGAAACCACGACCGTTATTATCCCGATGAGCGGTCAACGGAAATAATGCTGAAAACTATAGAATTTTTCGAAAAGAAGGGGAAAGCGAAACTTAAAGAAGACTATCACAAAAGTGTTTGGTATTCGGATTTCCTCGAGTTTCAAAAAAAGAATAAAATTTTTGCCCAGCTCCTAACACCTACTTCATATGGCGAAGATGATAATTATCGATGGGATACTTGGCGTATTTGCGAATTTAATGAAATTCTCGCATTTTATGGTCTCAACTATTGGTATATTTGGCAAGTCTCTATTTTAGGACTTGGTCCCATTTGGATGAGCAAAAATGAAGAAGCAAAGAAGAAAGCAGCTCGATTACTTAGAGATGGAGCAATTTTTGCATTTGGACTTTCAGAACAAGCTCATGGTGCAGATATCTATGGAACTGAGATGGCACTTACACCACAAGAAGATGGAACTTATAGAGCTAATGGACAAAAGTATTATATTGGAAACGGAAACGAGGCGGAGATGGTTTCGAATTTTGGTAAATTTGCTGATAAAGATGGAAATATATCTCCATATGACATGAAAAATAAAGATCAATACGTTTTCTTTATAGCAAATTATAAACACAAAAATTATGAATTGATAAAAAATGTCTGCGATAGTCAAAATTATGTAGCAAATTTTGCGCTCCACAATTATCCTATAACTGAAGAAGATATTCTTTCTAAAGGAGAGGATGCTTGGAATGCCTCGCTTAATACTGTCAATGTGGGCAAATATAATTTAGGATGGGCCTCAATTGGAATTTGTACTCATGCATTTTATGAAGCTATTCATCATGCAGCACATCGACGACTCTATAATATGTATGTTACTGATTTTCAGCATGTTAAACAGAATTTTGTAGATGCTTATACACGTTTGGTCGCAATGAAATTATTTGGATTAAGAACAGCTGATTACATGCGTATAGCTTCTGATAAAGATCGACGTTATCTACTCTATGCTCCTGTAATGAAAATGAAAACAACAACTCAAGGCGAAGAAGTAATCAATCTCTTATGGGATGTTATTGCAGCAAAAGGCTTTGAAAAAGATATGTATTTCGAGAATGCTGCTAGAGATATTCGTTCACTACCAAAACTCGAGGGTACTGTTCATGTTAACATTGCCTTAATTTTAAAATTCATGCTAAATTTCTTTATGAATCATAAGAAATATGAAGATGTTCCACGACAAGATCAAGTTAAAAATGATGACTATCTTTTCAATCAAGCTCCAACTCGAGGATTAGCCCGCGTTCGTCTCCATGATTGGAAACATGCCTTTGAGAAACATAATTTGCCCAATGTCAAAATTTTCTTAGAACAAATCAAAATGTTTAATCTTCTTGGAATAAAAGCAACCCCAAGCGCCGAACAACAAAAGGATATGGATTTTATGCTTTCAGGAATTGGTGAGATCTTTTCCCTAATTGTTTATGCACATCTTATCATTGAAAATGCGCCCATCTACAATATTGATGATAATACTTTAGATCAGATTTTTGACTTTCTAATTAGAGACTTTTCCAAATATGCTTTAAACCTTTATCATAAATCAAGCACAACTTCTGAACAAATGGAATGGTGCTTAAAAATGATAAAAAAGCCAAATGTAGATGAAGATAGATTTAACAGAGTCTGGAAAATAGTACACTCACTAAAAGACGCATATCAAATGAATGATTAATAATTAAATTCAAATTACATTTTTATTCTACTCAAGATATCATCGAGATAATAAAGATTTTCTTGCTTGAGTTCTTCTTTTAACGCATTTGCTAAAGAATATCTAAATGCCCATACTTCCACATTTTTATCCAATTCTTTTAATTTCTTAATAACAGGTACGAAATCCCCATCTCCTGATACCAATACTGCCGTATCATATGCATTTTCATATGCTAGAGAGATTACATCAATTGCGATTTTAATATCAATTTTCTTTTCAAAGGCATCATTTAACGCAATTTTATCAAAACTCGTTTTGATCATATATCCGCTTTTTTCACTTAAATTCTTGTACCATTTCTTTTTCTCTGGGCTCATGGGATACACGACGCCTTCGTATAAAAAAATTCCATGTAATTTTCGACCCTTTGTTATGATATTTTTCAGCTTTTCATAGTCAGCCTTAATGTCATATTTCCTAAAACCCTTGAAAATATTACTATTATCTATAAAGATTATAACTCGTTCCATTTCAAAAACTTCTTTTGCTCCTTCAAAAGGATATCAATCATATAAAATTATTTGAAATTCTCTTAGAAATAATAATTTAAACTATTACTATATATTTATCAAAAAATAAAAAAACCTTATTCATTCAATTAACTCTCAGAGAATGCTTCTCTTAAAGATTTTGGATTCTCAAACATAAGTTCATATATTTCATTTGCCCTTTTCTTGATTCTATCCCTTTTAGGAGACTTATTTTTCTGATACTTTTCGTATCTCTTCATTGCAATCTTTCTCCATTTCTTTTTCCAAGATGGGAACCCTGTCTTGACGAACCGTTCACGATTAGGAAAGTTCTGGCAAACCCAATTAAATGAGATAAAAAATCTTTGTATTCCAGATTCTATCGTAAGATTACGAGAAGATATCCCAAGGCTCCTAAGGTGCTGAATAAATCTACCTTCCACAACTTCTTGGAGCTCTCCTTCGATAATTGCAGGCTCGTAATATATGTCATTCTCATTAAAATATTCTCTAACGAGATCAAAACAATTACCCCTACATAGAAGTATTCTGTCCTCCTTGCTATGATTAAGTGCTCTAAGAGCTTTAATTACTACCTTTACTATATGTTTTTTCGGTCGATCATCGTCCCTATTATCTTCATTATAGAGACCCACTGGAACTGATTGAAACATTATCTTTCCATTTTCTGTGTCTCGAAACCCAATGAAAGCATCTCCGACTAGATCTCCCGTCCCAGCGTCATCAATTTCAATTGTTTTTCCCTTCCACTCCCTGGAATTATTAGTGGATTGGCACGACTCAGCGTCGTCTTTGTCTTTTTTCGTCTTCATTATTAATCTAAATATTAGATTCCATATATAATCTATGATTTTCTCTTTTAGAATGCTT
>JAHLWP010000047.1 GCA_019057865.1 Promethearchaeota archaeon
AACTTTATGTTTTTATTTGAATTTTTAATTATATACCATATTAATTTTATATAATAATTAGAGAATTGATTTTTATATATATTGATATTACTCTTAAGAATCTATGAAAAGAATTAATAATTAACCTATCACCAGTATAAACTTCTATTCCTTCCTAGAATTTTTAATCTAAAATAAAAAAAATTTGAGAAAAATGAATAATTTAGATATTTTTAAGAACCACTCAGGTAATTTAATAGAGTGTAGCTATATTTGCAAGGTGACTCCTGCCAACGAGACCTAAGTACAAGGTCAAAAATATTGTAGGGGGAGTAGGGCGAAATTTTAGTGTACTTACATACACTACCAAAAGACAAAAATCCAGGGTGTTTAGCAGGAGTCATGGTTTTTTATCTTATTTCTATGGTTAAAATATATAAATAAGCATTTAAGTTCTTTTATTTTAAAAATATATAAAATAAGAAGCTAAGAAATTTTTACCTTTGAATTTTCAAATTTTTTTTTAAATACTTTGAGTTCTCATGCCTTATATGAGACTATTAGATTTAAGAAAATTTAATTTTAAGTGCTTATTATGTGGGAATTGCTGCTATAATGTATTACGTAAGGTGGAAACTAAAGATTATGCCTATGATTATCGTGGCAATTTTACACAAAATCCAGAAATCTCAGTTGCAATACCATATACCGAATTACCTAAACTTAAAGAAAATATTCATCAACAATACAACTTAGATCTTAGGGTTCATCCACAGGGTGTATTTTTTATGAAAGATTTTCCTGTTGGTTTCATATATCTATACCAAATGGGCGTAAAAAAGAAGAAATTTTGTATGTTTTATGATATTCGTCAAAGGAAATGTAAAATCTATTCTGTAAGACCTTCTACTTGCCGATATTTTCCTCTCATATACAATCCACGTAATATTAGTTTTCCTAGTATTGAATGGGCTTGTACCGGAATTGAAAACGAGGTTAGAAAACAATTTTCTACTATGAAAGACAAACAGGTTTTCCAGATTGATAATATAGAGTTAGCACGTACCTTTCTAGATGAAATTTCTAATGTTCCAAGTTATAGTAATTTTTATCGTACTTCCTTTTGTGTATTTGCGAAATTTGGACTTCAGCTTTTCTGAATAATAAATTTAAAAAAGCCAAGTATTCGAGGGTTATCTTTTTACTCTTTAGGTCATATGTTTTATGTCCCATAAGTTTAATATCTAATATTTCTAAAACTACAATATATTATTTAAGTATATTAAGAAGAAAGAAATAAAATGGTAAAATGTCGAAATTGTGGTAACCTAATGGAATATAAATCTATCCGTGTTGACAATAGAGGGACACTTCTTTTTTATGTGTGTAAAAAATGTGGATTCAAGAAAAAAGCAGGTGGAAGGGGTAAAATTACAAAAGATGATTGGCAAAGATATGGATTTTATTATCAAAAAGAATGTAATATTAATTGATTTTATATTATTATCTGATTTAGAGAATTATTCTTATTATTTTAAACAAATACACCAAACATAGGTCTTACCCGTTGGAGATAGAGAGAGCGAATTTTTTCACCTAAATACGTAATAAATTTCTCTATAGCTGCTCTAAAATCTCTTACCATTTGTTCACTTATATTCTCATCTTTTAATGTTCCATGAATGATCTGATGCCGAATTTTAATGTTTTCTTTGATAAGTTCCAACTCATTTTTAAAATCATCAAGTCTGATATTAAAAAATGTTTCAAAAGACTTTTTAACTCCTCTTTTTCCACTAATCTTCTGAAAATTAAGAACATCTAAATCTCTAGATCTTTTTTCCAAGATTTCCTTTAATAATTCAAATCGTCCAATTTCTTTCCCTTGGTTTCCCATTTTCTTTTGAATATAGTCATTGTAGATACCCAAATCTCTACACACTTTATGAATTAACTCCCATTTCCTAAGGTTTCTCCATTTCTCCGCTATGGCGAACTTTTCTTTTTCAATTCCAATGATTTTACCATCTACAGTACCGTAATAAGAAAAATATGTATTTTTAAATTCATCTTTAATTTTAGGATCTATAGTAGTGCCTATTTTTTTAAGAATATCTTCACTAAATTTATCAACTTCTTCAAGTTCTCGCGAAAACCATAGTTCATGATGAAGAAAAAACAAATCTTTTGAAACATTTTCAAATGCAGATACTAAAAAAATTAATGCTACAGAGTAATGTCCATCTTCTAATAGTTTGTCTACTCTCTCTAAATTAATATTATATGCATTAGTTGCTTTAATTTGTTCTAGTAATCTATAGGTATTGGTTTTACCTAAAAATGGAAGTGAATGATCATCATTTAATTGTTCTATAGGAAAATATAAATAAACTTTTCCTGACCTTGGATTATTGTTTAGGTAACAATTGATTTCCTCATTGTTCTCATCTATTAATGAAACGCCAACGAACTTTTCTCCTTTAAAAAATACTTCTACAGTAGGTTGATTTTGAAAAAGGGTAAAGCCTTCTGTTTTCAATTCATTAAGGAATATTTCTATAACCTTTTTCACATTTTCAAGAGAAATTTTATCAGCTATAGATTTTGACATTATAATCCCAATTTAAAATATAAGCTTTTTTATCTAATAAATTAATATTCTTTGAGTGCAAAATTTTGCTGATATTTTAATGATTTTCAATGAGCTTTTTCTTTAAATACTCAGAAACACAAAATATTTTTTTGTTTATATTAATCCCATTTCTATTCTTATTACATGATAAAGATTTATATTTCTTTAGAATATATTAAATTTAATACCCAAGTATATTCAGGATGTATTAAAATTGCCATGAGATTTATAATTTGTATGAATTCCAAAAGGATACACACAACCGGAATTGTCAATATATAATTTAGTCTTATCATAATATTTCACATTTTTAACAGTTAATTTTTAAATTAATATTCAAATCACTCTTATTTAAAGAAAAAATGATAAGCTTATTGAAAAAATAAAAGAATAAGAGGAAAGAGGGGGTGGTGATATAAAAATTAAGAAAAGGTCTAAAAATGAATAATAACAAATTTTTTCCTCTCATTCTTTTCAAAAATATAATTTCAATATATATAAAGAAAATAAATTTTAGTAAAAATTAGGTTTTTATTTATTAAGCCAAATTCTAAGACTTGACAATATAATATTAATTTTAATATTAAAAGTAAAACTTCTTTTAACATAATTGATCTTTACTCAATTTTCCAAGAAGTTATTGAAATTAAGTGACTGGTAAAATTATTTCTCGAGTAAATTTTTATACAATTTTGTAGAATACAACTTTGTAAAACGTGAGGAGAAGGCTTCTTCTCAAAAATTGCATTTTTAAAGGAAACATTTAAAAAGGAAACTCCTTCCCAACTATTTCTTAGTAATAAAAATAGTGATCAAAAAAATGGTGATTAATAACAATATTTCAAGTTCCATTTCCCCACATTTCTCTTCGGTTTCATGTGATCTATGCAGTTCTGCTAATATCCAAGAAACTATTGAGGGTTATGTCTGTGGAGATTGTGGAATTGTCTTAGAAATACAAAAACTACAATATGATCGACATTATAATGACGATATCCTTCAATATGCCATCTTAGGAACGACTCAAATAGGGACCAAAGGAGAACGACAAAAATCTCCCAATTCTGTGAAGCTTGAATATTTGAACTTCCTTCATTCAATAAAAGATAGGTTTAAATCAATTCAAGAAAAAGTTAAAATTGAGACAAGACGGATATTCAATTGCTTGAATTTACCCAGATCATATCAAAGAATTGTATTTAAGAGGGTTAAGGATATATGGAAGCAATTACGACTTGGAACTAAATATAGAAACATCGAAAAATTAGTCCCTATTGTACTCTACTATACGTTAAGGCTTGAAAATATTTGCATTAGGCGATTAAAATTGTTAGAAGTCTCAAAGATCTCAAAGAAAGAATTTAATGATTTCTCATTACAAGTTTTGAAATTTATCCCTGAATACCAGGAGAGAAATAGACAAGAATACATTACCCACAAAATACTCGAATTCACTGAATCGTTCGAATTAGGAATGCCCTTCTTCTACCAATCCAAAAAAATTATGCATAAACTATGGGAGCAGATTAAGAATACGAAAGACGATGTTATCGCAGGATTAGTCACATCTATTTCTGCTTTGTGTTCCTACAAGTGTGTTGTTAACGTATCCTCTATCTGTAAAAGACTTGGGATTAGAATGAGCACCATCCAATTTCAGGTAAAAAAAAGAATATTTGAGCAATTACAAGTAGATGGATTTACCAGCTTAGTTCGATCTTCTGACCTTTTGAAAGAAGTTATGCGAGAATTAGGACTACTCGAAACAAAAGAAAGGGTAGAAGATACTAAGAATGATATCATTCAAATCATTCTCGGCAATGCTAACCAAATTTTCAACCATCACAAAGGTACTGATTACTATTTTTTTGCTGTGCGAGATGTTCAGAATAATCCCGTCTTAATGATGTTGAAAATCTATCTTCCATTGATGAATTTTGAATCTCTTAAACGACCTGAGGGACAGAGAAGGGAATTATTCGATTTTGAACATCTTACATTTTATAAAAACAAAGATCCTCTCCTATGCGAAGCTTAATATAGTTAATTAAAATAATTTAAGATGTTAATCTATTAAAAAATTAAATTTAAAGTGAAAATCCATGAACAAAAAATCAATATGTCTAAGTTTTGTTTTAATGAGCTTACTTGGAATTATAGGATATTCTTATGGCACAACATCGTTGAGCTTATCCAATAATGATTATTCTCTTGGGATTAAAACAGGAAACTCATTTATCTGGGAAGTAACAACGGTAAATGAAACCGAGATGGAAACTATTTTTGGCAGTAATTAGCAAGATTTACTTGGTGCTGGAGAATCTAATGCAACAGGGGCAAGATTACAAATTATTATAACGAATATTACTACTACTAGCGTTGAATGGATACTCGACATTAAAATAACAATATGGACAGTTGGAGAGTTTCTATTCTATGATCAATTAACTAGTGAAATCGCTAGAAGCCCAGAAAATTTTGATGTATATGAACACTCCTCTCATTTCTTCCCCATTCCATTAAGAGATTATTTACAGAACATTACAACCTTTCCTTTAGGTTATTCGGTTCAGAATAACACTGTTATCTATTCGGATATTCGGAATGAGCCTTATGAAGTTTGGTATATTTTTAATGAAGATGTCGGAGTGAATAAAAAATTCCAAATTAAAAACGATGATGGAGATATCATTTATGAATATATCCTCATTTCAATGAAGCTTGGAGAAAAAGAAGCAGTGATTTCATTTGGATATATTTTTATTATTTTCATAGTAGTAGGTGTTATTTACCTAACACTAATGAAAAGGAGATTTTTTACAGTTAAGCAGCCAACATAAATTATTAATTATTATCTTTTTTTTTATTTTCATGTTTTTCTGATTAGAATAAATCTTAAAGAGAATTATTCAATTATAGAATATGAATTTAATCTATTATATTTACGTATAAAGTAAAAAGTAAAATATGTTTGTTCCTATCATCATATTTAAATTCATAAAATAACATTTGAAAAAAGTAATTAAAAAATTGAGCTATATGCGAGAGATAATAATTAATGATCCTAATGATGTTGTTTATCCTTTAAGTAAAGATGTGTATGAGGACCTGAAGATTTTATATCACGGAACAAGTAACAGTTATATGGAGAGGATTGAGAAAAAAGGCTGGTGTAAAAACGATCAACCACACGATATGAAAGATATAAAATACATCTGTGAAGTTTTTGAAAGTTTAGATTAAAAATATTTCTAGGATTTGAAGTTTAAAGTATACTATTTTGAATTTTATGATAATAAATAATTATTTCTTCTCTGGGATGATTATAACAGTTTAACATGGGACCTATTATATCTTCTAATATGACTTTCTTATTTTCTAAGATATTCCTGACATTATATGTGCCCATTGAGTCTCTACTTAGCTCTCTTACATGTTTTTGAGGTTCTGGTGGCTCTCCATAAAAATATTGCCATTTTGATAATCCATCGATTGTAAGTGAAATCTGTATTTTATTAGTATAATCAATTTTGCGGTAAAATAATTCCATAAACTTCAGAAAACCTAAAAAATAATCTACTATTTCGTATAATTGCAAATGGTAGACCAATTCTGATCTTTCATTAAACAATTCTCTTCTATATGGATTAAAATGTAGACCATAAATTAAAAATCCCCTATTGTCGATTATAATACTTCCTCCTTCGTATTTATTATTACATTGATGAATAAAATATCCATTTCCTTCCATTAATTCACGATCGAAGATTAGTCGCTCTTGAGAATCCGTTGGAATATTATTCTTCAGAAAATTTTTCATATCATTATCAGTCTTAAATCTCCTTACTTTGAAGACCTTAGGAACTATCGAAAATATTAAATTTAGTTCATAATTACTTTTAGTTCTATTTAGTTCTTTTGTCAGGTTTCCTATTATATTGGCAATATTTTCCTGATCATTAATATATTCAATTATATGGTCTAATTGAGATTGGAAAGACGCTTTTTCAAATTCGCTTAGCTTGTCTTTAAGATTATTAATTTTTTCCTTAATCGTTTCTAAAATTTCTATAAACTTTTCACTTGTTTGATTCATAATAGAAAATTAATTATTTTGTCTTTATTTTTATAATCTCTTTTATATACAACTAGTATTTAAAATTTTGGTTTGATTTATCTTATTATAAGATAAATCTATAATTAAAAAAGTTTAAATAAATTCTAAATAAAAATCTAACTTAATTTGATATATAATGGGTGACAGAGCTGGCATTTTTCTCTCTTTTTCTATTTTTATAGTAATCATTTAAAGGATTAATTTTTATATTATATAATACAAGAGACATAATTATTAAGAGAGAGTGTTAGTTTGAAAGATTTTAATGAAATTATGAAAATAAATAATGGTCTAAAATTTTATAAGAGTGATTTACATATCCATTATCCTATAAAAATTAAGAATGAAAGTGAATGTTATGCAGAAGAAACCACCATAAATGATGTCATTGATAAATTGATAAAAAATAATTATGAATTAATAGTTATGGGACATCATAATTCCATAAAAGCTATTTTTGAAATTAAAAACTATATTGAAGCAAATAAAGATCTATCCATCGTTATATTGCCTTCTATCGAATTAAATTTAAAGGAAAATTTTCACCTTGTTATAATTTTTCCAGAAAAGTATAATGAAGATCAAATAAGAGATATTTTAGTGAATTTTGGATTAAAATCTCCACCAAACAGAGATTATTATGAAGAAGAGACATTAAACTATTTTGAAAATACAAAATCGGTCACAGAAAAAGATATGTGGTATATTCTTGAAGAATGTAAAAAGAATAAGATAATTGTATTAGCACCCCATATCATGAGTGAAGATAATGGTTTTTTTAAACGAATAATTGATAGAGATCGAAATAAGATTATCAGAGAAGATCTTCTCACAATTTTAGAATGTAATCAAATTCCAACTTATTATAAGACAAGTAAAAAAGAATTAGGAAAAAAAATTGCTCAGATAAGTTGTTCTGATGCTCATAATTTATCTCAAATCGGAAATGCATCTACATGGATAAAAATGGATATTCCAAGGTTTAAAAGCTTACAACAAATTATATATGAACCAAAAATACGAATTTCACTTGAGGAACCCGTATCAGAAATAAAATTTAAGATTATTGGAATAACGATTGATGGTGGAAAGTTAAAAAATTTAAAAGTACATTTTAATGAAAATTATAACTCTATTATTGGAGGAACTGGTTCTGGTAAATCTGCTATTCTTGATGTTTTTAAATATATCTTTAATAACTTTGGTTATAATAACAAATTTAAAAAAATTTCTTTAAAAAGATTATATGATATTCATAAACCCGGTACAAAATTCACATTATATTGTCAATGTTTAGGTGATATTTATAAAATTGTTAGAGAAATTCCAACTATTCAAGATTTTAGCAAAAAATTAGAAAAAGATATTGATGATCTAATTGAAAATTTGACTCAACATGAGATTTTTAAATTAGTTCTTGATGATTTTCAAAAGATAACAATAGATCTCAACGATATATTTAACCCTGTAATATTTGGACAAAATGAACTTTTAGATTACTCATTTGTACCAGAAAATCTAATTGAGATTTTTAGTGCTAAAGTTAAAAGTGATATATATAATGATTTTAATGAGCTTTATAATAATCTAAAAAGCAATATTACTATTTTTGATAAATTGAAAGACTTAAATGATGATAGAGATGATATTGAATTTAAGATAGAAGAAGCTAATAAAGATATTGAAAAAAGTGAAATCAAACTTCAAGAAATTAAGGAAAAATTTCCAAAGCTTGAAATTTATAAGAAAGAAAGACAATATTTCAATAAAATAAAGAGAAATTTGAAAGATAATTTAATTATTATTGAGAAATTTACTCAAGATCTTACATTAGAACTTGAACTTATTGAATTGACAGAAATAGCGAATAAAGACCAATTTAAAAAGATTAACAAAAAGCTAGAAAAACTTAGAGAGATTAAAAATGAAATCGATAAAAATATAGAACTTTATAAAAAGATTTATAAAGAAATCAAAGAAATTTACAATTCTGAATTGCAAAATATATATAAGACTTATAATAATGAATTTAACGAATATTGTAAAGATAATGAAATACAAGATATAATTGAAGTTCAACAATATATTACTCAACGTGAAAGTGAACGCAACTTATATATAATGGAAAAAGAAAAAATAGAAAAGGATATTAAAGATTTAGAGCAGAAAAAGAAAGTTTTTTTAGAAGAGCTTGAAATACTCTATGAAAGATATAATAAACTATTCGAAGATTGGAGAAGACAAGCAGATTTATTTACTTCTAAAATGCAGGGGGCGACAAAAATAATAATCGAATCAATTACAAATATAGATGAATTCGAATCAATTTTAAAAGAGATGGATTTAAATTCAAATCAAATAAATAAAATTATTAAAAAATTTACTCCTAAAGATTTTAACACATTATATGAAAATGATAGAGATATATTTAGAGAAGAATTAACCCAACTTAAATTTAAAGAGAAGACAATTGATAAGATAAGCGGTAATATTACAGAATTAATCCAATATAGGATTAAATTATGCATTGATAAGCCATCTGTAAAATTTTTCTTAAAGAAGAATTTTAATTTTTTTCCTATTGATGAGCTATCTACAGGAGAAAGATGTGCTACATTGTTAAATTTTGTCTTTTGTGAAAGTACAGAACCCGTTATAATTGATCAACCAGAAGATAATATAGATTATAATTATATTAGGGAAACGATTAAAATTCTTAAAGAACAAAAGGTTATAAGACAATTCATAATTGTATCACATAATCAAAATTTACCGGTTTTAGCAGATGCTGATTTAATACTAACTATGAATAATATTCAAGATAAAAAGATTGAAATCAGATATCGGGGGAGTCTTGAAAATGAGGATATTCATAAATCTATATTAAATCTTGAAGGCGGAAAGGAGGCATTTGAGCTTAGAAGTAAAAAATATCAATTAATTGAGTTTTAGAAATATCAGTAGTTAATGAAAACTTCTTTAAACATTTAATTATAATAGTAGAGATTAATATGATTTATTAGAAATGACATAGAGGGATTAATTTATTTCTTTAATAGACATTCCTTATTATAATAATGTAGATGATCTGTGGATTATTACAAGTTATTTTAATCCATACCATTATAAGACGAAATATAATAATTTTAAATTATTTAAAAAAAGTTTAGATTGTTCTGGACTCCAATATCTTGTTGTTGAAACAGCTTTTGGAAATACAAGTTTTGAATTGAAGAGGTCTCCACATATCATGCAGATTAGAGGTAAAGATATTATGTGACAGAAAGAGAGAATGTTAAATCTAGCTTTAAAAAAAGTTCCATCTTCTTGTAAAAAAGTAGCTTGGCTTGATTGTGATATTCTTTTTAAGAACTCAAATTGGACCATTGATGCTTCAAAATTGCTTGATAATTACCCAGTTATACAACTCTTTGAAGATGTGATAAGACTCCCCAAAGATCTATCTGTTAACTCTTCTACTACACAATATTGGAAAAGTTTTGCTAATATTTATGTAAGACATCCAAATATTCTATTAATAGGAACATTTACAGAACATGAGCACACTGGTTTTGCATGGGCTATGAAAAGAGAGATTCTTATTAAATATAAGTTATACGATGCTTGTATTGCAGGAAGTGGAGATCATTTAATGGCACATAGTTTTTGTGGAGATTGGGATTCTCCTCATGTGTTAAATTTAGTAAGAAGTAGACCACATTTAATTCACTTTCAAAAATGGAGTGAAAAAATCTACCAAGACATAAGAGCTAGAATGTATTATGTCTCTGGTACAATTCTCCATCTTTGGCATGGTGAAATGGAAAATCGAAATTATTTCACAAGAAATAAAGAATTTAGTTATTTTGAATTCGATCCTAAAAGAGATATTAAATTTGGGGCTAATGGTCTTTGGGAATGGAGTTCTTATAAACCAAAACTTCATAATTGGGCAAAAAGTTATTTTAATTTTCGATAAGAAGATGGAAATTAAAAATAGGGAATTAATATGCTAGAAAATAAAATTAAACATGAAAGAGAAAAAATAGAAGAAATAGCAGGCCGAATCGAAAGATATGCTGATAGATTTGAAAATGCAAACGAAAGTGAAAAAGCTCAACATGCACGAAAGACAGCTGAAAAAATAAGGAGTAGCATATATTTAGATAAAGCTTTAAAAATTGAAAAAAAATTTGTCTTGAATATCAAGAGAGAACAATTATTAAGAATACAGATAGGAGATATGAAAAAAATGGATGGTTATTAGCACTATATTCATGATTCAAGATATGTTTGTTGAATTGTCAGCATATCAAATTAAGACTCTCTGAAAGTATTGACATATATAGCATGCTATAATTAATACCATACAACAACTTAAGTTATTATACATTTTTTTCTTAATTGAATTGAAAATATAAGTGTAGATCAGATTAAAAAATAAATTGAGAGTTAGCTTAATCTGAAAATCCAACCTTCTATGTTTTAATAATTTATTATAATTTAGGGTAAAACCTGAAAGCGATTTTTCCTTGCTTCTTTTTTTTAATAGAAGATCACCTTTTATAATTAGGTTACAGTTCTAACACGTCCCTTGTCTTTTTTTATAGACTTTCAAAAAAGATTACTTCGTATTAAACTAATTTTAAATATAAAATACGCCATTACATTTATGTATAAGATTTGGATTCTTTGTTATTGGGTAAAATGAAAGATAAAGAAACAATAATTAAAAAATTAAAGGATAATAGGAATCTGGTTCTCATTCTTTTTACTATACTTATCTCAGGATTAACCATTGGAGTTCTTATATCAAAAATAGATAAACCGATAAAAAATACTTATTATATTGCTATGGAAGATGCCTATATTAAAAATGCTTATCATACTACTCATAATACGACTAGTTTACATATAAAAGATAATTTCCTAATAACTCTTATCAAATTTGATTTTACAGATAAACCTAAACATTGGGAAAAATGCGAAATAAGTTTTTATGTATATTATATTGCTTTAGATATGTTAATTTATTGTTATTTAACTAATTATACTTGGTCAGAGAATATAACATATAATCCTATTTGGTCGCCATTGTTTGGTTATGGTCAGGATTATGTTGAATATGAGGGATATTACAAAATAAAGGTGGATTACAATCTCAATTCTAGCTCTGGTTTCAAAAGAATTGATATTAGTAAATATATTAAGGATAACAAAACACTTTCATTAGAGATACTTGGCGGACATATTAGCGGTGTAGGGACAACAGGCGGAGACATAAGAATATATTCTAAAGAAGCTGATGTAAGTATTGAATACAAACCACAATTAATTTGGAGTTAGAAATTCGAAATACACTTAGCGTCTAAATTGCTATATATTTAAGACTTCATTTATAGTATAAATCTTACCTTCTTGTGCTTGGGCAATAAACTTTATAGCTCTGATCGCACCACTAGCAAAGCACATTTTACTATGGGCTTGGTGTTTTAACTCAATTCTTTCTCCTGCTCCGGCATATAAAATAGTATGATCGCCAACAATATCTCCTGCCCTTATGGCGTGGATCCCAATTTCTTGTCTTGCCCCGATTAATCGTTTATTTGGTCCTTTTTCACGCCCAAATTTAGCGACCGCTTCAAATTGAATTCCAAGAGTCTTAGCAATTTCCATATCATCTATCTAGGTTCTTAAATTTTCTTTAAATATGTTCAATGTATTTCATTCTCTATCCTAATATAATTGGTTTAATAAAAAGTGATAGGAACTACGAGTTTCATATTCCAAACAGATAATCTCCTCGGTAAAGGTTATATAACCTGATGGTATTTAATTATACCCTCTATGGTTAAATCTTCTTTAATTCTTAATAATTAAATCGTCTAATGAAAAAAATACACAATTGATAATAACATTTAATTGAACGCATTTTCATATAGTTAAATAAAAAACGATTGATTTCAATGATAGAAGAAAAACGAAAATTAACCGATGAACAAGTTAAGGATGTTATAAATAAATTTATTATTAATTTAAAGGATAGTCTCATTGTAAAGAAATGTGATCAATTTTACGGTTGGATTCATAGAATAGCGAAAGAATCAGGATACATAAAAGATTTCGATTTTCAGAGATTAAATACATTAACACGTTCAGATATTTTGAAGTGTGTTGAGCAGATATGGAGTTATGTAATGGAAGGGATATTGGCACCGGGATCATCGAAAGAAATAACAGGAACCACAAATGATATTTATTTCCCATATTTGCATTTAACCCAAAAAGGTAAGAAAATAGCTGAAGAATGGTAATAGTAATGATATAAAATAATTAAAAGTAAAGATAACATTTATCCGAACTTAAATGAAAATCACTAATTTTAATTTAACTCATATATTTCAAATTGAGTCAATAATCGAAAGATTACGTAGTAGATACCTTATACTTTTTATTATAGTCTTAAGAATATATACAATGAAAACAAAAAACCTCTCAGAATTTAGCATTATAAATAAATAGTACTGAGTAACTCCAATTTGGACTGGAATGCTTAAATACTCATAATTACCTTATTAGTTAATAGATTAGAATAAAAAAGGTTTTTATTTTGAAGGAAATTTCTCATAAAACTTTAGCATATATAGTTGGAACATCTGGGACGCAACCATTACGCAATAAATCGCTTGAGATTCTAATTGAATCCTCGGTCGAGCCAGATACAATCAATCTTGAACTTATTGCAAATGATATCCTTAATAGTTTAATAGTGCCTATTGAATGGCTCATAAATCATGGAATAAGAGCTAAGGAACTTGCCGCACGGTCAATTATGGAATCATCAAATGCATATCAGATTAGAGATAATGCTTGGATCAAGTATTTAGGATGGGTATTCCATTATATTGCGGATTGGGGTACACCTCATCATGCACCTTTCTCGAGGTCAAATCCAATTCCTGCACTAATGGGAGCGGGACTATTAATTGGAGGATTATTTGGTGGACTTTCCAAAGCAGGGCAAGGGTTAAAAGAAGTATTAAAAGCAATTGCAAAAGGAGTTGCAATTGGAGGAGGTATTAGCGGAACAGTGGCATTAATTGACCTTGCAATTGAACATAATGAATTTGAGAAGCACTGTGACAGACGCATTAAAGAAAACTTAGATTTAGTTGTCAACACATTTAAGAAAAACAGAAAATCCTTAAAATTTGAAAATATATTTAATGCTCTACAATTTTTTGAGATAAAAATGGATGAATTACGTCAAGATTGTAATAATCTTCCAAAAAATTGGGTTTATAATAGTGATAATAAAGGTTTTGCATCTTATTTAGCTAAAATCGCGGTTATTATGGACATTGCTTCTCAAATAGTTATGGGGTAATTAAGATGAGTTCTAAGGATAATGAAATTAAGATTTCGAATGCAATCGAAAAATTAGGGGATACTCATAAAAGAATTATCTTACAGTTTGATCCTTTTTTGGATTCAGGAAGAAGTATTCCAAATCAAGAGATATTGCACAGATTAACTGAGGGTAAAACCTCTATAATTTGCAGGTCATCATTTTATAGTCTCTTCCCTCAATTAGTCGATTCAGATATTTTAATTAAAGACGAAAAATCTTGTTCATACATAATAACAGGATTGGGGTGGAAAGTATGGGAGAAGCTGAGAAGTAAACCAAGATCGTATGTTCCAGATGAGATCGAGTCTAAAATAAACGATATTATCTCTAAAATAGGACAACTTAACAGGTTATTAGCTTATCCAGAATTATTAAAGAAGTGGTCTGAGAACTTTAGTATTTCTGTTGTAAATTTTTCTGAATTTTTAGTTAAGAACAAAAATACTAAAGCTAATCTAGAGTATGTTAGTGCCCTCGGATTAATTACATGGAATCATCTCTATCAACCAATATTATTAGCTGATAAGGAATATATGAAATGCACTCAACATCAATTTCCCTCATTTAAAAATCGAATATATACATTAAGTAAATATTTTGACTGGGAATATTGCATTCTTGACGATAGTAAATGGTTTGTGTGTCAAGATCATTATTTTTGGAGATCACATTATTATACACTTTACAAATTCGCTATTTCAAATATACCTGGTGATATAATCTTTAATCAAGCAAAAGAAATTGAAGATCAGACAAAAGCCTTTCTTAGAGAAGGGAATTTAAGTAAGAGAATAAATAATATTGTGTTTAACAAGTTGGTACGGCAAATAAAACATTTAAAAGGGTATTATTGGCCAAAGAAATATAAAATTAATCTTTCATGGTTATTTCCGCGGTTAGAAGGTATGCTCCTAAAAAGATAATCAATTATAAGAATTATTATATATTAGAAATGCTAAATTTGCTTTCAGCAACCGAATATCGTAATCGTGCTCATTCAATACTTTTTAGAGAAATTAAGTGTTTATGTTTTTGATACACTCAGTTCTTATAATATTCTAAATAGAGAAAATTTTAATTTGGTTAGAATCAATACAGTATAATAGTTCTTCTAGATTAATAAATCTCAAATTTTCTGGATATCGACTATAATCTAAATAATTAGCTTTTGTATCATTAAAAGGTGCAACTATTTCTGAGTATTGTATTAACTTTTTTTTACCTTATTTAAATCTTCACATTTTTCTCCAGATTTCTACAATATCTACTAAGAATAGAACCTAGATCAAATTCTTTATTAAAAGAATTGAAAAAAAGCGTGAGCATAAAACAAATTATATTAACAAAAAAATTAGTCCATTCTACATTTTAGACTTTATAATAAAAAATAAAAAAAAAGCATTAAATTAATAGATTTTTGCGAAGAAAAATAAGTTGAAATTTTAATTTATTTAGAAAATTATGCTAAAAAACTAAACATACCTTATCTTAAAGTATATTAATACAACTATGAAAAATAATTAAATGTAAACATGTTGCAAATTTTAGAATATTTTACTTAGAATTTCACCTAAAGATATCTTTCTTTTAAATTTGATTTTAATTTCGCTATTGTATCTAGTACTTTTGATTTTATTTCATAAAAATCTTCCCGTTCTCTTAAATTTAGATTTATAGCCCTAATATCTTTATTATTAATTTTATTCCTTAGTATCCTTTCAAATTCCTCACATTTTTGTTTAGAATATGAAAAAATATTATACGTATACCCTCTTTTGATTGATAAAGAATACCTAGAAAAGTAATTATGAAGTTTAGTTAAATCATTATATATTTTCTCCCTATTTGGATTATTAAAACCATAATATTTTACTTCTATAAAAATAACAGGTTTGTAATTCAAAAAAATTAAAATATCTGGAATTTTATTTGATGCTTTCAGGTAAAAAGTATTATAGATATTCCATCGAGAATCTCTAAAAGCATCAATTTCATTTCTAAGAAAACCAATGAATCTGCATTGAAGATCAAACTCATTTAAAATATTGCAATTAATTATCTCATTAATTATAAATGATTTTGCCTTTCTTTCGATGATTTCATAAAAATCCTCGACATATAGAGATAATAACCCCATGGTTAACTTATATCCTCTAAGAAGGTATCTATAAGTACATAAATTGTTCTCTTAGCACTTGTATTAGGTGAAAGTTCTAATATCTTTTTTAATTTTTTAACATGATCCTTTTCTAGTTCAAGTTTAACTGATACTGTCACTTTTTGTTCACGGATTCGTTTTAAATTCTGTTTCGAAGTTTTGACTGATTTCTGTAACTTAGTTGAAATATCTTCTTTAACTTTGGTTTTTCTTTTATATGGTTGTTTAGCTTTTTTATAATCTTTTTTTGGGAGTTTTTCTTTAGATGAAATTCGTGTTAAGTCTATGGTTGATTTTATCTTATTATCATTCTCTTCTTGTATTTTATCTTTTTCTTCTTTAGTCTTCGAAAGTGTAATTTCATTCTTCAATTTAGTTTTTATTACTTTTTCCTCTTCTCTAATTATTTCTTTCTCTTCCTTTTCTACTGCTTTCTCTATCACTTCTGTTTCTATCTCTCTCTCCTCTTCTTCTTCCTCCTCCTCATCTTCGACTATTGGTAAAAAACCAGTTTCGAGAAAATGTTCAATCATCGTTCTTATATATCCTGGGTCTTCTTTTGACTTACCTAGTAATGTACTAAATGATTTGGTTGCATCATTAAATTCTATATTACGAGAATTTAGTTTTTCTAATCCCAATATATCTCCTTTATATTTTTCTGAATCATGGATATGATCATTTTCTAATCCAAAAAATGGTGCTAATACATTTTTCAATTCTTCTTTATCATCTTCAGTTAATTCTTTCTTTTTTTCTGTCAAACTCTTCCAATCTATATCTGGATATAATTCATTTCTATTCTGTGCTTTTTTCATTTCTTTAAATAGATATTCAAATTTCTCATCTTCAGATTTTTCAATGAAATCATATGAAAAAATTTCAAAAATAAATCTATTACCACCATATAGCTGATCTAATGGATATATAAATCGTTTCGCCAATAATGATATAAGTTTCAAAATTTCTTTTTTTAAAATACTCTCAGAGTTAAAACCTTTTTTTGTAGGTATTTTCCATGGAATATATTTATTCCACTCCTTTTTTTTTGATTTGAAAAATAACAAAATTGACAAATGATTAAACAGGTGTCTTTGAGATAATCTTATGCCTGTTGAACTGACATTATATCCAACCGATGTGTCTTTTCGATTTTTTTCAAATAATCTACCATTTCCCCACATACAAACTCCTTTATATTTCGCCAAATTATGATCTTTATCAAACGGATTAATCCCACAATAAGCATCAACAAAAATTGAACCTTTTATTCCATGTTCATCACTAAAGCCAATTTCATAATCTTGAACAACTATTGGTAAACAATATGGATAATGAGAAAAAGCTCTATTAATTTCAAAGAAATCAAATTCTACTACTACAGTTCTTGAAAAATAGGGATTTATTGTAATTGATACATTATATCCCATATCATATATTTCTGAAGCTTTTTTCCAATATGTATCCTCAATTTCAGCCTTTAACTCTTCATATAATGCGAGTTCATTTGTTGTATATTTATAAACATTATTAATCTCAAAAACAGTCCATCCTTTGTCCAAATTTTTTATACCATCAAATTGCTCACATGTTTTCTTTTTTAATACCCATTTTTCACTATTAAAAAAATTTTGGTCTATTGGAATTGAAAATGGTTTCCCATTTTCGTGAAAAGAATACACAGTCACATCACTGCCTAGGCTATAACAAGAATATAAAAAAGCTTCTCCCCAAGTACCAATTGTATTTTTATTATCATTTTTACCAGATTCTCCAGGTTTAACAAGCGGAAGAATGTCGTCAGGATGAATTCCACCAGAATTTTCTCTAATTAACAGTATATTTTGATGATTACTCTCATAAAAAATAAGTTCAATTTTTAACGATTGATCTAACTTACCCATTCTCAAATTTTTAATATAATTATCAAATATATTGTCTAAAAACTCAATTATTGCCATTTCTGGAGAAATTAGTAGGCTTCTATGCTTTATAATTTCTAAGGAAGGAGGATTTTCTATAGTTTTTTCATCTACTGAATGTTCATCCTTAAACCGAGGCTTTAAATTTAAAATTTTTTTTTCTCTTTCAAAAAATGCAATTGTTTTATCAAGATATGAATTATGCAGAGATTCTAAGGAATGTTCTTTAATTAGGGATTCCTTTTGCTTTGTTGTTAATTCATCCCATGGAATTGTGATTTTGCTCATAATGAATCAATTTTTAATTTGAAATACTTTTTTTTATATATTAGTATTCAAGTATTTATTTTTTTTTCTATTATTTTCCGTGTTCGGAGAGCCGACATTATTTTAAATTTAACCAATCACCCCCCGTGATTTTTTCTCCCTTGTTAGAAATAGCTGCTTCAAGTAATCCTGATTTTGAACTAAACTCCATTTTCTCCTTTTTCTCTCCCGCGTTCCGGCATTTTTGATCAATTTTTTGTTCATTTTCCACGAATTATAAAGCAGCAGTCTTGCCAGCATGTCAAGATATCGCACGTTATCGTGATTCGATTTCCATCGACGATTGATCCGATTTAAGTCGCTGAATCCCGTTTCGATCAACCATCGTCGTCGATAAAATAATGAAGTGCGGGACGCCCAAGAACTTGTCTTTCCTTTAGGTTTCTCAGTAGTCATGATGGCAAACACCCGCTTCCGGGCATCGTCTAAAGATATTTTCCCCGTTCGATAGTCTCGTTTCACGCCCTGAAGAGTGAATCTGCGTTTTGCTTTTATTATCAGGTAAACATGTTGGAAAAATCGGTGTTTTGCTTCGTTGGCACTAGAAAACGTGTATCTCCGCACCCGATTTCCTTCTCCCTTTATGTAGGCTTCGATCATTCCCCGAACTTTCTTATATTCTTTGGTTGGAATTAAAACATTACCATTCTTGGCCTTTATCTCATGTAGGAGCACCGCCCTATAAAACTCTCGATCCATCAGGACATATTTCAACTCAAATCCGAGATCAAGAAGGTGGTCAAGAAATTCAAGGATTATGGGGATTTTGGACTGTCCCTTGGCCACGTGCTCCAATCCCGCAAAAAGATGGATTTCCTTCGACAAAATCGAAAAACCGAGGTAATGACGCATTTTCTTCGTTCCTTTCTGCCGATTAGTACCCTTTATCATTTTATCCTCACGCTGACCGTAATATGGATGCTCAGTGAAGTCAATGATTACGTTAACTTTTTTCGAGATAAGTTTAAGTCGTAAAGCTTCCGTTAATTGGGAATCCAAGCAGGTTCGCAAAATATCGCGTGCTTTATTAAGTCCAATCCTACGGAGATACTTGTTTACTTCGGTTTGATGCGGAATAATGCGCCTTCTCCTCCCGTCAGCAAATGATTTACGTCTTCCTTTTCTACTCCTTAATAGATACTCGTTGAGCATTTCACTGGTGTCATGAATCGACCTTCCGATGATTTCGGAATAGAAAAATACTTTAAGGAAGTCTTGATCCTCATATCTTGCGTTTTTAGCTCTCTTGAACTTCCACGTGCGAGAAACAATTGTATCACAAAACTTTTTAAAAAATGTGAACATATAATGGTTGGAAAGAAGTGATTTGGTTCCCAAATCCATAAAGGGTTTTAGAACTATATTTTGTACTTTCATACATAAATATAATCACTTCTTTCTAATAAATTTAGCGGTAAATAATTTAATATTTATAAATTATAAAATTAATAATTCAAAATGTTAATTAAGATATAAAATTAAATAGAATAAGTCTCAGTTCATTAGGATTCAGACTTCAAAATCCTTTGATACTGTTATATAAATGTCAATAAAATAATATATTTATACTATTTAAAAGAAGGGAGTATTTGATTTCTGAATTTATTTTTGAAAAATATAATAAAATGGAAATCCTGAATCCTTTATCATAAAGATATGAATTTAATAATGCATTAATATCACAATGGAATCTGAATTTGATCTCTCTTAATTTCATAGTTAAAAATATTTGAATAACGTTTAAAAAACAAGCTATTAATTGACTTCCAGAGCATAAGAGATGGTTAACAACTACACTTGGTAGCTCAAAAAATGCAGATTTTATTTTGAATCTACCCAATAGATATGCGCTATTTAAAAATTCTTCCTTATACAGAGGAGATACACACTTATTAAAACTGGTAATTTTACATGTTCTAATGAAGATCCGAAAGAAAAAAATGAGAAAAGATGTAAAACTTATCTATGTCTAATATTCCTAATGGATTCAAGAATCAAATTGTGCTATTTTCTAACTTCTCTTCGGGTACTCTTACTTGCTCTCCTGTGTCTGTTTCGAGATATTCTGTAGTTTCGTCCTCATCCAAGTAAAAAGTAAAGTGCGCCCTAATCGCAACGTCCATATCATCGGTATAAAATTCTGCATAATCGCCCCCAATATCGCTATCAGGGTTTAGCTTAATTCCCATTTCCTTCCACTCCATATACATCCTTGCTAAGCCTTCAAAAGTTTTAATAAAATCGTCAATGGAACTCGCGTGCGAAGTAATCCACTTGTTCCGCCAGACCGAGACATATCTAATTTTTCCCATATACTTAACCTCAAATCTATTATTTTAATAGAAATAAATACTAATGGTTCTATAAAAAGAAAATGTCAATTTATCTCATTTTTTTCTCTTTTTCTTTAAATATAATAAGAAGAAGATAATAATGATTCTAATTACAAATCTAAATTTGAAATTGTATGACTGAAAGTAGAAAGATCTTAGACTATGGAGTAATGAAATTGTGAATGAACAATTAGAAAAAAGATTCAAAATAATGTTTTAGTTCGAATTTTAATAGTACTATAGATACAAATCTTCAAAAACTTTAGCCCAATTATTAAAAGATGATAAAAACCAATTAATTTCAAATTAAAGGAAAAACCAGAATGGAAAATGTTCCAAATGTCAAACCCAATTATATGAAATTGAAGAAGATATCCAAATACGCAAATGGAAACGGGACTGTTATAGATGTGATAAAAGTACCGAAATTGTTACTTATATTCTGGATCAGAATTAGTTTGGATGCGTAATTGGCTCTCATGCGGAAATCGATGAAATTCCTAAAATCATATATCCTTTATTTCTTCCAAAGCTCAATTCCAAGTCCAAATACGAGATATTTTTGCTCATACCTTTTTAGAGGATTTTAGGTTATAAGAGGAGATAGGGTGGTAGTTTTTTAAGAGGTTCAAAAAGATTTAAAAGAATCATTAAAGGAGTAATACTAGTAGAGTATCCAAAAGGATATTATAAAATTAAAAAAAAAAAGGCAAATTTATTTGAAAAGGTTTTTTTTAGGGACCAAATTAAATTTACCGTCAATAATTTTAAAGGGAATTAATATCTTGTTCAACCAGTCTTCCAAAGGCGTTCCAACAAATTGTTTATATTTATCATTAGTTATTATAAAACATTTAAGTCTATAGGACAAATCAACAATTTCTGGGTCCGCGTAATTAAATTCAATAAAGTAATCAGTAGCGATATATTTACTATCATACCAATAAGGATTATCAATACGATATTTTAAAGATTTATCAGCAATCCCGATCACATAATATCCTAATCCTACAAAAGTATAAAAAGTGACGTTAATATTTTCAACTTTCGGAGGGATATCTAAATTTCTATTGAACGCCACACTACATACATCCATTATAATATTAGGTTTATAATATGAATATTTTATAATTTGCTTTTCACCTATTTTCTGTGTTGTAGGTTGAACTCCGCAGCAAATAGGTAAAAAATTGCTCTCTGCTTAATCTTTTGTCCTTAATCTAGCTCTATAAATTTCATATAATCTTATACCTACAATTAAAAAACTAACCCAATCCTAATCCTACAATCCCTACAACATGAAAAAGCGAAACATTCAAAAAAACAGCATACATATCTTTTCCTAAAAAATAAGCCTTATCCTTATCTGTACGCTTTCTATACTATATACAAAATATTCTTATCCTTTTCTAATCATCCAAACTGCTATACTCTTTACTCTACTAAACTCACACTTAGCACTATTCACTGCAAAATCCGATGATAGATCGCATAATCTTAGCGACCCATGATCATTTTGGGTGCTTAAATATATAAATTTTTTGATGTATGGAGGAATATTCTCTTATATTTTTTCTGTAATTTATAAAGTTCCAAGTTAACAATTTTTATATCTTTAAATAAAAGGGTATATAATTAAGCTTTTAAAATATCAATATTTCGAAATTTTTTCATAATTTGAACTCAATTTCAACCTCATTAAAATCGATTTGTGTTAAATACCACTTTTTTGTCTGTATTAAATAGAAATTATTCTTCTTTAAAGGTAAACTCTGTTAGAAAAAAATAATTATCCATAAAATATAAATAGGGAAAATACTGAAATTCGTCGGATTCTTGAGACTTAAATCTTTACAATTTAATTTTAATCAAGTGAGTAAACCTGAATCTTATTATGATTGGTAAACCTTGAATTTTAAAATTAGTTAATTCATAGATTCATTTTTTTTAAATTTTTAACAAACAAAGATTTAAAAATTATTAATAATTGAATTTGTCATTTTATTTAACACAATCCTTTGAATGATATTGGATTTATATATAATAAATAAGAAGGCTCTTTTCTTTTTACAATTGCAGAATAATTAGTGATAATACTTCATTATAGTTAAATATGGCCAGAACCATTACAATTTGGGCAAAGAGCAGCCCATTTTTATAGTAAAAATGTTCAAGATCTAGAACCAGAAAATCCCAATTTTCAGCAACAAAATATAGTCTGATAACTGTACAACCAAGTTAGAAAAGAAAGATAAGGATTTTGATGAATTGAAAGCATATATTAATAAATTAGTTGATTAAATTCTCTTATAATTATTTCAATATATGTTTTGCCTTCAATAACCATTTTATTCACCTCAGGTTATTTCACTTTATTAGAAATTTAACTTTATTTCTTTTTTTTCCATTCTTGGAATCCTTTAGTTAATTTACCGCAGTGAATTGCGTTTTTTCCAGTTTCTTCATTATATTGCTTTTTTAAGGATTCAAGTTTAGGATTTCCTTCTGCTTTTTTTTTTGCCATTTTCTAATCACCTATTATTCTTTAATTATTTTAAATTTTTTTTTTTTCTAATATTAACATTTATTAGTAAGATAGATTTCAATTTGTAATCTATGATTCAATTTGTTATTTTTAATAAAAAATTTCATAATTTTTGTATTATTTCAAATTGCTAATGCTAATTTTGAAGATTATAATGATATCATTTTATATTTGATTATATTTGATAGTTTGACTGAAAAAATATATGTAGAAAATGTTAACTTCAAAAATCCGTTAAATATTAATGTTTATTATTAAAATAAATTTTCATTTTTCTAAAGTATTTTTAACATAATCCACAAGTTTAGACCATTCACCTTTTATTATTATATCAGGATCTCTACTATCTCGTAGACAAAAAACCTTATATGGGTTTAAACAGTTTATTGTCTCAGTTAAATAATTAATCGAAGTTTTTCTTTTTGGTGTCATCACCTCTTCAAATGTAAAATAAAGGAAATTGATATGGGGAAAAGAATTATTAACCTCCTCAAAATTACTCTTAATTCTCTGTATTGCTTTCTTTAATTCTTTTCGACCACCATAAACACCATGAACCTTAATTTCAATCCCGAATTTCACATCTTTAGGATCATATACATTAGTATATTTTTCTGTAGTTTTTGCCTCCTTACTTACAATTAGCAGGTCAAACTCTATTGAGAACCCCTCGATATATGCATAAGGTTCAGGAATTTTATAATCGGAATTCAGAGACGATTCCAAATAGTGTCTAAAAATTCTTACACCTACGTCTCCTTTATATTTATTCCATTTTAATTTATTTTGGGGCTCTTTTTCTTTATGAAATTCTATTTCTTTACTAAAATCATTAAATATTTTAATAATTTCTTTTTGTACCTCCTCCAAATCATTCACACCCATAGTACTTGCATAAATATTTCATTGTGGTAATATTTAAATTTTTCTGACTCGGTAATTGATTCTTAGTTTCATGTAATTCAACTATACCATCAAATAAAACGATGGTAAGTAATTAATCAAACTCTCTTTTTTTTATTTTTTGGGTTCATTTATGTGGATTTATTAGTTCATATTACTTATATTATTCATTATGACCCATCAAAGATTTGTAACAGCAGAGTCTGTTACTGAAGGGCATCCTGATAAAATATGTGATCAAATTTCTGATGCCATTTTAGATGCATTTTTAGAGAAGGATCCAGATGCTCATGTTGCTTGTGAAACTTTTGTAACAACTGGACTTGTTTTAATTGGTGGAGAGATTTCTGTTAAAAAAGGAACGAATATTGATTACAACAAAGTAGTAAGAGAAACAATTAAAGAGATTGGATATGATGATTCAGCTATGGGTTTTGATTATCAAGGTTGTGCCATAATTAATACTATTCATCAACAATCTCCTGACATTAATCAAGGGATAGAAAGAGAGAAAATAGAGAAGCAAGGTGCTGGAGACCAAGGAATAATGGTTGGTTATGCTGTTAACGAGACACCAGAATTTATGCCCTTACCAACTCAATTAGTAAATAACCTTACTAAAAGATTAGCAGAAGTAAGAAAAAAAGATATAATATCCTTCTTAAGACCTGATGGAAAAAGTCTCGTTTCAGTAGAATATGAAGATGGAAAACCAAATAGAATTCAAGCTATTGTAATAGCAGCTCAACACACGGAAGATGCTAAAAAAAAGGAGATAGAAAAAGATATAAAGGAAAAAGTAATCGATGTAGTTATCCCCAGAGAATTAATTGATGAAGAGACAAAAATCTATATT
>JAHLWP010000020.1 GCA_019057865.1 Promethearchaeota archaeon
AAAACCTTATTTAAAATAAATGGATTAAAAAAAATAAAGATTATTAAACAAATAGAAAATTAATTACTCCTCTTTACTTATTTTTGATAAAAGAGCATTAAAAAATTATTTTAAGATATTTATCAATACTATACAGATGAATATACTGCGTTATTAAGTCTGAAAGTACGGGATCCCCCGTGAGTGTCGAGACCATTTTATTCATCACATAAGCAAAACTCAATTTTGCATCAAGATCCATTACTTTATGATGAATTTTCTAATTCTTGGCTTTCTTCAAGTTTTTCTTCAATTTTTTTGATTGCATTTGAGGCATGAATTCTAACAATCCTATGAAAATCATTCACTCGTTTTAATAATGCACTTAACGCAGGTTCCTCACCAAAAGTTTCTAAAAATTTTATCAAACTCAATTTAACTTTAAAATTTTCCGATTCTTTGTTTTTTAAATATTCTGTTAATATCGCAATATCTTTATTAAGCAATCTATTTAATTCATTATCATTATATTTCACTTTATACCAATTTCTTTGAAAAATATGATAAATAGCATCAGCAGCAACCTTCTTGATTAACCAGTATGCATCAATATCATCTAATATTTCTATAAGATTTTCCAATGGTTTAATACTTCCAATTTTTCCAAGAGCAATGATAGCATTTTTCTTAACATCAAAATTTCTTATCTTTAATAAATTAATTAAAGGTTCTACAGATTCAGCGTTCCCAATTTCTCCTAAAATAATTGGTATATTTTCCTTAAATGCAATATTATCAGAGCTTAAATGTGAATACAAATAGTCATAAGATGCCTTGCTATTGTTTATATAGATTTTTTTAATGGCTTCTATAATAAACCATTTTAAATCTAAGTCTGTATATTCAAAGCTAATATCTTCGATGTTTAATATATCCAAAAGCTCTGGCACAACAGTCATATTCCCGATTTCCCCTAATGCTACAATTGATGCTATAGTTACTTCACTATAGATATCATCCAAATTAGATGTCAGGAAATCTACAGCTTCTTTTAATCTTAATTTCCCTGATAAGGTTATCGCATTCTTTTTAACAATAAAATCATCAACTAATAGTAATTTGATTAAATCATTGTTTACATCTTTTCCTAAGATTTTGAAAATTGTAATAACGCACTCCATTAATTCTGAGTCTTCTTGTTTTAAAATCAGGGTAACAATATCTAATATTAATGCTTTATTCTGAACTAATTCATCTACAATTTCTGGATACTTTGCTTTCAGATAACTTAAATCTTCAAAAGATATATTAATGCTTGATAAATCGTGTCCAATTAGCTTTAAAATCTCAATTTTATGTTCTTCTGAATACTTCTTTTTTCTTAAAGATGTTAATAGCCGATTTATTAACAGTTCTGGAGTTAGGCTTAATAGTTGATCTTTTACAAATTGTCTAATAGAAGGATATCTACTATCTAACTCATTAATGTATAATTCAATTTCAGGTTCTTCAAATTTGATTCTTTTAATAGCCTTTAAGGCTGATAATTTAACATTATGATTGACTGGGTCTTGTTCTAATACCCACCTTAATGGCTTCAAGCCTTTTTCAAAATTTATTTTACCTATAGCTTTTGCTGCTTCACATTTAATTTCAACCCCTTCATCAGTAATTAACAGGTTTTCGAAAATATTAAAACATTCTTTTTTCAATAGTGGAGATTCAATACTGATTAAACCTAAATATTTAATTGCTTCTTGTCTTATATTATCGTTTTTATTTGTTTCGATGATTTCTGACAACAGATTCTTGGTGTTGTCTAATCCTAATTCTTCACGTTTCTTATATATTTCATGAGGTTGAATATTGAGTTTTGACATAAAGAAAGTTTAACTTTTTTTTTTAAAAATTCTCTTTAATTAATTATTATCAAGATAAAACATTCCATTATAAAAATATTTTTTATTAGATTTTAAAGAATTTCTTATTTATATAGTCAACAAAAATGAACTAATGTTTGATTAAAATAAATTAAGATTTGCTTGGTTGTTTATTTTCTTTTAGTTTTAATATTATTAAAGCATAAATGTCTGTTATTATTAAAGAACCAGATAAAACAATTAATGTGTTTATGAAAAATAAATGTAACTTAAGAAAAATAGTATACATTCCTATTAGGCCTCCTAAATAAAAGAAAAGTATGTCCGTAAAAGAATTAATTTTAGTATCTCTTCTATGGTCATATTTAAGCTTTATTTCATAGAGTATAAAATTCTCAATCGTTTCCCAAAGTATTGCTGCGAGGAGATTCAGCCCAAAATAGGAAGGATTAAAAGAGATTCCAAAAAATAGATAGAATGTGCTATAGTACGCTAAAAAAATTAGATAACCCAAAGTTATATGAATAAAAGTAAAGAAATCAATAGCAGAAATCCCAACATCTTCCTTACATCTGGCTATTATATTCATAATTAATATTATATGTAATTTTATCTATATCTATAAAAAAAAGGTTTGAATATTATTTATGAAGTAGGAAGTGAAGCCCCCGATGGAAGAGAATAACCATGTACCTCCGCCCCTTGGAGTAAATACCCAAAACCGATAAGAAGACTACTTAAAAGAAAACCTAGTCCCAAACAGTATCCAAAATTATGGAAGAAGTAGTATCTAAAATTAATATCATGGCTACTAGTTGCGATTGCCCCTCCAGCCATAGTAACTATTGTAGTGCATATCAAAGTTAATATACTAATACCTATAGTCCAACCTACTAAAGAGTTATTATATTGGGTTTTTGGAGAGGGCATGTGTGTGTATATTAAGTAAATTGCTGGAAAGATGAATATGAGCGCTAAAAATAAGTGTAAAAAAATATAAATTATAGTTACTAAATCCATCCATGGTATAGGATTATCAATTAAGATAATACCATGAATCCACATTGGTACCATGAAGATTATTCCATTGATAATTAACATGATTCCTTTATTTCTGTAAGAAAGTCCAGACATAAGAAGTCCATACCCAATAGGAGGTAAAAAAAGCAGAATGTAAGCCAGAGGGGAAATCATAGCAATATGACCAAGTCCCATAGATAATAAGAGAGCACCAGTCCCTACTGCTAAAAAAATAGCACCTAATTTAATTTTTAGATCATCTTTCATATCAATCACTATTTTTAAAAAGCAAGTGGATTATTCTAAATATGTGTAAAAAATATATTTATAATTTATGGATTAAATCGAAGATGTAAGATTTTCATTAATTTTAAAAAAGATAGATATTATGTCAATTCGCCAGTTTATTAATAAGATTAGAGCTAAATTTTACAATAAAGTAACAGATTATCATATTGTTAAAACAATTTCTGTAGCAGTAGTAATTGTATTTCTTTCCCTATTATTAATTGAGGTTATTATAGCAATACTTTTTGGACCAACGGATTATACAATTTGGACACATATGATTTCAGACCTCGGTGGAAGACGTCATACACCCGTTCCTATTTTATACGACATTACATGCGTTATCGGAGGAATTTTTACTATCCCCCTAACTTTTTATATTGAAAATTTAATGGCTCCTTTACCAACCAAAAGAAATATTGGAAACCAACACTATTCTCGTCTTAGGTTTAGGTTGAGCAGCAATGCTTTTTTCTTTAGCATCCTTGGAAATCTTGCTTATATTGGTGTTGGTATATGGAGTGAAGATCGTAATTATGATTTACTTGATTTTGCTGGCTATCATGATGTATTTTCCTTCTTTTCCTTTGCAGGTTTTGCGCTAGGTGCATTCTTTATAGGATGGATTGTTGTTTTATATAACACAAAAATAAATAAATTCTTCGGAGTTTATGGTATATTTGGTCCAATTACTATGTTAGCTATATTTTTATTCACCATGGAAGCATTTTGGGAATGGATGCTACTTTTTTCAATACTCCTCTGGATAATACCATTAGCTTTAACAATATTCTTGAAATCAGAATTAGCGCCTTAATAGCAATATTTTTAACTCTTTTTTTTCCTTTTTGTAATTCTACTACTTTAAACTTATATTAAGTATAATATTAGATTAGATATATCTATAACAGATATAATATATTCAAAATATTGATAATATATGAGTCAAGAGAAGATAGATAAGATTGCTGATGCGATAGAACAATCAATGAAAAAAGGACATATCAGCACTTTATTATTATTAGCATTAGAAAAAGGTCCATCTCATGGCTATAATTTGATGCAAGTAATAAGTGATGGAACATATGGTGTTTGGAATCCGACAGCATCTTCCCTATACCCTCATCTTGCTTCATTGACGGAAAAAGGCTTAATTAAATTTACAGCTGAAATGGATGGGAAAAGAGAAAGAAAAGTTTATGAAATTACACCAAAAGGAAGCAGAACATTGAAAAAATTAATTGAAAAGCAGCAAAATATGCGTAAATCTCTTCTTTCAATGATACTATCTACAATGGGAATTACAGATGATACAATCCCTAACGAGTTTGAAGACTTATTTAGACCTGATATAATAGATGACCAAAGTTTAATTGATAAAACCGATGTAGAAAAGCTAAAAATCCTTAACAAACGAAAAGTAGTATTGTCAAATATAATTGAGAAATTACAGAACGTTATAAATGATATTGAATTAAGAATAAAAAATTTAGAGAAATCAAGATTATAGATCATTTGTTCTTCTTAACTAATACCAATTAAAGAAAAATTCTTCTTTATTATATTAAGATATCTTGTTCTTTTCAATAATTTAAATATGGGGAAGTTTATACCTCAAGTCTTTTTATAAATAATTAGATTAATAAAAGCAACAACAAATACAAATCATACAATTAAATGTGGATTTATAAAAAGTTTAAATATTTAATTGATTATGATTTACATACAATTCTATAAAAAAGGGTTAATTTAATGTTAAATAAAAGAAAACAAAAGTTACCTATTTTTTTAATGACATTTTTAACATCTATAATCTTAGCGATTACTATAAGCACAAATTTCTATATTTCAAATGAATTTAATAAAACTAATACTTTTAATGATCCAACTTCTCTAAAAACTGCGGATATATTTTCTGATATTATCATTGATGACACTGGAGGTGGCGATTATACTTGGGAAGAATTTAAGGCTAGTGGATATTGCTCTGGATCTGGTACATCTGGAAGTCCGTATTTAGTAGAAGATCATATTTTTGACAATGATGGTTTGGGTGACGACTGTTTAGCAATTATTAATTCAAGAAAGTATTTTATTCTCCGAAATTGTACTTTTAGAGATTCAGCTTTATTTGATGCTGGATTATTTTTAGATAACGTTACAAATGGAGTAATTGATGAGTGTTTTGCGTACGATAATTATATAGGATTTGATTTGGATAATGTCAACGATACAGAAATTACTGACAATCATATCTATGAAAATATTGCTGGAATGACCTTAGAAGGTTCTAATTTTAACACCATAGATAATAATAATGTATCAGCAAATATAGATATAGGAATATACATCTCAAGCAGTAGTTCTAATACCATTTCCGATAATCTTCTAAACAATAATCAAAACTTTCATGGAATTTGGTTAGTTTCAAATAGTAATGAAAATGAGATTTTTGGTAATACAGCTAATTTAAATACCATTGGAATTGCGATTGATGGTCCATGTACTGGCAATACCATTTCAAATAATGAAGTAATTAATAATACCAATTCGGGAATCCAACTCGATGATGCAGATAATAATATTCTTTCATCAAATATAGCTAATGATAATACTATCTACGGAATTTATTTATTAGGGGGAAGTGAAGATAATACCATTTCTAATAATGAAGCAAATGATAATTCTGTAATCGGAATTGGACTTGAAAATTCTCATAAAAATACTCTTTTATCAAATACTGCTAATGATAATACGGTTAATGGAATTTATTTAGCATCGGGAAGTCAATATAATACTGTCTTAAAAAACATTTTGAATTATAACGATGTTTCAGGTATCTATAGTGATTTCTGCTCTAATAATGAATATATCCAAAATAAATTGAATCATAACGGAGTTGGGGGTATCTTATTAGAATCTTGTCAAGATTCAGTAATCCATGATAATACAGCTTATAATAATTTGGTAAACGGAATCAGTATTAATAATGCAAATAATATAACATGTACCGACAATACAGTTTATGAAAATAATCAAAATGGAATATTATTGTCGGATTCAGATGAATGTAAAATAGAAAATAACAATGCGCATCATAACGGTTTCGATGGAATACGAATATATGATAATAGCCGTTGGAACGTTATAAAATCTAATATCGCTCGATACAACAATTTAAGTGGAATTCATTTACTTACCAATTGTCGCAACAATTTAGTAATGGATAATACAGCTAGTTACAATGAAGAACATGGAATCTTGTTAGATTCAAGCGACATTAACACGTTAACTGGTAATACAGCAAGTAATAATGAAATGAATGGAATTCATTTATTCTCAAGCGATTCAAATAGTATTTTTTCTAACACAGCAAATAACAATAAGAATGGTACTTTTTTGGACAATTCTAATAACAATATCGTGGCTAATAATATATTCCTTGGAAACGACGACTGTTATAATGAAACCGGAAGCACCGGTAATATCTTTTTTGACAATATTTGCACTAGCGCAGGAAAAGGTTTGGCAATAGATTTGAGCACAATTCTATTAATTATTTGCATTATAGAAGGTGTAATAATCGCAGCTGCAGCCTCAATGTATTTTATAAAGAAACGTAAATCCTAAATATCTTTTTTTTTATTTTTTTATATTTTTAGTTTGAATCCTTGTTTAATGAGTTTTTACAAAAAATTTATATGTCCAAAAAATATATATTAGATAACGATATATCTAACTTTTATATAAACTTTTCAGGAGGAGACATATTTGAAAGTTCTATTAACAGGTCCATTTGGAAATGTAGGGTTGAGTACTTTAGAAGAATTAATTAAAAGAGATTATGATATAAGAGTATTTGATATAAAGAATAAGAAAAATCGAAAAATAGCAAATAGATATAAAGATCAAATTGAGATCATATGGGGAGATTTACGTAATTATGAAGATGTTGAGGAAGCTTTGGAAGGTATTGATGTTATCATTCATTTAGCAGCTATTATTCCTCCACTAGCGGATAAACTCCCTGAATTAGCAGAAGAAGTAAACATAGGAGGGACAAAAAATATAATTAAAGCTATAAAATCTATAAAAACTCAAAATAACCAATCAAAATTGATCTTTACATCATCTATAGCAGTTTATGGAGATCGAAGGGAAAATCCTATGATCAAACTTACAGATCCTCTTAATCCAAGCAAGGGTGACTATTATGCGGTTACTAAAATAAAAACAGAAAAGAATATCCGAGAATCGGGTATTGATTTCGCGATTTTTCGATTAACTTACATCACTTCTGTAAATAAACTTGAAATGGATCCTTTGATGTTTCATATGCCTTTGGATACTTGTATAGAAATTTGTGGTACAAAGGATGTTGGGTTAGCTCTGGTTAATGCGATCGAATGTAATGAATTATAGGGTGGTACTTTCCATATAGCGGGAGGGGAACAATGTAGAACTACATATAGAGAATACATAAATGATATGATGGAAATTTTTGGTTTAGGAAGAAACTTTTTACCTGAACAAGCATATGAAAAGAAAGATTTTCATTGTGGATATATGGATACAGAAAAGTCTCAAAATCTTTTAAAATACCAAAGGCACACTCTAGAAGATTATTATAAAAAAGTAAGAAAAAAAGTTGGGACAAAGAGATTTTTTATGCCAATGGTTAAATGGGCAGTCCGTTTAAATCTTTTGAAACGTTCTGAAGCCTATAGAAGAAATAAATTCTTTAGAAAAAAGATAGGCGCCTTTACCATCTCTGAGAATAAATTGATAAGAAAGATCCTTTACAACAATTTTAACAAGATTGATATGCTTGAACAAAGAGTATATGAGTTAGAAAAAGTCATACAATTTTTAACTGAAAAAGATGAATATTTAGACTTATTTGATCAAAAGGAGCAATATTAAAGGTTTTATTTAGATAAATCTTTTAAATGAATCTTTAATTTCTTATTTTTTAAAAAATTTTTTTTATTCCTTTTAATTTTCTAAATTAAAATTTTCTGTATGGTATATTTCAATTAAAAATATTTAACTGGATAATGGATTTCCCTTATCTTGATAAATGAATAAATTTAAAAATTTAAATACCATAAAGATTGTAATAGTTAAAAATAGAAATTATTGAGTTTAAAAGAGCAATTGAGGTGAAAGGGGAAAGAAGAATGAAAGATGAGAAAAATCATCGCATAGGTTTTTATTCTTGCAGGTGAGGGATTAATATTCATGGTAAAGTGGATTGCGATAAACTAGTAGAATTTGCTAAAGAGATGGACGATGTAATTATTTCAAAGAGCCATGCCTTTTTGTGTACTGAAAGTGGCCAGAATGAAATTATAGAGGATATTAAAGAAAAAGGATTAACCAGTATAGTTGTTTCTGCTTGAACACCACGAACTCACGAACCAATTTACCGAAGTTCAATTGCAAAAACAGATCTAAATCCATACTACTTTCAAATGGTTAATGTAAGGGAACATTGCTCATGGTGCACTGAAAGTAATGAAGATGCATTAGAAAAAGCAAAAATATTAGTAAAGAGTGGAATCGAGAGAGCTAAAACATTAGAAGTGGTACCTATTAAAACAGTTCCAGTAGAAAAAGCCACTTTGGTAGTTGGAGGAGGAATTGCGGGAATGAATGCAGCTTTAGATCTTGCAAATGCAGGAATAAAAGTTTATTTAGTTGAGAGTAAAACGACAATTGGCGGAAGAATGGCTCAATTAGATAGAACATTTCCTACAGATGATTGTGCTATATGAATTTGCGGTCCAAAAATGCTAGAAGTCAATAGAAATGAAAATATTGAAATTCTTAGCTATGCTGAAGTAAAAAATGTAGAAGGCTATGTCGGAAACTATGAAGTAACTGTAGAAATGAAGCCACATTTCGTTACAAATGACTGCAATGGCTGTGGAGCGTGTTCAGAAGTATGTCCTGTTTACATATCTAACTATTTTGATGAGAATCTTGGAGCTCGTAAAGCTATTGATATTGCTTTTGGTCAAGCTGTACCATTCTTATATGATATACAAAGAGATAGTTGCGTGGAATGCTTTAGTTGTGTGGAAGCCTGTGAACTAGACGCTATAGATTTTAGTCAAGTGCCAGAAGAAGTGAAATTCAAAGTGGGTACTATAATTGTTGCCACGGGGTGGGATATCTATGAGCCCTATGGAGAATATGGCTATGGTGAATTCGATAACGTAATTACACAAGCCCAATTAGAACGAATGCTGGCACCTAACGGACCATTAGAAGGCCATGTAAGGAGAGTTTCAGATAATAAAAAGCCAAAAGAAATCATATTTATTCAATGTGTTGGAAGTAGAGATACTGAAAGAACCTATTGTAGTGGTGTCTGTTGCATGTTGGCACTTAAAAATGGAAAGCTTCTTAAAGAAGAATTTCCAAACGCAAATATTACTATTTGTTATATAGATATGCGAACTAACGAAAAAGGTTTTGAAGAGTATTATCAACGCTCGAAAGACTCCGATATTCGTATGATTCGTGGTAAGGTTGGCGAAGTAACTGAAGATCCTGAAACAAAAGATGTAAAAATACGCGTTTACTCCTCTTTAACGGATGAAGTTATTAAAATTGATGCTGATTTAGTTGTATTGTCTAGTGCTGCATTGCCTTCAAAAGGGACAGAGCAAATCGCTAAAGTACTGAATTTGGATGTAGATCGAAATGGATTTCTAACTGAGAGCCATTTTGGACTTATGCCACAAGAAACAAAGACAAAGGGTATATTTATTGCTGGATTTGCTCAAGGACCGAAAGATATAGCATATTCAGTCTCACAAGCTAGAGCAGCTGCAAGTAAAGTTGCAGAGTTAACAGCTCCAGGAAAAGTTGATATTGAATTAATAACTGCGGAAATAGATAAAGAGTATTGTATCTCTTGTAGAAGATGTGAAAAAGAATGTCCTAAGGGTGCTATTAAAATTGATGATACCGAAGGAGCTATTGTGGATGAAATAAATTGTGATGGATGTGGTATATGTGCTACTTGCTGTCCTACGCAGGCTATTGATATACGATATTATAGAGATCATCAATTGTATGCTGAAATTCAGGGAATACTAGGAGGTGATTAAACAGGTGGATAATAATTTAAGTATAATAATGTTTGCTTGTTTAAAATGAGGATATGGTGCTGCTGATCTAGCGGGTGTGTCACGTTTTAAATACACACCTTCGGTTAAAATTATAAAAGTACGTTGCACTGGTCGAGTTGATGTTAAACATATCTTATATGCTATTAAATCTGGAGCTGATGGTGTTATGGTGGTTGGATGACGACCAGATGAATGTCAATATAAGAGTGGAAATTTTAAAGCTCAGACTCATGTTGATTTAGCAAATAGAATCTTAGATCGAAGAGGCTTTGGAAATCAAAGAGTCAATCAATACTGGTTAAGTAGTGCTGAATCTGAAAAATTAGTGAAGAGTGTGAAAGATACTCTTGAGAAAATAAGAAATATTGGACCCAATCCACTAAATTTACAAGAAATAAAAGGAGTAAAAAAAGGAAAAATCCATTAACTACTCCCGTAGAATGATTCTTATAAAAAAATTATTGTTATAAGATAACTATCCATGCGATGGAGGGAGTTTTAAAATATTTATAAAAATGTTTTTAAAGAAATTATTATAAAATTGAAGGAAATATGGTTCAAATTGTAAATAATAAATTGTTTGAGAAAATTTCTCCTAATGAATTGATGGAAGCTACATATAAAGCTTCAGGAAATTTCCAAGTAAGAGCTTTTTTTGAAGCTAAAGATGAAATCTTAAAAACAGGTAAATATACAGAAGAAGAATTTTATAACCTCTTAGATGGGATGGTAGATGCAGAAACAGAACGTCATTTAGTTTTGAATAAAATGAAAGGAAAAAAACCTCTTTTTTTAGAAGAAATTGTCGAAATAATCAAAGAATTTCCTCCTGAAAATGTAATAGGGGATATTATTTACTTAAAGGAACAAGCATATATTGAGGAACATATTGAGATTAAAACGAAAACTGTTATAAAAAAAATAAAGGGAGAAGAAAAGGAAGTCGAAGAAAAGGAATATTTTTATAGATATCAAGCGAAGAAGCTTCCAGATGATTTTATTGAATATTATCTTGAACCAGTTTCTATTGTATTTGATGCTGGCGTATGTTGTCACTGTGGATGGTGTGCCTCTATTTGTCCTGTCAATGCAATCGCAGTAACTGCTGATACTCTTGAAATAGATGATGAAGTTTGTATGAAGTGTGGATTATGCTATTCTGTTTGTCCTCGTTCCTTTTCAATTGAACAAGCTTTATTGAGTATGAAAAAGATTGATAAATCTCTTAAATTTTCAGAAAAGATTAATGGTTATATTAATACATATTCTGCCACATCAACTAAGGATAAGATTAAAAAAGTACGACAAGATGGAGGCATTGTAACCTCCTTACTTGAATATTTATTAAAAAATAAATTAGTTGATGCAATTGTAGCAGTGCAACATTCAAAAGATTTCTGGAAGCCAGAACCTGTAATTGTAGATAATTTAAGCGATTTATATAAAACGGGTGGAACTAAATATGCAAATGCATCAACTTTAGCAATTATTGATAAAGCAAAAAAATATAGGAATATAGCTGTTGTAGGGACCCCATGCATGATAAATGCAATTGAAAAAAATAATTTATTTCCAAGTAGAATACTTTTTTTCAATAATATTAAATATAAAATTGGGCTTTTTTGCATGGAATCTTTTTCTTATGAAGGCGTTCTTAAATTAATTAAAGAGCAATTTGATAAAGATTTTAAAAAAGTAACTAAGATGGATATAAGTGGTGGAAAATTTATCATTTATTTGGATTCGGGGGAAGATTTAAGAGTCCCGCTTAAAGATGTTAAGTCTTATGCCCGGCATAATTGTCATTATTGTGAAGATTTGACATCAGATTATGCAGACATATCTGTAGGCTCAATTGGCTCCCAAGGAGGTTGGTCTTCTGTTATCACTCGTTCAAAGAAAGGCGAGGAAATTTTCCAAGGAGCTGTTGAAGAAGGCTTGATTGAGTATCAGAATTTAAAGGATGTTAAACCAGGACAAGGTCTTTTAGAAAGAATTGCCGGTACAAAAAGAAAAAATTGTAAGCCAATTGAATTAAATAAAAATCAAAAACCTTAATTGATTGAGTTTTATGAGTACAAAAACATTTCAAGATTTAATAACGGAAGTTCATGAGAGGGGAATATGTCAAGAATGCGGAGGATGTGTAAGTTTTTGTAGTTCAGCTGAGTATGATGTTATTGGTCTGAAAGATCCTTATAAACCTCCTGAATATATTAATAAGGAAAAATGTCTTGAATGTGGGATATGTTACTATATATGTCCTCAGACTCATATTTTAGATAATGAGCTTAATAAAACTTATAAATTTACTGATTATTCTTCAATGCCTATAGGACATTATGAAGATATTTACTCTTGTCAAGCTACTGACGCAGAGTTTTTAAAGTATGGAACTGATGGTGGGGTTGTAAATTCTATTATAAATTTTTTAATAGAAAAGAAGTTAATTGATGGTTCTGTAGTATCAAAAACAGAAGCTCCATTTTCTAGAGAAGCTACATTTGCTAATAGTAAATATGATTTATTAAAAGCTTCAGGAGCTAAGTTTGATATTTCATCTCAATTGGATGAAATTCAAAAGTTCTGTACATATACTCATTCAATTCCCGAATTAAATCATTATAAATTCAAAAAATTAGCAGTTGTAGGTACACCATGCCAGATTTATACTTTGAGATGTATGCAAGATTTGGGTGTTACTCCTTCTCAGAACATTGAAATATGCCTTGGACTCTTCTGTTATGAGAATTTTTTGTTTGATAGATCCCAAATTGCTAAATTTGAGAAAGATTTCAATATAAAAATTAGAAATATTGAAAAAATCAATATCAAGGAAGATTTAATTTTTAGATTAAAAGATAATAAGGTAATTCATGTACCTTTTAACCATTTAAATGATTATATGCGCCCTGCTTGTAATGCATGCGGTGATTTTATAAATATCTATGCGGATATTTCTTTTGGAGGTCTAGGTTCTCCGGATAAATATACTACTGTTATAACTCGAACAGAAAAGGGAAAAGATATCTTTTCTAGAGCATTAGAAGCAGGTATAATTAAAAATTTAGATTTAGATGAGACAAAAAAGAAGAAGATGATTGATTTAATTAGTCAATATTCTCAATCAAAATTAAAACGTCAAGAAAATTTTATGTATAATCTATAATAGAGATGAGATCACGATAACTGAATCAAAAAGAGATATTGAACGGAAAAAATTATTTTCTGATACATTAGATTATTTGGAAAAGATATATGAGCCAGATTTAAGAAATCTTTTGAGAAGGTGCTATCAGTGTGGACGCTGTAGTGGAGTATGTCAATTAAGTAAAGTTCAAAAATATACACCAAGTAAAATAATTCAACTAATATTAGAAGGTTTTGAAGATAAAGTACTAGAAAGTGGCGATTTGTGGGATTGTTTAACTTGTAATCAATGTCTTAAGGATTGTCCCGAAGAAATCAATTTCGCGGATATTATAAGGAATGCTAGATATAAAATGAGACATTCTGCTAATCAAAATCCTGACGAATTTATTGCTCATAAAGGGATTTATACAACTATTTCTGAAATCATGAGTCGTCCTTATATAACACCAGAAAGATCCCTTGATTGGATTCCTAAAGGATGTAAAATTTCAGATAGAGGAAATATTTTATATTATGTAGGGTGTTTACCTTTTTTTAATTATGAATTTGAGAATTTAGATTCTATTGCGAAAAGCACATTAAAAATATTATGTCAAATTGAAAAGGAACCTATTGTCATATTTAAGGAAGAAAGTTGTTGTGGTCATGATATTTATTGGGGCCAAGGTAAATTAAAAACCTTTATAAAGCTCGCTAAAAAGAATATAGAAATGTTTGAAAAAGCAGGTATATCCAAAATTGTAACCGCTTGTGCTGAATGCTATAGGACATTTAAAGTTGATTATCCAAATATATTTGAAGATTTTAATGATAAGTTTGATGTGAAACACGTTATTGAATATATTTATGATAAATGGAAAGAAAACATAATTCAATTTCAAAATCCAAATCAAAAAAGTGAAAAAATACCCTTTACATATCACGATCCATGTAGGCTAAGTAGATTTTTACCTAAAGATAATAATATTATGGGAAAAGTTCGAGAGATCTTTAAAGAATTCAAAGACTTAGGTTATAATTTTAACGAAATGGAACATAATCAAAAAAACGCTTTATGTTGTGGAGTAAGTTCCTGGATGAATTGTAATGAAAAATCTAAAGCATTACGATATAAAAGAATGTTAGAAGCAAAATCAGCGGGAGAAATAATGGTTACTTCCTGCCCAAAATGTAGAATACATCTTAGCTGTCTTCAGGATGATTATGAAGATATTGCATCAATTGAAATTTTAGATTTTTCAGAATTTCTAATTAACCATATAAAGTTAGTTAAACCTGATATAAAAGGTGAGGAAAAGAAATAATGGAAGGTTCAGTCTTAATAATTGGAGGAGGTATAGCTGGTATACAAACTTCTTTAGATCTTACTGAATTAGGGTTTAAAGTCTATTTAGTGGAAAGAACTCCCTCAATTGGCGGTCGTATGGCTCAACTTGACAAAACATTTCCTACAAATGATTGCAGCTTATGTATTCTTGCCCCTAAAATGGTAGAAGTATTTCGAAATCCAAATATCGAATTAATGGCATATCATGAAGTGCAAAAAGTTGCTGGTAAACCAGGAGATTTTACTGTTACTGTTCTTAAGAAACCTCGTTATATAGATGATATAAAATGTAAAGGATGTGGAGATTGTGCTACTAAGTGTCCAAAAATAGAAGTACCTAATATCTTTGACATGAATTTAGGTAAGAGAAAATCAGTATATATTCCTTTTCCTCAAGCAGTTCCTCCAGTATATCTAATAGACCCTGAATTATGTTTGAAACTTACTAAGGGGGTATGTGGAGTCTGTGAGAAAGTTTGTACTGCAGAGGCAATTGATTTTGAACAGCAGCCAAAAGAAATAGAATTAAAAGTTGGAGCAATTGTAGTTGCTACGGGGTTTGATATGTTTGCTGAAGAGTTATCTTCTCGATGGGGTTATCATTATGAAAATGTAGTTAATGCACTTGAATATGAACGAATCCTATGTGCCTCTGGACCTTTTGGAGGTCATGTTTTAAGACCAAGTGATCAAAAAGAACCTGAAAAAATTGCTTTTATTCAATGCGCAGGCTCAAGAGATTTACATGAAGGGGTGCCTTATTGCTCTAGTGTGTGTTGTATGTATACCGCTAAAGAAGCAATCATAACAAAGGAACATTCCGAAAAATCACAATGCTATGTGTTTAGACATGATATCAGAGCATTTGGTAAAAACTTTTATGAATTCACTCAGCGGGCCCAAGAAGAATATGGAGTGAAATATTTTCAAACTAAAATTAGTAAGATTGTAGAAGATCCTGAATCAAATGATTTAATCATACATTATGAAGATTTAAAAACTGGAGAATTTAAAGATTTTAAAGCAAATTTAGTAGTTTTAGCTACACCTTTAGTTCCTTCGAAAGGAACAGAAGAACTAGGTAAAATATTAGATATCGAGTTAGATCATTATAATTTTTATAAAGAAAAAACTTACTTTAACAAATCTTTATCCTCAAAAGATGGTATCTTCTTATGCGGATTTTGTCAAGGACCAATGGATATTCCAGAAACTGTTGCAGATGCTAGCGGAGTAGCTTCCCAGGTAGCTACTTTATTAAACTCTGTTAAATTTACCGAAGTGAAAGAAAAATATTATGAAATTCCAGAAAAAGAAGTTAAAATTACTGATGAGCCTAGAATAGGGGTACTTATTTGCCATTGTGGTATTAACATAGGTAAATATGTAGATGTTCCAGAAGTAAGAGAATATATTAAAACCTTACCCAATGTAATACATTGTGAAGATAATTTATATTCATGTAGCTCTGATTCACAAGAGAGAATTAAAGAATTAATTGCTGAACACAATTTAAATAAATTCATCGTTGCTTCATGTACTCCCCGAACTCATGAGGCGTTATTCCAAGAAACATGCCAAGAAGCAGGAATGAATAAATATCTATTTGAGATGGTTAATATTCGCGATCAATGCTCTTGGGTTCATATGACTGAAAAAGAGGCTGCTACAGAAAAATCAAAAGATCTTTTAAGGATGTCATTAGCAAAAACTCGGTTACTTAAACCACAACCTGAAGAGAAATTGCAAATCACCCCAACAGGTTTAATAATAGGTGGTGGTGTTGCAGGTATGACAGCTGCTTTAAATTTAGCAGATCAAGGATTTAAAACTTATCTTGTTGAAAAAGAAGCCAAATTAGGTGGAAATCTAAATAATTTGAATATTTTGTATCCCATTCAAGAGGATGCTTCAATTTTCCTAAAGGAAATAACTCAGAAAGTTGAGAACCATAAAAATATTGAAATTCTAATCAAATCTAAAATTAATTCCATCAAGGGTTTTGTTGGTAATTATGAGGTATCAATTAGCAATTCGGGAACAGATCCCAAGGAATTGAAAATCGGGACTATTATTGTAGCTACTGGAGCTCAAGAATTAAAGCCTCAAGGAATATTTCAATATGGAGATAAAAATGATGATGTAATAACCCAATTAGAATTAGAACAGAAACTCCAAGATGCAGACAAATCTTGGCTTGAAAAAACTAATCGTATAACATTTATTTTATGTGCTAATGCTAGACAAAAAGAGGGAATAACATATTGTTCAAATGTTTGTTGCGGAACTTCAATTAAAAATATTAATATTTTAAAAGAACTAAAACCAGAACTGGAAATCATTGTTCTTTATAGAGATCTTCAAATGGCTAAAAAGGAATTTGAAGAATATTATCGAAATCGAAGGAAAGATGCGATGTTCCTTAGATATGATTTAGATAATTTACCAGAAATAACAAAGCAAAGTAAAGAAAAATATGGAATCAAAGTGTTTGATACAAATTTGCAAGACGAAATCACTTATATAACTGATATGATTGTTTTAGCCACTCCTATGATACCGGCAGATAATTTGGAAGAATTAGCCAAAATGCTTAAAGTTCCCCTAGATAGAACTGGATTTTTCTTAGAAGCTCATGTTAAACTAAGACCCTTAGATTTTGCTACTGATGGTGTCTTTTTATGTGGATGCGCTCAATGGCCTAAAAACATACAAGATTCAATATCACAAGCAAATGGAGCAGCTGGACGGGCTAGCAGGTTTTTAAGTGCAAAAGAAATTACAACTTCAGGTTTAGTAGCTGAAGTAAATCCAGATAAATGCATTGGATGTGGAGAATGTGAAGAAGTTTGCCCATATAAAGCTATAGAACTAATAGAAACAACTAAAGAATTTGAGGAAGTTAGTATTGTTATCAAAAAAGCAAGTATTAATTCAGCTCTCTGCAAAGGATGTGGAACATGTGCAGCTACGTGTAAAGTTGGAGCTATTATGGTTAAACATTATGATTTTGACCAAATTTCAGCCATGATTGATTCATATCTTTTAGAAAAAGAAGAGGTAAAAAATTAATTTTAAAGGTGAAAAAACCATGTCGAAGTCAAAAGGAAAAGCAAAACAAAAAGATTTTGAACCCAATATTTTAGTTTTCTGTTGTAATTGGTGTTCATATGCAGGAGCAGATTTAGCAGGGGTTTCCAGATTCCAATATCCCCCTAATATGAGAATTGTGCGAGTAATGTGTTCTGGAAGAGTTGATCCTGCCTTTATAATAAAAGCTTTAAAAGAGGAAGTGGATGGGGTACTCATTACAGGATGTCATATTGGCGACTGTCATTATATTTCTGGAAATGAGTATGCTAAAGAAAGATTTGGAAGACTACATAATATATTAATTAAGCAATTAGGTATTAATCAAAAGAGAGTTAGATTAGAATGGGTTTCCGCTTCTGAAGGTAAAAAGTTTGCTGAATTAATTACAGAATTTACTAATGAAATAAAAGAGTTAGGTCCTCTTAAAATAATTTAATTCGAAAACTTCGTAAAAGAACGGTTTCACGATCATTTAATGTAAGATATATTGAAATATATGAATATAATAACAAATCCAGAATACAAAGATATTGCCAAAGATCTTAGAAAAAGACTTGATGCATGGTTAAAAAACACAAATGATCCAATTTTAAAAGGAAGGATAAATCCTCAACCTCAAGTTAGATTTAAATATGATAATGTTTAAAATCACGAGATTAAATATCAATGATTAATAAACTCGCAGAAATATTTAATAAAATAGAACTTGAATGGATTGATTCTTCAGAAGATTTAACAAATAGTAAACAATACCAGAATTTCATGGATTGTTTTCCAAACTTAAAATCAATCTTTAAGTTAGGTTTAAAAGAGAACGAAACTGAATTTAATAGAACTCTAAAACACATATTGAGAGTGTTCAAAGTATTTTTTCAATTAAAAGATGGAACTTTTATTCATGAAACCCTATCTTCTAAATCAATCCAACTTATTAGCGAAAAAGTTATTAATCAATTGTGGGAAAATGAAAAGATTTTACCATTGATTCTTATATATCATGATATTGGTAGATTCTCCGACCGAAAAAATCATCCTTACCACAGTTATCAACTAATATCTGAGAGAAAATTACTTGATTCATCTGATATTTCTGAAGATAAACAGTTACTAATTAAAAAAATAATTCAATACCATCTTCTATTTGCTACTATTTATACTGGTGAATCTACATTTTACGGAATATATACTTTACTTAATGACGAAAAATTCATACCAATATTATCTAAGAAAAAGAATAGGGAACTTTTCATTAATCTTTTAGAGAAATTTACTTTTATTGATATTTTAGGATATAATTACGCTAAAATTTATGATCATTATGTAGACTATTATAATGAAATTAATCTTATTTTGAAAGATATTTTAAATTGTTGGCCAGATAAAGAACTAATCTTAAAACGAGCCTATACTTATTCTCAAGAATGGCTTGAGTGGAGGATTGCTGGAGCCCTTAGAATATTTCAATTTGTTGAAACGAAGCCCCATTTAACCAAAGAATTTTATTTTAATAAATTAAAAGAGAGTATTAAGGGGACTAACAATGAATTGATTAGTAAACTCAATTGGGAAATATTAAAAAGTCAATATTTAATTCATTCCTATAAAATTCAAATAAAATATGGTTTACCATTTTTAATGATTTTAGCATTTGGCAATTTTCAGCGGATGGGGTTAAAAATAGATACAGGAATTTCATACAAATTAATTTTATTTTGGACCCTACTCTCAAAAGAAATTGAATCACGAACTAAGGATAAAAAACTTTACTTATGGAATGTCTATTTAGTAGGAATGCCCCATTGGTCAAAAATAGATAAAATATTTATAAATAAGTTAAACGATAATGCAATTGAATTAATTATTAAGAATGCTTCTCAAGAATTCATAAAGGAACGAAAGGAATATAACCTTTATTTGAATTTAAAACAAATAATAGATTAAATATATAAATTTAAGTTAAAAGAGTTGGTCTTTTATTAGAGCTGCTGTTCTTGAAGATGTCCAAAATATTGTATATAGAGAAGACTACCCAAAGCCTATTATTGGAACCAATGATGTTTTAGTAAAAGTTCATTATTGCGGGATATGTGGAAGTGATATACCAAATTTTAAATATAAATTGTATCAAGTTCCCCTAATACTGGGTCATGAAATATCTGGAGAAGTAGCTGAAATTGGTGAGAACATAACTGATGTGAGAGTCGGAGATAAAGTAGTAGCGATAAATGTATTACTTGATGTACGTAAAGGCAAATTAGAAGGAATGGGAATATTTGACAATGGAGGATTTGCAGAATATGTTAGAGTAAAAAGCAAGAATTTATTTCTCTCTCCTAAAAATATCTCTATTAAAGGAGCCACAATGATTGAATCATTTGCAAATATAACAAGAGCGATAAGAATTTCAAAAATGAGCAAAAATGAAAAGGTTCTTATCATTGGTGGGGGAAATATTGGATTGGCTTTCTTAAGTACAGCATTAAGCGAAAGAAATCCTGATTGTATCATTGTTGTTGAACCTCATCAATTTTTAAGAGAAAAAGCTATAGAGCTCGGTGCAAATGAAGCAATTCTCCCAAGTAAGACAAAGATAAAAAAAACTTTAAAAAACTTTGGTGCTCCTACATATATTTTTGATAGTGTAGGAAGTGAACAAACGATATTAATAGCAATTGGTTTAATTGAAAGAGGTGGTACAATTTTAATAGAGGGTATTCAAAGGACAAAGATTTCATTACCTATATTTTCAATAATCAACAAAGAAATTACTCTAAAAGGATGTTTAGGACATGATAGTGAAGATATCTTAACAGCAATTGATTTATTTGCCAAAGAAAAAATTGATCCAAATAAATATATTTCTGATGTTGTTGATTTGAAAGATCTTCAAATCACTTTTCAAAAATTTCTTGAACCTAGGGAAAGAAAATTCATTAAAATTTTAGTAAAACCTAATTAATATTTTCTATAAAGTTAATACCCTAACTGGCAAGAAGAAACCTTATTATACATTTTCAGTTAAATAATATTATTGCCATATCTAAAAAAAGGATTTTGTTTCACTAAAATTTATTATTACCTTGTATTATATTTTAATTAACCTTTTAGATTAAGAATTATTTAATTCTTTGGATATTAGAATAATTAATCAAATTGGTTGTAATTGGCTGAATTATTTGATTCATCATCATCATCGGATAAGAATCCTTTTGAAGAATTAGCTGTAGTTTATGTCTTATATTTTGATGAAGCTCACGGACATGTTCCTTTATTAATCTATCCAGATGATCGGTATAAAGATGATAAAAAGTTTATGAGACCTATCAAATATCATCCAATATGGTTTTTGAGTGCAGATGAACAAGAAGTTCTCGACCATATAGACTTGGAATTTAAAGGTTATACCTATTTTGGTAAAAAATTTTTAACCATTTCCAAGAGAAAAAAAAGAAGGGCAGGATTACAAGAGGAAACACCTGAAACTATTGTAGTTATTGTATCACTACCAACTAAACTTGAGATTTTGGGTGATGAACTTATCAAACAATTGACAACTGAGATTAGAGGAAATTTTGAGAAAAATTTATACGAAATTATCGAATCTGAAATCGTGAGAGATGCTATAATCAAATCTCCAAAAATCGAAAAATTAATCGAAAAGGGGGATAATATTAAAAGTGAGTTAAGAGAATTGATAGAAAAAATAGTGAATATGTATTTTTCTAGCGCAATAAAACAATCTGATACAACTTCAATAAAAATGCAGAAAGCCATCTCTTACTTAGCTTTAAAAGGTATCGATGTGTCTCATATCTCAAGTGGAGATTATAAAGATTCATTCTCAAGTATTAAACTATTTGATCCTACCGAAAAATCTAAAGTTGATTTTACAAATAAATTTCAATTTTCAATTAAAAAAGTAAATATAATGGAAGATAGTCAAGAGTTTGAGATTTTAACTCAGAATGATAGTAAGAACGAATTTCATAACCTTATAATTAAAATTATAAATGTAAAAGAGTATTTCGAAAAAGAAATAATGAATGAACACATTGATATTTGGTTTCCAGAAGAAGAATTAGTTTTTTTTTCACCAATTATACCTCATATTGATGAATATCTATTCTTTATAATAGAAGAAAAAACTAAAGAAAGATTAATGTCAAAAAGAATTGATTTAAATATATTAAGAAATTAAAAAAATTAAAAATAGGGATAAGAAACTTATGTCCAAAGAAATTATTGAAGAAGAAGAAATAATAATCAGAAATTACAGAACTTCTGATTATCAAGCAACATTAACAATTTTAAGAGAACTTTCAGATAAATATAATATTGGTATGAAAGAAGAAAAATGGAGAGAATCTTCTGGATTAAGACAATTTAAGCCCAATCTAAAGAGAATTACTTTAGTGGCAGAAATAAAATCTAAAGGAAAAGTAGTAAGCATGGGGATAATTGAAGCAGTTAAAAATACATTAGGACAATACGTAGGGTATCTAGATAATTGGGCAACTAAAAAAGAATACATTGGCAAGCATGTCGGTAAGCTCTTAGCAGATAAGGCCATTCAAATTCTAAAATCGTGGGGTTGTGAATCAGTAAGAATCAATCTTGCTTATGGTTCTACCCAAAAATTAATTGACATATTCGGTAAAACAGGTTTTAAACCTATAATTATCGTATTAGAAAAGAAATTTTAAAATTATTTTATTTTTTCAAATCTAGATTGAAAGAAGCGTAAATATTTTGGTTCATATACCATTTTTACTCCCACGATAATATGCTTATATATTACTTTATTTTAATATTAAATGAAATTTCACACTCTAATCAAAAAGAACCTTTCTAAAACTAGATAACATAAAAAGATATATTTTCATAATTATTGAGCTTAGCAACTAACCCTTTAATAAAATATTTATATATTCCAGATTACTTACTAATTTTATCAAACTATAAAATTAATTATCTTATGTGATCGAAATGGATAGAAAAGGTCTTATTGGAATCGTCATAGCGATTTTTCTTGTAGGTGGATTAACAGGTGGATTTATTGGTTATTTCTTCCCAAGAGAAGAAGAATCAACCACAGGTTCATTTAATGCTGTCATTGATGGATATTTCAATGAAGGTGAGGGATGGCAATATTCTGATTGGCAATTTACTGAATATTTATTAACTGATAATGATAATTTAGATTGTTTTAACTTCTTTTATGTTCATTTAACACTTTCATCGCTTTATATCTTAGTAGATTTTGTTAGCGATATTACGAATGATACCACCGATGAATATCTTGCTGTCTGGATAGATACCGATAATTCTCAAACAATATTCCATAATGATGACGGTTGGAACCTTGATGTTGGTAATCCTGGACATGAACTGCTCTATTTCATACCAGAAACGAAATCGATTAATGAAACATTGCGTATTGATATTAATCTCAATCCAAATATATTTTTAACAACTTTAAATGAATCAGAAGCCACAGTTGAGTTTGGATTCCAATCATCAATGAATGCAGGACAATTGCATCGAATTTTTGAAATTGAAATAAATAGAGATTCTTTAAGTGCTTTTAATGCTACTAACTTTAATATAGGTTTTCTAGGTTACGGTACAGTATTTATTCCACTATATTTTTATTCCGGTTTTTGGGGCGCTCCTACCCTATTTTCTTCAGATTTTTATTATTCTAGTTTTTACTTTATTAAAGGATATATAAAAGAAGCGGCTTTCTTTAAATGTGGATATGGAACTGGTATATATGATTTAAAAAATACACCTTAAAAATAAATAAATTTTTTTTTTCTTTCTATATTATTTTTAGTCGCAGTATATGTGACATTTCTATTTAGGCTTTCAATTATTTTAAAGAAAAGATTTTTAGTATTTCATTATTTACTTACAATTTATCAAAACGAGCTTGGAAAAACCGTAAATGTTTTGGTTCAAAAACCATTTTTAAACCTGTTATTGAATCTTTTTTATCATAAAGTCTTATTATTGATTCTGCTGTGTACTCCATATGAGTATTAGTGTACACTCTTCTTGGAATTGTAAGTCTAACAAGTTCTAATTTAGGAAAGATATTTTGACCAGTTTCTTTATCTCTACCTTTAGAAACTGCCCCTCTTTCCATCGTCCTAACAGCAGAATCCTCATAGATTGTAGCTGAAAGAGTTTGTGCTGGCCATTGGTCCCGCGGAATGTGTGGTAGGAATTTTAAAGCATCTAGAAAGACCCCATGGCCACCTATTGGTCTTACTATAGAGACTCCCGCTTTCATCAATAATTCGCCTAGATAACGTACTTGGTTTATTCTATATTTCAGATATTCATATTGAGCTCCTTCCCGTAAACCAAGAGCAACAGCTTCCATATCTCGGCCGGCCATTCCACCGTAAGTATGAAGTCCTTCAAATAAAACAACCATTCCCCTTGTATAATCGAATATATCTTTACTATGAGTTGCTAAAAATCCACCCATATTAACTAAGCAATCCTTTTTCGCGCTATATATACATCCATCTGAATAACTCATCATCTCTCTTAGAATGTCAATTATAGGTGTATTTTCATAACCATTTTCTCGCTCTCTAATAAAATAAGCATTTTCACTTGACCTAGTGGCGTCAAATATTACTCTTAGTTTATATTCATTACAGAATTCTCTTAATTCTCTCAAATTCTGCATCGATACAGGTTGACCACCATTCATGTTAACGTTTAACTCAACGCTTACGAAAGCAATCTTTTCAAGGCCGTATTCATCTATATATGCTTGGAGTTTTTTTAAATCCATATTTCCCTTAAAAGGGTGTAAATTTTGTGGATCATGTGCCTCATCAATTATAGCATCAATCATAGTTCCTCCTGCTAATTCTACATGAGCTTTCGAAGTTGTGAAATACATATTTCTTGGAACAATTTGTCCTGGATTCGTAAGGTGACTATACATTAAATGTTCCGCACCACGTCCCTGATGAGTAGGAACGATGTATTTATACCCTAATACCTCTTGTATTGCTTTTTCAAGGTTAAAAAAACTCCGTGCACCAGCATAAGCCTCATCACCCAACATCATTCCTGACCACTGAACATCAGACATAGCAGATGTTCCTGAATCAGTTAATAAATCGATGTAAACATCCTCAGACTTTAAAAGGAATGTATTATAACCCGCTTCTCGTATGGCTTGACTTCTTCTTTTTTGATCAGGCATATTAACATGCTCGATCATTTTAATCTTAAAAGGTTCAGGGGGACCGTTCATTTTAACCTTCTCCTTATTAATTAATTAGTTATAAATGAGTTAAGAATAATAATTTGAAAAAGATTTCGGTGTAATCTCCCATAGACTTCCCATTAAGGAAAGCGTTCTCTTAAAAGTTCTTAGAATTGCATGAAATCGTTATTTAATTGGGAAGTTACTTTTTTTCTCGAATTTGAGGAAATATTTTAATCTTAATACATTCAAATTCATATATATTATAAAATTTAAAAGAAATTACTAAAATCAAATAAGAGGAGAATATTAAAATTGATTGGAATTAAATCGTATGGAGCTTATTTACCCCGGTATTTATTACCAAGAGAACTAATAGGTAAAGCTTGGGAATTTCCAATAGTTCCTGGCACTAAAGCAGTAGCAATGGCAGATGAAGACAGTCTAACAATGTCAGTTGAAGCTGGTTTAGATTGTTTAGTTGGAATTGACGCAAAAACTATTGATGGATTATTTTTCGCATCAACAACTCAAGTATATACAGAAAAAGACTCTGCATCATTAATCGCTACTGTATTGGATATGAGAGAAGATATTATTACTGCTGATTTTACAGACTCTTTAAAGGCAGGAACCACAGCAGTTACACGAGCAGTAGATACCATTAAGGCAAACAAAGATATTAAACGCATTCTAGTAGTTGCAGCAGATACTCGAGCACCAGAACCATCAACGATGTGGGAGTATGGATTTGCTGATGGCGCAGCGGCTTTACTTATAGCGGAAGATGATAATTTACCTTTATCAATTGACGATTATTATTCAGTTTCTGCTAATGTTACTGGACCCTGGAAAAGAGCAGATAAGGACAAATTTATACGAACTTTCGAAGTGAAAATGGATGCAAAATTTTATCTTGAAAATATAATCAAAGTAATGTCAGAAATTTTAAAAAGAAATGAATTGAAACCTGAAGATATCGGTGCTGCTGCATATTATTATAATAATCCTAGAATGTATGGGAGAGTTGCAAGAATGATGAAATTTGCACAAGGAGTCGCGCAAAATAGTGTGTTTTTTCAACTTGGTGATTTAGGAACTCCAATGGCATTTGTGCTTTTAATTGGTGCATTAAGAAGACCTAAACCTGATGCAAAAATACTTATGGCAGGATTTGGTGATGGGGCAGACGCAATCCTAATGCAAGTTCGAGATCGAGATGCCCTACGAAATCTTGGTAAAACAAGAATGGGTTTTATTGGACATCAAAAATCCATGAAAGCCCTAAAGAATTATAATAAGTTCCTTGCTTTTAAGGAGGTTCTTGAAAAAGATAGATATACTAGAAAGAGCTCTGCTGTAACAATATGGCGCGATACAGCATCAGTATATAAATGGTATGGTGTTAAGTGCAAAAGTTGTGGAACTATTCAATATCCTGATATGCTACGTTCTTGTTATGTTTGTAGAGCAGATGATCAGTTTGAACGCATAAAACTCGCGTTAAAGGGAACTATCTTTACTTATACATTAGATCACTTAGTGGGTGGTGCATACTTAGATATTCCTGTACCTCGATGTGTGATTGATTTAGATGGTGGTGGAAGGGTTTTATTAAATATGACCGAAATTGAGAAACCAGAAGAAAATGTTCAAATAGGTATGAGAGTTGAATTAACCTTCAGAAAAGAACATGAAGGTGCTGAATTTAAAAATTATTATTGGAAATGTCGCCCCGAAAGAGGGAGGCCATAAAGGAGGTTGATAAAAAATGGTAAGAAAAGGAATAAAGGATAAGGTTGCGATAATTGGCTGTGATATGACTAAATATGGAGAACTTTGGGATAAAAATCAATATGATTTGCTTTTCGAAGCTTTTCATAGCGCATGTAAGGACACTGGAATTAATAAAGATGAAATTGATGCTAGCTGGATTGGAATATTCTACTATTTCACTGGTCTTTCTGGCGCTATGGTTGAGGATATTTTAAGATTGGATGGGAAGCCCTCTACTAGAGTTGAAAATTTTTGTGCTAGTGGAATGGATGCTTTTAGGAATGCGTCATTTGCCGTTGCTTCAGGAGCATATGATGTTGTACTTGCATGTGGAGTAGAAAAGTTAATGGATGAGGGAGGTAGTGGACTTCCAGGTTTTAAACTTTTTGGACATCCCTTATATCCGACTCCATCTGCACCAGCAATGTTTTCTATGGCCGCAACAAGATGTTTTCATGATTATGGATGGACAAAAGAAGATCTAGCTAGAGTTGCTGTCAAAAATCATGATAATGGTTCAGATCATCCAAAAGCACACTTCAGAAGTAAAATCACAATTGATCAGGTAATGAAAGCTCCCATGATCGCTGATCCTCTTGGTCGATTCGATTGCTGCGCTATGTCTGATGGAGCAGCTGCCTTAATCTTGACTACACCAGAACTTGCTGAGAGTTACGCTCATGCAGATGATTACATTTTAGTTAAAGCGAATGCTATTTCATGTAGAACTAACTTTCCGTGGTATATACCTTCCAATGGTCCTGGAGCAGATTTCACCAGTTTTCCTGCAACTGTAAAAGCAGCTGAATATGCCTATAAGGAGGCAGGTATTACTGATCCTCGAAAGGAGATCGATTGTGCAGAAGTTCATGACTGTTTTACGATTACAGAATTGATCAATTGCCAGGATTTAAAATTCTGTGATCGTGGTCAAGCTGCTGAAGAATTAAAGAATGGAACCTTCAATTGGGACGGTGAAATAGCAGTAAATCCATCAGGTGGTTTAAAGTCATTTGGTCATCCAATTGGTTCGACAGGCTGCAGAATGTTAACAGAGATTACAAAACAACTTCAAGGACGTGCGGAAGGAAGACAAGTCCCGGATGCTAAAATTGGATTATGCCACAATCTCGGTGGAGCATTTGCTGTCTGCTCCACTACAATCTTAAGTCAAAGAGATTAAAAAATTCAAATTATTTAAAAAAATTTTTTTCTTTTAGTTTTTAATTTATTCTTTCATTAATGAAGTAAAAAATTATTTAATTTTAAATTAATTTTAGTTAATTATGAGTAATAGTTCATTTAACCAATTTAGGGGAGACGTAAATACTGACAAAATTAAATTTTGTATAATCTAATAATATCATCAATCAATTTTCACATCTCCTTCACATTTTTAATTCTTTTTATATTTAATAATTCTATTTATGACTAATTTATTACAAAATCTTCTATTTCGCAATTGGTGAAACTCTTTTATCTTAACTGTTGAATATTTTGTCCCAGAGGGATAAGTACTGTTATTAAGATCAACGTTTAGAAACACTATAGAAATTGTGAAGAAGGTTACTATTAAAATTATTAAAAAGATTATCCAAAATAAGATAGAATTAACGAAAGGCTTGCGATTTTTATAAAATAAAATATTATTAATTTCTTTTTTAGTTAGTCCCAATTCTTTTCCTATTTTATATAATCTAATAATATCATCAATCAATTCTTAAACTTCCCTCATAAATTTTATTATAAAATTTTGTTATTAATAATTCTATGATACAAATTTTTGTATCTTGAAATTATCACATCTAATTTGCCTCTTAATGGGAATTTCTGTGAGTTAAAAAATACATTTTCTATTGCCCTTAAACAATAAGGATCATCATAACAATTTAAAGCTAAACTTGTCCCCAAACATCCTCCTTTACAGTCTTTACTAATATCACAATTTAAACAATAACCTTTTAGGTTTGCTTTTTTAAATCTTTTATTATAGCTAAAAGCATGAGGATTTGATAAAATTCTTTTTAAACTTTGATCTCGGATATTTCCTTCAATAAATTCATCTGGCAGAGTTAAACATCCTTTAATATTTCCGTTGCTTTGAATCCCTAAAACAGAATATCCTGCTTGGCATCCAACCCATGGTTCTAATCCTAAATTTGGTATGAATCTCGAAAAATATCCAAAACAATGTGCGCCGATCAAGGGCAACCTTGTATATGAATATTTTTTCACATTAGTTGCTATAAACATTGCTAAGGTAAAGTATTCTTCTCTTGAAATAACTAATTCTCTAGGAAAACGTCCAATTGGTATAGCTATTTGTATCTGCCATGCGATATTTCGATCTAATAATAACTTTTTAATCTTATCTATTTCTTTTAAGTTTATCTTACTGACTGTAGTAATAACACTTACAGGTAATTTTTCTTTTTTTAATTGATTAATAGTATTTAGAGTCTTAGAAAATGCACCTTTAATCCCTCTAAGATAATCATGTGTTTCTGGCGTTCCTCCATCTAAACTCAAGGATACACAATCCACGCTTAACTTTTTTAATTTTTGAATATGATCTACTGCATTTAATCCATTAGTCACAATGGATAATTCCATTTTATTTTTTTTAACTTCTTTTGCGATTTGATACCAGTCTTTTCTTATCAATGGTTCTCCGCCCATTAATGCTACTCCTTTATAGCCACAGGAATGTAATTCTTTAACTAGTTTTAATGCTTCATCAGTATTTAATTCATCAAATCGTGCATTTCCAGCTTTAGAACCACAATGAATACAATTACTATTACATTTTAAGGTAATTTCCCAAACAGCACAAGAGCCTTTGATTCTACTTGTTATCAATGATGTTAAGCTTGGCATTATAAAATTTGGATTCTTCCTTTTTGAAGAAGAAAGATTCTAAGCTACCTTATAAATCTTTATTAGTAATTAATATAATTTCGAAAAATCTCAACAAAAAAAATGATTATTTAATCTATCCTCTTGATAAATAATTGTCAAGGGAACTAATAGGCTTAAAATTTGGAGAAGGTTCTTTTCCTTTTTTTATCCATATTATCTCTTGATTAATATCATTTCTAATTTTCTTTTTATTCTCTACTTTGCTAATTTTTAATAATCTTAATGTCCTCCTATAAAATTTTAATGCATGTGCTTTTAAATCTAATTTAATTAAGACTTTTGCTAAATTCCAAAAATATAGAAAATCATCTCTATATAATTGAATTGCTGTTAATAATTTCTTCCTTGAAATTTCATATTTATCTAAGTAAAATTGCTTTATTCCTTGATAAAAAAAATCTTCAGATTTTCTTTTAATAATTATTGGAGAGAAAATATTTATTTCAATTATGCTAAGTTTATTTGATAATTCCTTGAGATGATTTAATTGTTTCTCTCTCTCATCCTTTGAGAACAATAGTTTTTCAATTAATCGCATTCCAAAAGATTCAATTGATGAGAACACCAATTTTTGTGTCCCAGGAATGATCGGCGCGTTCTTTAAAGAATTATATAAAATATTAGGGAAATTAAATTGAATCAAATACTCAATTATCTCACTAATATGCTTTATCTCAAAACTAGAAAAATAATTTTTGGTCTTTATTGAATTTAAAAAAGAGCTCGTAATTTCAGGCGATTTAATTAATGCCGCTTTTATTAAATCAAATAATATTTCTTTATTTTTTTTATGTTCAAATTCCATTAATTTTATTAATATAAACGTTAGTAAATCTTCTTGCTCTTTAGTTAAAAATGAATCTTTAAAATTAACATAATTTTCTATTAACATTTTTTTCCGAATATGAGTTAAAATCTGAAAATATTCAGAAAATTCTTCTTTTAAAGGTTTCTTACACTCAATTCTTAGAGTTGGAATTGATTCTGCATTATAAAATCTTTTTTTAATTATTTTATTATACCCGATTTTTTCAAGCATTTCTATTAATAATTCTGGTGGATAACATAATTTATGTTGAAGCCCTTCATGAGGAATTCCAAATATCCATCCTAAAATCTCTTTTTTCTGTTCAAAATTTGAGTTTAAATAGTGATTAAATGCTTTTTCTATATCGGGGGTTTCAATTATTAATTCTCCATTTGATTGTAAAACTCTAAAAAATTCACTTAATGCATAAAGAGCCTTAAAATAACCTAAATGCTCAATTAAGTGAATTACTTTTAATTCTTCACATGTATTATCAGTAAAATCAAGGTTTATCGCAGACATCTTTTTGTCTGCTAGAATATCTTCATAGAGGTCTATATTACAATAATCGGGGTCATACTTTTTTCCAGAACCAATATTTAATTTCATTTTTTATTCTTAAAATCGCGAGTCTTAACTGTTGAATATAATGATCCGCTAGGATAATTTGAATCGGAAGTACTTCCTGAAGATACCCCAAAACCAAATATTACACTAAAAAAGAAAAAAAATCCCACTAACGCTATAACTAAAACTAAAATCAATAAGGAAGAATACAGTATAGAACTTTTACGCTCAGAAATAAGGATCTGATTAATATCTTTTTTATTTAATCCCATTTCTTTACCAATTTTATAAATTTTGTAAAATTGAATCATATCTGGTAAAATTTGAAAATTTCACCTCCAATATAAGAAAGAATTATTATTTATTATTATCCCATTTCTTTATATAAATACTTTTAAGCATTAACTTAAATGTCATAATATTTCAAAGATATAACTTTAATTTCATATTATCATATAGAAAGAAAAATAATTATTTTTTCAATGATGAAAACAAACTTTTTAACAATAGTCAAAAATTATTTAATTTTAAAACAATTCTAGTTAATCATGAGTAAAAGTACATTTAATCAATTTAGGGGAGACGTTAATACTGAAAGAATAAAATATATCGCTGACCCTCAGCTAAGAAACATCGTCAATGTATCTATAGCATTAGGTAGACCACTCCTAGTGAAAGGAGAACCGGGAACTGGGAAGACCCTTCTATCTCATGCTATTGCTGAAGCATTAGGAAAGCGATTGATTATCTGGAATATAAAAAGCACTTCTGAAGGTATTGATGGATGTTATATGTATGATACTGTCCAACGTTTAAATGATAGCAGATTTGGTAGTGAAGATCGAAATGTAGATAGCATAAAAGATTATATAACCTTAGGACCTTTAGGAGAAGCGTTTGCTTCTGATGAACAAGTTGTTTTATTAATAGATGAAATTGATAAAGCAGATATCGAGTTTCCTAATGACCTTCTACAAGAATTGGATGTAATGGAATTTTATATAAAAGAAACTAAAGAATTTGTAAAAACAAAAACACGACCTATAGTGGTTATTACCTCTAATAATGAAAAGGAACTGCCTGATGCCTTTTTAAGAAGATGTGTATTTCACTGGATTGAATTTCCTTCCAAAGACTTTATGGCAGAAATTTGTAGGCTACATTACCCTAACTTAAAGCAAAACCTATTAGATCAATGTTTACAGCATTTTTATGCATTAAGAGCTATAACAAAATTAAGGAAAATGCCGTCTACATCTGAACTTCTTGACTGGATAGGTGTTCTATTAAAAAGTGGTATTACAATAGATGAAGTTAAGGAGAAAATTCCGTTTTTGGGTGTGTTGATAAAGAAGGAGAAAGATTATGAAGTTGTTTTAGATAAGATAAGATTCCCAACATAAAAATTCATATTATTTAAAAATATTAAATTTAACGCTAAATTTTTCTTCTATTTTTTTAACTATCGCTCGCATTTGGGTTGTATTGCTAATGAAAGGATATTTTCTCCATAATTCTGGTATTCTATATTTCTTGTTCTGATTTGATAGTTTAATAATGTCTTGAATGAATTCAATATGTTTTAATAATAATTGTTCCATAGATTCTTTATATTCATCATTATTTAGTAAGTAAGAAAGACGTTCTAATTGTAAAACTTTATTCTGATTATCTTTTTCAGTTTTAAAGCTTAATTCTTCATTATTAATATTATATTTTAATTTTTCAAGTACTTTTTCATTATTAATATCAAATTCTGCCCTTTTTATAATATTGTAAATAGATATGGAAATAATTTTTCGTTTTTCCGTACCTAGAGTTTTGATTTTCCCATTTTCAGCTATTATATTCTTATTATTCTCATACCAAGTTTTAAAGCCATTCTCACCATTAATTTCATATTTTTCATATTCTTCCTCATTAAATACCAAAAAGAGATATTTTAATATTGTTTTTTGATCAATGGGAGTTTCTTGGAATTGTTCTTTAACTTTATTCAGATTTCCTAACTTAATAAACAACATTTTCAGTTTTTCAGCGAACTTTTTTGAATAATGATGCTTGTGGTAAGCTAGAGCTTTCTCTATGGCTTTCTCAATATTACTATTGTTAATTTGTAAATCGAATTTTTTACATATTCCCTCTAAATACTCAAGATACTCAATCGAGAACTTTCTATCATTTGGATCTAGAAAATCTTTCTCAATTTGGCTTTTAATAGCTTCTCTAATTTTTTTAGAGGCATTTAAATATATTAAAGTAATCCCCCAATATTTTCGCCTATTTTTATCTTTCCATTTCTCAGGATTAACATGTTCTAAAAATTTATTAACATCAGTCTTAGAACTAATGATAACTAAATAATTATACTTCTTATCCTCTTTTCGGAGATATTGATTAACTTTACTTGTATTTATACCTAATTTTTCACTTAATTGTTTGAAATTTTCGACTAAAGGTTTTGACGCATTAACAAAAGAAATTCTGAAGCTCCTATCCTTTTTACTAATCCAAATACTCCCATCTGTATCAGTTAACCCTTTTAAGCAAGCCTTAATAAATCTTCTATATCTTTGAGGTATAGATACACGATGTTTCACTTTATCCCCTGGTACAAGTCTTGCATTCTTTAATGCGTCGACTCCTGCTAAAGAATAAATCCTTAATTTTATACCCTTAGTCCTTATAGGATCATCATCGTCTTTTGACCAAATTTCCTCAGGCTCTTTTTTTAGCATACGTTTCATATATTCTTTTACATACTCTACATAAGAATATTCATCTACTCCATTAAGAGACATAATAATCCCATAATTCTCTTCATTTATATTACCATCTCCAAGCATAATTGACAAAAATTCAGCGGTCTCTTCATTTTCTTCAAGTTCGATTTTTTCACCTATTGGTGAATTTCTTTTATGAACTATTGGCTTTCCATATAATTTTTCTAATCTCTTGAAAACCTTATAAGGAATACTAGAACCTGCCAATGCATTAGAGATTGTATTTTTGTGTCCACCAATAATAATTCCGATTTTATAATCTGGTAGGTTTTTATTTGGATATTTTGCTCTTATTTGGTTGCAAACGCTTCTTAACCAATCTGGTTCAATAATTACACATTCTTCAAGTCGATCATATACACCTGATCCTTTTTTAATAAAATTAGCACTCAACATATCTCTCTTTTTATATATTCTTGTCTTATAGAAAGAATTTAAGATATTTGAGTATTTAAATCAATTTACTAAAGTAATTTTCTAATTTGTGCTAGGGATTATACTAGAATAGGAGTAGGATGGATAAGAAAGGAAAGTTGTGAACTATTCTTCTTTAGATCTATGGTGACCTCTGGATCGAAAAAGATTATGAAGTTGTCCTAGATAAAATTAAATTTCCAACATAAATTTTAAAGAATAAAAAATAAATCAAAATATCAAAAATAATTAATAAAAAGAATAGGAAATTTTTTATAATTTCTTATAAGACTCCTTTTATTATGCCCTTGAGTAAAGGAAATAATAATTCACTAGGCTTTGTTTATAAATATAAAACTATTTCTGTTGATCATCTAAAAGAGTTGCAAGAAGATATCGATAAGTTATATCATGAAGGCAAGCTCAGCGAAAATAAGACCTATAGACAATATTTAAGCACTAAGAAGTTTGTGATTCCTGAGAGTTTCCCTAACGCTAAATCAATAATAGTTTTAGCTATTGCTACTAAACTTGTGTTAGTAAATTTTCAATTAGATGGTAAAAAACATGAAATCATGATACCACCTCAGTATTATGATGATGGATTAACATTTGAAGATTTAGAAAATTTAATATTGAAAAAATTAATCAAGAAACCGGGTTTTAAGATTGAACTAGCAAAAGGGCTCCATTTAAAACTATTAGCAGTTAGAAGTGGGCTTGGGGACTATGGTAGGAATAACCTCTGTTATGTAGATGAGATGGGTAGTTTGATCACTTTATATGCATATTTTACTGATTTTCAATTTCAAGAAGATAATTGGAGAGAGATAAAAATGATGAATATTTGCGAACATTGTAATATTTGTACAAGTAATTGTCCTTCTAACGCGATATCCACTTTACCAGAAGTAAATTTTGTAATTGATGCTGGTAGGTGTATAACATTGTATAATGAAATAGAAGGAGAATTTCCAAAATGGATTAGCCCAGATGCGCATAATGCTTTAAAAGGGTGTATGAAATGTCAATTGCCTTGTCCCGCTAATCGTGAAGCAATTAAATTAATAGAAAGGTTTGAAGATATCACAGAGGAAGAAACAAGAATGATATTGGAAGGAAAACCAGAGGAAGAATTACTAAACTCTTTAGCTGAAAAACTTAAAATGTTTTACCCATCCAATGCAAATGAAGCTTTTCCTATTCTCAAAAGGAATCTTGAATTTTTAATAAGATAATCAAATGGTTAATTCTTATAAATATTAAACACCTCTTAAAAATTTAGCATATACCTATATTAGATGATAATTCTATAATATTGATCAATAATAAAACCGAAACTTATCGCAAATGTTTATTGAATTTTTTTATTACCTAAAAGAAAGATTACCAGTAAATATTACAGAAAAAATAAATGAAATTGAAGCTTATTTCTTTAACTTCGCGAAACATTCATCGCAAAAAAAAATTCTTCGGATTTTAGTAGCATTCCAAACCATATGACCTGACTTATGCTTCGTTTCGCAACCCCAACACATCTTAAATACTTTAGTATCAACAAGATATTCATCTTCAGCATTGAATTTATCATCTTTTATTATCTCCTTATAACTTTTCAATTTCCTTAGCAACTCAATATTTTGATAATTTTAAATAAATATTCACTATACAGATTATATAATAAAAATCAGTATAGTAATTTAAGGATTGTGAATAATCATTCAAAAAAACCTTTTTTATTCTATATCTCTCTCTTCATAAAATTAATTAAGAAAATATTCTAGATTAAATTTTAAGAAAAAAATTTTAAAAATAACACAAATAAGCAATAAGACCTTTATTTATAAAAGCTAAGACTTAAAAGCCAGATAATAACAAAGGAAACTAACTAAAAATTTACTTTAAAAATATCTCTGCTAGAAATAGGCATTGCTTTACTAATAGGTGGAATAATTTATTGGGGTTTTATACTCCTTAGAAGTGTCTATATTTCTATTTTTTAAACATTTTAAATATTTTTTTTTGATTAAAATAACCACTTTTTTCGATTTGTACATAAAATATAACAAACTAAAAAATTACTTATCATACAATTAACAAATTTTTCTATTTATAGTATTAAATCAATCGAACATTATTCAATAATATATACTTGAGAATTCGGATAAAAGCAAACTTAACAAATCTCATTCAGATGACTTTATCGTATTATATAATGGAACTTTTACCTATTAAATTATGTAAATAAAAAATTTCTTTGAAGAAGAAAGGTTAATAGATTACACAAATAGTACAATCTACACTTTATATTTTATTTATAGACTCTTTTTTATCAATGAAATTATTAAGATTATAGGGATTATCACCAAATATTTAACCTCAATCTGTACAAAAACCTATATTACTTGTTTAATTTTATATTATTGATCAATAATAAAAAGTAAAACATTCTATATGTTTATCGAATTTTTTTATTATTTAAAAGAGAGATTGCCGGTAAGTATTACAGAATATATGACCCTAATGGAAGCCCTCAATAAAGGGCTTATCCACAATATGGTCGAGTTTTATTACATCTCACGCTCGATTTTATGCAAAAATGAACATCATTTTGATATCTATGATATTGCGTTTGCTAATTTTTTCAAGGATAAATTGGTAAATTTTCCTGAAAATATTAAACAAGAAATATGGGATTGGCTCAATAAAGATATCACCTTACCTGAGTTAATAGAAGGCTTACAAATACTTTTAAGAGAATATCAACAATACGTAAATATCGAGGATTTACAACAGTTTCTTGAAGATTTGTTGGAAAAATATGGTGAAGATGCAGAAAAATTACTATTAATAAACGCCCCAGATGAGATAAAAGATGAAATTTGGAACTGGCTACAAAAAAATCTTGATCTCTCAGAAATGGATGCCACCTTTCAAGAGATGGTAAGCCAATTTTTTGACCTAGAAGATTTACAACAACATTTCGAAGAATTGATGCAAAAACAAGATGGAGAACATAATTTTGGTCATCACTGGATTGGAACTCAAGGTCAATCTCCATTTGGGCATTCTGGTCAAAATCCAATGGGTATGAGAGTCGGTGGGTCTTCAGGTATGCGAATGGCTGTCCAAATTGCCCAAAAAAGAATCTTTAAAGATTATAGAAAAGATATCGTGCTGGATACAAGACAAATTAAAGTAGCATTAAAAAGACTCAGAAAACTCGAAGAAATTGGCAAAAAGGATGAGCTAGACATTGACGAGACAATTGATAAAACCGCTAAAAATGGCGGTGATATTGAAATTGTGTTTAATAAACGCAGAAAAAACGACGTTAAACTTCTTCTCTTAATGGATGTCGGTGGAAGTATGACACCATATGCCCATTTAGTTAATCTGTTATTCTCGGCTGCCAATAATATGTCACACTGGAAGGATTTTAAATACTATTACTTTCACAATTGTTTATATGAAAGTTTATATCATAATGCAAAAAGAAATCCTGAAGAATCCACCCCTTTCGAAGAATTTTTAAAGAAGTTTAATAATAAATATAAAGTAGTCATAGTGGGCGACGCTGCGATAATCTAATCGATTTCCGGTTGATCACAAGGGCGTCCTGGGAACTTTCTGAAAAATATGGGTCAATTTATTATTACCATAGGAATGAGATGCCTGGAATTTATTATATCAAAGAATTAACAAGACATTTTAAAAATAATGTTGTGTGGTTAAATCCAGAACTTATTAGACCTGAATGGGCACCCTGGACTCGAAAGATAATTTCCAGTATTATTCCTATGTTCGATTTGACTGTAGAAGGGATTGAAGAAGCCATGGATTATTTAAGAAAAGGTGGAAAAGATATGTATACAACTGTGCAGTTGCTTAAAGGATTAAATTATTGATTAAAGACATTTAAATTTCAAAAGAAAAACAAGCTCTGAATCTCTAAAATTTTGATATGTTCTCAATTCACAGATATTAGATAAAAGAATCAATGAGATTAAAGAAGCAATGTAAATTTCTGCAGATTTAATAGACTCTTCTCTCTCAGTTAACCATAGAAAAATTAAGCTGAAAATCATTAGAAATACAAGGAATAACACTATAATCCAAAAAAATTGCGAAAAAATAAGCATGCCTTCTGATAAATTCTTGATTTTATCTATATTTTTAAAATACAATATAAAAAGTTAGAGCATTTTAAAAAACAATAACAAAAGGTAAATTCAGAGTCTGATTTCAATGAAAATTTAGTGAAAAAAATTAGTATGTTTGGGTCTTTTATTGTTATTTTCGAAAGTATGTCATTGATGGATAAGGTCTTCCAATAAAACAAATGTAGCGAAAGCCATATTTTCTTATGATCTCATAAGAGGTTCGTGCCTCTGCCTCACTGTCTCCAAAATCCAAAAGCCACATTCTTCCATCAACTATCTTCCAACTATTATTTATCCTTTTAACTTCAATATTTCCTGGATTAATAGGAATGCTGTCTTCGCCAGCTATTGGTCCTTGCGGGGAAATGCCGTTTACGAGATAGTATTCCATTGATGCTCTGGGTCTTCCCACAAAACATTGCTGATTCAAGTTATAATGCTTAATTACGTTTAAAGCTGCTTTTGCTTCGTTTTTTTTTGTCCCAAAATGTAAAAGCCGCATACTTCCGGCAACTATCATCCATCTTCCGAATATTTCCCTAACAACTGCACTTGTAGGATTAAAAGTGATTTTATCTTCTCTAAGATCAAGAAGAACTGTATCTGGATCTCCGAAATAACGATATGCAGTATAAGCCTTCATATATTCAGATCCACGATCACCGTGTTTTTCAAAATGAGATTGCATTGCTCGAACCAGCATTTCACCAATAGTAATATTTCGTTTCCGAACAACATGTTCAAATATTTCTTGAGTAATCCTATCGTTCCAATATGTCCGGGTGTTCACATCTGCTGCAAAAACGCCTATGGCTTTTCCATCAACAAGCCATTTTTCACCAAAAGCAATGTCCGGTGTAATACTACCAGTTAAACAAGCAGCTGATATAACAAAAGGATGTTTATTCCCAACTGATAACGTTTCAATGTCATCTTTATTGAATTTCTCGTCGATATTGGTATTTTTTTTTCCTATATTCTCCCATGATCCTCTAGTTCCATGCCCAAGATATCTAATAATCAATGCACCACTGTTAATAGCATCTATTAAATCTGCTTTACTCGTATTATCAACCTCCCATTCAGTTCTGGCAAGTGGTATGTGCTCTCCACTTGCAGATTCGTTATTTTCGAATCGTTTTATTATAATAAAATGATTACCAATCGCTTCTACGCACTCCCAGCCGGCATCACTTTGTGTAGCAAACTGCTGACTATTTCTAGGAAGCCAACCTGTGAGTATGACATTTTTAGTCCAGTTTCCATTTCCACTAGATTCATAATTTGCTAATCTATTACATATTTCCTCAATAACTACTGGGTCGTTAGAGCTAAGACGACCAAATGGTATCTGGGGGATTTTATCAATATCAGTCATGCCATAATATGCATCTGAAGAATGGCCACTTAAAGGATAACTTGGCATTCGATCATAATCTCCTACAAGAAGATAATATCGAGGATTCCTTTGAAGAATGAAATTACGAATAGCTTCATGATCCGGCGGATTTCCAAAATCCTCTACAGACTTGATATGAACACTAAAACCTTTACTCGTTTTTTTAGTCACAAGAGATTGAATTGAGTTCTGTAAATCTCCTGGACAAATGATTTCATAAATATTGGACATGGTTTACTCCTTTCGATAATTTAGAATTGCTAATAAATTTAAACTTTTTATTATATTTTTAAAACCACACATTGATCCTTGTTCCCTTGTTGGCAATAATTGACTCGATACAGATAACGGCGATAATTACAATTAATTTTGGTTCGTAAATAACAATTTTTTATCATCAGATTTTCACTAGTAATTATTTCATAAAACGTGTCCATTTAAAAATCTTTACTTTTTCCAATCCTTTTGCAAAATCCCACCTTTCATCTTCATAAATTTTGACATCTGGTCTTGTTTCAACATTAGGCATATAATCAGAACCTCACTTCAAAATCTTTCTTAAAAAGAGAGGGTTTCTATCTCTTCTTAAATTATATTTAGATTTCAAATGTTAAATATGAAAGGTTGTATTTTAATATTATTAAAAAGAAGATACTCTATTAACAGTTTAATTATCTACATCTTTGTTCTAGTGGAAGATTAAATAAGACTATATCGACAAAATGCATTTCTTTGTAGGCTTTATATAGATTTTTCCTTCAATAAAGCTTTTCTCGAATTTATTACCCTTAATTACTTTCTTAACCCTCGTATAAGACGGGTTTAGTGAGGTGGGGGTGTACGTGGGAGCTTTCGGGCGACCTATTTAGCCTGCCACTCTCAACCGCACGAGTGTGTGGCGTTCGAAAGAGGAGCTCAAGGTTCAGGCTTAGAGCGTGACGGTACACGTCGTGTTTGGAGAAATTGAATGAACTGAGACAAAAAGATGGAGTATGTTCATGAGCAAGTTTTTTTTTTCTTTTTATTTTTTTATAAAATAACTTATAATTTTTTAATGTATTAAAGAACTTTTTCTAGAAAGGTAAATTCAGAGTCTGATTTCGAAGGAATTTTCATAAAAATAGAATAAAATTTACTATTATTTTATAGCTATAAAGATTGTTACCTTAGATTTTATTTTTAAATAATGAAAATCTATTTTTATTTTAGTAAATTCTATTGCAAATTAAAATAAAACTATTGGATCTATATTTATATGCGATTTTTGAGAAGGAATAAAAAAAAAAACAAAGGGGAATCTCAAAAATATCAAAATAAAAAACCATGTAGAAATTGCGGTAAGTTGATGCCCCGTGGAAATCCATATTGTTACTCATGCGGAACAAACCAAAAGACAGGAGAAGTAGATAGCGCATTTAATTTTAAAAGACAAACTCCATCACTCTTAGCAATATCTTATGGAGGTAAAGTGACTCAAGAAGGATTAAAATGTGTACGCTGTAAATCAGCAGAAGATTTAGAATATTATAATATGTCAGAATCATTTAAAAAGAAAGAAAGAAGTGTACCGATAACAAAGGTGTATACCGCTCGGCCATCCTTCAATTTTCCTACCTGCTCAAATTGTGCAAGAAGTTTTAGGAATTGGAAAAAATTAAAATGGGTATTTATAATTGTAGTACTTTTATGGGTATTTTTAAGTATTCCTGTCTACAGAACTCTGTCAATTGGATTTTTCATAACTTATGCTTCAATAGCTATCATTATAGTAATCATATCCTTTGCACTTTTTACAAGACTTAAAAGCAATCCAAATAGATGGATGAAAATAAGCGGAATTTTCTCAAAAATTGATAAGGGCTTTATATATAAAGGTTATGTCAAACCTCCAAACTCGAAGGAGTGGATTGACTATGATAAATGGATCGAAGAAATAAAAAAGGAATAACTTATTTCCTCATAATTCCAAAAAATGGATCATTCAATATTTTGATACAACAGACCATATTTACATCCATATTGAATTGGACACTGAAGAATCTGAATTAAATGTTTTTTATTCTAGGGATGCAATTAATGATGATGAATGTAATTGTGGGCATATTTCTTCAAATAATATCTACTATTACACAATGTGGGACTTCTAATTTCAATTTGTGGAAATGTTAGAAGACATTTTATTGGGATTGAATGAAGCTATAGAGTATACCAAAAAATCCTAAAGAAAATTTAGTACAAATAATTAATTACATTGATAAAACGTGCTGTTTTTAAAATTCATAATCAATAAAGAATTAAATGTCACCTTTCAATACTGCTGAGTTCTTTATATTTCTTTTAATCTTAGTTATTCTATTAGTTTTTCTTAATATAGTTTTTTTCATCTCTCAGAAAAGGGAGCAACCTGCTAACAAATTAAAAATCCTTATAATTATACTATTTGGAATTTCTATACCTTTATTTATCTTAGATTCGACTTCTTATCTCAATTTAGCATCAGAATCGTTGAGGTCTTCAGAAAAAGTATTATTAAGCAACATTTTCCTAATTCTCTTATGTTTTTCTGTAGGATTATTTTTTCATTCAACATATAGTTCTGGAGATGATATTATCGATCTAGAAAAACCCTCTTATTTTAAATCAAGAAAAGGAGTTATTAAAATTGGGAGAGTTATGGAAAGGGCACATAAAAAAAACCAATATTATCTCTCTCTTAAAGACCTTGAAAAACATGTATTCGTGTGTGGTGCTACAGGTACAGGGAAAAGTAATTTTATTCAGCATTTTCTGATTAATTTCACAAAGCACTACGGAATGGGTTTTTATGTAATTAGAAAATGCGCCTTCATCAAAACAAATATTTATATACATATTTATCATATATACTATTGACAAAAATGTACTATAAAATTTTTTAATCAATATTCAATTATATTGATTTTTAAAAGACAAAAGGGAAATTTTTGAAATCCAATAAAATTATAAAGGAGTTGATGTAAATGGTAAGTGAAATTTCAAAAATTATATTAGATGGAGAGGAATATTCGATATCTGAAGACCGGAAACATATTACGGGTCCTAAGAAGAAGTATACAAAAGAAGATTTTAAAGAAGAAAAGGGAAAAAAAATACCTTTTCTAATAGCACCACGGGAATCAGCTAAAGATGGAATTATTTATGGTTTTTCTAATGAAGAAAAAATGGAAAAATGGTTAAAGGAAAAAAATAAGTTTGAAGAATATGAAAGAGAGAAAGAACTGGATAAGAAACTTAAGAGAGAAAGATCTCCTGAAGAAAGTGAAAAGATTAAACAATACCAAATAAAATTTGTAGAAAAAGATACTAAAAACTTCAAGAAATTGTTGGATAAACATAATCTAAAACCTGAACAAATCGACGAATTAGAAAAGTTATCAGAAGATTATGATCCACATTTCAAACAAAAACCACGTAGTTTGTATCTCTATGATCGCGTGTGGTATGGAAGTCCGTATATAAAGCTTAGAGGAGGACATCAGTATTGCGGTAAGAGATATATGATAGCTTATCCAAATCTTGGTTATTTTGGTTTTGATAATAAGGCATCTTCAGCAAAGCTTAATTGCGGAAGCACTGCTAAACTTTATACAGATAGAGGTTTTCTTGGAGCATCGCTTAAAATTGAGTGGAATTGGTTTGATCTAGATTTCTGGGTGTGGGATTTCGGCAATTCCGTATCTTCTGCAAAAGTATGGTAGAACAACATAATAACTGATTATTAGCTTGAAAACATATTATTAATCATTTTTTTTTTTTTTTCCATCGAAAAATTGGCTTATGGGATCAAGTATAGAGCTAAAATCTGGAGCTGAATTGTAGTTTGACATGATAACTCAAGAGCAGAAAATTTATTATTTTATGTTATAGAACATTAGATATTCCGAAAATGAGATGCTTATTGGAATATTTAAAAGATTTTTGATGTTTATATTGTATTCAAAAAATATGCAAATATAAAAAAGGTATTTAAAAACAGAAAAATAACTGCATTCCATATTTTTTTTTTCTTTTCTTCTTTCTCTTCCCTTTTCTTGATTATAGCTATGAGGAAATTAATAATAGCAATGGTAGGAAGCCCATATAAGATTAGTGTTATTAGATTTAAACCCAAGATATTTAAATCTTCTAAGGGTATCAAAATCCACCCAAAAAATTGTATTTTAAACCAAAATCTTCCAACAATCCGATCTTGTGGAATTGGTGCATCATCAGGACGAGTATTGGCATCACCTTGAGTAATAAAATAAATAATTCCTTGTTCTTCAAAATTATCTACTATTCGGTGAACAATTAGATACTCAGGAGCCCCATCCCATAAACCATGAGCATCGAATGCAATTATCATTCCAATTTGTAGGTCTTCTGGGTTAACCTTTTTGGTTTGTACAAAATCACCTGTAGATATTTCAGGTTCCATTGATCCGGTTCTGATTGCTAAAAATGGAGCCTGGGATGTCAATTTTACCATAAATCCAACTACATAGGGGGAAAATAGAACAAGGAGCATAATTACTCCAAAATAAGAGAGTATGTTCCATATTTTATTTTTTTTCTTTTCTTTTCTTTTATTTGAAATATTAAAACACCAAAGATATTAAAGCTAAATTTTTTAATTTTCTACCTTTTTCTTGATATGTTTAGTTTTATAAGAATTGATAATTAGGAATAAACTGAATATGATAATTATAATAATCCATGAATAGATATTTTGTTCAAAAATATCTCTATAAAGAATATAAGCCAAAATTCCTATTCCAAAAATTAATAAACAATTAGAGAAATCCAAAATTAAATCCAATTCATTATTTGATTTCATCAGATTTGCTTCTCTTTTTTGTTCATAGGTAATATGGTTTTTGAGATATTGAATAATTTGTTGTTTATCTTGCTCGTTGAAATTCCTCCAGTTTTTTTCTGAATATTTGTTTTTTTCTATTTTTCTATTAATAAGGTCTACCATTTCATCAGTACTATTGATATTTCCTTTCTTAGTTTTAATAAACATTGAAATTATTGCTGAGAAAATAAATCCTAAAAGAATTAATCCATGAGCTACTAAAAATAAGAATTCATTTCTAGGGGATAAACCTATATCCTCAATTTGAAGTGCAATACCTAAAAGAATAGAAAAAATTAACCCTGTAATTGTTGAATTTCGCGTTAATTGTCGTTTAAGGTACTTATCTCTTTTACTATGTTTTTTATTTTTATGTATTTGATTGTTCAGAGTATAAAAACTACTTTCATAAAGAGTGTAATTAAGTTCAGTACCTAACATTTTATCATCCTCATTCATTAATTGTTATATTGAAATCTTAAATATAACATTTTTGTAAAAATTCTATTAAATAATTTTTTTTTAAAAAATAAGGGAGATATAATGGGTTATCCTGAATTTTTAACAACTTTTTTTAATGTATAAGTCCCATTTCTAAGTAAAGAATTTAAGTATTATTAAGACAATTTAGATATATGTCATTATTCATAGTACCAGGATCTAAATCGATTCCAATGGGATTATCATTGATAATATTCTCTGAAATAACGTTACTCACAAAAATAATAATACAGAAGTATTATTAAGACAATTTAGATATATGTCATTATTCATAGTACCAGGATCTAAATCGATTCCAATGGGATTATCATTGATAATATTCTCTGAAATAACGTTACTCACACAGCCAGATCGCAAAGATATTCCAGTATCTAGGTTATTTGATACAATATTATTCGAAATGGTATTATAACGAGTTGCGCCTATCAAACCTTCTAATAATATTCCATAAAATTCACCATATGAAGCAATATTATTCGAAATTGTATTATAGCTTGAATTTCGCAGAAATATTAACGCTCCTGTAGGCAATCCCATGCTATTTCCTGTTATTTTACCATTAGTAACATTTCTTAAAAGAATACCAGCAAAATCACCATGTGCTATGAAAAGACAATTTTCTATTTTGAAATGCTTTCGAGAATGTACAATTGCTAAAGGGGTCTCAAAATAAGCGGAAGTATTGAATATATGATTTTTTATAACATATGGATTACTTGATGTTCCAGATCCAGTACAATATCCTTGATCTTTTGCCCAGCTCCAATTTATAAGACTCCCAGGAAGGTCGGTTATCCATATTGGAGTATTATATTCTGTAGAAATTTGTAGACTATTGTTTCTAGAGAATTCTTCAGATTTATGATTTGAAATCCTTGAAATGCTGAAATATATGGGTAATATAAACAAACCCAGCAATAAAGAACAAAATATAAATTTTTTTGCATTTAATTTCATTATTCTTAACCCATTTAAACTTTGAATTATATTTGGATTAAAATTAAATTAAACAATCTTACTTATTAATAATTACTAAATTTCAATTGAACATAAATGAAATATTTTCTCTAAGTCCAATACTTAAATTATAAAGAGAAGATATGCTATATAGATCATAAATATATTTAATATCCAAGAAAGTAAATTCTTAAAGAAAATGTCAAGACTCGCAGAAATTTTGAAAAGAAAAGCAGAAAGAAAGAAAAAATTACAGCAATCTTTAGAATCATTAATTAATCAATTGAAGAGTTTAGGTGCACTGAAAATTATACTTTTTGGTTCACTTGCGAGAGATGAAATAGATATACACAGCGATCTCGATGTATTCGTGCTAATGCCGTCAAATAAGAGCGGAAAAGAATGGATGGATATAATTTACGAAAAGTTCGAAATAGGAGTTGCAGCGGATATAATAGCATATAATCTGGAAGAATTTAAAAAAAAATTATCTGTAAGTTCTTTTTTGGGTAATATTATTAATTCAGGAAGAATCCTATATGAAAAAACCTGAAAAAGAAGAAGCATTACGATGGCTAATCCATGCACAGGATGAATTTAAAGATGCAGATGAGTTAAGGAAAAGAAAACGGTTTTATCTTGCATTATTTCATTTTCAACAGGCTGCTGAAAAAGCTCTTAAGGCACTTCTCTATTTAAAAGTGAAATCTATTGAAATATTTTATACACATTCTGTTCATGAATTATTAGGTATGATGATTGAAATTGATACTGAATTTAAGAATGTTCTCTTAAGTAAAAAATTGGATCAATATTATATTCCAACTAGATACCCAAATGCTCTCCCTGGTGGAATACCTTCAAGATATTTCGACAACCCTCAAGAAGCGGAGGAGGCAATGAAACTTGCGAAAAATCTTATTGAATTAGTAAACAAGAAAATTAACAAAGATTAAAGGAATTTGAAAACAACTGAAATTCTAAACAGCATATCTATTCATAAAAAATTAAACTGAAATCATAACTTGATTCGATCACATCTTTTTTATATTGATGTGTTTTATCTTAGTATATGGATAAAATCCAAATTAAACCAATAGGCTTTGTAGAAAGGATATCGACTGATGAAGACGATAAAGATAGAAGTCTTAGTTCAAAGATTATAATTAATAGAAGTCTAACTAAAGCGTTGGATGGTATTAATGATTTTTCCCACATCTATGTGATCTTTTGGATGAATAGAGTAAAGGATACTAGCTATTTACATCATCCCAGTAAAAATCAAGAGTCAGAGCCAGTAGGAATTTTTGCGACGAGGGCTCCAATTCATCCAAATCCTATTGGGTTGACGCTAGTTGAGCTAATAAAGCATGAGGGGAATGTTCTTTGGGTGAGGGGTCTTGATGCTTATGACAAGACTCCGGTCTTAGATATTAAACCTTATCCCGATTGGGAGCATGGGAAATGTATTATAGTTGATGATTATAGAGTTCCTAAATGGTTGAAGAAAAATAAGCCAATATAAAATACTGATAACGTATTATTTAATTAGGTATAATGTTCTCAAATTGACAAAAAATTATACATGAAACTTAACAATAGAGCAAATCCTTTTTATATTGGAGTGTTTTATTTTATGTTATGAATATCCTAAACTCATTTATTATAATCCATCTTAAACTTAAGTAATATAAATTGCAGTTTATATTTTTCTTTTTGTTTTGGCTTATCGGTTTTCTTTTCTTTCTTATCACCGAACCCGAATATAATTTGGCTGAAGTAATTTTATTTTCAATAACTGTGAACATTCCTTTTAATGCAGGAGATTTTGGTCAATTCTATGCTGTAGTGTAGCCAATTCTATTAGAAGTGATTTTCTTTGGATTTATCATGGGAGAACTATTTGAAAAATATAACCCTGTTATTACTAGTAGAATTCTCGCTTCTCATAAACGAAATCATGCAGTAATTATTGGATATCATCATCTTTCTGAGAGGATTCTAGAGTATTGTGTTAAAAAAAAAGAACCATTCTGTCTTATTGAAGATAGTGAAGAAGCTGTCGAAGATTTAATTAATGTAGTACATCCACTAGTAATTGACGATGCCACTGAGACCGCTAAATTTGAATTGGCAAATGTAAAACATGCTAAGGAAGTTCTTATTAATAAAAGGTTTTTAAATTAATTTAATAATAAAAACTTTCCAAAAAAATAAAGCTTTTTAACCTATTTCTTTTAATGAAGTTTTTAAATTTCCTTTTTTTCTTTTTTTTCTCAATCAGTATTTCCTTGATTAATTTATAAATTGATTAAATCAATTAAATACAAATTAAGAAAATTATAAATTTAATGTGAGAATTTTTTTACTTACTTAATATTGTTTAACTAAATTATGTGAGGAAATTTAAATGAATCTTAGAGAATTAGTCGAGATTCAGGCAGAAAAATATAAAGATAAACCATTTTTATATTGGCAAGATGAAACAGTTTCTTATTCCCAAATAAATGAACTTACAAACAAAGTAGCGAATTTTCTATATGATTTGGGAATTAGAAAAGGAGATAGAGTCAGTGTTTACTTGCCGAATATGCCACAATATGTGTATTTATATTTAGGAATTCCTAAAATCGGTGCGGTTACTGGTCCTGTTAATGCATTATTTAAACCACGTGAAGTGAAATTTGTAGTGGGTCATTCAGAAGCTAAAGCTCTAGTTACAATACCAAAATTAATGCCATTGGTTAATGAAATTAAAAAAGATCTTCCCAATTTGAAACACGTGATTGTAATTGGAGAACCTGTTGAAGGTACTTTGAATTTTACGGGATTAATGAATAATGCATCAGCAGATGCACCACCTACAGTTGAAATCGATGAAAGAGAAGACCCTGCTGCTATCCTTTATACATCAGGAACAACAGGTTTTCCAAAAGGCGTATTGCAAACTCACTTTAATATAAGGAGAAACGCAGAAATGATAAAAGATTTCTTAAAAGCAGGGGAAGATTATCGATTCATGCTAATTTTACCATTATTCCATGTTAATGCTCAAATTGTTACAATTATGGGACCCTTTACAATCGGAGCTAGTTGTATTCTAACACCTGGATTTTCAGCCCAAACCCATTGGGAAACTGTAGCGAAATATAAGGCTTCTACTTTCAGTTGTGTTCCGACAGTGCTTTCTATCTTGCTTAGAATGCCTCATGAAAATCTGGATCTTTCTTCCTTAAAATTTATTATTTGTGGAGCTGCTCCTTTGCCTGTGGAGGTATTTAGAGAATTTGAGAAAACATTTAATTGCAAAATTGTAGAAGGTTACGGACTTACGGAAGGTACATGTGCTTCTTCAGTAAATCCGCTTCCTACAGAAACCGAAGATAAGCGAAAAATAGGAAGTATTGGTATACCGTTGCCGGGTAATGAAATGAAGATTGTAGATAACGATGGTAATGACGTTCCTCCAAATACTAAAGGTGAAATTATTGTTAAAGGAGATAATATCATGAAAGAATATTTCAAAAACCCAGAAGCTAATGTTGAAACCCTTAAAGGTGATTGGTTATATACTGGAGACATTGGTTATATGGATGCTGATGGTTTTTTTTACATTACAGATCGAAAGAAAGATATGATCATCCGAGGTGGAGAAAACATTTATCCTCGGGAGATAGAAGAAGTATTATATTCACATCCAGATGTCTCGTTAGCTACAGTTATTGGAATACGGGACAAAATCTATGGAGAACTTCCTAAAGCGTTTATAGTATTGAAAGAAGGCAAATCTGTATCTGATGAAGAAATTATTGAATATTGCAAAAAGAACCTAGCTGATTTCAAAGTTCCTAAATATGTGGAATTTAGAGATGATTTACTTAAAACGCCTACCGGAAAAATAATGAAACAACCACTACGCGAAGAAGAAGAAGCAAAAACTGGTAAAATTTTCAATCCTTAATTATTTTTTATTTTAATGAGTTTTTTTAGAAAGAAGATAGGAATAAAATATTTTAAGTTAACTTTAACTTACTTCCTCTATTAGAATATCTTTTATTATTAGTTTTTCGTTAAAGTCCACTTCCCCATGTTTTTGAATGATTTCTTTACCAAAGAGATCTCCTCTAAAAGGATTTTTTTTAACTTTTTCTAGGATCATTAAAATTTATAGATAAAATATTAACTAAATAGGTAGCTATTAGAATTTGTAAAATATTTACTAAATTTCTTTATAATTAATAATGATTGATTTAATTTTTTTTATTTTAAATAAAATTCAATAGATTTTTCTAAGGTGTTCTTTATCTATTGATATAGCTAAGGAATCATAAAATATTGAGCTGTATTTCCGGTAAAAATCTTCCTTTTTAGAGAGAATTAATTTTTTAGCTTCTTTTTTCTCAATTTTCCCTTCTGTCCAAAAGATCAAGCCGTTTGATTCTAAATCGATATTCTCTTCCTTTTTAATTATTTTGCCTGCTTTAATAACATATTCAATATTTGAAAAGGCAGTTTTTAATGTTTCAAAATCCTTTTCTAAATTAATGTCTCTAATATCAATATCCAAAATATTAATATCCGCATCAGCTCCAACACCCAGATTTCCTTTTATACTTCCTAATCCAAGTGATTTTGCTGGACTTGCGCGAGTTAATATTACAAGTTCATTGAATGTAAGACACTTATCACTATTTTGTAACTTATTGTTTTTCAGAAATTCCTTATTCATATCTTTCATAAAATTAGCTCGCGCAATTTTACTTACCAACCAAGTAGCGATTTCAGGTATATTATTAATATTACTATAATTTGGATAATTTAGCGATAAACTGATTTGAAATTTATTTCTAATATTTAATGCTAAATCTATAGCATTTGCCCATAAAATACAATCATTATCATTTTCTTTTTTGAATTTTCTCATTGATACAAATGAATCCCCTTCAGATTCTATAGCAGAACTTACTAATTTATAAGGATTTTGTAGAAAATCAAGATTTAACATTGAATTTATTAACCTTCTATCTGAAGTAATCAATGGATTGATCTCATCGAAGCCTATAAAGCCTAAATCGATATCAAAAGTTTGATTTTCATTTAAGAATTTTATTATTCTTTCATTATTCCCATCTTGAGTGTAAGCATTAGCATGAGCGATATGAAATATTTGTTCTCTCTTAATATCCAAACCTACTTTTGGATTTGGCTTTAAATCTAAACTCTTTATTCTCTCTAAAATTGTAAAAAGATTCTTTTCACCAATTTCAGTTTCATATCCTTCAATATGACAATGAGTAGAGTGTGGTAAACCTAAATTTTCAACAGCTTTAGTGATATTTTCATAAACGTCCAAAGCATTAAAATTATATAATCTACCTGAAAGTGTAATATCACCTCTTAACTCTTTAAAATTCCATGCCTCAGATTCAAATGGATTATATACTTTAAATCCAAATCCATAAGTTTTTGATAAAAGATCAGAAAGAAATATTGCCATATCTTCAATTTTTGCCCTTTGAAATTCTAATTCTAGAGCCCATAAATTACTCACATTCAAAAGCATACCTTTATCAATAACAGGAATTTGTTTAAAGTTAAATAATGTTTGTTTAGCTATAGAAGGGAATACATTTGCCTCAAGAATAAAGGTGTAACCATTTGAAATATAATCTATCGCTATATTTTTAAGAGTTAAGCCTTTCCAGATTTCCATAAAAGACTTATTTTTCATCCCTAATAATCTTGCCCAGTTAACTTGTTGAGATGCTACATGAGAATGAATATCAAGGGCAGATGGTATTACAGTCTTTCCATTAGCATCAATTTCCTGAACATTTTTCTCATTAGTAAATTTTTCTACAATTATCCCCTTTTCAATCAAGATATCTTTTTTCTCCCCTTCAATCGAGTTAATGGGGTCATATATTAACCCATTCTTTATAATTAATTTCTCCATATCTCCTTTTCTCTCCACAAGATTATTGTTTAATAGATTTTAGTAAACTTTCAAACGTTAAAACCGAATCTCTTGTAGCTTCCACATTTACCTTAATATTCTTAAAAATTAATTCATCATTTTCAATTCCAGTAATTTGGTTAGCCCAAATTGAAACTGGCATAATGATTGTACCTTGGGGTATATCTTTATCTTGTTTAACCTTAATAACAACTTCTCCAAACTTACTAGTTACTTTTAAATTTAAGCTTGGACTTAAATTCAATTTTTTGAAATCTTCAGGATTTACTATTCCTAAGGCTAAATTCTCTTTTAATGTTTCATTATTACCAACAGAATATTCTCTAAGTTGATCATAATCAACCATTCTAACTGTATTAACTAGCATTTCCAATTTAATCACCAAATTTTATATAAGTTTAAATTTTTCTATAATTTGGTTAAGAATCTCTTCATCTGAAAAAATATTACTTGGTGGGTTTACAATTTTTTTTAATTCAATGGGTACATGATCTAATCTAAATGCTAAACCTTCACTTTCAATCCCTGTTATAGTTGAAGGTAAAACTACATCTGCTATGCGTGATGTAGCAGATTGTTTATTATCTACTAGGATTAAAGGTTTTTTAGCTAACTTTTTACTTAATTCCTGTGGTAAATGAGAGATAGGGTCAGTCCCTACTATTATTGAACAATCAAAATCTTCTCTATCTATTTTTGAAACAATAGTATCATCAGTATCAATCAATTGATTATTTGAAAATTGTAAACTATGGTTTTTTCCATAATTTGATAAAGCTACATGGTCAAAGCCAAGCATATTATAATGTCCTCCAATCGGTATGACAGAAATGCGCCCTTTTTGTTGTTTTACGTTAATTATTTGAACTAATTCGAGTAGTTCTCTTATTACACTTTTTTTTGATTGAGTCTTTAAAAGACCTTGTCCGATAAATATAATCCCATTTTCAGCGCCAGTTAAATGAAGTAATAGTCTTTTAAGATCGTCATTATCAATTCCAGCAACACCTTCTGAAGCTATACTTCCAGGATTGCAACATTCTTCTTTTAAGACTTTAATAAGTTCAATATCTTCTCCTGAGTTAATTTGAAGTGCGATATCACGCACTCCCATAGCACCAAAAGAAGCGGTCTTCACGGGATCTATTATAACAAGAGTTTTTATTTCACGTCCTGTCATTCGAAATTTTCCCCGAGAGAATAAGGTTTTATTTAATAATCGAGGAATAGATTCAGCTGCATTTGCACCCCAAACAATTAATAGATCAGCTTTATTTATGGCTTCAGATATTGTTGTAAGTGTTAATCCGGTCTCTTTAGCCATATTTAATACTTTCCCTTGGCAGATTGTTGAATTTGAATCAATAAATCCATTTAATAAATTTGCTAACTCTAATCCTTTTAATTGAGCCTCACAACTTACAGTCGAGAAACCATATAATAAAGGTTTATTTGAATTTTTAAGAAGTTTAGTTACTTTTTTAAATGCTTCATCCCAAGAACTTTTTTTCAAATCAGAATCATCACGAATCATTGGAGTAACAATTCGATTTTTAGCAGTTACTTGATCAAATCGTTCCTTTCCCTTTAAACAAGCGCCAATAACTTCATCAACAAATATACCATCGCTCATCACAATAATGTCATCACATAGCAAAGAACATCCTGAGCAAGGAATCTTTCTCATTTATTAATTCACCCTAAAAAACATAATATAAAATTAAGGTTATACATATTCTATTTTTACAGCTTCACGTGGACAGTAAGTTTCACATACACGACATTCTCGCTCTCTCCCTTCTGTCTCTAACCTTCGGCAGTGTTCTAAATTTAATAATTCACATTTACCTCCTTTTACTTGAAAAAGTTGATGTTTTTCTGGAGGATAATCTGGGGCTTTCCCACTTAGGGTTGGAGGACAATATCTCGCATTAACAGGACAGACAGTAACACAAATTCCACAACCATCACACAAATCAGTGTCAACATTTATTCTAAGCTCTTTAATTATACCCTCCTCAGCGCCTAATAAGTCCTTTAAAGTTTCATACTGTTTTTTGTATTTTGGCTCTAAGAGTGGTGTACAATCATCAACTTTCACTTTTCCCTGTAATAAATCTAAAGCAAATGCCATACATGTTGGTTTACCACATTCCTTACAGTTAGTTTTAGGCAAATGTTTATATAATTCCATGAAATTCTGAACTGGAACTTATATCACCATTTTATAAGTAATTTTATTTTCTTCCTCGTGTTTTATAAAATTTAAAACTTTTTTAATTGTTTAAGGTTTTTGATTATAAATTATGATAATTAAATCATGTTTTCATATAAGAAGAAAATTAAATCAGTTATTTGTCCATAATATCTTTTTAAGCTTATAATAAATTGCTTTAATTGCTAAACTCGCATCCGAATTTGGTTTATGATTTACAACAGGTTTAGCAAAAGAAATGGATTCTGGAATGGATAAATCGAAATTTATTCGACCCAACAAATGATATCCTGTTTTTTTAATAAATTTTTTAAACTGTTTCTGAAAGTTGCTTTTAAGATCTGCCTTATTTATTATGATTCCAAAATTTATATTGAAATGCTCAATTACTTCAATGACTCGTATTAGATCATGTAACCCTGAAGGTGTAGGTTCTGTAATAGTAATAACATAATCTAATCCTGAAATAGCAGAAATAACGGGACACCCAATCCCAGGGGGACCATCTATTAAAATCATATTAGATTCATTAAATTCCTCTAATTGTTGAGCATATTGTTTAACATCAGAGACTAATTTCCCTGAAGTTGTACTCCCTAATCTTGTTTTACCGTAAATCAATGGTATTCCTAAATTTGATTCATAAGAAATAATTTCTCCACTTTTAACTGATTCTATTTCAAAGGCATGTTCAGGGCATAATACTTTACAAGCATTACATCCTTCACATGCTAGATAATCTAATATGGGAATTTGATTATTTTCATCCCATTTTAAAGCATTAAATTCACAAAAATGATTATCAATACACTCTTTACAATGAACACATTTATCTTCAATAAAAATGCCTTTTAGGCTAGTAAAAGTTTCTTTTTTATTGATCTCATCCTTTGAATTAAATGGGAGGATTATTGATAAATTTGGTGCATCAACATCACAGTCAATAATAATGGGTTTAGTTTCTGAATCCTCACTTGCTAAACTAGCTAAAGATGCAGCTAAAGAGGTTTTCCCAACTCCTCCTTTTCCTGAAAGAATACCAATTACTTTTCTTTCCAATTATTCTAACCTGTTATTTCTATTTGTTTAGATTTTAACCAATTATCTAATTCTTTAAAAATTATCTGGAATGCTTTATATCCCTTACTATGCTTAAATTTATTGCTTTGGTCCATTAATGGTAAACCCTGACAATAAGATGAGACAATATCCTCATCAAAAGGTATATCCCCAAGAATATGAATATTATTTTCTTTCAAGTTTTTTAAAAATTCATCCCTAAAGCCTAGTAAAGAAGATCTATTTACAATTGTTCGATAATCCTTTTTTATTAAATCAATTAATTCAATTATTCTTGTTAAATCTATTTCTCCAAATTTTGTTGGCTCAGTTACAGGAATTACAATATCTGCTTTACTTATTAATAATTCTACATCACAATGAGCACCTGGGGCGGTATCTAAAATAATAATATCAAATTTTTCAGGTTCATTTCTTATAATCTCGTCAAGATCTTCCATTAAAGCTTCTACTATTGTTGCTGATCGTGCTTCTGACGGTTTTAATTCTCCTATAAAAAGTGAAATATTATTAATTTGAGTATTATAAATCCAACCCATTACCTTCGAATCGGCTTCAATTGCTTCTTCTGGACAAATTTTATAACATAATTTACAACCAGTACAAACTGTAAGCATAGGTATTGGAAAAGAATTCTCTATATGTAATAAAGCATGTGCAACACAATTTTTTGCGCATAAACCACACTTAGTACATTTTTCTTCAATTATTTTTGGAATGAAATAAGGAACTTCTTTTTTATTTTCTAATTGGGCACCCATTAATAAAAAAGTATTTGGATTTTCAACATCTCCATCAATGAGTAAAACTTCGTTACCATTATTTTTGAACATTATTGCTAAGTTAACAGCAACAAAAGTTTTACCAGTACCACCTTTACCTCCAGTAACACATATTATTATGGGTTTTTTAGGCATAATTTGAATTCTAGCTTTGCATTTTGAAAAAATTATACATATTAAAATTGATCTCTACGACCCATACCTCGACCACCACCTCTACCCATCCCTCGACCACCACCCATACCAGGACCCATTCCATAATGGGCACCTACATTAGCGCTATTCATTTCCAATAATTTACCTTGAAGATATAATTCTATACATTGTTTAACTGTCACTTGTTGATTAGGAGCTTGATAGATTTTAATATTTAAAGCACTTAATGATTGCGCAGCATTTGGTCCTAGGAAGCCTGCTATTAATTCTTTAGCTCCATTATTACCGACAATTTGTGCTGCCTGTATCCCTGCACCTCCCATAGCACCTGAAGCAGAGTTAGAAACAGTTCTAACTTCTTTAATATTCCCTTTCTCAATTGTAATGAATGTAAATGAGTCACAACGTCCAAATCTAGGATTTAATAATTCATTTAAACCACCTGTTCCAAATGTTGGAACTGCTAAGATTACCATTTTTTTAATATCAACCTCATTTCTAAATTCTTAATAATTTACTATTATTTTATTTTAATTTACGATAAACTTTAAATTTTTTTGAATATTTATTCAATATAAATAAAAATTTAAAGAATAAAAAATTATCGATTATAAAATTTAAATTGTAATTGATAAAAATTAGAAAAGATTAAATTATTAAATTTAAATTTTTTACCAAATTAAATTAATATATTAATCTTAAAGGAGAAAAATATAAAAAATGAGAATAGCAATAAGTACCGATGGAGAAGAAGTATGTCCTCATTTTGGTCGTGCTCCTCAATTCATAATAATCACAATTGAGAATAATAAATTAGTAGAGAAAAAAGTATTAGCTAATCCTGGTCATACTGTTGGTAGTATTCCAAATTATATTCATGCACAAGGAGCAACTTGTATGATTACAGGTGGAATGGGGCACAGAGCTAAACAATTTTTTAATCAGTATGGAATAGAGGTCATAGTAGGAATAACAGGTAAAATTGATGATATTGTTGATAAAATTTTAGATGGTACTTTAGAAGGTGGTGAAAGTCTTTGTACTCCTGGAGGAGGTAAGGGTTATGGGGTCGATAAAATACACACTGAGGAAGATGATCATCATCCGCATCATCTTAATTAACACATCACTTTAAATTATTAATAAAAAGAACTAAAAGAAGAGGTTTTAAATATGGGAGAAGAAGAAATTCCGGACATTGATTTGAAAAAAACTGTTGAGGAAGGAAAAAAAGAAGTTATGGACCTGAGAATGAAAGAAATCGAAAAAAATTTGAAAAAAATAAAACATAAAATAGTTATTATCTCAGGTAAAGGTGGTGTTGGTAAGACTACTGTTGCTGTAAATCTTGCAATGAGTCTAGCAAGCATAGGACTTAGAGTAGGAATTATAGATGTAGACATAACAGGTCCAAATGTTATTAAAATGCTTGGAGTGAACCCCGAAATGAAACCAAGAGTTGATGTTGAAGTCAAGAAATTTTATCCTGTAAATGGACCTTTAAATGTAAAAGTTGTATCAATGGCTTTCTTAACTGATAGCACAGATTCCCCAGTTATATGGCGAGGTCCAATGAAAATGGGTGCTGTACGTCAATTCTTAGGAGATGTTTTTTGGGGAGAACTGGATTATTTAATTTGTGATTTACCTCCAGGGACTTCTGATGAAACACTTGACATTTTACAACTAATTCCTGATGAAAATGTTATAGTTGTATCTACACCCCAGGAAGTGGCTGTAATGGATGCAAGAAAGACAATAAAAATGGCAATGATTATGAAAAGAAAAATTCTTGGGATTATTGAAAATATGAGTGGTTTTAAATGTCCACACTGCGAGAAATACATTGATCTCTATCCTCCCGGTGGTGTTGAGAAAGCATCTCGAGACTATAATGTTGAATTACTAGGAAAAATTCCCTTTGAAACTGAAGTTAGCCAACAAGGAGATAGGGGCTTACCATTTGTATTAAAATTTCCTGATTCTGAGAGTACTAAAGCTTTTAAAGCGGTTGTGAATAAAATTCAAAAATTACTGGGAAAATAATTTATTTCTTGTTTAGATTTTGGAATGGTTTAAACTCAGTTTTCTAATAATCTTTTATTATTTCACAGATATTACTCTTATTTTAAAAATATGAATTAAAAAGATATAATAAGATCAATTTTTACTAAATATTTAGATTAATTAGGTATAAGTAATACAGATTATGGGAGTTAATAGTAATACAGTACAAGGCAAACTCTTAAAGGGTATTGTTATTTGTAAAGAATCTGGTGAGTATTTGCTTGATCTTATTTTAGATGCAAAAATTAATCCCGTTTTATTGTCTTCTTTCGTTGGAGCATTACGTTTATTCGGTGACAATCTAGGAGAAATCAAAGAAATAAATATCAAAGGACTAGACGTAAATATGATAATTGTCTATAAATACAATTTAATTTTTGTGGCAATTATGGATAGATCATTAATTAAACATGATATTAGGGAAGAAGCAGAGAAAGCATTGGATATGTTTTACACTTTATATCGTATGGAAATAAATAGTAATTGTATCGATATTAGTCAGTTTGAATATTTTAAGAAGTTGCTCTCTAAACAAATAGAAGTATACTCCAAAAAAATTAAAAGTTCTGAAAAGGAAGCTGAAATAGGAGATTTTGGTTTCTTTACTGAAACAATTAAAAAATTAAGGACAGATTCTGCTTAGATTATACTCCTCATTTACTTGAATAAATAAATATAACCATCAAAATCCAAGTGTTTTCTTCTTAAAAATTAAATCTCCAATTTTTACATTAAATATGCGTTCCATTAAATTACATTTAGCTTTTAATAAATAAAATATATCTTTATCTGGAATTTCCGTCTGGTATAGGCTTTCGAAATTACCTTGGCCTTTAGATAAAATTACTCCTCCTTTTAAATAAAAATGCTCCTTAAATTCTTTTGTTGAAGAAGATAAATCAACTCCTGGAGCGGGGCAAGATTCTATAACCTGTACTACTTCAGTTAGACCTACAAATTTGGCATCTTCAATAGTAGCATCATTTATAATTGGAGCTGATCGAACAGAATAAAAAATATCTATATCAGGATAAAAATTTTTAATGTTTAATATTAGCAATTTGTCAAATACTATTTCTCCGGCATTATCGCCAATAATAAGAAGGTGTTTACTATTATCGAGGGCTTTTCTAAATTTAGAATAGTCATTTATTTTCAAGTTTTCAGGTGAAAATTTTTTAAGATCAGTGATAAAGTTGATTCTATGTTGGGTAGCGAAATCGATAGTGTTTCCAACTGCTGCAACTACAATCGATTCAAATAATGGATCTTTAGCATTTTCAATAATCTGTTTTGTTTCATCATAAAGCTCTAAAGCTAAACAATTATATTCCTCTTTTAAAGATTTATATGGATCTCTTTCTCCTAACGTTTCTGATACAAGATTATAAGCAAATTTTCCTACAATTGGAGATGCATTTTTGTTGAAATCTATGCTCATTAAATATTCCATCAGTTTTTTCTGGGCTTTAATAATAGCATTGTGTGAAATATCGGGTCTGAGTAACTTAAAAGAGCTAAGAACTTGATTGAAAAGACAACCAATACATTCTGGTTCTAACTTCATCTTTTAAAAAATCATTTCTTTTAATAGGAAAATAAAGGAATGCTTTAATATTTACAATTTTAAAAAAATAGTTATAAATTAATTTCGATTTTAATAGAGTTGATATCATCGGGGATTTCTTTTGCTGTTTTTAAATATCCTAGTAATAAGTTAGTTAACATTTCTTCCATGAAGTCATTTAATGGAACATCTTTTTCATTAACTTTTAAAACAACTTCAGTCATAATTCTTTTATGATAGCTTAGATTTTAAAATTTGAGTTTATCTTCAATATAAAAATTAATCTTAAAAAGCTTGAATATCTCTTTCGATAATATATAAAAATTTTAATCTAAAACTCCAAAGTTTTCTAATGCATTAGTAACCTCTGAACTTATATGGTGTTCGATTTTACAACACAAATCTTCTAATTTACAAGTATCTTTTATCTTTAATACATTAGTGAAAAATTCTTTTAATAGATTATAGCGTTTAAAAATATTTTTGGCAATTTCTTTTCCTGTTTCAGTCAATCTTATACGATTTCTTGGTTTCCAATTTATCAAACCATTTACACTCAACTTATGGAGCATATCCGTTACTGATGATGGTTTAACCTGTAAGAAGTTAGAAATTTCTGAGTTTGAAACCCAACCGCCACGATTTTTTTTAGAAATAATATAAATCGTTTTTAAATAATCCTCGTAGCTCTCGTTAATTTCATTTAACACTTTTAACCTTTAAGAATCTTTAAATTTGTATTTTTTAATTTAATAAAAAAAATTATTGAGTTTTTTCTAAATCACCCATGCTTTTACTTAAATCTTCTATTGCATTTTTGATTTGATTCATTTCAGATTCTAAATATTCCTTTTCTTGTTTCAGCATACTCAAGCGATCTTCTTTACTTAAAGGGGCAACTGGCGCAGGAACAATACTAGGAGTTCTATATAAAGGATAAACTGGTGTACCCCAGTCAAATCTTCCACCCCAACCCATACCTCTTCCACGTCCAAAACCCCTACCCCATCCACGACCCAATCCCATACCAGGCCCTTTAGTATATCCTGGAGTATCATATCCAGCACAATAACCTAATACTCTGCCAGTTCTTGGACCTAATCCTCTGGGTCCTGTTCGGTCTCCATAAGGCATTTTTTCACATCATCTCTTTTTTATAAATTTTAATTAATATTTTTCTATATAACTAATAGTATCCCTCTTATATAAATATTGTGAATGATTATTCATAATCAATCTCTTCCTCATAGAATCTTTTTAGAAGCGTTCCTATTTTGAATAATCATTCAGATTAAAAATCTACTATTTCTGTCCCAAATTCATAATTTCAGTATATTTAATTTTGTAAAAGATTGAATAGTAGCTAAAACTATTTTATAATTACAAATATAGGAATATAGTTTTATTTAATCGTGATGGTGATGACCATGAACATCATCTGCTTCTGTATGGATTTTTTCGACTCCATAACCCTTTCCTCCTCCTGGAGCACAAAGACTCTCACCACCTTCTAAAGTACCATTTAAAATTTTTTTAATGACGTCGTTAATTTTTCCAGTTATTCCTACGATAACCTCTATTCCATACTGGTTAAAAAATTGTATAGCTCTATGTCCCATTCCTCCAGCAATCATACAAGTTGCTCCTTGGTTATTAATAAAATCTGGAATACTACCAACAGTATGTCCTGGATTAGATACTACTTTTTTTTCTAATAATTCATTATTCTCAATTGTAATTATAGTAAATTGAGGAGCACGACCAAAATGAGGACACACTTCATCTCCATCAGTACTTATTGCAATTCTCAAATTATATTTCAACCTCTTTATTATTCTTTGTATTTATATTTTTTAATGAATTTAAAGATTTAAATTTAATGAATAATTATTCACAACCAGATAGCTCACGAATTAAAAAACAACCTAAACAGGAGGTTTTCAATGTCTAAAGAAAAAAATAATAACTCTATTACTAACTATAAAAAAGATATAAATGAAGAAGAAATTAAAGAATATAATCAATATATTATTGATTTAATTCATTCTCCAAAAAATTGGGGTAAACCTAAAGAAGATGAAATAACTATATCACACTCTTATAAAGGGCCATGTGGTGATACAATGAAATTCTTTTTGAAAATAAATAATAATCTAATCGAGAAAGCAAATTTTATTACAGACGGATGTGGTGCTTCTATTGCAACTGCAAGTCAAACTACAATTCTTATTGAGGGTAAATCTATAAATCAGATAGAAAAATTGAAACCAGAAGATATTGATAAGGCTTTGAAAGGATTACCAGAAGATCATAAGCATTGCACAGAGTTAGCTCTTAGAACTTTAAATCAGTTAATTAAAAAGTATAAAAAGAAGATTTAATAACTAATTAAGTAATATAAAAATAAAAAAAATGAAATACGTATATGGTCCAGTTCCTAGTAGAAGATTAGGAAGATCATTAGGAATTGATCCTCTCCCTTTAAAGACTTGTAATTATCAATGTATCTATTGTCAATTAGGAAAAACAACTAATTTTACCAACGAACGGAGAAACTATTATCCAAAAGATGAGATTATTGTTGAAATAGAAGAAGCTATTAAACAAAACAAAAATAATTTTGACTATATAACATTTGTAGGAAGTGGAGAACCCACTTTGTATAAAGATTTAGAAGAATTAATTCTAAAAACAAAAACATTTTCAAATAAACCGATCTGCGTAATAACAAATGGGGCTTTATTGCACAATGAAGAAGTTATAAAAGCTTTATTACATAGTGATATTGTTTTACCTAGTTTAGATGCAGGGGATGAAAGATCTTTTATAAAAATAAACAGACCTCATCCAGATATAAACTTCGAGTCTGTAATACAAGGTTTCATAGATTTTAGAAGCCTATTTAAGGGGAAGTTCTGGATTGAAATTATGATAATGAAAGCAATCAACGATTATAAAAAAGAACTCTTAAAAATTAAGGAAAAAATAGATTTAATTAAACCTGATAAAATAGATATTAACATTCCAATTAGACCTCCTCTTGAAAATTGGGTTAAAATACCAGATAAAAGCATTTTTGCATTATTAGATGAAATTTTTGATTCCTATTCTGATATAAGTTTTCCTGAAATAGGAAGTTTTTATCTCTATTCTCAAGATTTTGAAAAAGAATTGCTAAATATTATAAAAAGGCACCCTATGAGACAAAATCAAATTATTAATACATTTTCTTCTAATAATTTTAAAAAGGAGGATATAATTTATCGATTAAAAAAACTTGAATTAAAAAATAAAATTAAAAAGTCAACATATAACAAACAGATTTACTGGTCATTATATTAAAAATAAATTTCAAATTCTAAGATTAACATTATATTATCAATATACCTTCTTTAAAATACATTAAAGGTCAATTTTGAAGAAAAATGATGCTAGAACCTTTGCAAGGTTTGTCATCTTGCGACTAAAATTTTCTCGCAAAATTCATCCATTTTAGCTAAATTGAATATTTACTTATTAATATAACATAATATAAAGTATTGACATATTGAAAATCAGAGATATTATATTGAAACAAAGTCAAGATCCTCCGTTTCCATCATCTGCAGACTTATTTAGATAAAATGAGATTAAAATAATTGTCGCAATCGTTGTTATCAAGGCGATAGCACTAATTATGATTACAATTTTTCTTAATTTACCTTTTCTTAAATCATTAGGTTCTAGTATTTCTGAACTCATTTTTATCAACTTATATTTTATCTCTTTCAATACTATAAAAAATTTACTTTTTGTTATTTGAATAGATATTCAATTAAAATTTTTCAAGGAAATACACATTATTATAAAGGATAGTTGAATATTTAGTAAAAAATCCAGAAAGGATAACCTAAAGTGAAAAAAATCAAAATTACCATAATTAAAAAACAAATTAAAAATGGTTGATTGGATTATTTATTTTGATAATTATTGATATTGAGAATTTTAACACTAAAGGACTTTTTTGCTCATTAAATTTAATTCAGCAATCAACCAACACAGTTCCTCATAAGTAGATGATGATTTAAAAATCAATTTTGATTTTTTATTAATTTCTGCTACTGTAAGGTTTTTTCTGCCTTTTATAAATTTTAATTGGATCTCAGCTAGGGTTCTGCATAAATCTTCATAAGTTCTTTTCTCTTGAGAGAGACTATATGCTGCGAGCGCAACTTCAGCTTCGAAATCAGGGTCTAAACCTGATTCAATAAGTTCCATTGTATCTTCTATATCAAACTCTAATTCATGACGTCTCTTTTTTTGAAGATCTTTTTCTTTTAAACCTTTTTTTAAAATATCAATCATGGCAAGAAAAGCTCCAAATTCCTTACCTTGGATTATTGTCTGAATCTTTGCAATCCCTTTCCTTTTTGCATTTAAAATATTAGCCCTATTAACAGCATATTCCCTTTTCTTTTTAGAAGTTTTTGAACCAAACCACAAATATATATTTTTGATATCATCAATTAAAAAAACTCTGTTTTCACTGAAGTTAATCATTTCAACTTTTCTTAAAGCTCCATTTTCATACACAGTATATAATTGCATATCAAAACTCGCGATTCTTAAAAATTAAAATATAGTAGAACTAAGTAATCTATGATTATAAACTTTAACTAAGTTTAATTTCTCTTAATAATCCTTTTCTATAGTGATGCTACAAGATGAGTCGAAGTTCTCTCAACACCATCGATGTTATGGATTTTTGATAAAATTACCTTTGAAATAGTCGGAAAATCTTCTCCTTCTACTTTTGCAATAATATCAATACCTCCCGTAACTGCATGAGCTTCTTTTACTTCTGGCATTTTATTTAACCTATTAATTACATTTTCAATAAAACCTGCTCGAATTTTCATAAAAATATAACATAACGTCATTTATGACAATCACTCCATTTTGATTTTTCATTAATTGCTTTTATTATTATTCTTAACATTATATATATAGTTATTTTTTACATAGAAGACTCTACCAATTGTTATTCAATTTTATTAAAAGAACTAGAGAAATAATAAAACTGAGACTATAATATTTAGATATTTAAAAAGTTAAAAGGATCAAGAAGCTGCAATGAACGCCCGAAGGTTTTCATTGCATTAGTATTATATTCCATACAATTGCTTATATAGATTTTTTCAATATATTAAGTCGAGCAGTGTCGTGAAAAAAACCATCTTCCAAGAATAATTTCTTATTCTGTGAAAGGTATTATCGTCGATAATCTCATCAATTCCTACGAATTGACCGGGTTGAATACCGGATACAAACCTGACGGCTTATATTTTAATTCAAATTGTGTTTTTTACGCACAATCTTTTTTTATATCGTTGCTGACTACCTTTCGGTATTAATGCATTGATAATAATACTACTTCTCGATATTCACACCGTTAGGTATGAACAATATATGTTTTGATTAAACTATATTTAAATAACTCTATTAAGGGGTTATTAAAACTTTAAGTCATTGAAGATAAGTCATAGATTTTTTATGTCGTAATAATTTATTTTATTTTTAAATGTTAAATATATAATATTTAAAATTTAATTTTTAAAATCTAAAGTGATGAGATTAGTTTGATAGAATTTTTTCCCTTAAATCAATTTTCCGAATCAGAGATTTTAAATACTCATAATGAAGCTTTTTCAAATTATGAAGTACCCATGCAGTTATCCTTAGAAGTATTTAGATATTTCAATAGTAGACGTGGTGTCCGGTATGACCTCTCTCTTGGAGCAGTGGAAGGAAAAAGATTGATTGGTTTTATTTTAAATGCTATTGATTTTTGGAATGGAAAATTAACCGCTTATGATTGTGGAACCGGAATTATTCCAGAATTTCGCCAATATTAATCGTCGCTAATATCTATTATTATTTCAGACAAGCAAAATAGACTCTAAATTGTTTTAAAATCAATTTTACTTTATTTTTTTAATAACACCGGAAAAATATTTAAATTTAAAAATAACTTAAAAAAAATATGCCAAATATTACTAACTCGCCAGATGAAATCAAATTCAACATGGCGCAATTAGAAACTGGTGTGAGATTACATTATGCGGAAAGAGGTAAAATGGATGGTGAAGTTATCATATTCCTGCATGGATATACCGATTCATGGTATTCGTTTAGTACTGTATTATCCTTATTATCTACTGAGTATCACGCCTACTCTCTGAGTCAACGAGGTCATGGTGAATCAGAAAAACCAGATCATTATAACATAAGTGATTTTGCAGCAGATGTAAAAGCCTTTATGAATGAGCTCGGAATTGAAAAAGCTAGTATCGTAGGGCATTCAATGGGGAGTTTTGTTGCACAGAGAGTGGCCATTGACTATGCTGATCGGGTTAAAAGGCTCGTTCTTATCGGATCTGCCCCTTCCGCAACAAATAATCAGGGCATTTTAGAGTTTCAGGAGATTGTTGGTACCTTAGAAGACCTTATTGATAGAACATTTGTATACGAGTTTCAATCGAGCACTCTACTAAACCCTGTACCCAATGAATTTTTGGATAATGTTGTCTCGGAAAGTATGAAAGTTCCTGCACGTGTATGGCAGGAAGCATTAGCTGGACTGAGTAAAGTAGATCACAACAATCAATTGCATCAAATCAATGCTCCAACCCTGATTATTTGGGGTGATCATGATGATTTCTTTACACAGGAAGAACAAGAAACCCTAACTAACCGAATTGCCAATGCTACCTTTAAATTATACCCGAATGTCGGACATGGTCTCCATTGGGAGAAACCAAAGGAAACCGTCAATGATATAGAAAAATTCATGCAATCAGAAAAGTAAAATCTCTGATAATCGAACATCAACACCATGGAACCACTCTTTATTTTTAAATTTTTCACCAAATAAAGTAAAATAGAGAAATTTAAATTTTCTTTGACAAAAATATATATGCATGAATTTTCATGTAACTTTTGGTTTAGGAATATCCCATTTTTTGTTTATATAGATTTGATATCTTCTTTAATTAATTTAATAAATTGTTTAAAGTGGTGAAAAAAAGGTGGATTACTCAGATAAATTTATAGAAGTTCTTCACTATTTAGCTATAACTTATAGGAAATTCCCTAAATTCATGATTGAAATAATCGCAGAAAACTACGGAATTCCTTCCTCTAAGATAAAAGAACTAATATATAAGTTTAGAAAAGAAGGTGTCTTGGTTATTGTAAAAAATGAAGGCTATACATTTGTATTAGAAAATAAATAGATTAAAAAAAAATTCACTTTGCTTTTTTATTCTCTTTTTATCTTTCATATAAAATCTTAAATATAAACCTTACTTAAATACATAAACATAGAAGTCTATATGTTAATGTGATGTAAAGTTGACAAATTGTAGTAATTGTGGAAAAGTTTTAAAAGAAGGAGTAAAGTTTTGTACAAATTGTGGACACCCAGTAGGGCAATTGGATACAACTCAACCTCCTCCAATTGTCAGTGGTTCAGAGAAAAAAGGCAAGATAATAATAAAAGGAAGTGGTATGTTTACTCTTTACAAAGTAATTGCATATTTTGTTGGAGTATTTATATTTGATCTGTTTATATCATGGGCAATTTGTGCTGGATTAAAAGGAAATATAGCTTGTTTTTGGGGATTTGTTGGAGCACTTTATGTTCCTTTACTGATTTTTACTCCTATTCTAGTTGCCATAGGCTCGAGTTATTAATTAATCCTTTTTTTTCTTTTATTTCTTATATTATTTTTAATATTTTTCTTGCATATACAAACAATATTATTGCTAATCCATTTAAAAAGATCAGGGTGGTAATTAAGGAATAAGTAACTCTAAAATTTAGGTTGAACATCGAGATCACCCCACCAAGAAGAAAGAAACCCATATCCACAAAAGAATTTATTATGCTATCTCTTCTTCTTCCAAATTTAAGGTTTATTTTTATAAAGAAATAATTCTCAAGTATTTCCCAAAATATACTATAAAATAGAATACACCCTAAACAAATAAGATGAAGTGCTATTCCGAAGATTGTAATAATAATAGAATTCGTAATTAAATATAAAATGAATCCAAAAAATAGATGACAAAAACTAAATACATCAATCGCAGTTTTACTTATTTCCTCTTTTCTTGTTGCTATAATATTAATTTTTAATCACTAGTAAGATTATAACGTTTATTTGGATAAATTTATTACAAAATATTATTTTTTTTTACCTTTAAACTTACTCATCTAGAACATTATTCAAGTTATAATAAGAAAAGGATGAGTATAAAAGTTCTCGATGAGTATTACAATTAATCTTCCAAAAATAAAGAAAAATATCCATAAAAGAATTAGTTAAACTAACTTTCTACATAAAAAAAAACATAATTATTTAACATTTTTGGAAAAAAATTATGTATTAGATCGGTTTAACTTTAATTATTTGAAATTATAAAATTAAAGGAACTAAATGGTGTACGTTACTTATAAAGATAAAATGTATCAAGTTAAAAGAAATAGATTATCTTTAAAAAATAAAGGGATTGTTGATATCTCTGAGATTGGGGGGCTTGAAAATCTCAAGACCTTGATATATTTAGATCTCTCAAATAATAATATTACTGAAGTTAAAGGTCTTGAAAATCTAAGAAACCTAAAGCGATTTGACTTAGGAAAGAAACATGGAGTTCCAGATGAACAAGTTAACGAATTAAAAAGATCAGGAATTAAAACATATGGATATAAAATAATAGGGTTTTTTATAGTAGTTACTCTAATTGATCTTATTGCAGCAGTTGCGATTGTAGTAGGATTTAATTATTCACCTATAGCGTTTTTCCCTACATTTGGTTTTCTTTTTATTCCTGTTATGTGTTCAGGCATTTTTTTTATTATCTATGTTACCCAGGGAAATCTCTAAATTGTGATGTTTCTCTTTGTATATTGTTAATGAAATATATTATTGGATACAAGGACCTTTTGAAGTGGGATCTGATGCTTGGCATTTATTAATGCTTATACGTTTACTAAACCCTATTTAGTTAAGCAATGTTAGTAGATTCGTAATGTATCAAGTAGTATTCTTGTTAATATTTTTAATTATCTTTAAGTTAATGAAATTCTTAATTAAAAGAATGGATTGACCTGATTTATCTTTATTTTTAAGCAATAAAAATTGAAAATCTTTTTCTTTTAACGTTAAATGCATATTTTTTTATTATTTTAAAAAGACAAATTTTAATTTTATAAATGCAATTTACTATCTACTATAAGGTGTATAATATGACCAAAGTAGCAGTTACTTCTACAAAAGATCGAGTTTATGGTGTAAATAAGTCATTAGAGTTATTAGGTATCAATCCTGTTAAGGATAAAAATGTAATTTTGAAACCAAATTTCAATACTGCTGATCCTCCTCCTGCTTCAAGCTCAATGGAAACAATAAGGCAGCTTATCATCAAGCTGAATGAAATGGGTGCAAAATCTATCACAGTTGCGGAGCGAAGTGGTCCAGCTAATACTGCTGAAGTATTTGAGGAAAAAGGATTATTTACATTAGCACAAGAATTAGATTTTAAGATAGTTAATTTATCAGATGCCCCTAAAGAAGAGTTTGTCCTCAAAAAACCCAAAGATAGCCATTGGAAAGAAGGATTCCTATTTGCCAAAATTTATGATGATGCAGAATGTATTGTTGAAACCTGTTGTTTAAAGACTCATATGTATGGTGGTCACTTTACATTATCGATAAAGAACGCAGTAGGATTAGTACCTCGAGGATATATGGATGAGTTGCATTCTTCTAGGCATCAAAGGAAAATGATTGCAGAAATTAATAGCGTTTTTAAACCTGATTTGATTATCATGGATGGCGTTATTACTTTTGTTGATGGTGGACCAATGCACGGTACTAGAGAAGAAGCAAATGTCTTTGTTGCTGGTACAGATAAAGTAGCAATTGATGCTGTTGGAGTTGCTCTCTTACGAATTCTGGGGACAACTCCAGAAGTAACCAATGGATCAATTTTTGATCAAGAACAAATTAAAAGAGCAGTAGAATTAGGCGTAGGAATAATATCACCCGACG